>JBBRLZ010000037.1:0-42385 GCA_038231095.1 Gemmatimonadales bacterium
CCGACGGGTGGCGCGCCGATCCCAGAGCTCCATCGCATCGTCGATGACTGGGACGTCGTCATCTCGGCACTCAAGGGGCAGGGACGTGGAATGCTGGCTGCGCTGTTGGAGCGCGTGCAGCCGACAGCCGTCACGTCCGGTGGCCTGCTGACGCTGGAGTGTGATGACCCGGGCGACTATCCGGTCGTCACCGACGGGCTGACGCAGGTCACGGACGCCCTTCGCGATGTGATGCCGGCCATCACCCGCGTGCAGGTGAAGCCGCCGGCTGATGGTGTGCCAGCGTCGCGTGAACGCCTGACCACCGAAGGGGTGAAGCAGGAACGCGTGGCGTCGCTCTCCAGACAGGATCCCGTACTCGGCGCCGCGGTCGAGGCGCTCGATCTCGAACTGTTGGAGTAGCAGCGGCTTGGACCGTAGCTTTCACCCCTCTTTCCCTCGCCCCACCCGACGATGGATATCATGAAGATGTTCCAGCAGGCCCAGCAGATGCAGGGCAAGCTGGCTGAGCTGCAGGAAGAACTCGCCAAGCGCACCGTCAACGGTGCTGCTGGCGGCGGCATGGTCACCGTCGAGGCGGATGGCAAAGGCACGGTGAAGCGGATCAAGATCGATCCGAGCCTCGTCACCGGAGGCGACGTCGAGCTCCTCGAAGACCTGATCACCGTGGCCGTCGGCGACGCGCAGCAGAAAGCGACCGCTCTCGGCGCGGAAGAAATGGGCCGCCTCGCTGGCGGCATGGGCATTCCAGGGCTCAAGCTCCCCTTCATGTGAGCCGTGTCGGCGATTGACGAGTTGGCGAGCGAGCTCGCCCGACTCCCCGGGATCGGTCGCAAGACGGCGCTCCGGTTGACCTACCATCTGCTGAAACAGCCTGCGGCCCAGTGCCGCCGGCTGGCCGATGCGCTGGTGGGCCTGACCGAGCGCATTCGGCAGTGCGAGATCTGCTTCAACCTCACCGAAGCGCCACGCTGCGCGATCTGCTCCGATCCACGACGTGACGGAAACACCATCTGCGCAGTCGAAGAGGCAGCAGATATTGGCGCGATCGAGCGGGCCGCCGAGTTCCGGGGGGTGTACCATGTCCTCGGAGGTCGGATTTCGCCGCTCGATGGCGTCGGACCTGCAGACCTGACGATTGCCGCGCTCGTCGATCGTGTACGGCAAGGCACAGTCACCGAAGTGATTCTCGCGACCAACCCCTCGATGGAAGGCGAAGCCACCGCAATTCATCTGCAACGCCAACTCGCGCCGACCGGCGTGCGCATCACGCGCATTGCTCGTGGTCTGCCGGTTGGTGGCGACCTCGAGTATGCCGATGGTGTCACGATCGCGCAGGCGTTGTCCGCGCGACGGGAGATGGCATGACGGTGCGTGTCATTCGTCGTGCAGCATCACCACACACCGCTGCTCCGTTCGTGCTCGCCGGTTTTGCGGGCGGTATGATCGTCGGTGCATTGGCGTGGCGTCGGCAGCAGCGCCAGGCACACGATCAGCTCTTCGCTGCATCTGCCGTCCAGCGTGCGGCGGCGTTGGGTTGGCTTGCACAATCACCATCTGTCGAAAACGCGCGATTGCTGCGCGACTACATTCGTTGGGAGCGTCGCCCGACGCTTCGCCGGCGTGCGGAACGCACGCTGGATGGATTTCTTCTCGCTCTCGAGTCGTGAGCGCCGATATGTCTCGCGCATCGCATTGGTCATTCACGCAGGAAGACGCGGACGCCATCACGCGCATCCTGTCGAACTTTCTGGCAGAGACGAACAGCCGCAGTGCGCTGCTGGTCGATCGCTCGGGGCAACTGGTAACGACCGTCGGTGAACAGCCGCAGTTTGACGCCACCGCATTCGCGACACTCGCTGCCGCGGATTTCAGTGCCAACGATCAGCTGGCAAAGCTGATCGGCGAGACCGATTTCACCACGCTCTTTCACCAGGGTGAACGGGATTCGATGTACGTCGCCGATGTGGCGCGTCGCCTGATTCTCGTGGTGCTCTTCGATCAGCGGACGACACTCGGGCTGGTGCGTCTGCGTCTGAAGGCCGCCGTGAACGATCTCAATCAGGTATTCACCAAGCCGCTGGATCCCAACCCCCAGGAGTTCGGCGCGTCTCATCTGCTTGCCGGTGCCGAAGACGACATCGACCGGCTCTTCAGCTAATTCGACCCCCACGACATGTCGGTCATCAACTACGCGTCGCGCGAGATCAACTGCAAGATCGTGTACTACGGTCCGGGACTCGGCGGCAAGACAACGAATCTCGAGCATGTGTATGCGCGCGTTGCGCCTGACACGCGAGGAAAACTGATTTCGCTGGCGACGGAGAACGAGCGCACGCTGTTCTTCGATTTCCTGCCGGTGGACCTCGGCACGATTCGTGGCTTCAAGACACGCTTCCATCTCTACACCGTGCCCGGCCAGGTGTATTACAATGCCAGCCGCAAGTTGATTCTCAAGGGCGTGGATGGGGTGGTATTCGTCGCCGACTCGCAGGTCGATCGCCAGGAAGCGAACATCGAGGCGATGCAGAACCTGTACGACAACATGGCCGAGTACGGGTACGACATCACGCGCATGCCGTTCGTGATTCAGTACAACAAGCGCGACCTGCCGAACGCGGCCCCGATCGACGAGCTGGATCAGATGCTGAACCCCGGCTTCGAGGTCGTCGATGCGGCCCGGCAGCGTCAGATGGCCGATCCGAACACGCCCTCGCGCCTCCTCGTCGAGCAGCTGCCCACCGGCGAGTGGATCGAGCGTGTCCCCAGCGTCGAGGCCGTGGCAGTGGCGGGAGACGGCGTCTTCGATACGTTGAAGGCAGTCAGCAAACTGGTCCTCAAGAGTCTCGCGTCTTCGAGCTGAAACCGGCGTCCCGTGAATCTCCCGAACGCACTCACCGTCGGTCGTATCGCCATCACTCCGTTGGTGGCGGTACTTCCGTTCGTGAACGGGTCAACCGTCCGGGCGATTGCATTCCTGCTCTTCATCATCGCGGCCGTCACCGACTATGTCGATGGCTATCTGGCGCGACGCGAGAACCTGATCACAGACCTCGGCAAGTGGCTCGACCCGCTGGCCGACAAGCTCCTGCTGCTCGGCACCTTCGTGCCGATGTATTTCCTGATGCGTGGCGCCCCGATGCTGCGACCGGCCGTTGAAACGCTGCCACCGGATGGTCGCTTCCCGACGCTGCTCGCACAGATGTGGCTTTCGCTGCCGCTCTGGGTCGTGCTGGTGGTCGTTGGCCGCGAAGCGTTCATGACCGGATTCCGCGAACTCGCGAAGCGTCGTGGCGTCGTGATATCCGCCATCGGCCCGGCGAAGTGGAAGACCACCTTCCAGAGTGTCTGGATCGGATCGGCGTACTGCTGGTTTTTCGCCGCCACGCTGGCGCGCGAACATGGCTGGGGCGGCAACTACTGGTCCGCCTTCGCGTATTTCAACGGTGCCGTCACTGCGCTCAGCATGATCGCAGCCGTCGGCCTCACGCTCTGGTCGCTCGGACTCTACGTCCAGCGCTACGGCAGCATCGTCACGGCCCCTGCGCGCAGTCACGCGGGCTGACATTCCGGGTCACAACACATGATCGAATCCGTCGAGATCGTCACCATCGGTGATGAACTCCTGCTCGGCACGACCGTTGATACCAACGCCGTATTTCTGGCCCGCGCGCTCGGCGAGATCGGTGTCGCGATCGCGCGACGTGCCACGGTCGGCGATGATCCCGATGCGATTGCAGATGCGGTGCAGCAGGCGCTCGATCGCACCGGTGGAGTGATTACGACCGGGGGCCTTGGGCCGACTGCTGACGATCTGACGCGCCCTGTGCTCGCGAAGCTGTTCGGTCGCGAACTGCACGAGGACCCCGCGATCGTCGACGCGCTGCATGCGCTCTGGGCGTCGCGCGGCCGTGGCGGTCCGCTGCCGCCATCGAACTTGCAGCAGGCACTCGTGCCCGATGGCGCCGAAGTGCTCACGAACGCACAGGGCACCGCGCCCGGGCTGCGCCTGACGAATGAACGAGGGCAGTGGGTGATCATGTTTCCGGGTGTGCCCCGTGAAATGCGCCACATGACGACCACGCATCTCGTGCCATGGCTCGCGTCGACAAGCCGTGGCACCGTGCTGCGCTCGCGCAGTGTGCGCACGACCAGCATCGCGGAAAGCTCGCTGGCCGAAAAGCTCGGCGCGATGAAACGTGAAGTCGAGGGGTTGCCGCTCGCGTATCTGCCAGGACATGACGGCGTCGATCTGCGTGTGACGGCGCGCGGCTATCCGGCGGCGGAAGCCACCCGTCGACTCGATGCCGCGGTGATGCAGATTCGCGACGCCGTCGGCATTCATGCGTATGCAACTGACGGCGCGTCGATGGCCTCGGTGGTGCTCGATCTGTGCGTCGCGAGCGGCGACACGATCGCGGTGGCCGAGAGCTGCACCGGGGGATTGCTCGGTGCGCGACTGACGGAGATCCCGGGCTCCAGTCGCGTGGTGCTTGGCGGCGTGATTGCCTACTCCAATACAGTGAAGGAGCAGGAACTCGGCGTGTCGGCCGAGGACATTGCAACGCATGGAGCGGTGAGCGAGCCGGTCGCCGTGCAGATGGCGCGCGGCGTGCGCGGCATGACCGGCGCGACGATCGGTGTCGGCATCACCGGTATTGCGGGGCCGGATGGCGGCACCCCCGATAAGCCGGTCGGGACCGTCTGGATCGCGATCGACGTACGCGGCGAAACCACAGCCCGTGTCGCGATCTACATCGGTGATCGCGCGGAAATCCGACATCGCGCGACGCAGGTGGCGATGGATCTCATTCGCCGCGCGCTCCTCGACGCCTGAACCGGGATCGCCGCCGGCCGAGGGCGCGAACGGCATCGTGACACAATGTCCCCCGGCTGGCGTAGATTTGGCAGCAGGACCGGATGTGACCACGAGCGAGGTCTGCCAGAGCGGCAGCCTCGCACGGAACGACGGTTGCACTGTGTTCTGCTGCATCCTTGCTCGAGCCTGCCTGCGCCGACTTCGTGCGCCTGACCAATAGGAGTTTGCCCTGATGGAACAGAACACCGCCGCTCCCGATCCGCAGTCTGCTCCTGTCGAAGGTGGCGCCTCCGCCGACGAGGCGCTGGTCGAGTTGGAGGCACTTCGCGCGCAGGTCGAGGCGGCGAATGACAAGTACCTCCGGCTCGCTGCCGAATACGATAATTTCCGCAAGCGCACGATCAAGGAACGCCAGGACGAGCGCGGTCGCGCGCAGGCCGACCTCGTGAAGTTGCTGATGGATCCGCTCGACGACCTCACCCGCTTCGCCGGTGTGGACGTGACGAGTGCGAGCGTGCCGATGATGGTCGAAGGCGCTGCATTGGTCGCGCGCAAAGTGTTCAAGGAACTGAACGCCGGCGGTCTGACCGTCCTCGATCCACTCGACCTGCCGTTCGATCCCGCGCAGCATGAAGCCGTCACGACCCAGCCTGCGGCGACAAAGGAGCTCGATCATACGGTCGGTGCCGTCTATCAGGTCGGCTACATGTACAACGGCATGCTCCTCCGCCCGGCGCGTGTCGTCGTGCGGCAGTGGAACGGTTGACCGACACCACGCGCTGACGCGCGCCCATGGCCCCCACGAACGCAGACTATTACGCCGTACTCGGTGTCTCGTCCACCGCCACGGCGGACGAGATCAAGAAGCAGTATCGCCGACTGGCGAAAAAGTATCACCCGGATTCCAATAAGTCCGATCCGAAGGCTGCCGAACGCTTCAAGGAGATCTCCGAGGCGTACACCGTCGTCGGCGATGTCGAGAAGCGCAAGCAGTACGACGACATGCGGAAGTTCGGCTCGCTGGGCAACTTCACCGATGCGTGGCGCAATGCGTCAACCTCGGCGCGTCGCCCTGGCGCGCCACCCTCGGCCAATACGACCGGCGCCGGCAACGCGCGCTTCGACGATTTCGATATCGGTGGCCTCGGCGGGCTCGGTGATCTGTTCGGCAGTGTCTTCGGCGGCCGTGCGAAAGGCGCGCGTTCGCCGGAACGGGGGCAGGATGTCGAGCTGACCGTCGAGATCCCGTTCCGGACCGCGGCCACCGGCGGCAAGGTGCCCGTGGAACTCGATCTGGTCGAAGAGTGCCCGGTCTGCAAAGGCAACGGCGCAGCGCCCGGTGCGACGATCAAGACGTGCGCGGAGTGCAACGGCCGCGGCACGATCAGTTTCGGCCAGGGTGGATTCGCAGTGAATCGACCGTGTCCGGCGTGTCTCGGTCGCGGCACGATCCCCAGCGAGAAGTGTGGCGGCTGCAATGGTGCCGGTCAGGTCCGTTCGCGTCGCAAGGTCAACATCACCGTGCCGAGCGGCGCCGAGAGCGGGTCGCGCGTGCGCCTGAAGGAGCAGGGCTCGCGAGGTGCGAACGGTGGTCCGACGGGCGACCTGATCATCACGTTTCAGGTCGTTGCCGATCGTGCATACACGCGTGACGGGCTCGATCTGATTCTCGAAGTACCGATCAACATCGCGCAGGCGACGCTCGGCTCGAAGATTCAGGTCAAGACGCTCGACGGAACGCGCGTCGCGCTGCGCATTCCCGGCGGCACGCCAAGCGGCAAGCGATTCCGCGTGCGCGGCCAGGGCATCGAGAAGGAAGGGAAGCGCGGTGACCTGCTGGTGGACGTGCAGATCACGGTACCGGAGAATCTCAGCGAGGAGCAGGAAAAGCTGATGCGTGAGTTCGCCGAAGCCGGCGGGTTGAAGTTCTGAGCGACGGCACGGCATGGGCCGGGCACCGCGCGGCCGTCGAGGCATTCGCGCACGAAACCGGAGCACACGCAGATGCCGCGCATGACATGGCGCATCTGGCGCGCGTCGTCACGACGGCGACACGTCTCGCGGCGATCGAAGGCGCGTCGCTCGACATCGTGATGCCCGCCGCGTGGTTGCACGACTGTGTGCATGTGCCAGTCACGTCACTCGATCGACCACGTGCGTCGGTGATGGCGGGTGACGCCGCAACGCAATTCCTGCGCAGCATCGGCTACAGCGAATCGCTGTTGCCGCCGATTCACCATGCGATTGCCGCGCACAGCTTCAGTGCGAAGATCGCGCCCACGACGGTTGAGGCGCGCGTGGTCCAGGATGCGGACCGTCTCGACGCGATCGGCGCCATCGGCATTGCCCGGTGCCTGATGCTGGGCGGGCAGATGGGTCGCACATTGTACGATGTGGACGACCCGTTCGCCGATCACCGCACGCCCGACGACCGCGTGTCGAGCGTCGACCACTTCTATACGAAGTTGCTGACGCTGGCGGGATCGATGCAGACCGAGGCCGGCCGGGCTGAAGCCGACCGGCGCACGGTCTGCATGCGCGGCTATCTCGATCAGCTGCGCCGCGAACTCTGAGTTCAGCGCACGTCGAAGACGTATTTTTCGAGTTGCTCGATCTGTGCTTCGGCCTGTGCCACTTCGAACGCCATCACATCGCCGGCGGTGACCATACCGACCAGGCCGCCGTCGTGCACGACCGGAAGATGGCGGATACGACGCGCACTCATCATTGCCCGCACGACCGCAATCTGCAGGTCGGCCGTGATGGTCATGCAGTCCGTGGTCATGACGTCTCGCACGAGTGTTGTCGCCGGGTCACGATTCGCGGCCACGACGCGCCGCATGATGTCGCGTTCGGTGAAGATCCCCACCAACTGCTGTTCGGTCATCACGACGACTCCGCCGATGCCCTTGTCGTTCATGATGTGAGCAGCGTCGAGCACCGTGTTGTCCGGCGTCACGGCGATGACGGATGTTCCCTTTCTGGTGAGCAGGTCGCGGACAGTTGACATTCGAGCGCCTCGGAAGCGATTGAACTCTGAGCATACCCTCGGGAACCGGGGCCCGCCAGAAGCGTGATCCTGCCGTCGGTGCTCTGCCGACGTTGGAACCCGACGGCCTCGCCAGCTGACTTACCGTGGAGTCAGCGCCGTGGCCGGTGATGCACGCGTCGGCGCGGGCGACCGCGCGTCTGACGAAGGCCCTTGGCGCCGAGACGCCGCGGTCGCAATTGGCCCAAGCACCTTTCCTTTGCCTTACCCCGATTCAGATTTCTGGCCGATGTGAGTTCCGGAAATCGAGCCTGGTTCGGCCACGCGGTCGGCGTCAGTGCGGCGTTGCTCGTCTCGGTGTGTACGCAACGTCCATCGAGTGCTTCCGCCGTCGGTGGCCGCGAGGCCTTCCGGGGCAGCGCAATCGTCGCCGCAACGATTCCGCGTGCGTTCCTCTGTTCAGGAGAGACGGAATGAAGTACCAACTGCTTTCAGACATCGGCGCGGGCTACCTGGCAGAGGAAGGGACGTCGGGCGAACGCAATGGATATCTGACGATGATGGAAACGAAACTCAAACAGAATCTCGCCGCGGCGAAGACATTCGCCTCAAGCACTGGTCCGAACGCCGACGTGACAGTGACGTGGAACGAGAAGCGCAAAGACTTCGGAGCCAAGCCGGCTACAGTGGCCGTCGGTGGCAGCGCCACGAAAACCGTCAAGGAACTCGCGGCCCTTCACACCAACGCGCAACAGAACACGACCGTCGGTGAGCGGCTCAATGCCGAGGTGGTCCGCATGCGGCAGTGGCTGTTTCGGCAGGGCGCCACTCTCACGCCGGACGGCTCGATCGTGTGGCCGAAGAGCAATCGCGTCGTGGAGTACGACCACGACATCGACCGGCGCGGACTCACGCAACTCTCATACAACGGCGGGCGGCTCATGCTGGCGGGTAAGCCCTTCGACACCCGCGCCATGGTCACCGCGTTCAACGGCCCTGGCTACGGCATTTACGTGATGAGCGACGAAGGCAACATCCACGTCAGTTCACACGCGGTCGGCAATCGCCATCACTCGTCACTGCTGGCCGGCGAGGACGTCGCCGCTGCCGGTGAAATGAGCGTCACCGATGGACGGCTCAAGTACCTGTCGAACAAGAGCGGGCACTACACGCCGGATGTCATGCGGCTATTGCAGGCACTGGCAGAGTTGGATGACAACGGCGTGCCGCTGCAATTTCAGGTGCAACTGCACACGGCGATCGGGAAGACGCTCTACGACAGCGTCGATGCCTTCATGCGGGCCAACGGCTTCGACAACGCCAGCTTCGAGGCACTGCGCGCGGATGACATGTCGTCGAGTAGCGGCTACCTGGACCTGTCCGACAGCAACGTGTACGCCAAGGTGTATGGCGGCGCCATGGACGCAGGTGGCTATGCGTCGCCGGCGCTCAGCACGAGTGCCTATCAGACCCCTTCGCTCACGGCCAGCGGCTACGGGACACCGGCCAGTGGGTTTGTGTACACCGGTAGACGGTAGGCCTTCACGTCGGGTTGCACGTGCACAGGCTTTCCTGGATGGAGGCTGAGGGGTGACGGTGCGCCTGGCGCACGTGGAACGCACGTGAGACCAAAGACGCACCTCGAGAGCCTATCAACATTGATGCCGACGCCGTACTCTCTGCTTTCATAGCTCGTTCGTGCCCCCAGCCCGCACCCGCTCATGACCGGTTTCAAGTCCGCCGACGATTTCAAGGCGTTCACCGACGCAGTCGCGACCGTCGATGCTGCACGTCGGCAGGCGCTGCGCCGCGTCTTTGAAGGCACGACGTTGAAGCCGGCGCCACTTCGCGCGGCGATGCACGTGAAGGGAATCCAGACACAACTGGTCACTGTTCGGTCCGAGGCGTCCGGCATCGCCAAGGGCGTCGTGCAAGGCGCGACACAGTCGATTCAGGCTGCGGTCAGGCGCCAGATCACGCAGCTCATTGCAGAGATGTTCGACGAGGATCTACTCGCCGAAGTCATGGATTTCATCTCGGTGCAGGTGTTGGAAGACATCGCCGAGATCATTGCCGAAGTCGCGCCGTACCTCGGCATCGCGAAGAGCGGCGCGTACGTCGCGATCGACCTCTTCAAGATCGGCAATCGCAGCGTGCAACTGATACACATCGAGCGCGCGAAAGGCAGTTATGCGCCAGGTGATGCGCAAGCCGCACTTGACGCGCTCCAGAAACTGGTGGCCGTCGAGATGGCGCGGGCCGCAGTGAATCTCGCCGCCGACACTGCCGCACTTGGCGGAAAGGTAGGTGGACTCTTTGCGGACCTCGGCGTGGCGACAGGACCACTGATCGGACTTGCCCGTGCGATCGTGAAACTCGTACAGCGCGTGATGATCGCTGCATTGGACTATCGCGATATGGTCGCGGGTAACAGGCGCCTCGCACATCCGTCGTCACTCGATGCAACTGCGTTTGGAGAGTGTCCGCTGCTGGCGTGCTATTTCCTCGCCAGTGCTTCAGACTCCGACCTGTTGAACTATCTGACGATGGAGATTGGCACGAGAGGATTCGTAGTGAAGGTGGAGACGCTCAAGAAGAAGATCAGCAGCGCGCGTGATGTAGCAGCGGGCGCGATCGACTCGTCGCGGTTCGTACTGCACAAGGGTGATGGCGAGTACGTGCCGCAGGGCATGGCGAATGGCGTGGTGGCCCGAAAGAAACGGGAGATCTCGCGCTACGCAGCGAATTTCAAGCGCCAGGTGATGGCGGCGTTGCCGGGGCGGGGGTGAGCGGCTGGCGGCGCTGTCGCCATTTCGGGATTTCGGGATTTCGCAGCGGTGGCCAGAGGGTCTCCAGCGAATTCCGACGACAGCGGAGAGTTACGCGCTCAGAATCACAGGCAGCGACGTTCGACGCGTGCCCGCCGCACGCCGCCCCGCCTCGATGAAGCCGCCACCCAGCACCTGATCGCCGTCGTACAGCACCATCGACTGCCCCGGCGTGATCGCACTCAGCGGCGCATCGAGCGCCAGCTCGATTTCATCGCCATCGATTCGCACGATCTCCGCTGGCACCGGTGTCGCGCGGTGTCGGTGCTGCACTGACACGCGATCGCCAACCTGTTTCGGCGTGCGGCACATCCAGCTCAGACCGCGCGCGATCAGACCGCGGCCGAGCAAGGCCGCGCGCGGACCGAGCACCACCGCGCGCGTCTCAGGCTCGATGGCAACGACAAACATCGGTGACGCAAAGCCGCCCGGCACACCCTTTCGCTGCCCGATCGTGAAACGCGCGAAGCCATCGTGTTCGCCCACCAGGGTTCCGTCTTCGAGGACGAACGGCCCGCGCTGCAACGATGGCGCCTCATCACCGAGTTCGCGGCGGATGATCTTCAGATGATCGCCATCCGGCACGAAACAGATATCCTGGCTCTCAGTCTTCTCCGCGATCACTTCGAGCCCGAGTCGATGGGCCATCGCGCGCGTCTCAGCCTTGGTCTGATGCCCGACCGGCAACAGCAAGCGACGCACCACATCGCGCTCGATGCCCCAGAGGAAGTACGTCTGATCCTTGGCCCCGTCGAGACCGCGATGCAACTCACCATCGATCGCACGTGCGTAGTGCCCCGTCGCAATCCAGTCGCATTCAAGCGCTTCAGCCTTGCGCACGAGATCGCGGAACTTGGTGAACGTGTTGCAACGCACGCACGGAATCGGCGTGCGGCCACGACTGTATTCGTCCACGAAATCCTGCACGACGTCGCGGCCGAATGCACTTTCGAGATTGAGCACGTAGTGCGGTACGCCAAGCTGCTGACAGACGCGGCGTGCATCGTTCACGCTGTCGAGTGAGCAGCAGGGCCGGTCGGGCAGATCTTCGCCGTGGCAGAAGAGCTTCATCGTCGCGCCGATGACCTCGTAGCCCTGCTCATGCAGCAACGCTGCCGCGACGGAACTGTCCACGCCACCGCTCATCGCGACCAGCACCCGCTGCCCAGTCATGACGCTACGCCGCCCCTGCGAGGCGACGTGCCTTCTCGACGAGTGCCGGAAACACTTCGCTCACGCGCGCCACGTCGGCATCTGTCGTGAGCATGCCAACGGACAACCGCACTGCCGCGCCGGCCAGACTGCGCGAGACACCCAGTGCACTCAACACATGACTCGGCGACACGCTTCCGCTCTGACAGGCGGAGCCACCGCTGGCAGCGATGCCCGCCAGATCGAGTGCCATCAGCAGGCTCTCGCTGTCAGTGCCAGGCACGCTGATGTTCAGAATGTGCGGGGCACGCGTCGCGCCGAGTCCATGAACGACCGCATCGGGGACTCGCGCGGTGATGGCCTGCTGCAGCGTGTCGCGCAGTGCACCCAGCCGTGCGCATTCGGATTCGCGCTCCGCAAGTTGCAGTTCCGCGGCGACGGCGAGGCCGACCGCGAACGCGACGTTCTCGGTACCGGGACGACGACCACGGTCCTGTGAGCCACCGTGAAAGAGCGGCTCGAATGGCGTGCCACGACGGAGGTACATCGCACCGATACCCTTCGGTGCGCCGATCTTGTGTCCGCTCAGGCAGAGCAGATCGACCGGCAGCGTCGTCGTGTCGATCGCGATCTTGCCGAACGCCTGCACCGCATCGGTGTGCATCAGTGCGCCGACGCTCCGCGCGTGCGCGCCGATTGCCGGAATGTCCTGCACGACGCCGATCTCGTTGTTGATCCACATCACGGAACAGATCGCGACCTGTTCGTCGATCATCGCTTCGTACGACGCTCGCTCGACCTCGCCGCATGCGTTCACCGGCAGGAGGCGTTCCTCACCACCTTCACGCGCGACCTGATGCACGACCTCGAGCACCGCCTTGTGCTCGGTCGGGCTGGTCACGACCGCGTTGCGACCCTGTGAACGCCGCATGCGCCACGTGCCGATGATCGCGAGGTTGTCGCCCTCGGTGCCGCCTGACGTGAAGACGATCTCGTCCGGCTGCGCCTTGAGACATGCTGCGATGCGCGAGCGCGCTTCGTCGAGTGCGGTCCGCGCGTCGCGACCCCAGCGGTGCACACTGGACGGATTGCCGAACCGCGCGCCGAAGAACGGCGTCATCGCCTCCAGCACTTCGGGGCGGACGGGCGTGGTCGCGGCGTGATCGAGGTAGATGGGTGGTGCCATTGGGGGAAGATAGGACCCCAGTCCGCCGCTGCCTACCTGTCGGGCGATTCCAGCACGGCCCTGACCGGCGCCGCGTCCGCCCCGACGACCAGAACGGGATACGCGGTCAGATGGTAGTCACCGTCCGGCACGCCGTTGAGCGACAGATTCTCGAGGAACCAGGCCCCGCCGGCGAAGAGCGTCTGATGGACCACGAGGTCGGTCGCGGTCTTCGGGTCGACGCTCGGTGCGTCCACGCCGAAGAGTCGCATCCCCGCCTTCGTCAGCCAGGCGGCGGCGTCCGGCGTCAGCGAGGGCCAGCCCGCTGGAAAGGTCCCCGAACCGGTGCTCTGGCCGGTGCGGATCAGCAGCCGCGTCGGAATCGCTCGGCCGTCGAGCGCGGTACTGAGCCACTCGACGGTCAGCACCGGTCCGATGCTCGCGTCACGCGCGTCGATCACCGTGGCCGGACCGGCGAACGCGTCGAGCGGCATTGTCTCACTCGGCGCACCGTTCGCGATGACGTGCAGCGGGGCATCGGCGTGCGTCCCGATATGCCAGCTCGTCGTCACATGGCCGACATTCACGCTCGCGCCCTTCGCCATGTCCCATGCCCAACCGCACGAATACGGGGTGTCGCCGGGCCACTCGGGCGTGCCGGCGCTGTACGCCACACTGATGTCGTACCGCGTCACCGCGACGCGCCGTAGAACTTCGCGCGAATCGCCCACAGCGCCGGAAAGAAGCGATTCTGCAGCGTGCGATTCAGGTACTTCGCGCCAAGCGTGCCACCGGTGCCGCCCGTCTGCGGACCGATGATGCGCTCGACGAGTTGCACGTGCAGGAAACGCCACTGCGCGAATTGCTGCTCATAGGCGAGCAGGCCTTCGGCCAATTGCGCCAGCGGTCCGTGTTCGTGTTCGGTGTACACCTGCTCGAGCGTCAGGCCGGCGCGCTCGACCATCGTCAGGAACTGCGTCTGCATCAGCGGTGCGTCGAGCGCCTTCTGCACCAGTGCCGGCGGATCGCCGTGCTCACGGATCACCTGCAGGAAGTGTTCGTCGCGCAGGCCGCTGCGGGCCTCGATCGCGCGGAACTGATCGCTCTGCGATCCACTCGATGTGCCGAGGTAGCCGCGGAATTGCGCGAACCGCTGCGGTGGCAGCGTGTCGAGTGCCGCGAGCTGCTGACTCACGATCGTCACCAGCACGTTGATGCGGGTGATGCTCGAGACTGCGCGCGGTGCATCGTTGGCGTCCATCGCCTCCGACATCTGATCCATCTCGTGCAGCAGCACCTTGAACCAGAGTTCACTTGCCTGATGGACGATGATGAACAGCAGTTCGTCAGGGTGCTCCGGCTTCGACTGGATCTGCTGTAGTTCGAGCAGGCCGTTGAGCTGCAGATACTCGCCGTAGTCCACGATGTCTTCTCAGAAAGTGGAGACGTCGAGCGACGCGATGTCCTCGACACGCAAGGTTTCGGTCATATGAAACGGTTCGCCATAGCGTGCGCGAATCATCGTGCCGTAGTGCGCGGCCTGATGGCGAATCACGTCCGCCAGCGGCTCGCCGTTCGGGTACACCTCGCCAGCCTGCGTGAGGCCGTCGAACTGTGAGTGGTAGCAGCGGATGGCAGCCAACTTCTGCTCGAAGACATCGCTGATGTCCACCACAAACGATGGCGCGATCGAATCTTCGCGGAATGACAGCGCGTGCAGCACCTTGCGCGGGCGGAACGCCGGCATGTCGGGCACGAGATTCTTCAGTCCCGAGAGGAAGCACGCATCGCGCACGAGCTGCGCGGCCGCGATGTGGTCGGGATGACGCCCCTGTCGAGCGTGCGTGATCACGATCGTCGGGCGGTGCCGACGGATGGCGCGGATCACGACCTCGCGCGCTTCGGGTGTGTTCACGAGATGCGCGTCGGGCAGGTGCAGGTTTTCGCGCACTGAAACGCCCAGAATCCGCGATGCGTGCTGCGCTTCTTCAGCGCGGATCGCCACCGTGCCGCGGCTGCCGGTTTCCCCGGCCGTCAGATCAGCGATACCGACGCGGCGCCCGCGTGCAACGCTGGCGAGCAGCGTACCGCCGCAGGTGAGTTCCACATCGTCCGGATGCGCCATGATGGCGAGGACGTCGAGAGTTGCCGTCATGCTGCAAAACTAGCGACGCGGTGCGCCGACGGTCGGTCAGGCAACGGCGGCGGGAGCGATCGAAGTGTGGTCAGCGTCGTGCTCGTCACCGTCCGTGCCACGGGTCGCGATCATACGGTGCGCAGTCTCCATTGCTCGCGCTGCGATCAGTGCCCCCGCCGCGATGCAATCACCGACGCTCACGCCACGGCGGAACTGGCCGTCGACGAGCAATCCTGGCACCGCCGCTTCCACCGCATCTGCCGCGCGCGACACCTCATCATGACCGAGGTTGTATTGCGGAATGGCCTGCGGCCACACCGTGTGCTGCACGAACGTCGGCGCACCCGTCACGCCAAGCATCGCCGCCAACTCCGGACGGACCAGCTCGAGCAAAGCGGAGGTCTCCATCCGCCCGACGTCCGGTTGCCGCACGCCGCCGAGGAAGCACGTCAGCAGCACGAAGTCGCGGGGGGCGCGATCCTCGAACAGCGTACTGGAGAAGAGCACGCCGAGAAGGCGTTTCCGCTCGGCGCTCGGCACGAGCATGCCGAAACCGTCCAGCGCGTGCGCCACGTCAGCACGCAGGAATCCGAGCGCAAGCGACGACACCGGCGGATACGGCACGGCCGCGAGTCTCGCCACTCCCGCGTGTGCCGACGGGCCGATGTCGATCGTCGCCAGCGCATGAAGCGGCAACGTGGAGATGACCGCGTCCGCACTCCGCGTCAGCCGCACGCCATCGTGCTCCACCGTCACCTGTGAGCGGCCTCGGTCATGCGCGATCGCGAGAACGCGCGTGCGACGGAGAATGTTGGCGTGGCCGAGGCTGTCGGCGAGCGCACGAGGCAGTGAGCCCATGCCATCCGCAAACGACACCATCGTCGCGTGTGCACGCGTGAAACCGGGTTGGCCGCGCGCGATCCGGCTCTTGCGTGCGCTCGCGATCATGCCGCGAATCAGCGAGCCGTGCTCGCGTTCGAGCGCAGCAAGCCGCGGAAATGCATGTCGAACGCTGAGCTGCTCAGGATCGCCCGCGTAGACGCCGGAAACGAATGGATCGACGGCCCATGTCAGCGGCTCGGTGCCGAGTCGACGGCGCACAAAGCTCGCCACTGATTCGTCGCCCGTCGTCGTGCGCCGACCGATGAACGGCTCGGCCAGTACGCGCAGCTTGGCCGATGCACTGAACAGCGGCGAACGGAGCATGGCCGGTGGTGACGATGGCACGGCCAGCGCGTGGCCGTCGCGCACGATGTAGCGACGCTGTGCCTGCGGTGCTGCCACGCGCAGCAATGGCGCCAGTTCCAGCGCGTCGACGAGCGCGGCGAGTGGATCGGTGAGCATGCACGAGTTCGGGCCGTGCTCGACCAGATAGCCGTCGCGCTGCGTGCTCTGGATCACACCGCCGACCGTGTCGGTCGCTTCGACCACCGTGACGTGGATGCCGGCGCGGCGCAGATGCCACGCCGTCGTCAATCCGGTCAGACCGGCGCCACAGACGATGACGTGCGGGGCCGGACGCACGGCGGTCAGTCTGCGAGCCAGTCGCGCGGCACGAGCATCGCCATCAGCTCGGACTCAAAGCTGCCCGCCGGCCAGGTTGGTGCATACGGCCATGCCGCGATCGGCGGAAGACTCATCAGTACACTCTCGATGCGTGCCGCGGTGTGTAGCCCGAAGTGCGTGCCGCGATCGTGCACCAGGTTGAACTCGACATAGCGACCACGCCGGATCAACTGGAACGTCCGTTCGCGCTCGCCATACGCGGCATCGCGGCGTCGCTCGACGATCGGTCCGTACGCCTCGGTCAGGCTGCGCCCGATGTCGTTCACGAACGCCATCGTGGCCTCGGCATCCATCCCGCTTTCGTCCTCGCCCGGTCGCACGTGATCGAAGAACACGCCGCCGCATCCACGTGTTTCATTGTCGCGATGCGTGTTGCGGAAGTACTCATCACACCACGGCTTGAACCGGCGATGCAGCGAGGCGTCGTACCGGTTGCAGATCGTCGCGAGTGTGCGATGGAAGTGCTTCACATCATCCGGGAACGGATACATCGGCGTGAGATCCGTCCCGCCGCCGTACCAGGCGTCGCGCAGGTTCCCGGCCTCGTCGCTGAGCTCGAAGTAGCGGACGTTGAGATGCACCGTCGGAATCATCGGACTGCGCGGATGAATGACGAGGCTGACGCCGGTGGCGAAGAAGTGCGATTCGCCATCCGACACGCCACGCCCACCCAGCTTCGCCGCCGCTGCTGCGGGCAGTCGGCCGTACACCACGCTGCGATTGATGCCGCCTTTCTCGAACGTCGCACCGTCGATCATGACGCGCGAATAGCCACCACCACCCTCGGCACGCTCCCACGAATCCTCGCGAAACTGTGCTCCGCGATCGAGGCGCGTGAAGAGCGCCGTCAGTGCTTCATGGACGTCAGCGATCCACGCGATCGCGCGTTCGCGTCGTGCGTCGCCGGAGTTCGTCCCGGCCGGCGACACGCTCTCCGGTGACGCAGACGGCGTCATGACGCGAGACGATCCTTGGGACGATTGAGCGGAATCGACGCCTGCGGTGCGCGCCATTCGCGAACGGTGTCGATGAATGCCTTGGCGTTGGCAACCGGGATGTCCGGCAGAATGCCGTGGCCGAGGTTGGCAATGTGGCCGCGCCCGCCGAATTCCTCGAGCATCCGCAGCGTGCGCGCCCGGATGGTGCCTGGCGGCGCATAGAGCAGGCACGGATCGAGATTGCCCTGCAGCGCGACGGGCAGATGCTCCATGCGCTTCTTCGCCTCGGCCGCACTCACCTGCCAATCGACGCCGATCACGTCGGCCATCGTGGCCTGCGCCAATTCTTCCATCGCCCAGCCAGCGCCTGGCGCGAAGACGATCAGCGGCACGCCAGCCGTACGCGCGATCGACGCCACTCGTGCGAGATACGGCAGCGCGAACTGACGGAACTCGTGCGGCGCCAGTGCCCCGGCCCAGCTCTCGAAGATCTGCAGCGCCTGCGCGCCTGCCGCGGCTTGCGCAACAAGGAAGTTGCCGACAGCCGTTGCAAGCTTGTTGAGCAGTGCGTGCGCGTCCTGCGGCGCTTCGTACAGCATGCGCTTGGCGACGGCGAACTGCTTCGTGCCGCGCCCTTCGACCATGTAGGCGGCGAGCGTCCACGGACCACCGGCAAAGCCGATCAGCGGCACACGGCCGTCGAGTTCACGACGCGTCATGCGCACGGCATCGAGCATGTAGCCGAGTCCTTCTTCCGGCACGACCGGCGAGAGGCGCGCGATCGCGTCACCGTTGCGCAGCGGGGACGAGAACACCGGGCCCACGCCTTCATCGACCGTCAGGTCCATGCCCATCGCCTGCGGCACGACGAGGATATCGCTGAAGATGATCGCGGCATCCACGCCCATGATGTCCACCGGCTGCAACGTGACTTCCGTCGCGAGTTCCGGCGTGCGGCACATCTCGAGGAAGCCACCCGACTTCGCACGGACCGCGCGATACTCGGGGAGATAACGTCCCGCCTGGCGCATCATCCACACCGGCGGCCGCTCGACGATTTCCCGGCGGCATGCGCGCAGGAACAGGTCGCTGCGGCGCGGTGTCGCGCCGGAGGGCGGCGTGTCAATCGCGATGGACGTCGTGGACTTGATCGGCATGGCTGCGTCAGGAGTTCGGTGGAACGAGAGCCGACACTCGATCGTGCGTCATCGGCCTCGCTGAAAAATCGGACGGTACACCGCGCCGCGGTGTGTTCGCGAAGAGCTGATCGAGGTGGACCGCCAGATCGTCCACGTTCTCGCCACGGGCAATCGCATCGCTGAACACGTTCATCGGGCGTGCGAGCAGCTTGGCCACGATGCGTTCGGCAGTGCGCTCGGCGACATCGTCACCGGCCACGAAGGCCACTTCGCGGCGGCAGAGATCCACCAGCGCGTGATGCAGCGAACGGATCGCGAGGCGTGCAGCACCGGTCGCAAGCCAGTGGCGCAGCCAGCGCATCTCGTGATCGACGATGCGCTCGGCATCCGGCACGGCAGAGAGACGTGCGGCTTCGGCGGCGATGATCGGCTGATGCAGCGAGTCGAGATCGATCAGCGTGACGCCCGGAATCGCGCCGGCGCGCGGATCGACGTTGCGCGGCATCGCGAGGTCGAGCACCAGCAGTGGTGCGTGATCGTAGCCCACGTTGACGCGTGCGGTCTGCAGATGCTCAGCGAGCAGCGTGTGGGTGGCCGCACCGGTCGCGATGATCACGACATCGGCAAGTGCCGCTTCGACGTGCAGCGTATCCATCGACGCGACGCGGCCACGCAGGCTTTCGGCCAGCTCCTGCGCGCGCTCCATCGTGCGATTCATCATCACGATGTCCACCGCACCAAGCTTGGCCAGCTGACGCGCCGCGCGCGTGCCGGTCTTGCCGCAGCCGATGATCAGACAGCGAGCGTGCTGCAGGGAGCCGAAGCGCTTCAACGCCACCGATGCCGCCTCGGCACCGATCGAATTGCGGCCCGTGGAGAGATTCGTATCCGACTGCACGCGACGTCCCGTGCGCAGCCCGATCTCGAACAGCCGGTGCAGCATCGGGCCGACCGTGTTCATCTCACACGCCGTGCGATACGACGACCGCACCTGGCCGAGAATCTGCCCGTCGCCAAGGATCTGACTTTCGAGGCCCGCTGCGAGGCGCAGCAGATGGCGACCGACTTCATCGCCGATGCGGACGTTCAGCGACTGGAGGAGCGCATGCCGTTCCAGCGGTTCCGGCATCCAGACCGTCGTCAGATGGTCAACCGCCGTTTCCAGCGCCGCCTGTCCGCTCGATTCGGTCCAGACGTAGAGCTCCGTGCGATTGCACGTCGACACGAGCGCGAGTTCGGCAACACCGCCGCCGAGCAGCGCACCGTACATCTCACCGAGTCGTTGCTCGGCCACGTGGAATCGTTCGCGCGTGGAGACGTCCGCGGTGCGATAGTCGACTGCCAGGCAAATCAGCATGCGTTCACCGAAGTCCGAAGGGAGCGTTGCGGCGTACGATGGCGACGTTCAACACGGTCGCGAACGCCACCCAACACAGATACGGTACAAAGGCCCACGCCGCGCGCCGATCCAACGGCGCAACGGTTACCGTCAGCAGCACGATGCTGCCGAAGAAGGGCGCGATCTCGATCAAGGCCAGATCCGGCCGGCGTCGGCCGAAGAACAGAAAACTCCACAGCGTGTTCAGGCCGCCGTTCAGTGCGAAGAGTCCGAACAACCGCGCCTTCGCGCCATTCGACGGCAACTCGTCCCACGACACGATGAACGCGAACGCCATGAAGAGAAAAATCGTCGTCCACGCGGGACCAAAAAGCCAATCGGGCGGTTGCCACGACGGTTTCTTCAGTCCGTAATACCACGGGCCGAGCTGTGTCACGAGCGCGCCACCCGCGGCCGTCACCACGACGCCACACGCGGCGAGCGAAATCGCCGATCCCGAATACCCGAACATCAGGCAACCGGCGCCAAGCCTGTCAGATGGCCGATGTTCTTGAAGAAGATGCGTGCATGGGCGAACGGCTTGCCGCGCACGAGCTTCTTCCGCATGTACGCATCGAACGTCAACTGCTGAATGTCTTCATCCTTGCACATCGACACGAACCGCTCGCGGCGATTGTCGGTCGTGTACCAGAAGTTCTGCATCACGTCGAGCACCTTGAACACCTGACCGTGCTCCCACAGGAAACGCCGCCGCGCTGCGCGCAGCTTGCTCGGTTTGCCCGAGCGGATGGCGTCGGAAACGGCATCGGCGGTGAATCGGCCACAAGTCATAGCGTAGAAGATGCCCTCACCTGAGGCTGGCGCTACCACCCCGGCCGCATCTCCGCAAACTGATACATCTTTCCCGTTTTCCCACCACTTCAGCGGACGGAGCGGAATCGGGGCCCCTTCACGGCGAATCGTCTCGCAATCCGCCAGTCCGGTCTCCGCCCGGAGCCGCGCCACGGCCGCCCGCATGTCGAAGCCCTGCTCGAAGGTGCCGGTCCCGATGCTCGTGACATCCCCGTGCGGGAAGACCCACGCGTAGAAGTCCGGGGAGTACTGGCCGTCATAGTAGATGTCTGCTCGGCGCGCCTGGAAGTCGTCCGTTTCGACCGTTGGCGACTTCACGATCTCGTGGTAGGCCGTCACACGATTGCCGCCAGCGTAGGCGATCGGAATCGCCTGGCGGGCGACGGCGGACAGCGCCCCGTCGGCGCCGATCAGATGGCGAGCCTTGATCGTCTGCAGCTCGCCCGAGCGCGACGATCCCGCCGCGAAGTGAATCAGCAGCCGGTCGTCGGTGTCGTAGCTGAAGTGATCGAAGTAGCCGGTAATGCGTTCCGCGCCGTTCGACCGGGCGCGCTCGCGCAGCCATTCGTCGAAGGTGCCACGATCCACCATGCCGACGTATCCCTTGCCGACCGGGATGTCCACTTTCTGCCGGTGCGGCGATACCATGCGCGCGGTGCCGACACGGGCGACGAGCAACTCATCCGGGATGTCGAAATCCACCATCGCCTGAGGAGGCACGGCACCGCCACACGGCTTCACCCGGCCCGCCTTGTCCATCAAGGCAACGGACAATCCCTGCTTCGCCAGATCGTTCGCAGCTGTCGCCCCGGACGGCCCGCCGCCGATCACCACCACGTCGTACATCTTCATCACTGCGCTCCTCGCGAAAACACGTTCGACAGACCTCGCTCACTCGTCATCATTCAGCTTGCCGCTGCCAGCAGGGACTCCGTCGATTCGGCGCGCCCAACCACACGCGCCGCGGATGCGAGGACCGCCGCGCCAACGAACAGCGCGGCTTCCATCGCGAACACGCTGCCATAGCCCAGGCGGTCAGAACCCAGCGCGGAACGCATCACATCACTCGCGCCGGCGCCAAGCATGCCGCCCGCCGCCATCGCCACCGCCTGTGACGCGCCGAACACGCCCATGCGCACGCCGGTCTGCGACTGATCCGCCGCCGCCGACAACGACATCATCGACCCGATTGCACCGATCGCGAACGCCCCATTCGCGATGCCGAGTGACAGCAGCGATGCCTTGAGCATCATGAGGCTGCCGACCACGGGGGACGCGGCGATGGACAGCAGTGCCAGCCCGGAGGCGATGCAGCCCCAGCGCGCCCACGCTGCCAGCGTGCCGATGCGCGTCGAGAGCATCGCGGTGAGCAGCATGCCGATCAGCGAGCCTGCCTGATGCACACCGCTGATCCGGGTGCTGTCAGCCGGCGAGAGATTGAATACCGATCCGGCGAACGGCTCGAGAATCAGGTCCTGCGTGCTGTACGCGAGCATGGAGAGCGCGACGAAGCACGAGAAGCGACGCGCGATCGGGTCCGCCCACACGACGCGTAGTGCGTCTGCGAATGGAGTGGTTGCGGCGCGCTCCCGGGCTGCCGTGGCGCGTGGCGCATCGAGCCCGGCCAGCGCCAGGGTCGTCAGCGCGACGGCGGCCGCACCGATGATCGCCGTGCAGCGGACCAGCGTCGCGAATGTGAAAGGCTCGAGCAGCTTGCCCGCAACGACGGTCGTCAGAATGAAGCCGGCGATCATGCACAGCCAGACAGTCGCCGCGGCGCGCGCATGCCGTTCGGCGGGGACGCGCAGTGACAGCAGCGTGAGAAGTAGCGTGCCTGAGGTACTGACGCCGAGTCCGACCAGAGCGAATGCGGCGATGATCAGCGGGTAGCCGAGCATCGGCGCGGAGCGCAAGGCTGGCAGCAGTGCGGCGATCGCCACGACGCCGCACGCGAGCATCAGCATGCCGAGCACGATCCAGCGCGTGAGACGCCCGTGCTGATCGGCGAAATGGCCCATGCGGGGGCGCAGCCAGAGTTGCACGCCATAGTGGAGCGCAACCAGCGCACCGGGCACCATCGCCGGCAAGTGCAGTTCGACGACCATCACGCGGTTCATCGTGGCGGTGATCAACACGATCAATCCGCCGAGACACGCTTGTACCGCACCAAGTCGCAATACCGAGCCGAAGCCGAAGGCACGCTCAGCGCGCGCGGGCATGGTCACGGCGGCAGTGCTCACGCGCCGGCTCCCATCGAGCGAACCGCATTGGCACAGACCATCATGCCGAGCACCGAGAACGGGACGCCGAAGCCGCTGTACCACAAGGCTTTCCTGACGGGATCACGCAGGAACGTCGGGAGCATGATCTGCTGGATCAGGATCAGCAGCAGCAGCACGACCGCATGCATCGGCCGGTTCCACGCGAACAGCAGGAATCCGAATGCGATGACCTGCGGAAGCAGCATCGTGATGCCAGCAAGTCGTGCGGCACGTTCGGCACCAAGCTGCACGGGCAGTGACCACACGCCGAGTTGCCTGTCGCCTTCGATCGACTTGAAATCATTCAGCGTCATGATGCCGTGAGCACCGACGCTGTAGAGGACAGCCAGCGTGATGACGCGCCCGCTCGGCCACCCGCCGAGCATGACGATGGCGCCGGTGATCCACGCCAGACCTTCATAGGTGAAACCGACAGCCGCGTTTCCGAGCCAACCGTCGGACTTGAGACGCATCGGTGGGGCGCTGTAGGCCCATGAGAGCGCGATTGCGACGCAGGTTGCAATCAGTCCGGCCGTCCCGAACGCGGCGCCAACGGCGATCGCGGCAGCGCTCCAGCCGATCGCAATGATCAGGCCCCAGATGCCAGGAATTCGGCCGGACGGAATCGGGCGCTGCGGTTCGTTGATCGCGTCGACATGGCGATCAAACCAGTCGTTCACGGCCTGACTGGACGCACATGACAATGGCCCGGTGAGCGCGATACCGAGCGCGAACAGCCACCACCGTCCATCCATCTGCACGCCGCTGCTCACGACCCCGCACGCGAAGGCCCACATCGGCGGGAACCACGTGACCGGCTTGAGCAGCTCGAGCACCGCGCCGGGGCTTGGATAGCGCCCCTGGCTGCTGTGTAAACGAGGGCTGACGGATTCCAGTGTCAACATTTTCTGACAGTGCGCCGAAAAACGCCCCTTCGCAAGGGTCCGTCAGGTACGGCGGTTACTCGGAACCCGACAGCGCGCTGTCCGGGCTGTCGAGCAGGCGATGGCGGCGCAGTTTCACGTACAGACTCTGGCGGCTGACGCCCAACACTTCCGCGGCTGACGTGCGGTTGTCATCCGTCAGTTCCAGCGCCGCTTCGATGAAATGCCGCTCGACCAGATCGGTCGTGTCGCGCACCAATTCCCGCAGCGAGACGCGGCCCACGAGAGATGTCAGCTGCTCCACAGCGCGGGTCAGGTCGCGCGCACCCTGCGGACCCACGGCGAGGCGTCGACCGACATCGCGGAGCATGAAACCGATGGACGGATGGTCGGCATCCGGAAGCCATGCCGCCGACACTTCGACCTCCGTCGAGAGGCCGTGTACGCCGCGCGCCGACGTGAGTGCCAGGCGCACGGCACCGTTGCGCTTGAGCATCGTCACGAAGACATCGAAGTCGGCGCCGGGTCGACCGATCCACGCCCCGATGTCCTCGCCGCGCACCTGCTCGTCCGACGTCAGTTGTACGAGGTCGAGGAAGGCGCGATTGGCGTATGTGACCATGCCCGAGATGTCCGTGATTACGAACGAATCGGGCGACTGTTCCAGCAATGCGGCAATGCGGCCGCGTTCGCCACTGTCGCCGACTGCGCGGTCGCCGTCGATCGCCGCGAAACGAATCAGCAGCAGTGTGCTGCTGTCCTGACGGAAGGTGGACGCGCTGATGCCGAACGTGTCACCGGTGCGCGCGAGGCGCACGCGGATATCGCCACTCTTACCGACCGCGCGGGCATTGCTGACCGCGTCGCCCACCGCCTGCAGGTCTTCGGGCGCAATGCCGAACGGAAACGCGCGACCCGTCAGCTTTTCCGGCGCTTCGCCGAACAGCTTGCCGGCCGCCGCATTCGCATCCATGACCTTCATGGTTGCGCTGTCCACGACGAGAATCGTTTCGGCTGCGAGCTGGAACAGGAGCCGATACCGCGTCTCGACGTGCCGGAGACGCCAGTAATCACGTTCCATCGCCTGCTGGGCTTCGACGAGGCGCTGTTGCAAGGCGGAGACAGTGCGCATGTCACGGCCCGCGGCGACGAAAGCACCATCGCGCCCGACGCGCATGACTGTGTACGACACGGGCAGATCGTTACCGCCCGGGAGCAGGTGGTTCACCTGGCGACGCCGGCCCGACGATTTGCTGCCGGCATCGCGCAACAGTGCTTCAACCTTGCCACGCGTTTCCATGGTGACCGTCTGCGCCCAGTGCTGCCCGATCCACTGATCGATGCCCGCTTCCCGCAGCTCTGTGTCGGTCGCGACCACCGCGCGCACGACGCCCGTTCGATCGACGACAACCGCCAGATCACCCGTGTTCGCGACCAGATCGGCCGCGAGCTGTGGGTCGAGATCCGCGAGGCCACCGTCGACGGCGCGGGAAGAATTCACGGTGTGGGCGGTTCGGACGGCGGCAGTGAGGCCGTCTCGAGCGCCGCGCGTCGCGCCTGGACGAGGGTGCGCCCGACCATCGGACCCTGCGACGCATCTGGCGCGGAGGCGTCGGCACCGACGGCGACCACCAACTCCGGACGGTCGAGGAACGCCTGCCCCCCGACCAGCACCGCGAGATCGGTGTTCAGCGAGGCGCGCCGGATGTCACGAATGACATCCGTGATCTTCGGAATCCGCTCGACGAGCCCGACCGATAGGCCAATCACGTCGTACCAATGAGCGGCGACTTCGTGCAACACATCCTCCGCACCAAGCGGCGGTCCGACCGTCACGCCCCACCCGTCGGCGACGAAGAACTCCGCCACCATCGCAAGGCCGAGCGAGTGTTGTTCACCGGGCATGCCGCAGAGGAACGCCTGACCGGCATCGTCGGACATCGGTGTCTCGGCGGCCACGCGACGGCCGAGATCGCGAACGACGCGCTGCATGCGGCCAAGCCCGAGCGTGACTTCGACGAAATCGGCTTCATCCTCCTCCCACAGCAAGCCGAGATTGCGCGCGGCCGGTGTGAGCAGATCAAGGCAGATCCGTTCGAGTGGTGCGCCGGATTCGATGTGGTCCGTGACGAGCGCAGCGCAGCGATCCTCGTCCTGCGACAGGCACGCCTCGACGAGGGCCCGCACGTCAGCGTCGGTGATCGGGGCCGATGGATCCGGCAGCGCGTCAGTCGAACCCGTCGCGCCCCGAGCGTGCTGCAGGAGGCGGGGAATCAGCTCCAGTTCCATGGAGCGGCCAATCGATGCGCCACGCACGCGCGGCGATTCGCACTCCGAGGCGAGATTCTGGCCGTAGGCCGGATACAGCGAGCTGGACAACGTATCCCTCCGAGCGATAGATCTGCCGAATGTCGGCTGGCAGCATTTCCGCTCTGGCTGCGTTGCCGCAAGACGAGAATGCCGGTGACGTGAAGAAACCCTCACGCCGCAGCTTGTCAAATTCGGTGAGTCCGTATCGGGACGGTTCGTCGAGAGGTGTCAGATTTACTTGACACTTTCCCTCCCGAGGGTAGCCTCGTGGGAACGGCCTACAGGAGCGCGTTGAGTGATGGATGGCGGACTGACGATGACCCCGGAGCAGCAGCGTGCGGCAACATCCGTTGCCGGCCGCGGTCGCGCGGTGAAAGCCCTCTATACGCCGGAACAACGGGTACGCCGCGATGCCACCAGGTGGACGCTGGTGCAGGGCATTCTGGCCCCGATTCAGTTCCTCGTCTTTGCCGTCAGCGCCGTCCTCGTCGTGCGGTCGTTGCTGACCGGCGACGGTATTCGCGCCGCCCACATCTCGATCATCGCCAAGACGATCCTGCTCTACACGATCATGGTCACCGGCGCGATCTGGGAAAAAGTCGTATTTGGCCAATATTTGTTCGCCGAGGCGTTCTTCTGGGAAGATGCGGTGAGCTTCGTGGTCATCGCGTTGCACACGATCTATCTGGGCGGATTGCTCACCGGCCGACTCTCGACGACTGCGTTGTTTCTGGTCGCATTATCGGCCTATTCAGTGTACGTCGTGAATGCGGTGCAATTCATTCTGAAACTGCGGGCGGCGCGGTTGCAGGAGCAGCATGACGCCGCGGTGCGCGCACAGGCCGCCGTATGAGTACGTCGTTGCCGGTCGTGAATGACCCCGTAATCGGCGGAGGCTGCAGCGATGCCCCGGTGCTGCGCGAGCGTGGGCAGCGTGAGGTGTTCTGCGGGCTGACGGGGATCGTCTGGCTGCACCGCAAGATGCAGGATGCCTTCTTCCTCGTCATTGGATCGCGGACCTGCGCGCACCTGCTCCAATCGGCCGCCGGCGTGATGATTTTTGCCGAGCCGCGTTTTGCCACGGCCATTCTGCAGGACCGCGATCTGGCCGGGATGGCCGACTGCAATACGGAACTGGATCGCGTGGTGGCCGAATTGCTCGCCCGCCGACCGGAGATTTCGACGCTTTTTCTCGTCGGGTCCTGCCCGAGCGAAGTGATCAAGCTCGACCTCGTCACGGCCGCGGAGCGTCTCAATCGCGAGAATTTTCCTCGGGTGCGCATCCTCAGCTACTCGGGCAGCGGTATCGAGACGACGTTCACGCAGGGCGAAGACCAGTGCTTGAAGGCGATGGTCCCACACCTCCCCGCCGCGACCGATGGACAGCGGCGCTTGCTCGTCGTCGGCACGCTGGCCGATGTGATCGAGGACCAGTTCTCGCGCCTCTTCACGCAGCTCGGCATCGGACCGGTGTCGTTTTTCCCGGCGCGCCGCGCGTCGGATCTGCCGCCGGTCGGTCCGGGCACGCAGCTGCTGCTGGCGCAGCCCTTCGTCGGCGAAACGGTTCGCGCGCTGCAGGCGCGTGGTGCGACGCTGCTGCAGGCGCCGTATCCGCTGGGCGCCGATGGCACGACGCGCTGGCTCGCCGCCGCCGCGGCAGGGTGGGACATCCCGGCCGAGCACTTCCGGCGCGTCACTGAGCCGGCGCAGGCGCGTGCCGTCACGGCGCTGCAGCGCTATCGCAGCACGCTCGAAGGGAAGCGGATTTTCTTTTTCCCCGATTCGCAACTCGAAATGCCGCTGGCGCGATTCCTCTCGCGGGAATGCGGCATGTCGCTGGTCGAAGTCGGCACGCCATATCTCGATCGCATGCTGATGGAGACGGAGCTGTCGCTCCTGCCGGCAGGTACCTTCCTCAGTGAAGGCCAGGACGTGGAGAAGCAGCTCGATCGCTGTCAGGCACAGCACCCCGATCTGACGGTGTGTGGGCTTGGCCTCGCCAATCCGCTCGAGGCGCGCGGACTCCGCACCAAGTGGTCGATTGAACTCGTCTTCTCGCCGATTCAAGGCTATGACCAGGCGGGCGATCTGGCAGAGCTTTTTGTGCGACCCCTTGATCGCAGCGCCCGACTGACGGTGTGACAGCATGCAGCTGACTCTCTGGACGTACGAAGGACCGCCGCACGTCGGCGCCATGCGCATCGCCACATCGATGCGGCACGTGCATTACGTGCTGCATGCCCCGCAGGGCGACACCTACGCCGATCTGTTGTTCACGATGATCGAGCGGCAGGACAAGCGACCGCCCGTCACGTACACCACGTTCCAGGCGCGAGATCTGGGTGGTGATACGGCGAACATCGTGACACGCGCCGTGCAGGACGCGGTCGATCGCTTCGCACCCAAGGCGCTGCTGGTCGGCGAGAGTTGCACGGCAGAACTGATTCAGGACAATCCCGGCAGCCTCGCGATGGGGATGAATCTCTCAGTGCCGATCGTCCCGCTCGAGTTGCCGTCATACTCGAAAAAGGAGAATTGGGGCGCGGCGGAAACGTTCTACCAGCTGGTGCGCACGCTGCTGCTCGAGCGCTCGAAGACCCGCGAGCCGCGTCCCGATCGCAGCGGTCGTCGCCCGCGTGTGAACCTGCTCGGCGGCACCATCCTCGGTTTCCGCTGCCGCGACGACATTGCCGAAATCACGAAGCTGCTGAACAGCATCGGCGTCGATGTGCACGTCAGCGCGCCGCTCGGGGCTGAGCCGGACGATCTCCGGCGGCTGCCGGACGCGGATGCGAATGTCTGTCTCTATCCTGAAATCGCGCTGACGACGTGCAGCTGGTTGCAGCGCACGTTCCAGATGCCGACGATCACGACGGTGCCGATCGGTGTCGGCGCGACGCGCGACTTCATCGCTGAAGTCGGTCGTGTGCTCGACATCGATGTCTCTGCAGTCCTCGGTGGCGAAGCGCCCGGGGCCGCGTCGCTTGGCAGCAGCCAGTCACGCATGCCGTGGTATTCGCGCTCTGTCGATGCAACGTATCTGACCGGCAAGCGGGTATTCATTTTCGGCGACGGGACGCACGTCGTTGCGGCCGCGCGCATCGCGAGCGAGGAGCTGGGTTTCAAGGTGGTCGGCCTTGGCACCTACAGCCGTGAGATGGCGCGTGAAGTGAAGGCGTGCGCTGAGAAATACGGCGTGACCGCGCTGATCACGGATGACTATCTGGATGTCGAGCGCACGGTGGCGGAGCTGCAGGTCGAGCTCGTGCTTGGCACGCAGATGGAACGCCACATCGCCAAGCGACTCGGTGTGCCGTGTTCCGTGATTTCGACGCCGATTCACGTACAGGATGTGCCGGCGCGCTACTCGCCGCAGATGGGTTTCGAAGGCGCGAACGTGATTTTCGATGCCTGGGTCCATCCGCTGATGATGGGACTCGAAGAGCATCTGCTGCAGATGTTCCGAGAGGATTTCGAATTCGGCGATGGCGCGACGCCATCGCATCTGCATAGCGTCGCACCAGCGAAGCCCGAGGCTTTCGCCGGTGCGATGGGGACGGAGCCGCACGGCGCCGTCGTCACACCCGTCGTCTCGGCGCCGGCGCCCGCGTCGGTGCAATTGCCCACGGCCACCACTGTGGCTGAGGCGTCGGGTGCGCCACTCGCGGTACAGACGTCCGCGCCGACCTGGTCGGCGGACGGGGAAAAGGAATTGTCGAAGATTCCGTTCTTCGTTCGTGGCAAAGCGCGCCGAAATACGGAGAAGTACGCCGCCGCGCAGGGCATCGACCTCATCACTACCGAGACCCTGTACGAGGCAAAGGCGCACTATGGCCGCTGAATCGGTCCCGGCACTGAAGTTCGTCATCGTCACGCTCGACTCGCACCTGGCTGGTGCGGTGTCGGAGGCGGCGGCGATTGTCGTGCGTCAACTGCCGTCGATCGATCTGCGTGTGCATGTGGCGTCCGACTGGCCGGAGAGTCCTGCAGCGCTCGAACGGTGCAAGGCCGACATCGCGACCGGCGACATCATCGCGGTCACGCAGTGCTTCCAGGACGAGCAGGTGGCGGCGATTCGCGAGGCGCTCCTGGCGCGTCGCGATCACTGCGACTCGATGCTCGTGGCCGTGTCGGCTGCGGAACTCGTACGCTGCACACGGATGGGCAAGTTCGATCTCGGTGGCGCCGAAGAGAAGAAGACGAGCCCGTGGTCGCCGCTTGGCATTCTGAAGAAGCTTCGTGGCAGCCGGGCAGATGGCAAATCGAGTGGCGAACGGCAGATGACGGCGCTCAAGGCGATGCCGAAGCTGCTGAAGTTCATTCCGGGGCCGGCGCAGGATGTGCGCGTCTACCTGCTGAGCATCCAGTATTGGCTCGCGGGGACGTCGGAGAACATCGCGAACCTGATTCTGCTGCACGTCGAGAAGTACGCCGACGGGCCGCGCAAAGTGTTGCGTGCGCGCGTGAAATCGGCGGCACCGCGGGTCTATCCGGAAGTCGGCGTCTGGCATCCCGACGTGAAGGCTGAGCATGGCATCAGCGATTCGATGTCGGTGCTGCCGGTGAATGGTCGTGCGGGTACGGTTGGTGTGCTATTGGGCCGTAGCTATCTGCTGGCGGACAACGTCGCGCATTACGCGGCGGTCGTTCGCGCATTCGAGCGGCGTGGGCTGCGTACGATCCCCGCGTTCGCGAGTGCGCTCGACGCTCGGCCGGCGATCGAGAAGTACTTCATGGAGAAGGACGGAACGTCGGGTGTGGACGCGATCGTGTCGCTGACGGGGTTCTCGCTGGTGGGAGGCCCTGCCTACAACGATTCCAGCGCCGCACAGACGACGCTCGGCCGGGTGGATGTGCCGTACTTCTGCCTGCAGACGCTCGAGTTCCAGTCGACACCGGAATGGCAGAACGATCCCCGCGGCTTGAATCCGCTGCAGGCGACGCTGCAGGTCGCGATCCCCGAGCTGGATGGCGCGATCGGACCGACGGTCTTCGCGGGGAAGGTGGGCGCAGCGAAGGGCGTCGAGCAGGCCGAGTCGTTGCCGATCACGGAACGTGTGGAGACGATAGCGGATCGCGTCGAGAAGATGGTGCGGATGCGACGGACTCCACGGGCGCAGCGCAAGGTCGCGGTGGTGTTGTTCAACTTCCCGCCGAACGCCGGCAACACCGGCAGCGCTGCATACATCGACTGTTTCCATTCGCTGTTCAACACGATGGTCGCGATGCGCGATGGCGGCTATACGGTGACCGTGCCGGCGTCGGTCGATGCGTTGCGCGACGCGGTGATTCAGGGCAATCGCGAGCAGTATGGATCGGTCGCGAACATGTTCACGCGCGTCCCGACGGAAGATCATGTGCGCCGTGAGCGGTATCTGCCGCAGATCGAAGGCGCGTGGGGTGCCGCACCCGGCAAGCAGTTTGCCGATGGCAATGGCATCCAGATTCTCGGCGTGGAGTTCGGGAATCTGTTCGTCGGTGTGCAGCCATCCTTCGGCTGGGAAGGCGATCCGATGCGCCTGCTGTTCGAAGGCAACTTTGCGCCGACGCATGCCTTCAGCGCCTTTTACCGCTGGCTGCGTGAGGACTGGGGTGCACATGTCGCACTCCACTTCGGCACGCATGGCGCGCTTGAATTCATGCCGGGCAAGCAGGCGGGGCTCACGGATCAATGCTGGCCCGATCGCCTGATCGGTGATCTGCCGAATGTCTATCTGTACGCGTCGAACAATTCGTCGGAAGGCACGCTCGCCAAGCGCCGCGGTGGCGCGACGACGTTGATCAGCTACCTGACGCCCTCGGTGTCGGCGGCCGGATTGTACAAGGGATTGATCGATCTGAAGGCGAGCTTCGAGCGCTGGCGCAACACGGACGAGCGTACGACTGACGCAGAAAAGACATCGCTGGTCGCCTTGCTGCAGGAGCAGGCATGCGCGCTGGAACTCGCCGCACCGCTGCCGCAGTGGACGGCCGCTGACACGACACTGATCGAGTCGGTACGACAGAAGCTGCTCGAGGTGGAACAGGCGCTGATTCCGGTCGGCCTGCACATCGTCGGCAAGACGCCGTCGGTCGAGGAACGCGCCGACATGCTGCTCGCGATTGCGAACGTCGGTCGTCCTGAGGCTGACATCGTGCCGTGGGGCGACACGATTCGCGCGGCCGCACGCCGCGATCTCACAACCGAGCAGTACGACGCGGCCGCTCATGACATCGTCTTCGCCGCGATTGCGGCAGGTCAGGCGTCGGCCGGACTGCGTGAGGCGGAGCGCGCGGGCATCGCCCCGATGGCGCTCGAACCGACGCTGAACGGATTGCTGACGCTCGATGCAATGCTGGCGAACGATTCCGAAATTCCCGGCATGTTGCGCGCACTGGATGGGCGCTTCGTCAGCGCGGCGCCGGCTGCAGACCTGGTCCGCAACACGGCCGTGCTCCCGACCGGACGCAATCTGTACGGCTTCGATCCGTACAAGGTGCCGAGCCCGTACGCGCTGAAGGAAGGCGCTGCGCGCGCCGAGCAACTGATCGCGCGACATGTCGCCGACGGCAATGACTTCCCGGAGACGGTGGCGTTCGTGCTCTGGGGCACGGACAACATGAAGTCGGAGGGGACGCAGCTGGCACAGGTGCTGGCACTGATGGGCGTGGTGCCGCGCTTCGATGGCGTCGGCCGCCTGTGCGGGGCGCGCCTGTTGTCGCTGGCGACACTCGGTCGGCCGCGCGTCGATGTCGTGGCGTCCCTGTCCGGCATCTTCCGCGATCTGTTGCCGTTGCAGGTGAAGCTGCTCGCCGAAGCCGCGCTCCTCTGTGCGAGCGCCGATGAGCCGGACGATCAGAACTTCATCCGCAAGCATGCGCTGGCGGCGATGCGCGAGGATGGGGTGGATCTCGAAACGGCGTCCCTGCGGGTGTTCGGCAACTCCGAAGGCTCGTACGGCTCGAACGTCAACCTGCTGCTGGAGACGGGCCGCTGGGAGGACGAAGATCAGCTCGCCGATCTCTTCGTACAGCGCAAAGGCTTCGCGTATGGCGCCGACGGCAAGTGTCGCGCGGGCCAGAAGATGATGAAGCGCGCACTCGGCACCGCGTCGCTCAGTTTTCAGAATGTCGATTCCGTCGAACTCGGCGCGACCGACATCGATCAGTATGTTGAAGCACTTGGTGGCGTGAACCGGGTGATCGAACAGCAGCAGCAGAAGAAAGTCGCGTGCTACATGGGCGATCATACGGGCAAGGACGGCAAGATCCGCACGCTCGAGGAGCAGGTGACCCTCGAATCGCGGACGCGCGTGCTCAACCCGAAGTGGTTTGAAGGCCAGCTCGCGCACGGGTATGAGGGGGTGCGCAACATTGCCGGCCATGTGGCGACGACGGTGGGCTGGTCCTCGACGACGGGGAGCGTGCCAGGATGGGTGTATGGCGAAATGGCGCAGACCTTCGTACTCGATGCCGACATGCGCGACCGACTTGCGAGCCTCAATCCGTCGGCCGCTGCGGGCATGGCGACGAAGCTGCTGGAAGCGAACGATCGCGGGTACTGGTCGCCGGATGCGGCAACGCTCGACGCGCTGCGCGATGCTGCGGCAGATCTGGAAGATCGTTTGGAAGGTGTCGTCGCCCGATGAGGGCTGCAGTGGTGGGACCGACGCGCGTGGTGGCGCGTGTCGAGCAGAATTCCCTGGTTCAGGAGAAGTAACGTGGCAGTGTCAACACGACTCCCCATTCTGGGACGGGAGGATGGCGACGGCAGCGTGCAGGTGCACCTCAGTCCCGAGGACAAGATCACGGGTGCGCTCTGCATCGCGGTCTACGGGAAGGGCGGCATCGGCAAGAGCACGACGTCCTCCAACCTCTCGGCAGCATTCTCGCATCTCGGCCAGCGGGTGCTGCAGATCGGATGCGATCCGAAACACGATTCGACCTTCACGCTGACGAAGTCGATGGTGCCGACGGTGATCGACACACTCGAGAGCGTGGACTTTCACAGCGAAGAGCTGCGGACGGAGGATTTCGTCTTCAAGGGCTATAACGGTGTGATGTGCGTGGAAGCAGGCGGTCCGCCGGCCGGCACTGGCTGCGGTGGCTATGTGGTGGGCCAGACCGTCAAGCTGCTGAAGGAGCATCATCTGCTGGAAGACACGGACGTCGTGATCTTCGATGTGCTGGGCGACGTGGTGTGCGGCGGCTTCGCGGCCCCGTTGCAGCATGCGCATCGCGCGATGATCGTGACGGCGAATGACTTCGATTCGATCTTCGCGATGAACCGCATCATTGCCGCGGTGCTGGCCAAGTCGAAGAACTATCAGGTGCGTGTTGGTGGCGTGATCGCCAATCGCAGCAAGGACACCGACCAGATCGACCGCTACAACGACCGCGTCGGGCTCACGACGACGGCGAAGTTCCCCGATCTCGATGCGATCCGCCGGAGCCGGCTGAAGAAGTGCACGATGTTCGAGATGGACTCGACCGACCCCGAAGTGAAGGCGGTGCAGGACGAGTATCTGGCGTGTGCGCAGCGCCTGCTGGATGGCGTACCGCCGCTGCTGGTCGAGCCGCTCAAGGACCGTGAGATCTTCGACCTGCTCGGGTACGACTGAGCCATGGCCGCACCATCGACGGACGTGGGGTCGCCGGGCAGCCGCTCCTACACGGAACGGCGTGCCTGGCTGCACGAGTATTTCGATCGCACGGCGGCCGCCGCGTGGGCGACGCTGACGTCGGATTCGCAGGTCAGCTGGGTGCGGCGCGTGGTGCGCGAGGGTCGTGAACGGATGCGCCACACGCTCTCCGGCTTTCTGCCGGCTGATCTGACGGGGATGCGGGTGCTCGATGCCGGGTGCGGGACGGGTGTGCTGGCGGTCGAGCTGGCAAACCGTGGCGCGTCGGTGGTGGCGATCGATCTGTCGCCGACGCTGGTGGGTCTAGCCGAGACGCGGTCCGCGGGGAAATTCGAGAAAGGGACGATCGACTGGCGGTCGGGCGACATGCTCGATCCACAGCTCGGCGCGTTCGACTACGTGATCGCGATGGACTCTCTCATTCACTATCGCATGGCCGACATGCTCGATGCCTATGCTGCCCTCGCCGCGCGGACTCGCGTGGGGATGGCGGTGACGTTTGCACCGTGGACGCCGTTGCTGGCGACAGTGCGCGGCGTTGGCCGTCTGTTTCCGCGGAAGGATCGCGCGCCAGCGATCGAACCGGTCGCGATGGGACCGCTGCTGCGCGGTGTATCGCGTGACGCGCGCCTCGCGCAGTGGAGTGCACAGCGGACGCATCGCGTGGAAAGTGGATTCTATACATCTCAGGCGCTCGAACTGCGGCGCCGTGATGCGCAGGTGGTGGCATGACGACATGGAATATTTTTGGCGCGCTGGTGCTCGTGCTGGCGGTCTGGTTTCTCTTCCGCCGGCGGATCGACGTGCCGGCGATGATCGATCTGGAGGCGACCGACCGTGAGTTCCATGCGCACGTTGTGCTGGAAGGGGTCGAGATCGCCGAAGGGGACGAAGTTCTGGTGCATGGCGCGCCGAGCTACATCGCGCTGAACGAAAAGCGCACGATGCCAGCCAGCGCGACCGTGTACAAAGCGAGCCTGCCGCGGCGGGCGTGGGAGCGGGTGATGGGACGGACCCGCTTCCGTGACATGTATGAAGTCGGCTTCGAGGGATAGACGATGTATCAGATCACGAATGAGCAGCCGGAGATCACCGATGTGATTGCCACGGCCGCCGACAGTACGGCTGCCGCAGCACAGGACGCGGCTCTCAATCCGCGGTTCTACACCACCGACTACGATGAACTGAACAAGCTCGATTTCACGCTGCTGCGAGATCAGTGGGATTCGCTGGTGGCGGAGTTCAAGTCGGACCCGAACCGGAACCACTTCAAGCGCACGCCGGAGTTCGACGAGGACTTCTCGAAGATGCCGCCGGCGTTGCGTCAGGAGTTCGTGGATTTTCTGGTCAGCTCCGTGACCGCGGAGTTTTCCGGCTGCATTCTGTACGCCGAGATCAAGAAGCGGTGCAAGAATCCCGATGTGCGCGAGCTCTTCGGCTACATGAGCCGTGACGAGGGCCGCCACGCCGGGTTCATCAACCACACGCTGAATGACTTCAACGTGCGCGTCGATCTCAGCTTCCTGACTCGCGCGAAGAAGTACACGTTCTTCAAGCCGAAATTCATCTACTACGCGACCTATTTGTCGGAAAAGATCGGGTACGCGCGGTACATCACGATCTTCCGCAATTTCGAGCAGCACCCGGACAAGCGGTTCCACCCGATCTTCAAGTGGTTCGACAACTGGTGCAACGACGAGTTCCGCCATGGCGAGGCCTTCGCCGTGTTGATGCGCGCCAATCCGGAGACGCTGCAGGGCATCAACAAGCTGATCATCCGCTTCTTCCTGCTGGCGGTGTTCTGCACCATGTACGTCCGTGACCACCTGCGGACGTCGTTCTTCAAAAACCTCGGCTTCGACGTGGACGACTTTGATCGTCGCGTGATCAAGCTCACGAGCCTGATCAGCAAGCAGGTCTTTCCGGTGAGCATTGATCTCGAGAGCCCGAAGGTCTGGGAGCTGTTCGACAAGATGTACCGCCTGACGGTGGCGATCAACGCAACAGCAGCGCACGGCGGCATCGGCGCGTTCCTGCGGCGGACAGGGCTGCAGGCAAGCGTCGCCGTGACGTTCCTGCGGCTGTTCCTGCATCCGGTCGAACAGAACGTGCTGCCGGCGAACGTGCGACTCGAGCCGGTGTGGTAGCCCGATGAGCACGTCGATGAAACCGGTCAAGGTGCCGCTGGTTTCGCGTCTCGTTTCGAGATTCGGGCCGTCGATCCTGCCGTTCGCCGATGTCGCCACCAAGGAGTTGCCCCTGCCGCGTCTGTTGCGGCTGGGTCTCCTCCAGTTCACCGTCGCCCTCGCCACGACGCTGCTCGCCGGCACGCTCAATCGTGTGATGATCGTGGAGCTGAAGATGCCGGCGCTCGTGGTCGGCCTGATGCTCGCGATTCCACTGCTCACTGCCCCCCTGCGTGCGGTGATCGGCTATCGCTCGGACACCCATGTCTCGGTGCTCGGCTGGCGTCGTGTGCCGTACATCTGGTTCGGCACCATTCTGCAGTTCGGTGGCCTTGCGATCATGCCGGTCGCGCTCTTCATCCTCGCCGGTGATACACACGGGCATCGTGGCGTTGGTGTGGCGGCGAGCTTTCTGTCCTTCCTTTGTACGGGACTCGGCTCGCACATGGTGCAGACGGCGGGGCTCGCGTTGGCGACGGACATCACGCCGGAGAAAGACCAGCCGCGCGTGGTCGCGCTGCTCTACGTGATGCTGCTGGTCGGCATGGTCGTCGCGAGCATCGGGTATGGTGCGGCCCTGCGCAACTTCAACAAGGTCACGCTGATTCAGGTGATCCAGGGTGCGGCCGAGCTGACGCTGCTGCTCAACATCTTCGCGGTGTGGCAGCAGGAAGCGCGCGGTGCAGCCCCGACGAAGAAGCCGGAGGTTGCGCGTCCACCGTTCCTCGTGGCCTGGCGCCAGTTCGTCGCAGAGTGCCCACAGCTCATTCGCTTGCTGACCGCCGTCGGCGTTGGAACGTTCGCGTTCACGCTGCAGGACGTGCTCCTCGAGCCGTTCGGCGGCCAGGTGCTGAAGCTCGGTGTTGCCGCGACCACTTCCCTGACGGGAATCATGGCGTTCGGCGCGATCGTGAGTTTTGCGATCGCACAGAAGAAGGCATCGGAAGGTGCCGATCCGATCCGGCTCTGTGCCGCAGGTGCGCTGGCCGGCGTGATGGGATTCGTCCTGATCATCCTGTCGTCGCCGATGCTCTCGCCGCCGCTCCTGATGGTCGGCGCGCTCTGCATCGGATTCGGCAACGGCCTGTTCAGTGTCGGAACATTGTTGCGCGTCATGTCACTGCCGCATCAGGGCGAGCATGGCCTCGCCCTCGGTGTCTGGGGCGCGGTGCAGGCGACATCGGCCGGTGTCGCCATGGCGGCCGCCGGAGCGATGCGAGACTGGGTCAGCGCCGCGACGGAGAATTCGCAGGTGCGACTCTCCGATCCCGTGCCCGGGCTGGGCTACGTCTCGACCTATGCCATTGCGGTGGTCGGTTTGTTCGTGTTGTTGGTCGTGCTGGGACCACTCGCGGCGAAGCGCCGTGACGAGGTGGTGCCGATGCCGTTTGGCATCGCCGAGTTCCCGGCGTAGTCGCTGTTCGTCGCTGTCTCTCACCAGGAAGGAGTAGGCATGTTCAGGAACATCACGCCGTACATGGACATCACGCAGTGGTTGCTCTACGCGTTCTGGTTTTGCTTCTTCGGCCTGATCCTGTATCTGCGCCGCGAAGACAAGCGCGAAGGGTATCCGTTGGTGTCGAACGAGCCAGGGCGCACGGTGCAGGGCTTCCCGGAGTATCCAGGCCCCAAGGAGTTCATTCCCACCCATTCGGAGCACTAGGACATGTCCGACGTCATCGTTCCCAAGAATGCGCGTGCAGTCGATTCGAGCTTCGGCGCGCCATTGGAGCCGATCGGCAACCCGCTGACCGCGGGTATCGGGCCAGGCGCCTGGGCTGATCGCTCCGACAAGCCGGATCTCACGATCAGCGGTGCGGCGCGTATCGTCCCGATGCGTGTGGCGACGGACTTCTTCGTTGCGCATGAAGATCCGGATCCGCGCGGCCTCGATGTGAAGGGCATGGACGGCGCCGTCGGCGGCAAGGTTGTGGAGCTGTGGGTCGATCGCAGCGAACCGTGTCTGCGCTACCTCGAAATCGAAGTCGCTGGCGGTGGGCGTCGTCTGGTGCCGGTACCGTTCATGCGCATTCCGCGCGCGAAAGGCTGGTTTCCATTCATGAGCGTGGGCCCGTCCGCATCCCATGTGCAGATTGATGTCCTGAAGGCCGGCGATTTCGCGGAGATTCCCCAGACGAAGACGTCCGATCTGGTGACGTTGCTGGAAGAGGACAAGATCAGCGCCTACTTCGGCGCCGGATCGCTGTATAACTCCGAACTGCGCTACGGTCCGCTGACGTGATGCCGGAGATTGTCGAACACGTAGGCCCCGACGGGGAAATCAGTCGCCTCCCCGCGGGTGAGCGCGTGCTGTGGACGGGCGCTCCGGACCGGCGTTCGTTGGCCAGGTACTTCCTGCGGGAACGCTGGATGCTGGCATTCGTGGCGCTGTCATTTTCGCTCGGCGCCGCCGAAGCGCTGCAGCATGCGGATGGTGCCATTCCGCGCCTGATCGGCGTCGCGACCCTGAGTGCGATCATGGCGCTGATCGCGATCGTCAGCATTCGTGTGCTCGCGTGGCAGATGGCGAAGACGTCGCAGTACGTTATCACCGACAGACGCGTGTTCTTCAACATCGGCATCGTGTTGCGTGCCGACGCGAACATTCCGTACTCGAGTATCGAGACGGTCGATCTGCAAGCCCGGTCGGACGGCTCGGCGGATCTGATGATCACGCTGACCGAGGCGCAGGAGATCCCCTGGCTGCTGTTGTTCCCGCACATGACGTGGCGCGGCAGTCGGCGAGGACGACCGACCTTCCGTGCGTTGCGCAATCCGCAGGCGGCAGCCGACGCAGTCGTCGGCGCGCTGAAGAGTTATCCGCAGCCGGCGGCAGCCGACGCCACGCCCGCCTCAGCGCACGCGGTGTCGTCGCTGCTGCGGAGCGCGGCAACCGCAGGTTCTCCGTCGCCCGCGTGAGGTCAGCGCGGGCTCGAGGTACGACTGCATGGTGACGTTCGAGAGTCTCATCTGCGGGAACATCGTCCGTCGCCACGCGCGCACCTTCGCACTCGCGAGCGCGTTCCTTCCGCTCACGAAGCGTCGCGGCACGTATGCGCTGTATGCATTCTGCCGACTGGCTGACGATGCCGTGGATCGTGCAGGCCCTGGTGGCCGGGATGCGGTGCGCGCGACGCTCATGTCCCTGCGGCATCAGCTTGACGCTGCGCTGCTGGGTGCGCCGTCAGGGCCGGTGATGGTGGAGACGGCGTGGGCCATCCGTCGCTTTGGTATTCCGCTCGCGCCAGTGGATGAGCTGGTGAATGGCGTCGCCCGCGATCTCGATCCGACCGACTATCGCGACTGGCCGTCGCTTTCGGCTTACTGCGAAGGCGTGGCGAGCAGCGTGGGCGAGTTGTGCACGCACGTCTTCGGCGTCGTGGGCGGCGACGGCGCACGTGTGCGCGCCATCGGGTTTGCGCGGACGCTCGGCGTCGCAATGCAGCTCACCAACATCCTTCGCGACATTGGCGAGGATGCGACGAATGGGCGGTGCTATCTGCCGGACGATGCACTTGCGAGCGTCGGGCTCTCGCGCGACCAGGTGATTGCACGCGATGTGGACGTGCGATCGGCGGCGTGGAAGGCGATGATGCGTGCGTTCGTCGCACAGGCGCGCGCGCTGTATCGCGAGTCATTGACGGGCATCGACATGCTGGCGCCGGACGCGCGTCGCTGTGCGCAGGCGTGTGCCGTGGGCTATGCCGCGATCCTCGAGGCGATCGAAGAGGCGGACTACGACACTGTCACTGCGCGCGCGCACATCGGCTTCCGTCGCAAGACAAAGCTGATGTTGTCGCTGTATCGCGTGGACGATCCGGCTGCACTCGTCGCCGGGCACCCCGCGGTGGCGTAGCGCTCAGTTCGCGCGAGTCCGCAGCCAGTCGAGCACGGCGTTCACGGGTTCATCGCGCGCCGTTTCGTTGAAGATCTCGTGATACAGCGCATCGAAGCGCCGCGCGGTCACGACGGACGCTGGTGCGGCCGATGCGAACTCCTGTGAGCCGCGGGGATTCACGAAGTGATCCGCGCCGGCGTACAGCAGGAGCGTCGGTGTCGTCCATCCGGGCGCTGCAGCGCGTACTGTTTCACCGGCGATCATGATCGCATGCGCCAGCCGCGACGTGATACGGTCGTGCACGAGCGGATCGGACGTGTACGCCGCGACGACGGCACGATCATGCGAGATGTAGCGTGCATCGAGGCCATTGCCGATGGCGAGATCCGGCGCGAGTCGTCGCATGGTGTGCATCAGCACCTTCTGGACCGGCGAGAGATCGGCAAGCAGCGCAGGCGACGAGAGGATGAGCGCGTCAGCGGCCGTCGGCTGATACGCGATCGCCCACGCGGCCATTGCGCCTCCCATGCTGTGGCCGAGGAGGATCAGCGGGCCAGGTGAGGACTCGCGGGCGACTGCGAGCGCGTCGAGCACGTCGTTGCGCATCGACTCGGCGGCAGGCATCGCACCGCGTGCGCCAGGCGACGTGCCGTGGCCGCGATGGTCGGCGGCGCGCACGATGTAACCCGCCGATGTGAAATCGTCAGCGAGTTGCTGGTAGCGCCCGGCATGCTCGCCGAGGCCGTGCGCGATGACGATCGTGCCGACTGGGGATGCGGCGGGGTGCCAGGTTCGCAGCGCCAGGTCGGTGCCATCGCGAAGCGGGAGTCGGCTGTCGTTCGGGCGCATGATTGGTTGGTGTGCAGTGAGGTTCGCTGAACGGTCGTTCACGGGATGCGATGGCGCCAGCGGTACCGCATGGGCCGAATGCACCACGCGCCCGGATCGATGACTTGACCCGGGCGCGTGACGAAGGCGATGTCCACACCAGCGTGTTACGGTGTCGGTCGGGCGGGCACCTGGGTCACTGCGGGCATCGCAGTGGCGGGTGTGACTCCCATCGCGACTTGTACGCCAGCGGCAGCCGCCGTCGTCGGCGCAGCGCTCATCGTGATGCCCATCGGCGTGACACCGGGCGCGGTGAGCGGCTTGCCGTCGTAGATCGGTGCGCCGGCTGCGTCGAGCGGCCCCTTGATCGCATCCCAGCCAGGCGCACCCCAGAGTGCAGGGTAGTCCTTGACCATCTTTGCGCCGTACAGCGGCTTGTAGACGCCGTTGTGGCACGTGACGCACTGCAGCTTGGGAGCATCGCCGTGCTCACCCAGGCGGCTGCGGGGATAGACCGGTTGCAGCGGGTTCAG
>JBBRLZ010000038.1:0-42349 GCA_038231095.1 Gemmatimonadales bacterium
ACTGGATCGGCCCATTCAGTCATCCCCGCAATCCAGATTGCCCCCGCGGCGTGGACGGGGGGGTGCACAACGAAAAAACGGCACCCCATGGGGGAGCCGCTTTTCGTTGTCAGCTTCTTGGTATTGCCCCTCCTGGGCTCGTACCAGGACTCTTCTGATCCAGAATCAGACATGTTGCCAGTTACACTAAGGGGCACCACAACCCGACCACCTTGCGGCCGTCAGGCTCACTGAAAACTACGCCCCGCCCCGCTCGCCTTCAAGGGCAGATCCGCACTCCGCGCGACGGATCAACTGCATCGTGAACGGTCGAGTCGGGATCGCCGCCGGTTTCACTAGCTTGCAGTCACGTGACACGCCTCCGCCAACTCGCCCGATCCGCCGCTCTCCTCACTTTCGGCGCCGCCCTCACCACCGCCTGCCGCCCCGGCTGGGACGCGCTCGGCACGTCGCCCGCGCAGGCGCAGACCAACGGCGTCGCGTTCACCGACGCGCTCTACCGCCGTTTCCTGCTCGTGGAACGCACGCCGTTCTACGCCGCCGCCAGGGCGAAACTCGGCAAACGCGCACTCTCGCCGTCCGCAGTGTTCGACGACACCACGGCGTGGACCTCGCGGCCGGATGCGAAGAACCGCCTCCTGATGGCCGAAGGCGTGGCGACGACCGACGGACGTTATCGCTTCACACCAAAGGCGGCCGCGTCGTTTCCCGATCGTCTGGCCGACGCACGACATCTCACACAACTCACGAAACTCGCGCACGACGGCGAATTCGAATGGCGCACGACCGTCGATTTCGCAGTCGGCGGCATGACGCCGACCGACTGGGGCAATGGCTTCCGCGCGCTGTTTGCGAGCACCGAAGGACGCACGGATGCGGATCTGCGCGCGGACGTCCGCAGCACCATGCCGCGCACCACGACCGCACTCGGTCGCATGTTCTCGCTCGATACACTGCACGCGCAACGATTGGCCGATGGCACGACGGCCATCACCATCGTGACGAAGGTGCATCCCGACTGGCTCAAGGCGCAGTTTCCGTTGTTCGGAAAGTTCGTCGACAAATACGTCTCACCGAGTGCATATCACATCGTGCTGCGCGATGCGCGTGGCGTGCGATGGCTCGACGCGAATGCGGCCGACAGGAGTTTCACCATCCGGTTGCGCGAGCAGAACGGCGGGCTCGTGCCGCTCGACGGCGCCGTGCACGCCATGCCGGATACGCTGCACCTGACGATGGATGCGAGCACGAAATTCTCGATCTTCACGATCGGCATGCGCGGCATGCAGGGGACGGTCGTGTTCCTGCGCAGTCCATCGGAACGCGGGTGGGCATTGCGCTTCGATCACGCACCCGAGTGGCAGCTGCCACTCTTCACCGGTTCAATGCTGCGCACGCCACTCAGGCGACCGTTCGAGCAAGGTGGGATTGTGGGCAAAGTGTCGTTCCGCACCGGCGCGGGCGGGCAGACCTACATCAGCCGCGACTTCCGGGTCGCCGTGCAGGAATCCGCCGTCACGCGATTCCTCGGCGGCTTCAGTGGCAATGCGTTCAGCGAGTTCGATGGGCCGGCGGAGAAGGATGAGAATCGCTTCAATGCCGAGGTCTACCAGGCGATGCGCGATGACCTGCGGAACCTGCGTTACGGCGCGGCGGCGCTCGATGCGTGGCGCCACCCGGGGCCGTGAAAACAACGAGGGGCGACAAATCCATTTGGATTCATCGCCCCGTCAGATGGGCCACGCTCGCTGTCATTGGAACTCTCCGTCCTACCGAACAGCGGCGGGCAATGCTCTGTCAATCACACAATGTGGAGCTGAGGGGAATCGAACCCCTGACCTCTGCAGTGCGATTGCAGCGCTCTACCAACTGAGCTACAGCCCCGACTCTGTAGGCGCCTGAACATTGGTATGTATCGGCGCCTCGCACAGTCAACTGAAGCTACCAACCCGAACCCATCCGGTCAACCACCCGTTTGCTCCGCTCGGGAACTGCTGCTGCAACACAAACATCTGTACCCCAGACGCGCCATTGGTTCCATCCGTCACATCCATGCACCCACTCGACTCGCCATTTGTCCGCGACCAGCTCTCCCTGAGGGCCGCCGCCCTCAACGACCTCCGGATTCAGCCCGAGGGTGAGTTCGTCCTGTACTGGATGCAGAGCACCCAGCGCCTCGAGGAAAACTGGGCCCTGCGATACGCCACGCTCGAGGCGGACCGACTGGGGAAGCCGCTGATTATTTATCAGGGCCTCAACCCGCACTACGAGCACGCGAACGATCGCACGCACGCCATGATCCTCGGCAATGCCGTCGAGCTGGCAGCGCGTGCCGAGGCAAATGGGTACACGTATCTGTTTCATCTGCGGCACGCGGTGGCGGGTGACAATCGCGTGGTCGACCGGCTCGCGCAACGCGCGGTGCTTGTCGTCACCGACGCCTTCCCGACCGCCGGCATCGACGCACGCGCGGCACGTGTCGCGGCACGCGTCTGGTGTCGCGTGATGGCGGTCGAATCACACGCCGTGGTGCCGGCGGCGGCGTTCCAGAAGGAGGAGTTTGCGGCGCGCACCATCCGACCGAAGATCGCAAAGCTCCGCGATCTGTCGCTCGAGCCGGTGCAGGACGCGCCGCCGCGTAAGGCTGTGTCGTCCGCACTTCGGCGCTCGCTCGACGTCGATGTGCTGCAGATGGATCGCATTGACGTGCGCGCCGAGATCGCACGCTGCGAGATCGATCATGAGGTGCAGATCGTTCCCGATACAACGCCTGGGCTGGTGGCGGCGCGGGCGCGGCTGGAGGCCTTCTGTGACGGCGCGCTGCAGAACTACTGCGAGCGCCGCAACGATCCCGGTGATCCTGCGGGTTCAAGTCGGCTGTCGCCGTACCTGCACTTCGGGCAGATCAGCGCGGCGGAAGTGGCGCGAACAGCGCGTGAGCGCGGTGCGCCGGCGGAAGTGGACAAGTTCTTCGATGAGCTGCTGACGTGGCGCGAGTTGTCGCTGAACTTCTGCGTGCGGAACCGCGCCTTTGCGACACTCGACGGTTTGCCGAACTGGGTGCGCGAGAACATGGCGCGGCACGCCGCGGACCCGCGCGAGCACGTGTATGATCTGGCCACGTTCGAGGCGGCGGCGACGCACCATCCGTTGTGGAATGCCGCGCAGCGCGAGTTGGTGGCGACGGGATCCATTCACAACGTGATGCGGATGTACTGGGGCAAGTACATCGTGTTGTGGAGCGCGAGTTACGCGGACGCGTTGCGCATCATGATCCAGCTGAACAACAAGTACGGGCTGGACGGTCGCGACCCGAGCAGTTTTGGCGGCATCCAGTGGTGCCTCGGCAAGTTCGATCGGCCGTGGACGCGGAGGCCGGTACTCGGCACGATCCGCTACATGTCGATCGATCTGGCGTACAAGAAGTTCGACGCGCGGACATACGAGCGGCGCTGGAGTTGAGTGCCGGACATGACAAAGGGCGCTCCGTCACCGAGTCGGAGCACCCTTTGCGTTGTCGTGCAAGACCATCAACGGCTACCGGACGCAGTGCTGTGCGCACCGGGTGGTTGAGGATCTGATAGTGCGAACTAGCGCCGCGTCTCGTCGGTGCCGCCGCGACGGTTGCGGCTACGAGCGCCGCCGCCTTCCCGGCCGATCGAGGCCATGTGAGCGCGATCGCGACTGACGATCTCGCCACCTTTCTTACCGGCATTGCGTGCTTCGTCGCGGGACCACTCGTGCGCGGTGCCCTTGGCGTGTGCAGCGCGACCACCCTTCGAGGCGATCTCTTTCTGCCGGTTGGGGTCCATGCTAGCGAACCCCCGCGTGCTCTTTCGCGGCTTTTCGTCGCCCATAGGCGACGAGCCGCGGTCCATCGTCTCTGCCATGCAGCGTCCTCCTGCCCCGTGAAAGGTTCCACCCCGGACACCCGGTCGGAGCCGGTGCATGGTTGCGATCAGACCGCCCCCTCCGCTGGATGTCGGGGCGACCCAATACGTCCATCACCGAACTGCCGCTCTGGAACTCCGGTGACGATGGCTGTTACACCGTCTCCAGGCCTCCGAGGTGCTCCTGCCAGACGCCGACCCCGACGCCTGTACAGTGTCGTACGCATTAACTGCTATGCACGTTACGGGCCGCTGGCCGAGCCCGCTCCGCCCCTTCAGGCCGGGGGCGCTGACCGATCCGACAGGAGCCAGACTCAGCCGTCAAAAATGCGTATAGCCGAGCCCGCCAGATCGGGGCGGCTATATTCGCGGCATGTCGCTCTCGCTTCGGTTCCTTGGCACGTCCGCCGCTCGCCCCACCGTCGAACGGAACGTGTCCTCCATTGCCCTCGTGCGAGAGGGAGAAACGCTGCTGTTCGACTGCGGTGAGGGGACGCAGCGGCAGATGATGCGCTACGGCGTCGGGTTCACGACCAGCGAGATGTTCTTCACGCATTTCCACACCGACCACCTGCTGGGGCTGGTCGGTCTGACGCGGACGATGGCGCTGCAGGGCCGGACCGAGCTGTTGCGGCTCTACGGGCCACAGGGGGCACAAAAGGCGTTGCGGGCGTGCATCGCGTTCGGGGGCGAGCGCCTCACTTTCCCGGTAGAAATTGCCGAGCTTGACGGCGGAACTGTCCTCGATCGCAAGGACTACGCAATCCACGCGATCGCGGCCGACCATCACGGTGCATCGGCACTCGGTTTTGCGCTGATCGAGAAGATCCGGTTAGGTCGATTCAATCCCGAAATGGCGCGCGCGATCGGAATACCTGAAGGTCCCTTATGGGGACGATTGCATCGCGGTGAGAGTGTCACGCTGCCGGATGGGCGACACGTCGACGCGTCCAGTCTGGTGGGACAACCACGCGCCGGACGTCGTGTGGTGATCAGTGGCGACACGCGTCCGACGGCTGCGTTGCGCGAGGCCGCAATGCACGCCGACGTTTTGATCCATGAAGCGACTTTTGGCGACGATGAGGCCGAGCGCGCGATTGAAACGGGACACAGCACGGCGCGTGAAGCAGCGACGATTGCGCGTGACGCGGACGTTCGCCGACTCTATCTGACACACTTCTCGGCGCGCTATTCGAGGGACCCTGGCGAGCTAGTCAGTCAGGCCAGCACGGTGTTTGCCGGCGCGGTGGCGGCACGCGACGGGCTGGAGATCGAAATTCCCTTCGACGCCGAGCTGGAAACGCCGGTCGGCTGACTCGGCGCACGCGAGTTCAGGCCGACCGCGACGGATCGTCTTCGTTGATTTCTTCGATGTCGAGCAGCACGCCGGCATCCCGACCTTCCCATCGGGTCACACTCGCTTCACCCGGCTGCCAGAGCAGTCGCGCCGGGATGCCATCCACGTAGGCAGACCACTCCACGCGGCCCGACCGCGGCGATCGGCAGGTGGCACCAAGTGGTACCAATTCCTGCCGCAGCGCGTCGACTTCCGCCGCACGACGCTGCACGTCGCGATGCGCCGTTCGTGCCAGTTGTGAGTCCATGTCGGCGTCAAGCGCGGCCAGCACGGTGTCGTACGTGGTGACAGCGGTGCGCCACGCTTCCCACGACGCCCGCAGATCAGCGACGATGCGGCGCACGAGCGGCAGCATCTGCGTCGCGAGTTCCATCGTCATCGGCGCGGCATCAGGACGCGGGCCGAACGCCACGGGCAACGGTCGTGCGCCCGAGCTGGAATCTCCGCCGATCGTCATAAAGCCGCCTGCCGGGAGCCTGAGGGGCGTGCACGGTTGCGCAGCGACGCTGCGCGAACCTGTTCGGAATAATAGCCGGACTCCATGAAGGCGCGCTCCAACGCTTTCCGCCACTGGCTCCGGGGTGCGATCAGGGAATCCCCGACGGCGATCACACGCCGCAACGGCCCACGCATGCGTGCCACGGTTCGCGCGGCAGAGCCCGTGCGGGCCTTGATCAACGCGATGTCATCAGCGTCGTACTTCACGTCGAGCGACACTGCGCCGACATCGAAACGCGTGCTCGAATCCGGCAACGTGCGCGGCAACGTGCGTCGCGCCGCCGTCCACCATGCCGGTGAGGCCAGTGCCACCGGTTCGAGCGCGAAGCGATGCGTGTCGCGCACCTCGTCGATCGCCTGTTCGTCGTGCGCGAGAAACTGAACGGCCAGAGAATCGCCACTCCGCGCAAGCGTGAAACTGAGCGAATCGAACTGCAGTGCGGCGATGGCCCGACTGGCCGCTTTGCCGACGGCGCCCTCACGACGGCCGGCCAGCACGACGGCACCGATCAGATTCTGTCGCGCCGTCACGATCGTCGCCGCAGCCTCGGCCGGCGTCACGATATCCGCCAGCGACAGTCGGCGACCTGTGATCAGATCGACCGTCGCGCGGTAACTGTCGTGCGTGCCGAGTTCAGCGAGGCTGTGATCATTGTGCACGGCGAGGCCGATGGTGGTGCCGACGACCGTCGTCGGGGTGATGGCCGACTCGAAGGCACGCGCCCCTTCCGCCGCCTGCTCATCGTCATCGAGTCGCTCGGCGTCCGGATGTGTGCGCAGGTAGGTCATCGCATCGCGCAGGACGCTGGAATCGGCGAAGACCAGCGTGCTGTCGCCGGAGACGAGATCGCGCCGGTAGACGCGGTTCACGAGGAATGTGGCGTCGCTGAAATTGATTGCGTCGTCGGCGACGTAGATCTCGATCAGTCGGCCATTCAGCGTCGCGATGAGCATCGGCGCGCGCTGCACGATCACGGTGTCGGCCGACGAGCGCACCCACGCCGTCGAGTCATCCGACACAACGAGAAACTCCGCATCGGGCCGGGCGCCCGCGCGCGGCGCTGGCTTGCAGCCGGTGAGCCATAACGCGACGACGAGGGCCGCGATCCCGCTGCATCGCATCACGCGCGGAGCTCGACCCCGGCCCAGCGTTCGACGAGCTTGACCGCTTCGACGTGATCGGCTTCGTCGCCGAGTTCGAGGTGCGCTATGCGCATCAGATCGGCGGCGAGTTGCAGGGTGGGCGCCGGCGTCTTCTGGCTGCGCGCCATCGCCGCGGCAATGCCGGCATCCTTGTCGAGCAGCGCGAGGCGGAACGTGCGCGGGAAGGCGCCCGTGAGCACGCGTTCCGGGAAAAGATTCATCGACGCATTCGAGCGCCCGGACGACGCGTTGATCACATCGAGCGCGACATCAGGCGCGACACCGGCCTTCATCGCAGCCGCGAGGCCTTCGGCGGTGGACCAGATGTGCAACGCGAGGAGGGCGTTGTTGACGGCCTTCAGCGCGTGCCCGGCGCCCACCGCACCACAGTGCACGATCTTGCCGGCGAAGCTCTCGAGTGCGGGTCGCGCGCGCTCGAGCGCCGCCGCATCGCCACCGACCATGACGGTCAGCTTGCCGGCTTCGGCACCGACCACGCCGCCACTCACCGGGGCATCGATGAACGCGATGCCGCGCGCCGCGAGATCGGCCGCGATCTGGCGGCTGGTGTCGGGATCACCGGAGGTGCAATCCACGAACAGCATGCCGCTGCGCATGGCGTTCAGCATCGCGCGGCCATTTGCCTCGAGCAGCTCGACCACGTCCGCCGATTCCGGGAGGCAGGTGATGACGATGTCCGCCTCGCGCACGGCGTCGGCCGCCGAGGAGGCGACGCGGGCACCGGCGATCGCCGCGGCGCTGCCGCTGGCCCGCTCCGCGGTGCGGTTCCAGATGGTGAGCGCATGACCGGCGCGGGCGAGATGCGCGGCCATGGGGGCGCCGATGGCGCCGAGCCCGAGAAAGGCGACGGAAAGTGGCATCGTCAAAGCTAGTGCCGCTCCGGCGTAGCTTTGTGCGATGCGAACGATCGTGCTGGTGGATGGAATGCGGGCGGTGCACTGCGTGCGGGCGGTGCAGACCGCGATGGCGATGGTGCCGGGCGTGCAGTGGTGCGACGTGACGATGGGTCGCGTGGAACTGGAGCATGACGGTACTGCGACGGACGCCTCATTGCGCGAGGCGATCGCGGTCGCGGGGTACAGCGTGCGGTCCGTGCGCGATGAGCGTCGCTTGCCGATCGTCGGCGAGTCGTGACAGCCGGCCGTCGCCGTGGGGTTACCCCTGGTGACGGGGCGGCCTAACTTGGCCCCAACGTCGCCGGACCAGTGACGCGACAGTGCAGCACGTTCACGACGACCGGACGGTCGTCTCTCCTTCCGTGACGTCGGTTGTCTCGCCCGGCCTGGCCGAGCAACCGCCCGAATGACCGGCACATGATGGCCAAAAAGCGACGCGACGACGATCTGCCGATCGCCGCACTGCTGGCACCGGACATTCTCGCGCTGCTCGATGAGGCGCCGGATGAGGTGGCGGCGGAGACGGAAGAGATGCATCCGGCCGACCTGGCGGATGTGGCCGAGGCATTCCCGCGCGCCAGGGTCGTCGCGCTGCTGAACGCACTCGGCGCCGAACGTGCGGCCGATGTGCTCGAGTACCTCGATGAAGAGCTGCGCAGCGACGTGCTCGAGACGATGACGACGCGCCAGGCGGCGCAGCTCGTCACCGAGATGACGCCCGACGATCGCGCGTACGCCCTCGATGAACTCGAGGAAGAGGTCGCCGATGAGATTCTGTCCGCGCTGCCACCGGAGCAGCAGCGCGAAACGGAACAGATGCTGGCGTACGAGGAGGACTCGGCCGGTCGCCTGATGACGACCGAGTTCGTGTCGGTGCCGAGTTCGCAGCGGGTCGAGGATGCGCTGGCGAGCGTGCGCGCGATCGCGCGCATCGGCCGCAAGGAAGCGATGTACACGATCTACAGCACCGACGATGCGGGCCGCGTGAATGGCGTGATGTCGCTGCGCGAACTGCTGGCGGCGCCGGATGGTGCCGTGGTGTCGGACGTGGCGTGGTCGGAAGTGGTGACGGTCACGGTGGACGCCGGGCGCGAAGAAATCGTCGAGCGCACATCGAAGTACGACCTCGTTGCCGTGCCGGTGGTGGATGCGAACATGCGCCTGGTCGGCGTCGTGACGGTCGACGACGTCATCGACATCGTGCAGGAGGACGCCACCGAGGACGTGCAGAAACTCGGTGGTATGGAAGCGCTTGACGATCCCTATATCGACACCGGCTTCTTCACGTTGCTGCGCAAACGCGCGAGCTGGCTGACGATTCTGTTCATCGGTGAGATGTTCACCGCAGTGGCAATGGGACGGTTCGAAGGCGAAATCCAGCGCGCGGCGGTGTTGGCGCTGTTCGTGCCGCTGATCATCAGCTCCGGCGGCAACTCCGGATCGCAGGCGACGTCGCTGCTGATTCGCGCGCTCGCGTTGCGTGAGGTGCGCCTGCGCGACTGGTGGCGCGTTGCGATGCGCGAACTCCCCAGCGGCCTGCTCCTCGGTGCGCTGCTCGGGCTGATCGGATTTGCGCGCATCGAGCTGTGGCAGGCGATCGGAATGACCGACTACGGCGCGGGCCACATGCTGCTCGCCATCACGGTGGCGATCTCGCTGATCGGCGTGGTGACTTTCGGTACGCTGGTCGGTGCGATGCTGCCGTTCATGCTGAAACGTGTCGGCCTCGATCCCGCGAGCGCATCAGCGCCGCTGGTCGCCACACTCGTGGACGTCACCGGACTGGTGATCTACTTCACCGTTGCACTGGTGATGCTCCGCGGGACATACCTGTGACCGCGCCCGACGCACGACCGGCGCATCCGATGCGCGGCACGATTCTGGTGTTGATCAGCGCGGCCTGCTTCGGGACGACGCTGATCTTCACGCAGCGCGCGATGACGGACGGCGCGACCCTGCTGCAGCTGTTGTCGTACCGATATGTCTTCGGGGCCGTGATGCTCTGCGCCGTCGCCGGTGGCATCGGCGCTGTGCAAAGCGTGGGAGATCGGAAGTGGCGCCTGCTCACGCTCGGCGGTCTGGCGCAGACGGCGATCGCGGGATTGTCGGTCGCGTCACTGCAGTTCATTCCGGCGGCGAGTGTCGCATTCCTGTTCTACACCTATCCGACGTGGGTGGCCGTGCTCGCAATCGTGCGACGCACGGAGCATGTGGATGGCGCGAAGATCGCGGCGCTGGTGCTGTCGCTGGCCGGCATCGTCACGATCGTGGGCAATCCGCTGGCGACGAAGCTCGATCCGCGCGGCATCGCACTGGCCGTGGCAGCCGCGGTGGTCTATGCGCTGCTCATTCCGTGGCTCGGCAAGATCCAGGAAGGCCTCAAGCCGGCGGCGGCGATGACCTGGATCGCACTCGGCGCGGCCCTCTGCTTCGTGCTCGGTGCGCTGGTCACGAAGACGCCGCTCTTCCCTGCCTCGCAGTCGTTGCTCATCAACACCGCAGCGCTGGCGCTGATTCCGACGACGCTCGCATTCACGACGTTCCTTGCGGGACTGGCCGCGCTGGGGCCGGTGCGGACGTCGATCGTGAGCACGGTGGAGCCGTTCTGGACGGCGCTGCTGGCGGGCGTCGTACTTGGGCAGGATGTGGGGCCGCGGACGTGGATCGGCGGGGCGATGATCGCTACCGCGATGCTCGTTCTGCAGCGGAAGCCGAAGCGCTGAGCGACGGCGTTCTGCGGGTGGTGAACTGCTGGGCTCGCGCGGAGGCGCGGGAAGCGCGGAGAACTGCACGGGCCGGTGGTCGTGCGCGGATACGGCGGTCGGCCCGCTGCTCGAGCTCTGGCTTGTTTAATGACGGTGACAGCAACACCGCACGCTCTGGTTTCGACGCCGCGGGTTGGTAGGCTACCAACAACAATGACGTCAGCTCGACTGACGTACCGCGTTTCAGGCACGCGCCCTGAAAAGGCAGTTGCCGTTCTCCGCGCTCCCCGCGTCTCCGCGCGAGACATGTTCATTCCAACCTGAACGCGCTCAGCTCAGGTGTTATCGACGCGCGGTTTGTTGCGGTTGCGATCGTTGTAGGCAAAGATCGCGGCGCCGAAGAGCGCGATGGTAGCGAATGAGAACCACTGGACGGCGTAGCTCTTGTGCGGGCCTTCGTCGGGCGCGGGCGGTTGCAGTCGCGGGGGGACGTTGGCTTTCGGCGCGGTGTCGCCGAGTTGCACGAGCTGCAGGCGCGCGATGGGGTACGGAATGGCTTTCTGCACCGCGTCGAAGTCGAGCGAGCGCATGATTTTCGCGCTGGTGACGCCGGCGGCGTTCGCGATAGGCGTGGACGCGGGCAGAGCGAAGGCGAGCACGGTGGCGGAGTCGGGTTCGCGCCACGTTGCGTGATCGATGTCTTTGCCGTCGGGTGAGTAGACCCAGCCGCGGTTGATGAGGTACGCGGTATCGCGGCCGGGAATGCGCAGTGGCGTGAGCAGGTTCACGCCGGGTGAGCCACCGCGGATGCGCTGCGTGATGGTGATCTCGTTCGCGTAGTCGAACACGCCCGTGAGTTGTGCTCGGCGATAGCGCAGCGCAGCACTGTCGTGCGGTAGCTGCTCGATCGGAACGGGGGCGGCGGCGATGTGCGCGGCGACTTCGGCGTTCAGCGCACGTCGCCATGCGAGGCGCTCGAGTTGCCACACGCCCAATCGTGCGAACAGTGCGGCGAGTGCGACTGCAATGACCATGAATACGATGACACGCGCACGCATCGGAGCCGGGTGCGCCTGTTCGTCGAGCCCTGCGTTCGGCATACTGGACCTAAAAGAGCGTCATCTGTTCACCCAGCTGGTCCGGTGTCACGGGAGTCTGTCCCATGAGCCGCTGCAGTTGGCGAACGCTTTCCGGGCTGTGGCCGGAGAAGTGGTTGTTGACGAAGCCGTAGATGGTTTTGACGCGTGTGGCGAGGCCCTTGATGGCGGTGGCCCACGCGTTGAGCTCGCGGGTGCGATCGACCTGAATGTGGCTGTAGTCGGTGAAGTCGCGATTCGGCCCCATCCACCGGAGGTATGCGGTGGGCGATGTCGGGTTTTCCGCGAGGGCGAGCATCTGCTTGCGCGGAATCCAGCGGGCGTCGGTGAGCGTGAGCGCGACTTTGTATTCTTTGAGGAGTGCGAGCACCCCGTCGTTGATCCAGCCGCGCTGTCGGAACTCGATCGCGAACGGGATCTCTTTCGTGGGCAGCGTGGGGAGGAAGGCAGCGAGGGCTGGGAGTTCGGTCGGCGAGAAATCCGGTCCGAGCTGGATCAGGACGATGCCGAGTTTGGCTTCCAGTTCGCGGGCGCGATCGAGAAAGAGGTTGGTGAGGTCGGCCGATTCGCGCAGTCGGTTGTCGTGCGTGATTTCCTGCGGGAGTTTGAGGGCGAACTTGAAGCCCTCGGGGACTTTGTTGCCCCATCCTCGGACGCTGCGGACTGACGGAATGGCGTAGAAGGTTGAGTCGATCTCAACCGTATTGAACGCGCGGGAATAGACGCCGAGGTAGTCGGGCGCTTTCGTGCCGGACGGATAGAACGCGCCGACCCATGCGTCGTAATTCCAGCCCTGCGTGCCGAGCCGGATCGTGGCTGCCATGGTCCAAAGGTGGCAGGCGGGGGCAGGGCGGCCAAGGGGCACGGTGGCCAGCCGTAAAACTCCGCCACACGAGGCTTCAATCAAAGCCATTATAGCGCCACTACAATATCATCATCGATACGTTTCGTAGAATCCGATACCGGTACCGCCGATAGGCGAGCCCGAGACGCGACCGGCGAGCCGCGAGCGGCCTTTCATCTGAATGAACCATGGCGTCGTCAGACGCCGCGCGTACTCGCCTTCGCCGCGCTCCGCGAGCCCCAATCGCGTGTCCGATGCAACCGCGTCGTCAATCGACAGCGTCAGGTCGAGCGTGTCGCTACCGCGCACGTCGAACAGCCGCGCCGTCGATGGGCCATGGCCCGGACCGGCGACAATACGGGTGTCGTCGTACGTGATCTGCTTCGGGCGAAAGACCGCGCGAAAGCCAAGCGAATCAATCAGATACACGAACAGCGGCGCGTCAGCGGTGCGCGACGACTCTGGCGGCTTCACGCGTCCGTACAGAATCGTGAAGTTGCCGGCGCGAGCGGCGCCCCAGTCCCAGGTGACGCCTTGCCACGTGCCCCAGTTGTGATCGTGGTACGACTGCGCCGCGACGAACTGCTCGCACGCTGTCGCGATGCAGATCGATCCTGTCGCCTCGGCACGCAGTCCGAGCACCGCGTAACCGGATGGCGACTCGCCGGAGAGCAGCGTGGCGCCAGGGAAGTAGGCGCGCGCGGCCGGCGTGATGGAGAGATCGAGGCGAAGCGGTTCGTGGGCGCCGTCTTCTGCGCGCGCGATCCCGTGTACCGAGTAGCGGCCGTCGGCTTCGAGCTGCACGCTGCCCGCGTCGCCGAATTGCACGTTCGCGTCGCGCGTGCTGAAGCGCACGGCCGACTTCGGAACCGCCATCGTGAACCGTCGCGACGGGCGCCCGGTCTCGTGCGTGGTGATCAGCAGCTGCCCGCCCCATCGACCATTCGGCACATCGCCGGCCACGATGTAGGTGATGAAGAACCAGCGGTTCGTATCGGCGGAGACGACGTTGAAGTAGTGCCATTCGCCCCAGCTCTCAGGCGTCGCGGCGCCGGCAGGCGGGAGATGAAAATGATCGGCATCGTGACGCAGCTCAACGAGTGTGGGTCGCACCCAGCGTCGGTCGCCGTCATCGTTCTGCCAGCGGCCATCGGTGAGTGGGGCCGCGGCGCCGACATCACGTGTGGCATCGGGAATTTCGCCCGCCGCGCGCACGGTCAGTTCCTTGCCCGACGGCAGCGTGATGTAGAGCAGCTTCGACTCGATCTGCGGCGCGACCGCGCGCACATCGAGCGCATGTCGCGGCGAGGCAAGCAGCTGCTGGTAGAGGAAGCGCGCGTTCGCGATGGAGAAAAACATGCCACCCACGCCGCCGGTCTTCATCACCTCGACATCCAGACCCTCCGGCAGCACCGTGACATCGCCGCCGCCCACCAGCTTTTCATCGCTCGCCTGCGCGATCATCGCATCGCCGACCGAGAGCAGCACGATCATGACGGCAACGCCGAGTCCGAAGCCGGCGAGCAGGAAGACCGTGCGCATCTTGCGGAAGCCGAGGTTCCGGAGCGCAAGGCGCCAGATCACGGGCCCACTCCGTCGAGAATGGACGGCGTGACGATCGCGCCATCGCGCATCTGGATGCGTCGCGTGGCCGCAGCAGCCATCTGGGCGTCGTGCGTGACGACGACGATCGTCGTGCCGTCGCGATTGAGCCGGCGAAAGAGTTCGATCATCTCGAGACCTGTCGCGGCGTCGAGTTCTCCGGTCGGTTCGTCGGCGAGAAGCAGCGCCGGTCGATTCGCGAGGGCGCGCGCGATGGCGACGCGCTGCTGCTCACCGCCGCTCAACTGCGACGGCCGATGATCGGCGCGTCCAGCCAGTCCGACATAGCCAAGCAGTTCCTGCACACGCGCGCGCCGTTCGTCTTTCGGAAGCTTCGCCTCGGCCATCGGCAGCTCCACATTTTCAGCGGCGCTGAGCGCGGGCATCAGATAAAATCGCTGAAAGACGAACCCGATGCGGCGGAGGCGGAATGCCGTCGCGGCACCGTCGCTGAGGCGGTCGATGCGTTCGCCGGCGATCGTCAGCGATCCGGCATCCGGCGTATCGACGGCGCCGAGCAGATTCAGCAGCGTGCTCTTGCCGCAGCCCGACGGGCCGACGATGGCGACCCACTCGCCATTCTCGACGTTGAACGTGACACCACGCAACGCGTGCACCGCACCGCTGCCCATGCTGTAATCACGCGCGAGATCGCGCACTTCGACGATCGCACTCATGCGACGGCCTCGCGTCGCAGTGTACCCGCGATCGGGAGTGACGACGCGCGCCACGCTGGATAGATGCCGGCGAGAATGCCGGACAGCGTCAGCAGGCCAAGCGCGATACCGGCGTCGTACGGCTGAAAGACGAAGAAATGGAATGTCGCGGGCATACCGGGAAAGTCTGCGAGAATGCGTTCGAGCCACTGCGCGGTGACGAGACCGACGAGCAGACCGGAGAGTGCACCGACGCCACTGAGTACGAGCCCTTCGGTGACGACCTGCAGGACGATGCTCTGCTTGGCGACGCCGATGGCGCGCAAAACCGCGATTTCACCGGCGCGCTCGTTGACGCCGATGGTGATGAGTGTGGTGACGAGCAGCACACCGACGGCGAGCGAGATGCTGCCAAGCACGAGCGCGAGCTGACGGAAGTACGCGAGGCGCTGTTCGACCTGCACGGTCGCGCCTTCGAGTGACAGCACGGAGACGCGCGAATTCTCGGTCTCGATGTTGCTCCGCACACGTTCCGGGTCGCTGCCGGTTGCCGCCTTCACCATCAGCAGTGACACGCGATCGTGGCGCGTCGGCCCGCCCATGGCCTGCAACACGGGCAGCCGCATCGCGACCGTGGCCTGCGATGTGGACATGTAGAAGAAGCGGACGACGCCACGGAGCACGAACGTGCGTTGCCCGACCACCGTGCGCAGTTGCGGGTCGTAGCCAACGGCGAGCGTGACGGAGTCGCCAAAGACATGCTTCGTGAGCTCCATCCACCGTTCGTTCGCAACGAGACTCGAGCTGTCCGCGAGATCGGTGCCTCGCAGCAGTTCGTAGTCGCCCTGCACCTCGGGATTGAGGCCGAGCGTGAACGCCGTCACGGTCGAATCCCGCACGGTCGTCTGCGACTGCCCGCCGAGGACGGGGCTGACAGCGCTCACGCCCTGTAATTTCTCGATGCCCCGCACGAGTGCCGTCGCGCTGTCGATGGTCGCATCGCTGTCAAATGGCAGCGTGCCCTTCGGCGCGACGCGTAGCTGATAGCCGCGCAGCATCAGGAAGCCCTGAAAATTCTCCTTCATGCCCGTCGAGAGCATCACCATGTCGAGCAGCAGCGCCGCCGACACGGCGATGCCGAGGAGCGCGAGCAGTGTGCGCGTCGGATGGCGGAACAACGCAAGGAAGGCGAGGCGGAATGGCATCAGCGACCCAGCAGTTGCAGCGGCGGTACGCCGACCAGCCGTCGTGCCGCGAACCAGCCCGCGACGGTGCCAAGCACGACCGACAATCCACAGGCGAACAGCACCGTATCCGTCGCGACGAGCGTGAACGCGAGCGTGGTACGATGCACGCCCTGGAAGTGCCAATTCACGATCTTCGCGACGATGATGCCGAAGACGACCCCCGCCATCGAGCCGAGCAACGCGATGATGCCGGCTTCCAGCACGACGGACCGCACGATGGTACTGGCGGAGATGCCCATCATGCGCAGGGCCGCGACATCGCGACGACGCTCGTCGATCTTGAGCAGCAGAATACACAGCAGAAAGGCCGCGCTCGCGACGATCGTGATCACGCCGATCGCGCGATGAAAGCGCCGTACGACCTGAAACGTGCGGCTGGTCTTCACGGCAATGTCCACACTCGGCCAGGCCTTGAAGCCGAACGCGGCGTTGTTGATGCTCGTCAGCAGCGACGTGCGTGACGCATCTCCGCTGGAGCGGATCGCAAAACGATCGACGCGATCGCCGTAACCGATCAGTCGCTGCAGCTGATCGAGATGCAGGCGCGCGCGATATTCCGATCGCGCGATCTCACTCGGGTCGGCGCGCCGTGCGAGCAGCGCGCCAACAACTACGCGCTCCGCCATCGTATCCGCCGTCGTCGCCGACACTCGCACGGTATCACCGAGCTTCACACCGGCGTCAGTCGCCAGTCGTGCGTCGAGTGCGATCGAGCGGACGACGGTCAGCCGCGTTGGCGCCGAGTCGATAGTCTGCGCACGGGCGGCGGTGGTGATGAGCAGCGCGCCAAGAGCGACGCTGAGACACGCGCGGGTCACGCCTGCCGGGCGATGCGGACGGCGCGGGCGGCGGTGGGACCGATCTGGCGTCGCGCATCACCGATCGTCACATCGATCGGGCCGTCATACGGAGCGCGGGCGAGCACATGTATCATGGCACCGGGTCGCAGTTCGAGTTCACCGAGGTAGCGCAGCATCACAGGATCCTTGTCGCTAACGCTCATCACGGTGCCGCGGGTGCCAACGGGCCAGTCGGCGAGTGTCACATGACGCGTTTCGTCCACGACCCCATCGCGCGTGGGGATCGGCGCGCCATGCGGATCGAACAGTGGATCGCCGAGCGCGTGCGCCATGCGATCGATCAGCGTGTCGGATGCGGCGTGTTCGAGCCGCTCGGCCTCGGCATGCACATCGTCCCATGGGACACCAAGGACCGTCGCGAGGTAGCTCTCGAGAATGCGGTGTCGGCGGAGCGTCCGCAGCGCGGCGATACGACCGGCAGCGGTCAGTCGCGCGCCGCGATAGGGCTCATGTTCGAGCAGCCCCTGTGATGCCAGGCGACGCACCATGCCGCTGACGCTGGCGGGTGCGAGCTCGAGGCGCTCCGCGAGCGCGTTGGTGGTGGCGGCGTCGCTGGTCTGCTGAATGTCGTAGATCGCCTTGAGGTAGTCCTCGACTGGCGCCGTCAGTGTGGCGGCTGGCGTTGGCGATGGCGTGCGACTCGGCTCGCTCATTGTGCAACTCGTGTTGGTGGGCCACCGGGAACGCCCCGGACCAGCAGCACGGGTACGAGCGACTTGTGCCGCACCTGATTCGCGACGCTGCCGCGCACGACATCATTCAGGAAGCCGTGGCCGTGCGTCGCCATCGCGATCAGGTCACACGCTTCTCGTTCAGCCGCGGCGCAGATCTCGCCGGCCGGATCGCCCGACGCGAGCACCGCGTCGACATCGCGCAATGACGTCGCCAGCTCGGCGACACAGGCATCGAGGTACGTCCGATCTGCACGCATCTCTTCCGACTCGCGCAACTTGAGCGATTGCAGATTGCGGGCCGCGAAACCGTCGGCCACGTGGATCAGTGTGACCTTGGCCTCGCACATCAGGGCGAGGGCGCGCACATGGCGAAGGATCGCTTGATCGTACGGTGAATTCTCGAGTGGCACGAGCACGTGACGATACACGATCAGCTCAACCAGTCGCGTGCGATCTGCACCAGCAGCCACGCGTTCAGCACGGCGATCACGATCGCGACGGTCCACGCCAGCACGGTCAACCACCGCGCATTCACGAACTCGCCCATCTTGCGGCGGTCCGACGTGAACGACACGAGTGGGAAGACCGCGAAGGACAGCTGCAGGCTGAGTATCACCTGACTGAGGACGAGGAGCCTGGATGTGCCATGGGCGCCGTACAAGATACTGACCACGACTGCTGGAACAATCGCGATCGCGCGCGTGATCAGCCGTCGCACCCACGGTTGCAGCCGCAGGTTGAGAAATCCTTCCATCACGATCTGGCCCGCGAGTGTGCCCGTGAGGGTGGAATTCTGACCTGACGCGAGCAAAGCCAGTGCGAAGACCGTGCTGGCACCGGCACCGAGGAGCGGCGTCAGCAGCCTCCACGCATCCTGAATTTCCGCGACGCCACTGTTGCCCGATGTGTGGAACGTCGCGGCGGCGACGATCAGGATCGCGGCGTTGATGAAGAGTGCGAAGGTGAGTGCGATGGTGGAGTCGGCAAAAGCGTAGCGGACCGCTTCGCGCTTGCCGGCTGACGTCTCTTCGTACTTCCGGGTCTGCACGATGCTCGAGTGCAGATAAAGGTTGTGCGGCATGACGGTTGCACCGAGGATGCCGATCGCGATGTAGAGCATATCGCGACTGCCGACGATCTCCTTGCCTGGAATGAAGCCGCGCAGCATTTCCGGAACGTCGGGGCGCGAGAGCACCAGCTCGAAGAGGAAGCAGACACCGACGACCGCCACCAGCGCGATGACCATCGCTTCGAGCATGCGGAAGCCCTTGTTCTGCAGCCAGAGGACCACGAGCACGTCGAGCGCCGTGAGCGTGACGCCGAGTGGGAGCGGGATGTTGAAGAGGAGCTGCAGGGCGATGGCGGTGCCGATCACTTCGGCGAGGTCGCAGGCGGCGATCGCGAGTTCCGCGATGACCCAGAGCGCCCACCCCATGCGTTTCGGGTAGGCGTCCCGACAGGCCTGGGCCAGGTCCCGTCCCGTGACGATACCCAGCTTCGAAGCCAGTCCCTGAAGCAGGACGGCCATCAGGTTGCTGAGCAGGATGACGTAGAGCAGCGAGTAGCCGAACTGAGCGCCGCCGGCGAGATCGGTGGCCCAGTTGCCCGGGTCCATGTAGCCGACGGCGACGAGGTATCCGGGTCCGCCGAAGGAGAGGAGTTTACGGAACCAGCTCCCGGTGCTGACGGGGATGCTGCGGTACGCTTCGGCGAGCGAGGGGGCTTCGCGGGTGCGTCGCCACGCGGGAATCTCACCGCTGGAGGCCCCGGTCGGCTCACGGTCAGGCTCGCCGGGTGGCGCAGGGTAGATCGGCGTACGGTTCGGGAGGGACATGTCTGGCCGAATAAGGAATTTCGTCTATCCGAAATTACAGAACCGGCCGACGGAAACAAGCCCGGGACCGCACGTACTCCCTCAGCGCGACCCGTTGGATACTGAAAATCCAGCCCGCCTTAACGTCCCGAGTGGCACGGCGTCTGCCATGTGTCACCACGACGCGACAACGACCTCGACTGATCGTCACCGTCGCCTCCGAAGTCCAACCGACCGCCGACCACAGGAACCCGACCCATGATCAAGAACACGCTGCTGCGCGCCGCCTCTGCGCTGACCGTCGCCGCCCTGCTCACCGCCTGCGGTGACTCGGCCAGTTCCACCGGCCCGACCGTCTCCGCTGCCGTCGCTGCCGGAACGACCCTCGACGTTGCCGCCGTGTCAGCCGACGCCGCCAAGGAAGATGTCGAAATGTTGAAGGTCAATCGCGGCGCCTTTGGCATCGTGCAGGCCATTGACTTCGAACGCTTCGAACGCTGGAGCATGTGCCCGTACGATGCGACCGCCAAGCGCTTCATCTGCGCCGACAAGGTCCGCGGCCCGTTTACCGCCACCCGCAGCTACGCCTACGCCGACGCCGCTGGCGTGGCACAGTCCGCCTACAGCGAAAGCCTCACCGCCGCCGCCAACTTCAAGTGGTCGCTCAACGGAACGATCACGCGAGAGAAGTGGACCGGCAGCATGTCCCGCAATCGCGATATTACGCTCTCCGGCCTCCTCGGCGCCAACAACACGGTGACCGTCAACGGAACGGGCAGTGCTGAAAAGATGCGCACGACCTTCCTGCGTGACAGCGCCGGCCCGAACGGCTTGACCCGCACGTACGACATGGAATCGTCGCTCGTCATCAAGAACGTCGTGACGCCGGCGATCCGCCTGCCCGACGCCTGGCCGGCCAGCGGCACGATCAGCCGCGATTTCAAGGTCACGCGCACCGACGCCACCGCCGGCACCACGGTCACGACCCGCAACTCGGTCGTCACCTTCAACGGCACGCAGTTCGTCGACCTGACGGTCAACGGCACCGCGTTCACGCTCGACCTGGCGACCGGCAAGGTCACGCCGAAGGTCACCGCAGGCTGAGCACCGTGACGGTGCAGCACTGATGACGCGCTCCGACTGACGGCACGACAACAAGGAACCGCCCCGCATCACGGCCGATGCGGGGCGGTTCTCGTTTTCCATCCACACCGCCAGACAGACCTCAGCGCACGATCGACACCAACTGCGTCACGAGCCGCTCCGTCATCCCCCACACCACATCCTCGCCCCACCGATACGCCGGAAACCGCAGCCGTGCACCACCACGATCAAACACATGCTCCGTCGCCCGCGCTGGATCCATCAACTCAGCCACCGGCACCCAGAACGCAGAATGCACCTCCACGTTCGGCACCAAACCAACCTCGCGCTCCAGCGCATACACGAACGGCCGCACAGCAATCGATGGCAACGCCGCAGACCTCGGCCGCAAATCGTCCAGCACCCCGATCAATCGCGCGTTCGCACCGAGGTCCAATCCCAACTCCTCCATCGACTCGCGACGTGCGGTCTCCTCGAGACTCAGATCACCCCGGTCACGACGCCCGCCAGGAAACGCCACGTGTCCGCTCCACGGATCACCGACACGCTCGGCACGCCGGATGAACAACAGCTCCGCCGCCGCAAGCGTCGCGCCACGCAACACCAACGCGACCGCCGCCCAACGCAGCCCCGCTTCCTCCGACTCCTCGAGTCGCACCCGCTCCGCCAACGCCTCGACCAACGCCTCCATCACCCGTCTCCACAGTCAGACAACACGGTCAGACAACACGGCCACACAACACGGTCACCCCTCGACATCACCGTTCGCATCCACCCAGCCACGAAATCCACCGGCCATCGACGACACATCCGTATACCCCATCGCCAGCAGCGACTCCGCCGCCAGTGCCGATCGATTGCCACTCGCACAATACAGAATCACCGTCGCATCCCTCGGCACCACTGTATCGATCTTGCTCTCCAACGTGCCACGCGACATATGCACCGCGCCGGCCGCGTGCCCGAGATTCCACTCGCGATCCTCACGCACGTCGATCAGCTCCAGCGACGCACCCGCCGCGCGCCGCGCAATCGTCTCGGCCGCCGAGACCTGGCTGATCCGCCCCTTCGAATCTGCAAACAATTCCGCCGCGCTCTTCATCGTCGCTTGCCCCCTCAGGTGACCTGCGTGAACCCGTCCACCACCAGCGACCGCGCCTCGACATCCAACCACGCCTCCGCACCTAACGGCACCGTCCACTGATCGGCAATATGACCGATCGGCAGGTTCGTCAGGCAGGGCACACGCAACCGATCCGCCACCTCCGCAATCAATTCACGCACACTCATCGCATCCGGATTCTCGTCCGCCGCCACGTTCGTGAACTGCCCCACCGCCAACCCGACACACCCACGCAACACCCCCGACTGCTCGAGCTGTCGCAAGAACCGATCGACGCGATACGCCGGTTCGTTCACATCCTCCAACACCACGATCGCCCCCGCGCCCTGCAGCGCATCCGCCGTCCCGCACAACGACGCGAGCAACGCCAGATTCCCCCCCGCCAGCCGGCCGAACACACGCCCACTGCGCACCACGTCCGCCGCCGCCCACACACCACACGGCTGCGCGCTCCCCGTCACCGCCGCCCGCATCGACGCGACACTCAATGCCGGCATCTCCGCCCGCGCCGTCTGCCCGTGAAACGTCACGACACCCGCGCGCGCCCACACCGCGCAATGCAGCGCCGTCACATCCGAAAACCCAATCACCGGCTTCGGTCGCAGCGCAAATCGCTCCAACGACACCTCCGCCAGAATCCGCGTCATCCCATACCCGCCCCGCACACACCACACGGCATCCACATCCGACGCATCCAGCGCCCACTGCAGATCGCGCAACCGCTCCGCATCACTCCCCGCGAGATAGCCGCGCCGGCCCAACACATGCCCGCCACGCACCGGCTCCCACCCGAATCCTCGCACATGCGATTCGGCACGCGCGACATCCGCCTCGCCACGCAACGGGCCCGACGGCGACACGAGCGCAACCCGCGCCCCCACACCCATTTTCTCCGGCCACCGCGATTTCGATGATGTCTGCATGATCTCGATGCTAAGGCTTCGCACCAGTGATGCTACCGTCGCGCCATGCTCAACACGCGCGCCGCACACCAACTCCTCTCCGCCACCACCACCCGCAGCGGCCGACTCGCACTCGCACGCGCACTCGGCTTCACCAACGTTCCACACACGCTCTCCGCACGCCCACTCACGGCCCTCGGTCTCCCCCACGACACCGACCTCCGCGCCACCCGCATCACGCGCGACGCCGATACGGCCCTCCTCCTCGTCGAACACGCCGACCCGACCCGCTGGCGCGACAAACTCCACGCCCTCGCCACACACCTCGATCGACTCGCCGACGCACGACGCTGGATCATCCTCCTCCACTGCGCCACGCCGGGCCCCATCGCCATCGCCACATGGCTCGGCACACCCACCGGGGCTCGGCTCGCCGTCCTCGCGTGCGACCCACAACACATCCTCGACTCCGATGCACAAACGGTCGCCGCACTCGCCACCGCCTGGCACGCGGATCCGACCACCACCTGCCTGCGCTGGTACGATCTCCTCAGCCGACAGGCGATCGGACGGCGCTTCTTCCGTGCCCTCGACGCCCACGTCACCGACATCGCCAACGCGTGGCCCACCCGCGTGCACACCACCGACCGACGCACCCTCGCACTCATCCACGTCGCGCGGCTGCTCTACCTGAAGTTTCTGGAAACGAAAGGCTGGCTGAACGACGATCGTAGCTTCCTCGCACGACACGCCGAACAGATCATCACGACCGGCGGACACCTCTGGCCCCGCCTCATCGCGCCACTCACGTTCGGCACCCTCAATACGCCACGACGCCACCGCGCCCCCGCCGCACGCGCATTCGGCAACGTCCCGTTCCTCAACGGCGGACTCTTTGCCTGCTCCGCCGCCGAACGCCGCTCACGCCAACCCGCCATCCGCGACGACCTGCTCGCACCACTCCTCCTCGAGACGCTCGCGCACTACCGCTTCACAGCCCGCGAGGACACCCGCAACTGGTCCGAAGCCGCCATCGATCCCGACCTGCTCGGACGCACCTTCGAAGCACTCATGGATTCGTCAGAACGCCGCGGATCCGGCACCTTCTACACCCCCGCCTCACTCGTCACCTCACTCGTCGACGACGCACTCGCACACGCACTCCACGCCCCACCGGAAACGGTCCGCGCCGCTCTCGCCGGCCAGCCGATCAGCGCCCGCGATACACACACGCTGCTCTCAGCACTCGACACGATCCGCGTCCTCGACCCCGCCTGCGGCTCCGGCAGCATCCTTGTCGCCACCCTCGAGCGTCTCGCCACACTCCGCCAGCAACTCGGCGACCCACGCCCCGTCGCAACGATCCGCCGACACGTCCTCACCCACTCGATCTTCGGCGTCGATATCGCACCAATGGCCGTCTGGCTCTGCGAACTGCGACTCTGGCTCTCCGTCGTCATCGACGACGATACCGCCCGCACCACCGACATCCCCACCCTCCCCAACCTCGATCACCACATCCGCACCGGCGACGCACTCGGCAACGATGCCTTCGATGATGCAGCTCTCCCACGCTCGACACGCATCGCCGCACTCCGCATCCACTACGCGCGCTCGACCGGCGCGCGAAAGCGCATTTGCGCACTGCGCATCGACGCCGCCGAACGCCGCAATGCGCTGCTCCTCACCAACCGACGCATCACGACACTGCAGCACGAACGCGCTGAACTCCTCCGACTCGCACGCAGCCACACCCTCTTCGATACGCGGCTCGGCCTCACCACCACCCAACGCCGACGACTCGCACTCGTCCGCACGATCATCCGACAGCTGCAACAACAGCGACGCAAGCTCGACGACGGCGGCACAGTCGATTTCGACTTCCGATCGCACTTCAGCGATGCGGCAGCGACCGGCGGATTCGATCTCGTCATCGGCAACCCACCGTGGGTCCGGTCCCACCACCTCGATGCAGCGACACGCGAACACCTCCGCACACGGTTCGCAAAAGTCACCCGGCACGCCACAGGCAACTCGGCATTCGGCGTCCAGACCGACATCGCGATCCCGTTCACACAACGCGGCCTCGAACTCACACGCCCGGGCGGAATACTCGCGTTCCTGCTCCCCGCCAAACTCTGGCGCTCCGTGTCCGCCGGCGCCCTCCGACACCACTTGCTCCAGAACGCCACACCGCTCCACCTCCGCGATCACTCTGCCGACGCCGGTGGGTTCTCCGCCGCAGTCTATCCCTCCGCGATCACGCTCCGACGCACGCCACCAGCCACCGGAGAAACGACCATGCACACCGGACAGGTCGAGTGCCAGACGACGAATACACGCGCGACCACCCAGCGCTTCACCATGGCCGCCGAACACCTGCCAGCCAACACGGTCCCCGGCGCACCATGGCGCATCGTCCCTGACGCCGTCCGCGTCGCCGCCGATACCATCACGCACGCCGGCATGCCCTGGAGTGATTCCATCCTCCCGCCACCATCACTCGGCATCAAAACAGGGTGCAATGATGCATTCCTGATCGACGACCGCGACATCCCCGACGCACTCCGCCCCTGGACGCGCCCGGTACTGCGCGGCGATCACGTGCGCAGCTGGCATACGCCACACAGCAGCACCGCGATCGTCATCCCTTGTGAGCACGATGGCACCGCCGTCGCTCGGCTCAGCAGCCCACTCGCACGCCACTTCGCACCACACGAACACGCGCTCACCGCACGCACCGACCTTCGACCGCGCGATCCCTGGTGGTCACTGTTTCGCACCGATCTCCTCGGCACGGTGGGCTGGCGCGTCGTGTGGGCCGACATCGGCCGCACACTCCGCGCAACAGTGCTCCCACCGCACTCAACTGCCGTCCCACTCAACTCCTGCTACGGCGTCCGACTCCACGACCCGGTCGACGCACACGCCCTCGCCGCACTGCTCAATGCCCCAACCACAACGGCGTGGCTCTCCCTCGTCGCCGAACCGGCTCGCGGAGGCTATCACCGATTCCTCGGCTGGACCGTCCTCGCATTGCCGCTTCCACACTGGCACCGCGCACGCGAGACACTCGCCCCGATTGCCGCCAAGGCACGACGCGGCGAAGCTCTCCACCCGCACGCACTCCACCGCGCCACACTCGACGCCTACGCCATCGATCACGCCGACATCGCACCACTCCTCGCCTGGACCACCGACTCACTCCGCGCAGCCCCGGAGTCAGAAGCCAGCGCGTCATGACGTCGCCACACCACGCCATCCACCGCCTCGCCCGCGCCGCACTGAAATCCCGCGCCCTCGACTTCGCCGCGCCACCATTCACCATCGGCGATATCACGCTGCTGCCACACCAACGCGCAGCCGTCGCCTGGCTCCTCCCCCGCCTCGACCACTACGGCGGGGCACTCCTCGCCGATCCCCCGGGACTCGGCAAGACCTACGTCGCCCTCGCCGTCGCACACACACTCGGCACGCGACCGCTCGTCATCGCACCCGCCACTCTCCGACAACGCTGGCTCGACGCCGCACGCGAAACACACACCCAACTCGACTTCGTCAGCACCGAACGCCTCAGCGCACCCGCAGCCACGCGAACGTCACACGCATCGCTCGTCATCATCGACGAAGCACACCACCTCCGCACGCCCCACACACGGCGCCATCAACGCACCACGGCGATCTGTGAACACGCACGCGTGCTGCTCCTCAGCGCGACACCAATCCACAACCATATCCGCGACATCGAACACCTCACCGCACTCTTCCACCTGCCACCCACACACCTCTCCGCCACACGCATTCGCAACGAACTCACCCTTCGCCGCACCCTCGCCCAGATCCACGCCGCAACACCCAACGCGACGTGCTCAATGAGCATTCCGCTGCTGCGCCATCGTCGGCCACTCCGAGTGCGCAGCCCGGCCTCCGCACTCTGGACGAAAATCGCCGATCTCCCACCACTCACCTCCGATACCGAAGACGGGCACCGTCTCCTGCAACTCGGCCTCCTGCACGCACTGCGCTCGAGCGATGCCGCCGCACGCGAACGCGTCCGACGCCGTATCGCCGCCACCATAGCCGTCGAACACGCCGCCCTCACGTGCATCGCACCCGATCGCACGCTCCGTCGCGCCTTCGCGTCACACGACGGCGATGTGCAACTCGCCATCCCGCAACTGCTCGGTACAACCACCGCCACCGCTGACCCGCAGCTCGCAACCGCCGCCACGCGGCAACGCCGAGCACTGGAATCCATGCTGCCGCTGCTCACGGGCGTCGGCGACCGTGAGCGCGGTCGTGCGCTGCAACGCCTCGCGCGATGGACCACGCGACCCGTTGTCGCATTCACACAGTTCAGCGCCACCGCCAGCACGCTCTACCAACACCTGCACCTGTGTCCCGGCATCGCACTGCTCAGTGGCACCACCGCACGCATCGCATCCGGCGTCATCTCGCGACGGGAACTCCTCGATCGCCTGCTACGCCACTCGTACCACGCACCGCACGAAACCATTCGCCTGCTGATCGCCACCGACGTACTCAGCGAAGGGCTCTCCCTGTCCGGTGTCGCGACCATCGTGCACCTCGATCTGCCATGGACCGCTGCGCGACTCGATCAGCGCTGCGGCCGTGCAGCACGCATCGGTGCACCGGTACCCACGGTCGACGTCGTGCAACTGCCCGCACCGCTCCCCGACGACCTTGGCGCCCGACTCCACGCACTGCTCGCCCGCAAACGACGCGCGATGGCGGTGCTCGAAGGCGAATACGCCGCGGAGGTTGAGCTCGTGCCCCTGCTGCGCACGCTCATCGACACGCACGTCGCATCCAGAACCCGAACGCGCTGGCTGACACTGGCATCACCGCGGATTCCGCGCGTGACGACGCTCGCGATCGTCATGCTGAATCACCGCCGGCTGCTCGTTGCACATGACCGTTCAGGACTGCGGCGTCCGTGCCTCGCAGACTGGCATTCGCTGACCGCGCTGGCGCCAGCGGCACCACACTTCCACGCCCTCACGGCGTTGCGCCGAGCCGTCTGCGCCTGGCACATCGATCGTGAGATGAGTGGAATGGTCAGTGATCCGCATGACGCGCGGCTGATTCGCCGGCGCGAAGCCGATGCGATGCTCCATCAGTCCGGACACGTCACACGTGCGCTGCAGGCAGCGGCCGTCACCAGCACTCGGCAGGCCACACGTGACGCATCGCGGCGCGCGACCGCGCAGCACTCCGCTGCCGATATGGGTGCGTGGTCGGGTGCAGGACTCGAGCGCGACCCGCGCGCGTTGCGTGACCAGCTTGTGCGTGTTGTGCGTGTCGCCGTGACCCTGGTGCCAACCGTGGCTTGACGGTGTGACGAAGGCGTCATATCGGGCTGAGCTATATTGCAGTGCATGACAACGAAGCCGACGCGCGCGCCGCGCCCAGTGCTGTTTGATCTCGATGGCACGCTCGCCGACACCATTCCTCTCCTGCTCGCGTCGATGCACGCGGCGTACGCCGCGGTCGGTGGAGCGGTTCCGGAGGACCGCGTCTGGCTGCGTGGCATGGGCACTCCGTTGCGTGCGCAGTTCATGCACTTCGAGTCCAACGATCTCACGCGTGTCGAGGCGTTGATTGAGGTCTATCGTGAATGGCAGGTCGCACATCTCGCTGAGCTTGTGCGGGAGTACGAGGGTATCGCGCCGTTGCTCGACGCGTTGCAGGCCGCGGGGCATCCCATTGCGGTCGTCACCGGCAAGGGTGACTGGATGGCGCGGCTGACGCTGAAGCAGGTCGGCCTGCTCCAGCCGTTCGAGGTCATCGTCGGTGCCGATGCCACGTCGCGGCACAAGCCCGATCCCGATCCGCTGTTGCTTGGCGCCGAGCGACTCGGTGTGCCGGTGGAGGGCACGCTGTATGTCGGGGATGCGCCGAATGACGTGCTCGCGGCGCGCGCGGCCGGGATGATCGATGTCTGGGCCGCCTGGGGGCCGTTCCATTCGTCAGAACTCGAGCCGTTTGCACCGACGCACACTGTGCTGACGCCCGGCGAGGTGATTCAGCTCATCACGCGGCTGGACGCGCACCATGACGCGTGATCGGGCGTTGTGCGTCTGGTGGCGGCGGTCCACCTCGAAACCTGCTGCCGGTTGCCCTCGTACCGTGAATCATACCCGCACTGTGGAGTTGTCGTGATGCGAAGCCGCCTTGCTGTTGCCGTTGTTGTGTCCTGCGCCACTGCACTGGCTGGTTGCTCACACCGCCGACCGACCGAAGAGACGTTCAACTGGAAAGGCCCCGTCAAGGCGGACGCCTGGCTGCGACTGCGCAATACCAGCGGTGACTTCAAGGTCACCGAGGGCGCGGGTGACAGCGCCTCGATTCACATCGAGATCAAGCGCTCCACCGACTACGCACCCACCGCACAGGTGAAGGTGCTGCAGACGGACGACGGTATTCTCGCCTGCGTCCTGTTCGGCAGCGACAATACGTGCAGTGCCAGTGAGTACCGCGGCGGAAATTCTCAGAAGCGCGGTTTCCTGCCTTTCATGCGGGGCGGCACCAGTGTCAGTGGCACCATCGTGCTGCCGAAAGGCGTGAAGCTCGACATCGAAAACACCAACGGTGATATCGCGGTCGGCTCGATCACGCGTGACTTGAAGGTCTCCACCGTCAACGGTGACGTCACTGTGAGAGGTAGTCGCGGTCCGATCGAACTCAATTCGACGAACGGCACCATCGAGGCGGATGTGTACGCGATGTCGGGGAAGGTGCGAGTCGGTACCACGAATGGCGACGTGACCCTGACCATGCCGCAGACCCTCAATGCCGCGCTCAACATGCGCACCGTGAACGGTGAACTCGATCTCGGGTTCGCGGGCAACGTCACCACGCGCACGAAAAAGGAGATCGTCGCGACGCTCGGTACCGGCGGCGCAACGATCGACATTTCGACGACGAACGGCAGCGTGACGGTGAAGCCCGGCGGCGCACCGTGATCTCGCTCCTCAGCTGTTGCTGATGGCCTCGATGACGCCGGCCAGGTCGATGTCCTTCTGCGTCAGACCACCAGAATCGTGCGTGCTCAGCGCGACCGTGATCTTCGTGTAGCGGATGTCGATGTCGGGGTGGTGCTGTGCGGCCTCGGCGGCGTCGGCGATGCGGGTCACGAAGCTGATGCCTGCAGGAAACGTGGACATCGTATACGTCTTCGTGATGATCATCGCGCGGCGGCTCCACCCGGGCAGCTGGCCCAGCGCGCGCTGAATCTCGATATCGGACAGAACCGGTGCAGCCATGTGTCGGGATCAGTACGAGGAGAGCGGTGGCGATCGCACCGTGATGTGCGATCGTCGATCCGTTGATCCTCGTACCAACCGGCTCACGGCACAAGGCCCGGCGTACTGCAGCGTGGCAACACGGAGCCGAACGCGACCGATCGACCGCATGCAGGGCGGTGCCCAAGTGGGCAACCGCGCTGTATGCGGAGCGCGACGCGGGCGACCGCTACATCGCCTGTCTGAGCCCCTTGCCCGGCTTGAACTTCGGACGGCCGGCCTTCCGCACGAGCTTCTTCGCCGATTTCTTGACCGCGGCCTTCCGGGTCGGCGATTTTTTCGCGACGGACTTCCGTCCCGACTTCGGTGTCGAGACGGTCGTCAGGAACGCCGCCAGTTTCTTCTCGTCGATCATCGCGCGCTTCTTCGTCGTGTTGAGCGCGTCGATGATGGCGTAGGCCTCGTCGCAGTATGCGGTGAAGAATGCCCAACTCATCTGCTGCTTGCGGCCCCAGGTGATGCAGGTCGGGCCGAGCTTGGTGTAACCACTGACGTAGACATAGTGGCCGCCCCAGCTGCCCGGCCGCGAGCCGATGCCGGTGGTCTGCGTCCACGGTTTCCCGGCGTGAATCTCCTTCTCCGCCGTGTTCGGCAGTCGCAGGCCGATGCCGACCCCGAGATTCATGAAGATGGCGGCTTTCACCTCGTTGACGCGTGCACGGTTCACTTCGGAGTAGGCGCGAATGAAGTAGCGCTTCTTGCCAGCGATCCAACCGCGCTTCCGCCACAGGCTGATCGACGTCAGCATGACCAACCCCGCATCTGCACCGCCCGACTCATTGAAGTACTCGTCGGTGACATCGGCGGTCGTGATCGGAATGATCCTTTTCTGCTCGACCAGTTCGAACCGGAGTGTCTGGTGCGCACGCCCCGAGATGACACAGCATCCGTACGTGTCGTTGCCGAACATCGGCGTTGGAAGGTTCGGATGGTTCAGATCGAAGTCGTACTCGGTTGGCAGCGGCACTGCCTTCTTCAGAATCGCGCGCAGTTGGAGGTTGCGTGGATCGCGCTTGGCGGGGGCTTTGCCCAGCCGCAGGAATTCGTTCTTGGATTTCGCTTGCTTCACCGCCATCACAACCTCCGCCAGCGAGGGGAATTGGGGCTGCCGACCTGCGCGGATCAGCCGCGCTTCGTGTCGGCGGTCGGACTGTTCAGGTCCGCCAGGGGTACATCGAGCATCCGCAGATACACGGTCAGCTGTCCGCGATGGTGAATCAGGTGATTCAGCACCGTGGTGCGGAGTACAGCGATCCGGGGCATCGTGAAGAGAACCGTGCTTCCGAGCTTCAACGTCCATATCGCGTGCCTTGCATCATCGCTCGACACGACCAGCATTGGGCGAGTGTCAGTCAGCATCGCGGTATCTCGTTGGCGTGCTCGTCCGGGACGAGCGCAAGCACGCGATGCGTGCCAGCGACTTCCGTATCGAATTCCGCCATCAGTGAGCGCGCGCTGGTCATTGTGGAATGAGGAAGTGAGAGGGGCTCGGCGCGAATCTGTGGATCAGCATCGCAAATCGCCATGACGAGCGCATCAACACCTTGCCCCCACGCGTAGCCTTCACGGATGCTCCGTGTCACCGAATCCGGCCTCTACTGTGACGCCGGCGATTTCTTCATCGATCCCTGGCGTCCCGTGGCGCGCGCGATCGTCACGCATGCGCACAGCGATCATCTCACCTGGGGCTGCGGCAGTTATCTCGTGGCCGAGCGCGGTGTCGGGGTCTCGCGGGAGCGCCTGGGGCAGTGGCAGGATCGCGTCGAGGGCATTCCGTTCGGCGAATCGCGCACGATCAACGGTGTTCGCGTATCGCTGCACCCTGCCGGACACATCCTCGGCTCGGCGCAGATTCGACTCGAGCGGAACGGTGAAGTCTGGGTCGCGTCCGGCGACTACAAAACAGATCCCGATCCGACATGCGATGCGTGGGAGCCGGTGCGTTGCAACACCTTCATCACGGAGAGCACCTTCGGCCTGCCGATCTATCGATGGCCTGCGCCACGCGCGGTGTTCGCGGATGTGAATACGTGGTGGCGCGAGAACGTCGCTGCGGGGCGCGTGTCCCTTCTGTTCGGCTATGGGCTGGGCAAGGCGCAGCGATTGCTCGCCGGTCTCGATCCATCGATCGGCCCGATTCTGCTGCACGGCGCGGTCGAGCGCATGACGACGCTCTACCGGCAGGCGGGCATCGATCTGCCACCGACTGAATACGCCACGGCCGCGCGCGGCGCATCGACTGGCGCGATGATCGTCGCACCACCGAGTGCGGATGGCAGCGTGTGGGCGCGCAAATTCGGCGCGCACTCGACGGCGTTCGCGAGTGGGTGGATGCTCGTGCGTGGCGCTCGTCGGCGGCGCAGTGTCGATCGTGGTTTCACCCTCAGCGATCACGTGGATTGGCCGCAGCTTTTATCTGCGATCAGCGCCACCGGTGCCGAACGCGTGTTGGTGACGCATGGCTTCACAGGACCAGTGGTGCGGTGGTTGCGTGATCATGGGCTGCAGGCTGACGCACTCGCGACCCGTTACGAAGGGGAGCGCGACGATGCAGGCGACACGCCGAGCGAAGTCGCAAGCGATGGTTTGACACCCGCGTCGGAGGAAACGACGTGAAGGCATTCGCCGAGTTGTACGACGCGATTGATCGGACCACGGCGACACAGGGAAAAGTCGCGGCGGTGGTCGCGTACTTCCGCGACGCGCCGCCCGAGGATGCCGCCTGGGCCGTGTCGTTCCTGGTTGGTCGTCGGCCGAAGCGCTTGATCAGGAGTGCCGACCTTCGCATGTGGGCGGCGGAAGCGGCGGATGTGCCTGACTGGTTGTTCGAGGAGTCGTATGCGCAGGCCGGCGATCTGGCTGAGACGATTTCGCTGCTCGTGCCCGAGTCGGACGACGAAGCAGCCGAATCGTCGCTGGCGTATTGGGTCGAGCATCAGCTGTTGCCGCTCGGTCAGATGGAGCCGCAGCAGCAGCGCGCAGCATTGCTCGGCATCTGGCGAACGCTGCGCGGGTCTGCGCGCTTCGTCTTCAACAAGTTGATCACCGGCGCGTTCCGCATGGGTGTCTCCGATGGCTTGCTCGTGCGCGCACTCGCACAGGTGAGTGGCGTGGAAGCGGATGCGATCAGTCATCGCCTGATGGGGCAATGGGAGCCGAGCGCTGCGTGGTACGCGCGACTCGTGCACCCTGACACCGACGATGCGGATTGGAGTCGTCCATATCCGTTCTATCTCGCCTATCCGCTCGAGCAGGACGCAGAATCGCTTGGTGAGGCGCACGAATGGCAGGTCGAGTGGAAGTGGGATGGTATTCGGGCGCAACTGGTGCGGCGGCGCGGGAAGACGTTGCTGTGGAGTCGAGGTGAGGAGCTGTTGGCTGGTCGCTTCCCGGAGGTTGAGCAGACGGCGGAGTTTCTGCCGGACGGCACGGTGATCGACGGTGAGCTCGTGGCGTGGCGTGATGGCGCGCCCCTGCCCTTCTCCGAGTTGCAGCGTCGCATCAATCGCAAGACCATCGGCAAGAAACTGCTCGCCGATGTGCCGTGCGCGATGCTCGCGTACGACCTGCTGGAACTGGGCGGTGTGGACATGCGCTCACGCAGCATGCAGGAGCGACGTGATGCACTCGACGCGGTGGTACGCGCCCTGCCTGTCGGCGGCACGATGCACATGTCTCCCGTGATCACGATCGACACGTGGGACGCCGTGCATGCCGCGCGTGCTGGATCACGTGAGAAGCGCGCTGAGGGGTTGATGCTGAAGCGTCGCGTGTCGCCGTACGGTGTCGGGCGACGTGTGGGTGATTGGTACAAGTGGAAGGTCACACCATTGACGGTCGACGCGGTGCTCGTCTACGCGCAATCGGGTCATGGGCGTCGCGCGGGACTCTATACCGACTACACCTTCGCCGTGTGGGATGGCGATGCGCTGGTGCCATTCGCGAAGGCGTACTCCGGACTCACCGACGCTGAGATCCGCGAGGTCGATCGTTATGTGCGCAACAACACGCTCGAGAAGTTCGGGCCCGTGCGCACGGTCACGCCGGGCCTCGTGTTCGAGCTGGCGTTCGAGGGGATTCAGGAGAGTACGCGACACAAGAGCGGCATTGCCGTGCGCTTTCCGCGCATCAGTCGCTGGCGTACCGACAAGTTGCCACGCGATGCCGATTCACTGGCGACGATCAAGGCGATGCTGCGAGCGGAGCGGGCACCGGCGTGACGGATCGTGCGCGCCCGTCAGTCGAAGGGTGGTTCACCGAGAATGGCTGGGAGCCGTTCGCCTTTCAGCGTGACGTCTGGAATGCGTACGCCGCGGGTGCGTCCGGCCTGATTCACGCCGCCACCGGCACCGGCAAGACATACGCTGCCTGGTGCGGCCCCGTGCAGACATGGCTGAACGCGAACGAGGTCATCGCGCCAACGAAGAAGCGGAATGCACACGCGCCACTGCAGGTGTTGTGGATCACGCCGTTGCGCGCACTCGCCGCCGATACGGAAATGGCATTGCGCGCGCCGATCGACGCACTCGGTATTCCGTGGACGATCGAATCACGCACCGGCGATACCGCCGAGAAGGTGAAGAAGGCACAGCGCGAACGCCTGCCGAGTGCACTGATCACGACGCCGGAATCGCTCGAGCTGCTGTTGTGTCGCGAGGATCAGGACGTGCTGTTCGAGACGCTGCAGTGCGTGATCGTGGACGAATGGCACGAGCTGATGGCGACGAAACGCGGTGTGCAGGTGGAGCTCGCGCTGGCGCGGTTGCGCGCACTCTGTCCGGGGTTGCGGACCTGGGGGTTGTCCGCGACGCTTGGCAATCTCGACATCGCATGTGAGACGCTGCTCGGTCGTGATGCGAGCGGCGCGGCGAATCCCGGCGTGCTGGTGCGCGGCATCGTGCCGAAGGAGATCGTCGTCGAGTCGCTGGTGCCCGAGGAAATGGAGCGCTTTCCGTGGGCCGGGCACCTCAACACGAAGCTCCTGCCGCAGGTGATCGAACGTATCGAGCGATCGACGTCGGCGATCATCTTCACGAACACGCGGTCGCAGTGCGAGATCTGGTTTCAGTCCATCATCGCCGCGCGACCGGAGTGGTTCGAGACGGTGGCCATTCACCACGGCTCGCTCGACAAGGCGCAGCGCCAGACTGTGGAGGAAGGGTTGAAGACCGGGCGGTTCCGCGCGGTCGTCGCGACGTCGTCGCTGGATCTCGGCGTGGATTTCGCACCGGTCGATCTCGTGATGCAGATCGGCAGCCCGAAAGGTGTCGCGCGACTGTTGCAACGCGCGGGTCGCTCGGGGCATTCGCCCGGTCGCGTGTCGAGGATCGTTTGTGTACCGACGCACGCATTCGAGCTGGTGGAAGTTGCCGCCGCGCGTGATGCGATCGCGACAGGCAGGATCGAGAGTCGTGATCCCGTCGATCGTCCACTGGACCTGCTCGCGCAGCACCTCGTCACGCGCGCGATCGGTGGCGGCTTCACGCGCCCTGCGATCATGGCCGAGCTGAAGACCACGCGCGCGTACGCGCACTTGACGGACGCCGAGCTGGATTGGGTGCTGGACTTCATCACGCGCGGTGGCGCGGCACTGCAGGCGTACCCCGAATTCTCACGCGTCGTGAACGAGTACGGCGTGTATTTCGTCGCCGACAAGCGTGTCGTTCAGCGGCACAAGATGAGCATCGGTACCATCGTCAGTGACACGGCGCTCAGCGTCCGGTTTCTCACCGGTGGTCGGCTCGGTACGATCGAGGAGAGTTTCATCGCGCGCCTGAAGCCGAAGGATCGCTTCATCTTCGCCGGACGCGCACTCGAGTTCGTGCGGGTCAAGGATCTCACGGCATGGGTGCGCAAGGCGAAGAGTTCGTCCGGCGCGGTGCCAAGCTGGCAGGGCTCGCGCATGCCGCTCTCCACCGAGCTGTCGATCGCGGTGCGCGACAAACTCGAGGAGGCACGGCGTGGCCGGTACACGAGTGTCGAAATGGAGGCGGTTCGCGGTATTCTGCAGCTGCAGGCGGAGCGCGCGCTGATTCCTGCGCCAGATGAGCTGCTGATCGAACGCATCGAGACGCGCGAAGGATTTCATCTCTTCGTCTATCCCTTCGATGGACGGCTCGTGCACGAAGGGCTGGCGGCGCTGTTTGCGTATCGCATCGCGCAGCTGGCGCCGATCACGTTCAGCTTCGCCTGCAACGACTACGGCTTCGAGCTGCTCTCACCCGAAGCTGCCCCGATCGAGGAAGCGCTCGAGAACGGGCTGCTCGGCACGGCGCATCTGCTGCACGACATCACCGAGTCACTGAACGCCGCCGAACTCGCGCGGCGGCAGTTCCGTGAGATCGCGCGTGTCGCTGGATTGATCTTCGAGGGATTCCCGGGCCAGAACAAGTCGATGAAGCAGGTGCAGGCCTCGAGTGGGTTGTTGTACGACGTCTTCACCAAGTACGATCCCGACAACCTGCTGGTGGCGCAGGCGAAGCGCGAAGTGCTTGAGCGTCAGCTCGAGGCGAGCCGGATCGGCGCGACGCTGAAACGTCTTGAGCAGAGCACAGTGCGCCTCATCGATGTCGAGCGACCGACGCCGCTGGCGTTCCCGATTCTCGTCGATCGGACGCGGGCAAAACTCAGTTCGGAGAAACTCGTCGATCGGGTGAAGCGGATGACGGCACAATACGAGCGAGGCGTTTAGCGCATGCGTGGGCTGGTCGCATCGAGCAACCGCAGTGACTCGCGATAGTCGTCGTCCCGGCCATCAATGCCCACGGCTTTCACGTATGCCTCGCGCGCCAGAGCAGTCTTCCCTTCTTTCTCGAGCACGTGTCCCAGCCGCCACCACGTGAGTCCGACGGGAGGCGCCCCAGGAATGAACGGACCCTTCAGGTACGCGCGCAGCGCAGCTTCGCCTTCCGCCAGCTCCACGCCAAGAACGGCGGACAGCGCGCCGCGATAGAACAGCGCGGTGCGATCGGTCGGCATGAGCTCCGTGTAGCGGTGCAGTGCGTCGCGCGCGACATCGGCGCGGGACGTTCGGTACGCCAGGTCGAAGAGTGCGAACCAGGCCGGTGCACTGTCCGGGTGCGCCGTCGTCAGCTGGCGATAAATCGAATCGGCGGCGGCGTTGTGACCCGCCGCGCGCTCGAAGTGACCGCGCATCAGCACGCCCCGGTACGGGTGTGCCCGCTCCAGCCGTTGCACCAGTCGCGTGGCCTCGGCGCTGTCGCCACCGAAAATTGGTGGCATGAGACGCGCCATCCAGGCGAGCGGCTCCAGCACATCCACGCGTGTCGAATCGCGCACGAAGGCGCTGGTGTACGCGGCTTTCGCGCGTCGTGCCGACTGATAGCGAATCGCGATACCACGACGATTCCCGATCTGCAGGTGTGCCGTGCCGATCAGGACCAATGTCTCGACCGAACTGTCGGCCCCCGCTGCCAGCGCGATCAGCGCCGAGTCGGGCTGTCCGCGTGAGAGCAGCGCGTGCACGTCAACGGCCGTCGCAGGCGACGGCGGCTGCAGCATCAGCGTCGCACTCACGGCGACCAGCATGCCGAGTCGCGCACCGGTGGATCGCTGCGTGTTCGTCGCCGTGCGGCGGACCGGATAGTCGCGCTCCACAGCGCGCCACGTGTCGCTGATCGACGCAGCGAGGACACGCGCACCGTCTGCGTCGGTGGACGCCGCCAGTCGGCGCACGCTGGCCCAGAGCGACTCGAGCGTCGCCGCCGCCTCGTCACGACGCGCGGTGACGAGCACCATGCGCTCGCGCGAACGGGCGAGCGCATCACGTTGGTTCACGAGCAGTTCCACCGCCTCCGGATCGCCGGACTCCGATTCGTGCAGCACGATCTCGGCCTCGAGCCGCTCGAGCTGCTCTCGTGGCGCGGCCTTTTCGAGCAGCGTGAGTTCACGCTCATGCGCACCCATCGCGTCCAGCAATCGACGCGCAGCGGTTGCCGCACTGCTCCCACTCTCGCTGGCTGACGGCGGGAACGTGCCGGATGCCGCGAGGATCTGCGACACGAATTCCTGCGGCGTTTTCGGTCGTCGATCCGCCATCTGTTGCTTGTACACGCGTTGAATGCGCGGATCACGCCAGAACGCGGAGTCGGTGGGTTTGTAGGCCAGGCGACGACGATCCATGTAGCCGACGTCAGCGCCTCTGGTGGCACGCTTCGCGAGCACTTCGGCCAGCACCGCGACCGTCACCATCACGAGCAGAAACACGGCCAATGCAGCCAACGGAATGAGCATCTCCAGCCGCGCCAGCCACTGCATCGCGAAGTACGCGTGTGCCGACGGAATCATCTCCCGGATCGCGAGCCGCCGCGGATCGGTGGTCCACGCCATCAACGGCCCCTCGGCCAGCAAGAGCACCGTGACCGCCGCCGTCGTCATGCGCGCCGACTTGAGTGCCGCCGGCAACTGATCATACACGTCACCGGAGCGTCGCCAGCTGCGTGGCCACCACAACCACCACCAGCGAGGCGGCAGCGTCAGTACGCGGCGGATGGTGCTCCATTCGTACCCGCGCTTCCGCGCCTCGCGAATCTGAAATCCGTACAGCAGGAAGATCAGCGGCGGCGTCAGCCACGTCAGCGTCGGGACGAACAACAGCGTCCCACCGCGCAGCGCCGCACTGACGCTGAGCGCGATGCTGACTGCCGTGACGCACAGCAGGGTCGCCGCCTTCTGCTGCAGCTCCGCCAGCTCGTACGTCAGCGTGTCGTCATCATACGCCGACCCGCCGACCGCCGCGCGCAGGCTGCGTCCATCGCTGAAGCGCTTCGCCGGTTCCTTTTCGAGGCAGCGCATCACGGCAACCGTGAGATCGGCCGGCACCGACGGCGCGACTTCAGACAATGGCTTTGGTGTGGCCGACACGTGCTGCATGAGCAACTCGCGGAAGCTGCGTCCGTCGAATGGCAGCGTCCCGCTCAGCATCTGATAGGCCACGACGCCGACCGAATACAGGTCGCTGCGGCCGTCAATCTGTGGCTCGGCCGTCGCCTGTTCCGGCGACATGTAGTGCGGCGTCCCCATCACCGAGCCGATCTGCGTCAGGCTCGTGCCCGCCTGCAGCGTGTCCGCGCGCGCAATGCCGAAGTCCGTCAGCATCGCACGACCGCTGGTGTCGTCGATGAGGATGTTGTCCGGCTTGATGTCGCGGTGCACGATGCCCTGGCGATGCGCGTGATCGAGCGCGTCGGCCACCTGCGCCAACAGCGTGCGCGTCGTCTCGACATCGAGCATTGTTTCGCGATCGATGCGTGCGCCGAGTGACTCGCCGCGGACGTAACCCATCACGAACCAGCACAATCCGCGGCGCTCGCCGAAGGCGTAGAGCGGCACGATGCCGACGTGCTGAAGGCTGGCAACGGTCTTCGCTTCGCGGCGGAATCGCTCGAGCACCCCGGCGTCGGTGGCAGACCCCGGTGGCAGCACCTTGATCGCCACCAGACGCTCCAGCGCACGGTCACGCGCCAGATACACCGCGCCCATACCGCCGCGTCCGATCAGGCGAACGACTTCATACTCCTCACCGACGGCATCAACCAGTGCGTCGCGCAGCGGATCACCCTGCACATCCTCGATCAGTGCGGCGACGGCGGTGCTGGTCTCCATTCGACATTCCTCGTGATTCGGTTGGCGCTAGCTCATGCAACGACCGCAAGCTAGTCCTGACCGCCCGGACCGACCGGCGCGGGACAATTCGCGACGATATCGAGGGTCAGCGCGCCACCCAGCTGCAGCGCGAAGGGAATTGGCGTGACGGTACATCCAGCCAACAATCCGGAAACCGTCACGGTGCCAACCCCTGCCCCCGCAGCCGGGATGACGAACGCCCCACTCGCGGACGTGACGGCCGAGCCGCCGGTCGACGCGACGACCGTGCCGCCGGCGATCGGCGCGCCGCCCACTGAGGAGACGAGCGTTCCGGTGATCATGCCCGTCGTCGCGATGCACGTGACCGCGAAGTCCACCGTCGCTGTGTCGCCTGCGATCACCGACAGCATGCGCGACGGCGGGATCTCACATCCGGTCGGCAGATTCGACACGGCCAGCATCACGGCCCCGGGCGCAAGGCCGTTCAGTACGTACAGGCCATTCACATCCGTCGTCGTGCTTTCACCCGCGAGCGACACCAGGCGCACGCCAGCCAGCGGTCCGAGTGTCGGTGAGATCACCGTGCCGCTGACGCGCGCGGGCGACGCAACGGTTGCGGGTGCAAGGTCCGCCGCGACGATCATGCGTGCCCGGAACTGCGCCACGCTGGCGTCGATGTCGAATCCGACCGTCCGCGTCGTAGACACCGAGTTTGGCGGAATGGTCAGATCGAACGCTTCCCATCGGAAGCACTCGCTGGACGTGACGCCCGTGCAGCCGATGTCGTTGAAGAAACTGAATGGCGACCCACTGCCGGTAGCGCCGGTTCCGTTCCAGTCGATCGACGGCAACACCGATCCGTCGACCGGCACTTCCACGATCACGCCACCGGTGCTGCCATCAACGCCACCCGGCGTCATCGTCGTGACGTAGTCCAATGGAAACAGAATCACGCCAGGCGCTGGCGATGCAGGCCACGTCGGCGTCGTCATCGCGACGAACGGCAGCTTGTTCTCGATCGTGATGTCGAAGGTCACACGAATCTTGTTCGGCGCGTACACGCCGACCTCCGATGCCTGATAGTTCGACGGCACCAGGCGCACCGCTTCGGCACCGAGCAACGAGAGCACAGGTCTCGCTGCGCCGGCGGTCGCGAGTGTCGGCGCGTCCGCGCTGGTGGCGACAGGCGCGGTGATGGCGATGCGCCCTGTTCGCAGATTGATGTCTGCGGTGAATGCGAGCGGCGCGAATTGCGCCGCCGGGATCTGGCGCGGAATGAGTGGCTTCAGCGGCTGGTCAGCTGCGCACGCGCTGAGCGCGGCGACGATCGCGCACGAGTGCGCAATGCGACGCGAGGCTCCTACTCGCCACGCAGAGTGAACCATCCAACGCCCCAACCGAAGAAATCACACCCACGCCGCATCGTCCGTGGTACTGCGGCGCGTCCTCGCGCTGCACAGCGGTCTCTGGCATTCGGATGATACGTGTGCGTGGAGTCTTCGAGCCGGTGTTCGTGTATCGGCGCCGTCATGACTGTGTAACGTCACCTGATGTTCGTCGTGACCACACGCGAACTGCCATCCCGCTCAGGGCAGCACTGGCGCCGCGGGCACGAGATCCGCCGCCACGATCATGCGGGCGCGGAACTGCGCCACCGAGGGGTCGATGTCGAATCCGATCGTGCGTGTCGGTCGGTCCCGCGTCGGCTCGAGGTGCGCACCGAACGAGACCCACCGGAAACAGCCGTCCGTCACAGCCGCTCCGCACACCACGTTGTTGAAGAAACTGTACGGCGCGCCGCTGCCGCTGATGCCCACGCCATTCCAGTTGTCGGATGGTGTGACCGTGCCGCGGCCCGGCAGACCGACGCCAACCGAATTTCCATCGCTGCCTGTAACGCCTCCGGGCGCGGATGTCACCGTGTAGTCGAGCGGGAACAGAATCACGTACGGCGCCGGCGGCACCGGCCAGCTTGGCGCACTGAGCGCCAGGCTTTGCAGCTTGTTCTCGAGCGTCACATCGAACGTGATGCGAGTCCTGTTCGGCGTGAACGCGCCGAGCGACGACACGCGGACATTCGTTGGCACAAGGCGGACGACATCGCTGCCGAGCAGGGACAGCGAGGGGGCTTCGCTGCCGGAGTGCACACGTGTTGACGTTGATGACGACGTGACGATCGGCGCCGCAATCGTGACTGCGCCTGTGCGCACGTTGACGGCCGCCGTGAATGCCAGCGCGCCGAATTGCGATGCGGCGTCGGCTCCAGTCACCGCGGGCGCAGTCGGCCGCTCGCTGCCACAGCCGGCCACGCCCATCACGGTCAATGTGCAGCACAGGTGCGCGATACTGCGCACGACACTCGGCGATACATCTGAGAGGATCATCCCGGACAGACGGCAATGGCACACTGTGCCGGCCCGCAGTCGTGACGGTCCCCGATGGATCACGTCGGCATACTGCTCACGTCATGGGTATCGACGCTGGTGCCAACGCAGATGAGTGCTCACTCTGTCACAATGTCACGGCAAACGGATGACCGAGACCTGCGCGCCGGATTCGAAGGGAAATGCGGTGCCATCCGTGCCGGACAGCTTCAGCACGGCGCTCCCCGTCGCCGCGGGAATGCGCATGCGATACGTGAGGAACGTACCCGGGCGCATCGTGCCGGTGACGTTGGTTCCGGGTGCGAGCGTCAGCGGCTCGATCGGAAATGCACGACCCACGCCGCCAAGTATTCCGTATGTGTCGAAGAGGCCTTTGTACAAGCGACGAAGATTGCGACTCGTGAATCGCAGCGCCGCAGGCGTGGCAGTGCGTGGCTGGCCGACCACACTGTCGGCTGACGCAGCGATCGCGAAGTCGCCGAGCAGCGAGGACGTCGAACGACCCGCCGCAGCTTCGAGATTCGCGCGACCGACCAGCTTCGTCTCCACCAGCTGTCGAAAGAACGTCGGGCCCTGATGATCCGCCATCCAGCGCAGGAACA
>JBBRLZ010000039.1:0-40013 GCA_038231095.1 Gemmatimonadales bacterium
ACCGTGGCGCCGTGCATGGCGAAGAATATTTCGCCGCCAACAGCGACGATTTTCTCCCGCGGCGCCGCGAGGTAGACCTCATCGGCGGGCTCGAGGAAACCACCGGCCACGAGCCACGCGCGATTCAACCGATCGAAATCATCCGCGAGATCGTCGCGGAACGTGATGATGGTGATCGGTGCGGATGATGGCATGCAGACCCACTGTAATGACAAACGCCCGGCCGCGCATGAAGCACGACCGGGCGTTTGTCATGTGCAGTCGCGCGCGAGCTATGCGGCCGGCGGTGTCGGCAGGGTACCGTGTGGCGTGGCCGCATCGACGGCGTGCGGTAGCATCGCCGCCAGACGCTCGGCGGCGCTGGCCGGATCGATGCCAAGCTTGGCGGCAAGTGCGGCGACGTGCTCATTGCCGAGTGCGGATCGCACCTGATCGGCGGTGATGGGCAGGTTTGCGGTGCCCGCGGCGATCCACGAGTTCACTTTGTCGCCCATGCCACTCGCCCGAAACTTCTCGACGACACCGGCAAGCCCGCCGTGTGCGGGATCGTTGATCGCGCCCATCGCCTGATCGATCAGGCCATCGGCGGCGTCGGGCAGGATGTCCTTCAGTGACTTGGCGAGGCCTTCAAGCATCGGGCAACCCTCGTTTCTGCGTGATGTGGACGACCGGCGACGCGCGGTGCGTCAGTCCGGACTGCAGAACGACACGTTCACGCACACAGAGTGCACGTGAACGCGTCACGTCAGCAAGGTCAGTTGAATGCTTTGACGCCCCCGTGACGGGCGCAGGCGCCCGAACGCACCTTGCCGGTCCACCTCGAACCGTCTTTGCAGGTGGCGCTGACCGCGGCGCCAGCAGGTGCGGCGCTCTTGGCGATGAAGCGGCCATTTGCATCACGCGCCGGACCGGCCTTTTTGGCGACCGCTGCTGCGGCGACCGGTGCCGCGGCGGCGGGGGCAGCCGCAGCGGTGGCCGGCCGTGTCGCTGGCATCGCCGGAGCACCGGCCTTCGCGGCTGTCGGTGTGGCGGCGGCAGGCGCGGTGGCTGGCTTCGTCATCGCGGCCGCAGCGGCTGGCTTGGCGGTCGGTGCCGCCGCCGGCTTGGCGACGGGCGCTGCCGGCTTCGTCATTGGTGACGCGCTCTGCGCCGATGCGAAGACGGGAAATGCAAAAGCAGCGGCCAGCACGAACAGTGAGCGGGAAGCAGGGCGCATCGTGACAATCTCCGGGCAGGGATGAGTCGTTGATCGCAGGCACCGACATCAGATCGGTACGCGCGCTGGTACACGGTGATGCGCGCGGTGTTCGTGCTGAGTGTCCACGCATGAACGGCCACTATGCGACTGCATTGTCGCCATCATTCCGCACGTCAACGCCGATATTCTGACGTGACGCGCCAAGATGGGTACGGTGCACGAATTGCGCGAGTAGCTCGCACTGCCTCTGATGCACGGCGGTCGTCCTGAGAGCGGCGACTCACTTAGTTTGTGTGGGCGGCGCCTGCCGCAAGCCGCGTGCATGGTTCGCGCGCGTCATCATTATTCGACACTGCACTCGCGAGCAACCGATGTTCGTGCACGCCGTCTATTTCACACTTCGCTCCGATCTGCCGACGGCCGATCGCGACACGTTCACGGCCTGGCTGCCACAACTGCGCGCGATCCCGAGCGTGCGCGATGGCTTCATCGGTGTGCCGGCGGCAACCGATCGCCCGATCATCGATCGCGGGTACACTAACGCACTCGTCCTGATCTTCGACGATGCCGAAGGGGAGCACGCCTATCAGGTGCATGCGGTGCACGATCAGTTCCGAGCGGAGTGCGGCAGCTTCTGGACGCAGGTGCGCATCTTCGATTCCGTCTGATGTGCTGCAGCACTGCACGCGGTGACGGTGCGGGCTGCAATCTCCTGACGGCGTGCTTTCCGCCTCGGATGTGGGAGGGGTAATGCCGGACATTCTGCACGATTTTCCCATTCGGGCGACGCCGGCGGTGGTCTTCGCGGCGGTGTCGTCACCGGTGGGACTCGACGCCTGGTGGACGCTCGGGGCCTCGGGCGAGGCGAGAGTTGGTGCCGGGTTCGAGCTGTTCTTCGGCGAGGAGTACGACTGGCGTGCGACAGTCGTGCGCTGCATCACGGACCGGGAGTTCGCGCTGCGGATCGACCGCGCGAGCGCGGATTGGGTCGGCACCGAGGTGTCATTCCTGATCGAGGCGGCGGGCGACGTGAGCTGGCTGCGTTTTGCGCACACCGGGTGGGGCGCCGCAGCGCAGCACTATCGCATTTCGTCGTTCTGCTGGGCGATGTACCTGCGCGTGCTTCGCCGCTGGGTTGAACACGGCGAGGCGGTGCCGTACGAGCGTCGTCTGGAGGTGTAGCGGACCTTCGCCGTCTCAGGCGCGTCCGAGCCGGAACCGCAGCTGTTTCACCGGCGCGCGGCCGGGTGATGCGTTCAAGCGGTGCAGCAGCGTCGGTGCCAGCAGACTGAGTTCGTTCATCCAGGCCGCCGTCGAGACGCGCACCCAGAGCACGCCGTCCGCGGTGATCGACAGCGGCTCGGTCACCGAGGCGATCTGCGCGCCGACGACGTCGGCCCAGTCGTCGATCGCCCCGACCTGTGCGATGCGTTCGGTCATGCCCTTTTGCGCCAGCACTGCGGCCATCACATCCGCAATGCTGGTTGGCTGTTGCTTCTTCTTCGCGCCGCTCATGCGTCGGGCGTCAGCGTGCCGTGCTGTACGCGCACGGTCTGCAGGCCGGTGAGTGCGCGCGGAATGTCTTCGCTGCGTGGGACGGCGAGGACGACCTGCCCCAGTCCGCGGCTGCCCAGCAGACCGAGAATGCGCGCGCTGCGATCGGTGTCCAGTTCGGCGAAGGGATCGTCGAGCAGCAGCAACGGCGCGGTGCCGAGCGCGGTGTGCAATGTCCGCGCCTCGAGCATGCGCAGCGCGATGGCGGCACTGCGCTGCTGGCCGTTGCTGCCGAAGCTGCGCAGATCGCGGCCATCGAGCAGCAGCTGCACTTCGTCGCGATGCGGACCGGTGTGCGTCGTGCCGCGCCGCACGTCATGTGCGCGTTGCGTCGCGAGCGTGCTGCGCAGCCACTCCGCCAGCTCGCTCACTTCCACGCGCGCGCCACCACCGCGCTTGAGCGACAGCGAGACGCTGGTGCGCTCGCCAATCGCGTCGAGTACTTCGGCGTAGGCTGGTGCGGCGTCGAGCGCCCATGCATGGCGCTTGGCGAGCATGATCGCGCCAGACGCGGCCATCGCCGGTTCGAACGCTTCGACGGCGTCAGCCATTTCTGCATCGCGCGCATGCCCGTTGAGCGCGCGCAAGGCGGCGTTGCGCTGCGCGAGTGCATGCCGATACCGCTGCAGCGCGATCAGATACTGCCGATCGGCGAGTGCCAGCATGACGTCGAGGAAGCGCCGACGCTCCGCCGGTGCGCCTCGCACGAGTGCCACATCGGCGGGCGAAAAGAGCACCGCCGGTGCGGCACCGATCGCATCGCTCAGCCGCGTCACCTCGACGTTGTCGATCGTCACCTTCTTCTTGTTGCTGCCCGCATCGAAGCCGGCAGCAACGCTGAGGGCGCCGCGCGGCGATCCCTCGAGCTCTGCGACGATGTGAAAGCCAGCCTGGCCGAACTGCACCAGATCCTTGTCGCGCGCGCCGCGTGCACTGCGAAAGAGTTCGAGGTAGTAGATCGCCTCGAGCAGATTCGTCTTGCCATGCCCGTTGTCGCCAAGGAGCGCGACACCGTCCGCCGGCAGGGCGAGGGATGCGCGCGGATAGTTGCGGAAGCAAGTGAGCGTGATCTGTGTCACGCGCACCGACGTCGCACTCGGCACGTCGGCGCGCGCCGCCTCCGCTGCCACGCCTGAGCTCACGCGCCGGTGAAGACGGGCGGACGCTTGGCGAGGAAGGCCTGCATCCCTTCCTTCGTGTCGCTGGTGCCCGAGAGCGTGCCGAAGTGCGCGGCTTCGTAGGCCAGCGCGTCGGAGAGCGACATGTCCTGGCCGCGCACGACGGCGTCGATGCAGGCACTGATCGCGAGCGGGCCATTGGCGAGCATCGCCTTGAGCATCGCGGTCGCGGTTGGAATCAGCTCGTCGTTGGGCACGACCTTGTTTGCGAGCCCGATGCGGAACGCCTCCGCCGCATCGATCACCTCGGCCGTCATGAGCAGCTGCAGGGCGCGGCCACTGCCGACGAGCCGCGGCAGACGTTGCGTGCCGCCGTAGCCGGGGAGGATGCCGAGCTTCACTTCCGGCTGCCCAAACTTCGCAAACTCGCCCGCGATGCGGAGATGGCAGGCCATGGCCAGCTCGCAGCCGCCGCCGAGGGCGAAGCCGTTGACGGCGGCGATGGTCGGCTTGGGGCTGCGTTCGAAGCGATCGAACACGCCCTGGCCAAAGCGCGCGCGGGCGGCGCCTGCCATCGGCGACTGGCCCGCGAGCTCACTGATGTCGGCGCCAGCAATGAACGCCCGACCCGCCCCAGTGAGGATCACGCCCCCGACGGCGGGGTCCGCCACGGCCCGATCGATGGCGGCGCCCAGCTCGCCGATGACCGCGGCGCTGAGGGCATTCAGCTTGTCGGGTCGGTTGACCGTGATGGTCGCGATGCGATCAGTGACCGAATAGAGCAGCAGATCGAAGGACATGCCGGCGGTGGCTTGGGGGAGTGGCGAGCGGAGGCGGCAACCCTGATCGGGGTCACGAGCGTCAAAGCTACCCACGTCGCGGGAATGCCTGTCTCGTGGGCGCCGTCTGTCCAAGGCGGGGGCGTGCTGCTCCGACACACTGGCCGCGCGCTGTGCCGCACCTGATGTTGCAAGACGCTCCGTACCACGTTCGACGGCCCGTGCAGGGCCGAATGGGCCAGTCGCCCAGGCTCCGGGAGGAGGTGCCCGATGCCGCTCCGTATCGCAGTTCGTCACGTGAACGTTCACCGTCGGATCGCCGTCCGACGCATCACGCGTGTCATGACCTCGCCGAGCGCGAGCAGCACGAGCGCACTCATTTCAGTGTCCAGTCTCGTGATCAGCGTGGCCGCGCACGCGATCGCAACGTTTCTGGCCATCTACGTGCCGCCGCCAGTGCTGCCAACGGCGAACAACGACCCGCAGGTCGCAACACGATTCCTGTACCCGCTGATGAAGCCATCCCCGCGGCCCGTGCAGGAACACGTCAGTTACGTCGGGCTCATTGGACAGGGTCTCGCTGAGCCGAAGGCGACGTCGAAGCCGGCACCGGCGAAGGGCGACGCAACGACGCACGAGGAGGAAGTCGCCATCGCACCGCCCGTGGAGACACCGGTTGGATCACCGGATGGAATCTTCACCGAGATCGAGGTGGATCTCGCCGCCGAGCGCGATCCGACGAGCGAGGGCCCACTCTATCCCGATACGATGCTCGAGAAGCAGATCGAGGGCGCGGCACGGGTGCGCTTCGTCGTCGATTCGACCGGGCACGCCGAGGTGGCATCATTCGGCGTGATCGAGACGAACGAGAGCGCCTTCGCGGAGGCCGTGCGGATGGCGCTGCCGCGGATGCGGTTCCGGCCGGCGTCGATCGGCGAGAAGAAGGTCTCGCAGCACGTCGAGCAGACCTTCGTGTTCAAGATCACGCGCCCACCGGTCATCCCGTAGGGAGGTCTGGCAGAAATCGAGTGGGTCGCATGGCGACGGGCGCGGCGGTGACTCTGCGTTGCGCGTCGTCGCCGGACAGTAGCTTCAGCGTGTCCTGGTCGTGATTCGTATCCGGTCGGTACGCCCTCGGCGCTCCGACCGGTTTTCGTCTCGCGCCATTCCTGCGCCGCTGCACTCACTCACTGAATCGTGATCCGATCACCTTCGTTCGTTTCCGTCCTGTCTGCGGGTGCGCTCGTCACCGCGACCATCACGCCGGGCGGCGCACTGGCGCAGTCGGCACGCATTGCCGGACCGACGCAGCCCGCGGCATCAGGCACGTTCTGGCCTGGCGAGGGGCCGCGCACCTGGGCGCCGCGTCCGACGACATCGGCAATCACGGCAAACGATCTGCGGACGCGACTCTATCAGTTCGCGGATGATTCGATGCAGGGCCGGCGCATCGGTGAAATCGGAAACGCGAAAGGCACCGACTACATCGCGCGGGAATTCAAGCGACTCGGCCTCAAGCCCGCCGGCGACAGTGGGACGTACTTTCAGGTGTTGCCCTTCGGGCCTGTCGGCTTCGACATCAGCGTGTCACGTCTGAGCGTGCGCGGGGCGGCGTTGCGTGCAACAGCCGACTGGATTCCGATGACGCCATCCGCTGCCACACGCGTTGCCTCGCAGGCGACGATCGACAACGTGCCGACGGTGTTCGCTGGCCGATGGGGTGACACAACGGTCGCACTCGATGCGGCGATGTTCCGCGGCAAGGTGGCGGTGTTCCGCGCGGCGGCATCTGCGCCCGCGATGGGCGGTGCGAGCGGTGCGCCGGCGTCGTTCCAGAGTTGTGACGCGCGTCCGGACATGTTCGGTGCGGCCGCGGTGATTGCCGCCGAAGCCTCAGGTCGTGCGCCGGCGCGGCGTGCCGCGGGCACGCCGCCGGTGCGCGACATGCGCGCGCAGGACGCGGGAGCGGTGGCGGTGCTGATCATCGGGCTCGACGCAATGTCGCCGGCAAACGTGGCCGCCGCCTTTGCCCCACGTCCTACCATGCGGCCGACACCGGTCACGAATGGCATCGGCGCGGCGACCATCTCGTCATCCGCGGCTTCACAACTCTTCAGCGGCAACGTCGAGCAACTCCCTGTCGGCACCGCGGGTGCGCCAGTGTCGGGATCGTGGATGTACGCGTGGACGCAGTCGACCGCGCCGGCGCGCAACGTGATCGCGGTCCTGCCAGGCTCGGATCCGACGCTTGCGTCGGAGTATGTACTGGTCGGCGCGCACAACGATCACATCGGCACGAGTCCTGTCGCGCTGGATCACGACTCGCTGCGCGCCGTGAACACGATCACGCGTAAGCAGGGTCAGAATGACGGTGCGTGCGCGCCGACGGCCACGCAGCAGCGGCAGATCGACTCGCTGATCACCGCTGCGCGCCGCATGCGACCGGCACGCCGTGATTCGGTATTCAACGGTGCGGACGACGACGGCTCCGGTACGGTGGTCCTGCTCGAAATTGCCGAACAGTTCGCGGCGGAGAAGCCGAAGCGATCGATCATCTTCGTGTCGCATCAGGGCGAAGAGGCGGGTTTGCTCGGCTCAGCGTGGTTCGTCGATCATCCGACCGTGCCGCTGACGCAGATCGTCGCCGCGCACAACATGGACATGCTCGGCAAGGGCCGCGTGGATCAGGTGAAGTTCGGCGGGCCGGCATCGGTGCAGATGCTCGGCGCGCGTCGCCTCTCGCGCGAGTTCGGCGACATCATCGACTCGGTGAACGCCACGCGCGCCGAGGTGATGGCGGTCGACAAGTCGTGGGACGTGACGGCGAACCCGCTCAACCGTTTCTGTCGCAGCGATCAGGTGAACTACGTCCGCAAGGACATTCCCGTCACCTACTTCTCGCTCGGCTACGCGCAGGACTATCACCAACTGACCGACGAGCCGCAGTACATCGAGTACGAGCATTCGGCGCGGCTGGCCCGTTTCATTCACGACGTGATGCTGGCGGTGGCGACACGCAGGGACCGACCGGCGATTGCAGGTGCCGATCCGTCATATCCACAGTGCTTCCGCTGACACGCCCGACGAATCGTGCTCGCTATGGATATTGCTCCGCTGTCTGCCGTTTCCTTCTCGGCGAGTGCTGCTGAACTGCGCATCATCGACCAGACGCGCCTGCCGGGTGCGCTGGTCGAGTTGACGCTGACGGAATTGCCGGAGATGGTGGAAGCGATTCAATCGCTGCGCGTGCGCGGTGCACCAGCGATCGGTGTCGCAGGTGCGATCGGCCTGGCCGTGCTTGCCGAGCGCGCGGCAGCGGCAGATCCGGCCACGTTCGATGCGGAGGTCGTGCTGGCGGCGCAGGCGCTGCGCTCCGCGCGACCGACGGCGGTGAATCTGTCATGGGCCGTCGATCGTGTGCTTGCCGCAGGACAGGTTGGCGGTGCGTCGCCACGGATTCGAGCCAGTGCGATGCGCGCCGAAGCGACGGCGATTCTCGACGATGACGTCGCCATGTGCGCGCGTATCGGCGCGCACGGTGCGACGCTGCTGCGCGCCGGCATGACGGTGCTGACGCATTGCAATGCCGGTGCGCTTGCGACGGCTGGCATCGGCACTGCGCTGGCGCCGATCTACACGTTGCACGCACGGGGCGACGCGATACGCGTGTTTGCCGATGAGACACGACCACTCTTGCAGGGCGCCCGGCTCACCGCATGGGAGCTCGATCGCGCGGGCATTGCCGTGACACTGCTCACGGATGGCATGGCCGCCAGTGTGATGCGCGATGGCTCGATCGATGCGGTGCTCGTCGGCGCCGACCGTATCGCGGTGAACGGTGATGTTGCGAACAAGATCGGCACGTACGGCGTCGCCGTGCTCGCACGGCATCACGGCATTCCATTTTATGTGCTGGCGCCGACTTCGACGCTCGATGCGGGCACCGCGCACGGCGATGCGATGCACATCGAGCAGCGCGATGGTGCGGAAGTCCGTTCACTTGGCGGCGTGGCCACGGCGCCGAGTGGTGTGCGCGTTCACAATCCGGCTTTCGATGTGACACCGGCAGCACTGGTGACGGCGATCGTCACCGACCGCGGTGTGTTTCATCCACCCTATCACTTCACCGTCTGATGCGCTCCGTACTCGCTCTCGATCAGGGCACCACTGGATCGACCGCGCTGGTCATCGCGGCGGATGGCCGCGTACTCGGCCGCGGCTATCGCGAATTCGCGCAGCACTTTCCGCAGCCGGGTTGGGTCGAGCACGAGCCGGGCGACCTGCTGCAAGCCACGCTCGACGCAGCGCGTGAGGCGCTGGCGGCCGCCGCGGTGACGCCGGAGTGCATCGGCATCACGAATCAGCGTGAGACGGTGGTGGTATGGGACAAGGTGACCGGCGTGCCGGTGCATCGCGCGATCGTCTGGCAGGATCGCCGCACCGCGGATCGCTGCGTGGCGCTGGCCGGCTCGAAGGACTTCATCGCGCAGCGTACGGGCCTCGTGCTCGACGCGTACTTCAGCGCGACGAAGATCGAATGGCTGCTGCGCAGCAACGGTGGCCTGATGAAGCGCGCGCTGGCTGGTGAATTACTCGCCGGTACGGTCGACTCGTGGCTGATCTGGCAGCTGACGGATGGCGCCGTGCACGCCACCGACCCGACCAACGCCAGTCGCACGATGCTCTACGACATCGATGCGCATGCGTGGAGCGACGAGCTGTGCGAGCTGTTCGGCGTGCCGAAGATCATGCTGCCGGAGGTGCGCACGTCGCGCGGCGATTTCGGCGTGGCGAGTGCACGGCATATGGGACTCGCGCTGCCGATCACAGGCGTCGCGGGCGACCAGCAGTCGGCGTTGTTCGGCCAGGGCTGCGTGTCGCCGGGTGAAGCGAAAAACACGTATGGCACCGGTGCCTTCATGCTGATGAATACCGGGACGACGCGACCGAGCTCTGGCGATGGCCTGCTGACGACCATCGCGTGCGACGCGAGCGGTGGTCCCTGCTACGCACTCGAGGCGGCAATCTTCATCGCCGGTGCGGCGGTCCAGTGGATTCGCGATGGCCTGGGCCTGATCGCGACCGCATCCGAGACGGAGGCGCTGGCGAGCGGCCTCACGTCGAACGACGGTGTGTACTTCGTGCCCGCGCTGACGGGGCTAGGTGCGCCGCACTGGGAAGCCGAGGCGCGCGGCACGCTGGTCGGGCTGACGCGTGGGACGACGCGGGCGCACATCGTCCGGGCCGCGCTGGAGGCGATGGCATTCGGGACGGCCGACGTGATGCAGTCGATGCAGCAGCGCAGCGGTGTCGTGCTCGACGCGCTACGTGTGGACGGCGGTGCGGCCAACAACGGCTGGCTGATGCAGTTCCAGGCTGATGTGCTGGGTGTGCCGGTGGAAAAGCCGGCAATGGTGGAGACGACCGCGCTCGGCGCCGCCGGCCTGGCCGGGTTGCACACGGGCGTCTGGACGTCGGCCTCCGAATTCCGCAGCGCGCAGCGGGTATCGGTGGTCGCGCCGGGCAAGGGTATGACCGACGCCCGGGCGGCGTACGCCGGTTGGCACCGGGCGGTCCGGGCGGCGCTCAGCTGGGCGCGTGATACGGGCGCCGGCGCGTAACCACCGACGGGGCGGTTCGCGCGTCTCGCCGGAGGCACGAACCGGGGTATATTCTCATTGATCGGTTGGAACCCCATCGTCCGATGCAGGTACTCGACCGTCAGCGGAGAACTGGTCATTTCCAATCCCGAACAGGCCAGCGACCGGAGGTCGAACCTCGTCCTCCGTGCGCTCATCGACGAGATGCTGGACCGGGTCCGAGCGCTGAATGCGAATCCTTCGACGATGACGACCGACGAACGGTCTCGCGCCGAGGCGGAGTTGGAATCGATCATGGCACGAGTGCGCCGCTATGCGGCGTTACGTGACCAGCAGCTGTAGCACGACCGCAGTCTCGCTTGGCTTTTTCACGGGGACGTGAGCGCGGCGCCCGCCTGCCACCTCCCATTTCAGCTCGGTTGGCCACATGAACACGCGCTCGAAGTTTCTGCTCGGCGGACTCCTGATTCTTGGTACGGCCAGTTTTCTGGCCGCCAAGAGCACGGCCGCGACTGCGCAGTTCTACCTCACGCCGCACGAACTCGCGGAACGGCTGAAGGCCGACGATTCCTTCCGGCAGAACGGCATGAAGGTCGGCGGTCGCGTGGTGCCGGGTTCGATCGTGAAGTCGGCCGGCAACAAGGAAGTGCGTTTCGTGATGCGCGACACGATCGCCAACAGCGACGCGCGGTTCGCGGTGGTGTACAAAGGCATCATTCCCGACACGTTCACGGACAGCGTCGACGTCGTGGTGGAAGGGAAGCTCGATGCCGGCAACACGTTTCAGGCGACAGTGCTGTTGGCCAAGTGCGCATCACGCTACGAGAACGCTCCCGGCAAGCCAGGCTACAAGCCCGGTCAACAGGGCGGTCATCCAGCTGACGTTCCGAAGGGACCGAGCGCGGCACCCCAGACGTGATTCTTCTCGGGGAGTTGTCGCTGTGGGTCGCGTTGCTGATGGCGATCTGGATGACGACGGTGAGCTATGCGGGTGGTGCGACCCGCCGCGGTGAGTTGGTGTTGAGCGGACAGCGTGCGACGTATGCGACGCTCTTCTTCGTGGTGATGGCCAGCATCGGCCTCTGGACCGCGCTCTTCAGTCACGATTTCTCGCTCAAGTTCGTCGCCAGTTACACGAGCGCGAACCTGCCGAAGGTCTACCTGTTCAGTGCGTTCTGGGCCGGGCAATCCGGCTCGATGCTGTTCTGGTGCCTGATCCTCGCGGTGTACAGCAGTATCGCGGTCTTCGCGAATCGCGCGCGCAATCGCGAACTGATGCCGTGGGTCACGGGCACGCTCGGCGTGATCCTGATCTTCTTCCTCGGCACGATCATCTTCGCGGCCAATCCCTACGATCGCATGGAGTGGGTGCCGCCCGATGGCCGCGGCATGAATCCACAGCTGCAGAATCCGGGCATGGCGATTCATCCGCCGATGCTGTATCTCGGCTGGGTCGGTACGGCGATTCCGTTCGCGTTTGCGATCGGTGCGCTCGTCACCCGCCGCCTCGACACCGAGTGGCTGGCCGCGATCCGTCGCTGGAGCCTGATCAGCTGGTTCTTCCTCACCATCGGCCTCGTGCTCGGCATGTGGTGGGCGTATGTGGAACTGGGCTGGGGCGGGTTCTGGGCATGGGATCCAGTCGAGAATGCGCCGCTGACCTCGTGGCTCTGTCAGACGGCGTTCCTGCACTCGATCATGATTCAGGAAAAGCGTGGCATGCTGCGGAAGTGGAACGTGACACTGGTCGTCGCCGCGTTCCTGCTCAGCATCCTCGGCACGTTCCTCACGCGCAGCGGCGTGATCGAGAGCGTGCACAGCTTCGCACAGAGCCCGATCGGCAATTACTTCTCGACGTTCCTGATCCTGATCTTCGTGTTGACGACGGTGCTGGTGTTCACGCGCCTGAAAGACATGGAAGCGAAGGCGCAGCTCGAGAGCATGGTCAGCCGTGAAGCCGCATTCCTGTACAACAATCTCGTGCTCGTCGGCATCGCGTTCAGCGTGCTCTGGGGCACGCTGTTTCCGATCATCAGTGAAGCGGTGCGCGGCACGAAGATCACGGTCGGTCCGCCGTTCTTCAATTCGGTGAATGTGCCGCTGGGACTCGGGTTGCTGGCGCTGACAGGCATTGGTCCGCTGATCGCGTGGCGGCGTGCGAGCATCGCCAATGTGCAGCGGCAGTTTCTTTTCCCGGTGGCTGCCGGTCTCGTGACCGGTGGTGTGCTGATGGCGCTTGGCATGCGTGCGTTCTACCCGATCGTCGCGTACATCCTGGTGGGATTCGTGGTCGGCACGATCACGCAGGAATTCTGGAAGGGCACGCGCGCTCGGATGCGCATGTACGCCGAGAATGTGCTGCTCGCCGGCCTGCGCCTGGTCGGTAACAATCGTCGGCGCTATGGCGGCTACATCGTGCATCTTGGCGTGGCGATGATCTTCGCCGCGTTCGCCGGATTCGCGTTCAAGAAGGAATTCGACATCTCGCTCAAGTCGGGCGAAGTGTTCAAGGCAACCGATCCGTTCGGCCACAACTGGACGTTCACGAGTCAGGGCGTGAGTGAATTCAAGCGCCTCAATCGCTACGTGACCGCCGTTGGTCTCGCCGTGACACGCGATGGCAAGCCGATGCCGCTGCTGAGCAGCGAGAAGCGGCAGCACGTGGACAGCAACGATCAGCCGACGTTCGAGCCGAGCACCGAAGTCGGGTTGTACGAAACCACGATGCAGGATGTGTATCTCGTGTTCAGCGGCATGATCGGACCGGATCAGGCGGAGATGCGCCTGAGCTTCAATCCGCTCGTGTGGTGGGTGTGGTATGGCGGCATGGTGATGGCGATCGGTGGATTGATCGTGATGTGGCCGCAGGCGGAGAAGAAGCGCCAGGGGGGCTATGTGACGGTGCTCACGCCGGGTGCGGAAACGCTTGCACCCGCAGGCGCGACGGCCTCGTGATGCGGAGCGGAACGGTTGAAATGCCGGCCACGCGGCGCGACTTCCTGCGGGCCGGTGCGGTGGTTGCGGCGGGGCTCGTACTCGCGCCGCGTTTGCGTGCGCAGCAGGCGCAAGGTGCGGCGAATATCGAGATGCCGACATCGGCGTACAAGCCGGTCATGCTGCCGGCAATGGCCGGCGTGAAGCCGCGCGTCACGCAGCTGCAGCGCGATGAACTCGAGCGTGGGCTCAAGTGCGCCTGTCCGTGCAAGCTCGATGTGTTCACCTGTCGCACGACGGACTTTCAGTGCGGCATCAGTCCCGCAATGCATTCCGATGTGGTGCGCCTGGTGGACGGCGGCTACAGCGCCGATGAAATCGTGGCCGCATTCACGACCGTGTACGGCGAGCGTGTACTGATGGCGCCGATCAAGGAAGGGTTCAACATCGCGGGCTACGTCGTGCCGTTCATCACGCTCGGCATTGGCGCGACGATGCTGATGGCGCTGTTGCGCCGGTGGAAACGTGAGACGGAGACGGCGCAGCCGGCCGTGGTGTCGAAGTCCGTGTTGCCGATCAGTGGCAGTGTGCCGGCCGCAACGGACGATGAACTGCGCCGCCTGCAGGCGGCGGTGCGAGGCGAGTCCGACCGGTGAACGATCTGCTCTCGAGCTCCAGCGCCCCGTTCATCATCGGTATTGCACTCGCGCTGATTGCGCTGGCGATCGTGCTGTCGCCGATGTTCAGCGACGACGTGCCGGCTGAAATTCGCCCGGAGCATCGCAGCACGCCGAAGCTCGAGATCGACGACGAACCAGTGCCGGGTTCCGCGATCGAGGCGTTGCGTGAAATCGAGTTCGATCGCGCAACCGGCAAGCTCTCGGACGACGACTACGATGGCATGAAGGAGAGGTACACGGTGCAGGCGCTGGTCGAGCTGCGCGAGCAGGACGCGCTCGGTGGTCGCGTGGCAATCGCGTCACCGACCGACGTCGCTGAGCGACTGGTGAAGAAGTACCGACCCGGTTCGACGTTGTGCACGACGCATGGGCTGCGTCCGGAACCGGATGCGTTGTTCTGCTCGGAATGTGGCTTGTTCCTGCCTGGGAAGTGTGATCAGTGCGGAGCGCCGGTGACGGCGCCCGGCGCGCACTTCTGCACCGGATGTGGGCACGTGCTGGCGGCGTAGGCTGCTGCCGTACTGGGAGACGGTGCCCTGTCGGTACCCTGTACGCGCGTCTGGCCAGTCACCGTATACGTTTCCGGCATGCCTCTCCCTCCCGGAACCACCGAACATCGTGCCGCGGGTGCCTCGCGCGCTGCGGCGCAGGTCGCGATCGTCGTCGTCAGTGACAAGCGCACACTCGAGACGGACGAATCGGGACCGCTCGCGCGTTGGTTGCTGACTGAGGCCGGCCACACGATCACCGGCTTCGCGCTGTTGCCGAATGACGAGGCGAACACGCGCGCGCATGTCGCCGCCTTGATCACGCGCGACGACGTGGATGTGGTGCTGCTCTGCGGCGGCACCGGACTTGGTTCCAAGGATCGCACGGTGGAAGCCGTGCGCCCGCTGCTGGAGAAGGAACTACCCGGCTTCGGCGAACTCTTTCGCCTGATTTCGTATCAGGAGCAGATCGGCACCGCGGCAATTCTCACGCGCGCACTGGCCGGCACCGTCGGCGGCAAGCTGATCGTGTCACTGCCAGGCTCGAAGGCCGCGGTGGATCTGGCGCTCAAGAAGGTTCTGCTGCCGGAGCTGCAGCATCTGTTGCACGAATTGCATCGCTGAATTCAGCGACGTATCCGCCTCAGCCGTCGAGCGCCGCCACGCGCTTCTCGGCCTTCAGCAACCAGAAGATCGTCAGCCCGCTGCAGAGTGTCACACCGAACATGGCACCGCGCAGGAAGCGCCACCACACCAGCGGTTCGTGATATGCGATGCTGCGCGCATACCAGTACATCGCCGGTGCCAGCGAGAGCGCGACGATCATCGTCAGCAGACCGGCCGACAGCAGGAAGAGAATCCCCTGCCACGTCACTGTCTGGTTGACCGCCGTCTCCGCATCGAAGCGCGGATCGATCGAGCCGATGTAGAGCGCCAGCGCCGCCTGTGCGAACATCAGCGCACCGACGGAGGCCATCGAGAGCACCATCACCACGGGCGCGGTACCAAGCAGAATCGATGTCAGGCCGACGATACCGACGGCGACGAGTGCGAGCGGTCCCGTCGCGGCCCAGTACTTCGCGAAGATGATGTCGCGCACGCGCACCGGGGCCGCGCGCAGCAGCCACCACATCGTGCCTTCGGCGGCGATCGTCGGCAGCACCAGGCGTGAGGTGACTGCCGCCAGCACCATGCCGGCCAGACCGACATTGACCACCGGCAGGATGCTCGTCACCAGCTGCGGCATCGCGCCGCCACCCGTCGGCAGCACACTGACGCCGACGACGTACACCAGCACCAGGGGAATCAGCAGCACGAACTGTGACCAGAGCGCGGCGTCGCGACCGAGCAGACGCATCTCCTTGAGCAGCAGTTCACGGCGCGCCGGTGACAACGGCGCCAGCATCCAGTGGAATGGCTTCGTGATGATCGACGGCGGATGATCGCTGCGACCTGCCGATCGCACCGCGGAAATGCCGCGCGCATACAGCAGACGGAAGCTGCCGTACGCGAGCCCGAGTGCAGCGGTCGCGAGCAGCCAGAGCCACGCCAGCGGCGCCGGATCCCAGAAGCCGTCGAGCCAATTCTTCAAAACGCGCGCGGCCCACTCCGTCGGCAGCCACGGTGACAGCGGCACGTCGAGCATCTTCACGACTTCGCCGATGGCCTTCGTGCCGAGCTGCGTGAGATGTGCGGGCTCGACGCGGCGCATGGTGTAGATCGCACCGATGCAGAGGCCGAGTCCGATCACGCGGAATGCGAACTGCGCGCGGGTCGGCGGCACGAACGCCACCAGCAGATACACGGCGATGCAACCGAGCGACGTTGCCGTCAGCCACAGCGGCAACCAGGCCGCGAATGCCACGACCGGCCAGAGCATGCCGCCGCCGAACGCGAGTCCGTAGCCGGCCAGCAGTGGCACGACCAGCAGCATGGCGATGGCGCCGCCCTCGGCCACCACCTGCAGAAAACGCGATGTGAAGAACGTCACCTGCGGAATCGGAGCGGACGCCAGCAGCTCGAGATCCTTTGACAGGAAGAATGCCGGCAGTGCCGTCACGATGCAGCTCAGGATCAGCACCGAGCCGATGCTGAGCAGCGACATCGCCAGCACCCGACCCGCGATCGCGGTACCGATCGCATCGACGCTCATCAGGTAGTTGAGCACCAGCAGCACGATCACCGTCCCACCGGCCCACGTCACGGCGAGTGCGGTGAGCACGCCGAGCGGTCCGATCGCGCCCTGCACTTTTCGCTGCCGCCACAACGGCATCAGCAGCGTGGGCAGTGTGATGGCGCGGAACGACGGTGGCGTCGCCGATTCCGGCGCGGCCACGAACTCAGACATTCAGCACCTCGGCCACATCGCGCGAGGCCGGTTCGCCGGTCAGATGCAGGAACAGCTGCTCGAGCGGTGCATCAGGCATGCGCAGCCAGGTGCGCAGCTCCGGCACCGTGCCGCATGCGACCAGCTTCCCACGCTTCATGATGCCGATGCGATCGCAGGTGCCTTCGACGGTTTCGAGCGTGTGCGTGGACATCAGCACGGAGTTGCCGCGAGCCGCGTAGGCGCGCAGCATGTCCTTCAGCAGGCGCGCGCCGCGGGGATCGAGACCGACGAGCGGCTCGTCCACCATCAGCACCTTCGGTCGATGCAGCACAGCCGCCGAGAGCAGCAGCTTCTGGCGCATGCCATGGCTGTACTGCTCGACGAGTTCATGCTGCCACGTCGTGAGTTCGAACATCTCGAGCAGTTCGGCTGCGCGCGATTCGACGGCCTTCCATTGGAGTCCGTACAGCGACGCCGAGAAGCGCAGGAATTCGCTGCCCGTCAGCTTGTCGTAGACGTATGGACGATCCGGGACGAAGGCGAGATGCCGCTTCGCCTCGACGGAGTTGGTGCGCATGTCGATGCCCGCGACGCGCACCATGCCGGCGTCGGCACGGAGAATTCCGGCGAGCATTTTGAGCGTGGTGGTTTTGCCGGCGCCGTTGGCGCCCAGAAACCCGAACACCTCGCCGGCCTGCACGGTGAGGTCGAGCCCCTCGACGGCAGTGAAATCGCCGTATCGCTTGGTGACGCCCTGCAGTTCGATCATTCGCCGCACTCGGGTGGGTAGGTGGAGACCGGCGGACAGGCCAGCTCCGACACTCGGGGGGAGACGGTTCAGCGGAGCCTGCGGTCACTTCATAAAACCCCAATCCTGGCGCATTCGGACTGGCGGTCCGAGTCACCCGTCTGACTGGCTGGGTTGAATGCATCGACCGGACAGGCGACCTTCCCATGCTTATGGCGGAAGATGCACTGATCATACGTGGGGCCCGGGAACACAATCTCCGGAACATCGACGTCACGATTCCCCGGAACAAGCTGACGGTCATTACTGGCCTGTCGGGATCCGGGAAATCGTCACTCGCATTCGACACCATCTACGCCGAGGGGCAGCGCCGCTACGTCGAGAGCCTGTCGGCGTATGCACGGCAGTTTCTGGGCCTGATGGAGAAGCCGGATGTGGACTCGATCGAAGGGCTGAGTCCCGCCATTTCCATCGAACAGAAGACTGCCGGTCACAACCCGCGCTCCACCGTCGGGACCGTCACCGAGGTCTACGACTACCTGCGTCTGCTCTGGGCCCGGGCCGGTGTGCCGCATTGCCCGAACTGCGGACGCCCGGTTCAGCGGCAGAGCGCGGCCCAGATCACCGACGTCGTCCTGCTCGGCACCCCGGGCGTGAAGCTCGAAGTGCTCGCACCACTGGTGCGCGGCCGGAAGGGCGAATTCCGCGAGCTGTTCGAAGCGGCACGGAAACAGGGGTTTGTGCGCGCGTGGGTGGATGGCGACGCGATCGAGCTGGCCGATCCGCCGAAGCTCAATCGCCGCATGAATCACGACGTGAGCGTGATCGTCGATCGACTGGTGCTGAAGGCCGATGATCGTGGCCGTCTGGCCGACTCGATCGAGACCGCGCTGAAGCTCGCCGACGGCATGGTGGAGGTCGTGACGGTGCACGGCAGCACGCGCGAGAGCGCGATGTTCTCCGAACGCTACGGCTGTCCGCATTGCGGCATTTCGCTGCCCGAAATGGAGCCGCGCCACTTCTCGTTCAACTCACCGTTCGGTGCCTGTCCGACGTGCAGTGGACTCGGTGTGAAGCGGATGGTGAACGAGGAGCTGATTCTCGGTGATCCGTCGCTGACGCTGCTCGAAGGTGTCGTGCTGCCATGGGGTGAGCCGGACGGGTATCTGCGGAAGACGATTCTGCCGGGACTCGCGGAAGCGTTGCAGTTCGATCTGCGGACACCGTGGGGCGAGTTGCCGCAGTACGTGCGACACGCGTTGTTGCACGGTCTCGATGCGCTGACGGCGCCGGCTGAAGCGGTGAAGGCGGTGCGCAAGACGGTGGCGGCGAAGAAGACGGCGGCAAAGCCCGCTGCGAAGGCTGCGGTCAAGCCGCTGCTCAAGTGGGATGGTATCCTCGCCACGATTCAGCGTCGCTTCGACGAGACGGACAGCGATTCGATCCGCGTCGAGCTCGAAGCGTTCATGCTCGCCACGCCATGTCCGTCGTGTCATGGCACGCGACTCAAGCCCGAGTCGCTGGCGGTCACGATCGAGCGCCGCAATCTCGGCGAAGTGGTGGCGATGTCGGTGGCCGAGTCACTCGCGTTCTTCCGCAGCGTGCCGGTGCGTGCGCAGGGCCGGCCAATCGGACTCGATGCGGAGATCGCGGGGCCGATTCTGAAGGAAGTCACCGAGCGACTTGGCTTCCTCGTGGACGTCGGGCTCGAGTACCTGACGATGAATCGCAGTGCGGAAAGCCTGAGCGGTGGCGAAGCGCAGCGCATCCGCCTCGCGACGCAGATCGGTTCGAAGTTGTGCGGCGTGCTGTACATCCTTGACGAGCCAAGCATCGGGCTGCATTCACGTGACAACGAGCGCCTGTTGAAGACGCTCGTGCAGCTGCGCGATCTGGGCAACACGGTGATCGTCGTCGAGCACGACGAGGAGACGATGCGCCTTGCCGATCATGTGCTCGACATGGGGCCGGGGGCTGGCAAGCATGGTGGGTTGCTGATCGCCGAAGGCACGGTGGACGACATCCGCAACACGAAAGGATCGCTGACCGGCGAGTATCTGTCAGGTGTGCGCAGCGTGCCGGTGCCGGCAACGCGCCGCCCCGTCGATTCACAGCGGATGCTCAAGATCGAGAATGCGCGGGAGCACAACCTGCGCAACATCAACGTGGACATTCCGCTCGGCGTGTTCGTTGCGGTGACCGGGGTGTCGGGGTCCGGCAAGTCCACGCTCGTGTCGGACATCCTGCAGCGCGCGTTGTCGCGGCACTTCTTCCGCGCGCGCGTGATTCCCGGCATGCACGATCGCATCACGGGCCTGCAGCTGCTCGACAAGCTGATCGACATCGATCAGAGCCCGATCGGCCGCACGCCGCGCTCCAATCCGGCGACGTACACGGGCCTGTTCACGCCGATTCGCGAACTGTTTGCGGAGATGCCGGAGGCGAAGATCCGCGGCTATGGCCCTGGGCGTTTCAGCTTCAACGTGAAGGGCGGGCGCTGCGAAGCGTGTCAGGGCGATGGCCTGGTGAAGATCGAGATGCACTTCCTGCCCGACGTGTTCGTGCCATGCGACGTGTGCAAAGGCAAGCGATTCAATCGCGAGACGCTGGAAGTGCGCTTCCGCGGCATGAGCATCGCCGATGTGCTGGACCTGACGGTGGAAGACGCTGTCACGGTGTTCGAGAATCAGCCGCGCATCGCGCAGAAGCTGATCACGCTGGCGGACGTCGGTCTGGGCTATGTGCATCTCGGACAGAGCGCGACGACGCTCTCCGGCGGTGAAGCACAGCGCGTGAAGTTGGCGACGGAGCTGAGCAAGCGCGACACCGGTCGCACGCTCTACATCCTCGACGAACCGACGACGGGCCTGCATTTCGAGGACGTGCGCGTGCTGCTCGAGGTGCTGCACAAGCTGGTGGACAAGGGCAACACCGTGCTCGTCATCGAACACAATCTGGACGTGATCAAGACGGCGGACTGGATCGTCGATCTGGGGCCGGATGGTGGTGTGAACGGCGGCCAGCTGGTGGCGAGTGGCACGCCGGAGCAGGTGGCGGCAGAGCCGAGGAGCTATACCGGGCAGTTCCTCAAGACCACGTTGCTTGGCGCTGGTGCGCGAACGGTATCGCCAGCGTCGTCGAAGAAGCCGAAGGTTTCGAAGAAGGCGTAGCCCAAAACGCATGGCACAGAACGGAAAATCACGCCTGCCGCGGTTTCACTGACCGAGGCAGGCGTGATTTTTCTGCAACGATTCGCGTCGGTGTTCAGGAAGTCTTCAACGCGCCGCTGATCTTCAGCCACCCTTCGCTCAGCAGCGCCGGCACGTCAGGCAGGAGTGCATCCTGCGTGGCCTTCACCACCGGATCCTCCTGCCATGTCGTCACGTTCACTTTACGCACCCACGTCCATCCGCCCTTGATCTCGGCGGGCAGCGGCATGCGGATCGTGTCGGGATCGACGAGTACGGGACCGACGCGGAACGTGAGCGCCATGGCATCGAGTGCGGGAGCGATGTGTTCGCGCATCAACTCGATCTTCTTGCGCGGGACGATGCCGCTGGTGACGTTCACGGCCCCGCGCGGATCGACGAGCAGCGTCAGCACGATGCGTTGACCCGGGCGGATGTGCACGAGCGGCGTGCGATCGATGTACGGATGCTCGACTGGAATCGGCGTCATGTCGGGCGCCACCGCCGCTGAGCCGAGGAAACCCTGGTTGGGACCCGACGGCCGCGCCTTCGGTGCGAGCGACTCGTGAATGGGATAGAAGCGCGCATAGTCGTCGTTGATGAAGTAACCCATCAATCCATCGTCGAGTGCGAGCAATTCGCCAAGGCGCACGGGGAATGGCGTACGTTCGAACTCCGCGCGCGCATCGGTATAGATCGCGCGTGAGTCGTCACCGCGCTCGACTTCGAGTCGCAGTTCTGCGCGCACCAACGCGAGCGGATGCCCGATGATCACCGAGAGATGTTCACTGCCGGCTCGGCCGACCGGATCAGTGCTCCAGAGCGTTGCATCGACCATCCGCAGCAGCGCCGACAACGCCGTCTCACTCGGCGGATCGTCGCTGGCAGCCAGCTCAGGATCTCGCAGGCCCCATTGCAGCAGCCCGTTCACGAAACTCGCCACCTGCGGCTGCGTGATGCGCGGCGGTGCGCCCATCGGCTCCTGCTGGCCGGGCACGCCCTGCCACTCGAGCGTGCGACCGTCGTCGGACGGCTGCAGCTGGCCGAGCGAGGTGCCACGACCATCCATCAGTTCGAGCGCTTCGTCGAGGTGATCAGGTACGACCCAGCCGCAGACCGGCGAATGATCTCGCGTCGCTTCGCGCGTGTTGTCGGCCGCATCGAGCATGCGGAACATCAGCCGCGCCGATTCCTGCGTGCGCGGCGGCATTCCCATCAACGACGTCCCGGCGCGCGAACGCATATCCTCCGCGAGCACTGGCGCATCGAGCCGTGCCTTCGCGACATCGTGGAACTGGCCGAACGTGTCGATGATGCGCAACTTGCTGAGCTTGAGGTGGCCCGCACGCGTGAGCCAGAGCGCGGCGGCCGGGTCGAGTGGCAGCCACGCATCAGGATCGGGATCACCGGCCAGACCCGGCTTCGGCTTCCGTGCCATCATCGCGAGGTGCACGCCGCCGAGTGACGTGGCGAGCACGTCGAGCTTTGCGAAATCGTTCGCGATCGCGGCGAGGTCGAGTTCCTGCGCAGGCGTGGCGTCGTCCTGTGCACCGCTGGTTTCGTCAGCGAGGAATTTGCGCAGCCGCTTCTCCATCGTGCGTGCGACGGCGGGCGTGAGCAGCGTTCGGCCCGCGATCGTGAGCGACGGCGCGCTCTCGCCGGGATCGACATCGGTCTTCAGCTCGAAGTCCGTTTCCGCCAGCTGCCAGTCACGCTCCGCGTTCGGTGATGGATACCACTCCACCTCCCAACTCGCTTCCAGTGGCGTCCACGGCCGGCGCCAGAGCTGCAGCGCAACCTTACTCGGCATCGTCCCGGTGACATTCGACATCGCCGCCAATGCCTGCACATCGATCGACGTGTTGACGAAGGGCGTGAGCAGCATGCTCTGCTCGACCATGAAGTGTGATCCGGCTCGCGCTGGCGTCACGATCGATGTGCCTTCGGGCAGGGCCATTTTCTGCGCGCGTGCCTTCACGATGACGACGTTGCGCGCAACCTCCACGACCGTCGGATCGAGCAACAGCGTCTCGTAGAGCAATGCGCCGCACTCGATCGGGATCTGTCCCGACTTGAAGTCGGCGGTGGTGAGATCGCTGCCCTGAATGTCCACGGCGCCGGCCGATCGTAGCGTGACGCCGCCGGCGTCGGCCCATGCGTTGACGCCGATGCGCGACACGGTGTCGCCCGAGATGCGACAGACGAGCATGTTGTTCGCATCGAGCACACCGTCTTCACCGTGCTTGTAGCCGCGGCGCGCTTCACTCAGCAGGACGACGGGGTCGCGTGGTTCATACCAGCGAGGCATGGCACGCCGCACCGTCTCCGTGCGGCGCGGGTTGCCGGCTGGCGCACTGCCTGGTGGCGTTGGTGCGCTGGATGGTGCTGATGATGATCCGCCGCTGACCGACTCCGATGCCTGTGCCAGGCTCTGGCCGCCCTTGAACCATGTGCGCTTCACTTGCAGCTCGGTGCGATCGAACTTGTCGAACTTGCCTGAGTTCTTCGGCGGCCGCACGCTGTTCTCGCTGCCGCTGGCCGGCGGGAACATGTCGCCCTGCTCGATCTCAGCGACGACGAAGCCACCCTGCCGTGATGTGAAGTCTTCTGCATGCAGCGTGGACTCGAGTCGGGCAATGCCGCTCTCGAGCGCCAGATCGCTGAGCGAGCCGTGATGGAATGCGGCGAGCGTGCGTTCGAGCCCGGGCACGTTATCGCGCGCCGCGACGAGCGCGGCGAGTGCCTGTGCACCGCTGTTGCCGAGTGCCACACCAACCGTGCCAGCCGCAGGCACGCCGGCGTCGGGCACGTCGAATCCACCACCACGACCATTCCACGCCACGTCGAACACCGCGCCATGGCAGCAGATCTGTCGCGGCCAGTACTGCTCGAAATAGCGCTGCCGCGCGGCGAAGTAGAGCGTCTGTGCAGAGATCTTCGTGGCAGAATTCGCGAACTTCGATGCGCCACTGCCGATGTGAATTGGAATCGATTCCTGAGCCGCAGGCGCGGCTTTCACGGCGGCCCTGAGCACGTTCGGTGATTTCGCCGTGATCGTGCGCGCGTCCGTGACCACCTTGTAGCCTGGTCGCGTCTCGGTCGTGGCTTCGGTCAGACCGAGTGCCTCGCGCTTCGACGCCGCATCACGCGCCGCCTGGTCGAGGCGTTGCTTCGCCGAGTCGGGAAGGCTCCATCCGAGGGACGCGAGCTCCGTGTACCACGCCGTTTCTGTCGCGGGTGCATGCAGCGGATCGCGATCCACTTCGCTGTACCAACCGCTGACCATGTAGGTGATCGGGCCGCGCGCGACAGTGTCGAGTGGATCGTGCAAGCCAAGCAGGTTCCGCGTGTTGTCATAGTACACGGCGAAGGTCGGATCACCGGGACCCATCGCCGTCACTGACGCCGGTGCCGCGTCGGTGCGATCCTCTCGCCAGTCGTCGAGCTTCGTGACCTTGCGTGCGGCCGGATCGAGCGCGCCTTCGATGACCCACGCGGACACTGTCTTCGGTGACGTCGGCGTGGCGCCGGCGACAATGCGCGCGACCAGCCAGCGATCGGGAATCGGGCGATACGTCGTGCGGGCGGTGGAGCGGATTTCGTCCTGCTCGGCCGCGCCGTTGACGCCGGCCGCAAGTGGTACGTCGTCCGGTGCGCGTGCGGTGCTGCCGCGCGTCAATCCGTCCGGCAGCGCCCAGTGCAGATGGACGCCGGGTGCGCGACCGGTGATCGTGTCGAACGGTGCCGGATGCGGAGCGTTGGCGTTGAGCGGATCAACGGTGACGTTCGCCCATGTCGATGCGGCGGCACCCGCGATCGGCACCACCAGCGCATCGACAAAGACCGGGACCAACACACGCTGTCCGCGCCATGCGCCGGGATCCCACGTGATCACCTCGGCGGGGTTGGTCGCGAACGCCAGCTGGAAGTTGCGCGCAGCGAGTTCGACTTCGAAGCGACGATCAGGCATCGATCACCCCAGATTGGCAGCGGGAAACAGCACCTGCAATTCCAGCGTCGTCAGCGGCTTGGCCATCACGCTCACTTTCAGGAGTGCCCTCGCGTATTGCGAGCCGGAATCCCACGTCGGTCCACCGGAACCCGCCGGATCACCCTTGTCTTCGAAGCGCTGCCGGAATGGAAACTGAAACAGCTCGAGCGCGAATTCGCCGGCACCGAGTGCGGTGCCTGGATCTGCGTCCGGATCGCCGGTCGCTTTCAACCGGACGGCAAGTGCATCACGCAGCGCCGCCGCATGAATCACACGACGATTCGATGCGCGCACGGGGACCGGGATCTGCACCGGCGCGCTCGCAGGGCCGAGCTGCGTGCCGGTTGCCGCGCCGCGCAGGCGACGGAGCTTCAGCAGGAATCCGCTCGGTACGTTCGCGTCCGGCTCGACCACGCCGTCGCCGTTGTTGTCCTTCAGATCGACGCCGAACTGAATCCCTTCGCGCGGCTCCTCGATGTCCACGCGCGTCGGGACGCCTTCGAAGATGCAGAGCATCACATCCGGCGCGAGTCGATCCATGCGCAGCAGCGGCAGGCGTGTGCCCGCGTCATCAGGTGTCTGCTTCGTGGTGTTGGCGTACGCCTTGATCTCGAGCCCGGGCCAGCCAGACACGGCGCGCGAGCGCAGCAACAGGCCGGTGAGATCGGCGGGTCGCGATGTGAGCAGCGCCGGGAGTTCGCCGCGCAACTGCCGGCGCAGCACGCCCTCCTCGCCGTCAAGCTGTGTACGCATTCCAGTATTGGTCGCCTGTGCGTGGACGAACTCCCGCGTCGTGCTCTTGCCGACGCTGAGCGCGCCCTCGACAAGTCGGTCGGTGAAATTGCGGTCGATGTAGAAGAACCGGATCGACTCGACCGGCAGCAGGCGACTGTCGGGTACCAGATAGTTGAACGGCACACCGTAGAGCAGGCGCAGCCGGCCGAGAAAATTGCGGAGGGAATCCGGCACCGTCTGCGGCGTGGCGTACGTGGTCGCAGCGGTCGCATAGATACCGTTTGCGTAGATGTTGCCCTTCATCCAGTTGATCATCGGGTGCTCCGAAGTATCGGTGCAGGCATCAGCGTCGCGGCGCGGTGAGACCGCGGAAGCTGGCGTTGAATGCATCATTCAGCGCACCGAGGTGCGCGGTCGGGTTCTTTGCGAGCAGGTCGAGATTCGGCTCGAGGGCGAGCGTCGTTGACACTCCAAGCGCCGTGAGCACCGCGCCGCCGCCGATCTGCACGCCGTCAACGAGTGACGCCACGACCCTCACGTCGAAGCCGTGTGCCTCGCTGATGCCGGTGGCTGAGAGTCCCGCGAGCTTCGCGCGGACATCGACCAGGCCGGTCGGATCACGCAACGCACCGAGGCCGTTGACCGTGCGCGCCATGACCGTCCCGAACTGCAGCGAGCTGCGCGTACTGAGAAACGACGGCACCTTCGTCAGCATGTTCTTCTCGAAATGAATGTCACGCGACAGCTGCAACGCGAACCGGTTCAGCACATCGAACGTGACCTGCACGTCGACCAGCATGCGATCACCGCGTCGCCACCGCAGCAGATCGAGTGCAAAACGCGCATCACCGAGGGCCAGCAGACGTCCGATCTCGAACGCCGCGGCGTAGCCGAGATTCTCCAGCCCGGTCGCAGGATCGATGCGGCGTGCCTGGTCGGCCGTATGGAAGGGCCCTTCCGTGCTGCGTGCCACGCCAACGGGTGTGAGCGGTCCGCGATACCACGCGATCGTGCGCTCCCCTTCGCGCGACAGATGCTCGAGCGGGACGTGCCCGGTGTCGAGCGCGGCCTTCCAGTCCGCGCTCGGCGTGCCACCGGGTGCCTGCGCGAGTGCTGGCGGCATACCCAGCATGGCCACGCCACCGTTGTTCGGCAGCGCCTGCATGATGCTTTCGAAGTCGCCGCCGGCGAGGCATTCGAACTTCCATTGCGCGAGACAGAAGAGGCGGATCGTCTCGGGCTGAAACAGCACCGCGACTTCAGCACCGCTATCGACTGCCAGGTTCGTCCACCGACTTGCTGATGCGCTGCTGACGCTCGAGATGCTCGACGTGGGCGACGATGCCGGATCGACGGCGAGATGCGCGTACGCGTTGTCGGATTTCAGCATCTGCGCGACCAGCCCGGCTTTCACGGTCTCCGCTGGCACCTTCGAGTCGGCGATGATCGCGCTCGCCATATAGCCGTCGGCAATGTTCGAAAAGTGGGTGAAGCGATCGAATTGCAGATCCTGCGCCGTCAGCACGCGTGCCTGCTGCGGCGTCGGCAGCAACTGCTGCACGCCCTCGAGCGATACCAGGCATGCAACGTATTTCTTGCCGGGTTCCGGAATCCGGTTGCCGACGACGACCGCAAACCAGCCGTCGTCGTCCATGCCCATCAGTTCCTTGTCTTGTGTGTTCACCTGCCGCACGTGCGACAGCAGCGGCAATTCACTCGCCATCGGCGCGATGTCGCGGAAGAGATCGAGCGACAATTCGATCGCGATGCAGGGCAGGGCCTTCGTCGCACCATCGATGCCCGGAATGACCGGCGCCAGCCCGTTCGCCAGTCCGACCTTGTCGAGCACCGTGCCGATCGTGCACGGCGAGAGCGTGGTCACTTCGCGCTCTTCGAACAGCATCACCGTCAACCATGGCGTATCGGGCGTGCCAGGCAGCGCGCGCTCCCAGGGGATCGTCCGTCGCCGGAGCACGACCATCGGGAGCCGGGAGACGTAGCTGCCGCGTCCGTTCGTCGGCGGAAAAACGGCATGAATCAGCGATGCATCGAGCGTGAAGCGCGGACCATCGACGCGGAACGGATACACCTGCTCACCGGGCAACGGTTGTGAGCCGGTGTCGAGCCGCTGTCCACCGCTCGTGTTCATCGTCTGACCGACGCGGAACTCATAGTCGTCGGCGGTCAGTGCCGGCGCGCACATCGCATGGAAGATCACCTCGCCGCGCGCGGGTGTTTCAGCAACAGGCATGGCGATCGATCCTCAGTTGTTGTCGGAGAAGGTGAGCGTCGAGCTGCCGAGCGGCGTGAGCGGTCCATTCTCGACCAGGGTGTCGAGATCCGCCGTCGTGAGCAGCGTGGCCCACGTCGCTGCATTGGCCTGCAGGCCAAGGACGCCGCAGAGTGTCCACGACTCGGCGAACGCCACGGGAATCCGGATGATTGTCGCGTCCCCATCGACGGCGAGCACGTCGTAGAGCAGAATCGTGCGCGAACCGGAGGCGATGATGATGGGATCCGATGTCAGCACCGCGCCCTGTGCGCTGATTGCGAGCGTGTCAGCCACCTCGCCACCGACCGTTGCGTCATTGTCATCAACGATGATCGCGATCGCACGCACCGCGATGGGCAACAGTGTCTCGACCGCGCGCTGTGCGGCGATTGCGTCGGACGCCATGATGCTGCCTGCCGTGACGCGCGGTGGCAGGGGGGCCGACAGGCGCAGCGTCGCACCACGAGCCAGCAGCGTCGTCTCACCGGCCACGATCAGCGGCGTGTGGGATTGCCATCCGATCACCGGCACCGGGGACGTCGCTTCATGCAGCGTCACAGCGCCAGGAAGCAGTGGCGCTTCGCGTTGCATCGAGTGGCCGAGCCCCGTCACGAGCAGGGTCGCGGCACCCGGTGGAATCGTGATGCTGCGCGAGCCGACAGTCTCGACATCGAGCAGCGGTTCCCCCGATCGGTCGAGTGCCGTGATGCGCGCCGCCGCATCACCGCGAAGTGTCAGCGTCGGCGGCACGCCTGTCACGTCGCGCGTCGGTATCGTCCATCGCAGCGTGCTGCCTGCGTCCACCGGCACACCGACGATATTGCCGGCAGCACTCGCCGTTGCGCTGATGGTCGCGTGCGCGCCGAACGACGGTGCATACGCCGCCTTCGTCATCGTATTGAGCAGCTGCACGTCGCTGAGTGTCGTCTGCAAACCGCGCGTCACGCCCGGCGTCTGCACGGCGATCGACGACTCACGCGCCGCGACCAGCGGCGCCTGACGCATCACCGACGCGCCGGGAATCGGCGCCGTCAGCAGCGTTGCCATGTCCACCTCGGCGATCGCTCCGTCGAACTGGTGCAGATCCACCGTGGTGCGGATCGAACCGGTCGCCGCGCGCGTCGGCTCGGCGCGCATGCGCGTGATGCGATCGAGCGTCGGCCGGATCGCCTGTTCCTTCGGCTCAGGCTCGATCGGCGGCAGCACGTCATGACGCTCCGACGCCGGCGCCGACTCCGCGTTCAACCCCTCATACAGCGAACGCACCAGCGGCGGGCTGCTGCGACGTCCGCGCCGGAACGAGCCACGCGGAGTCACATCGCCGTTCTTCGAACTCGGTGACACACGCACGCCCTCGGCCGCCAACTCCGCCAGCGTTGCGTCGCGACGTGCGGACCACGCATCGGCACCGAGCACCACCTGCGCCGCGAGCAATGCATCCGTTGCCTTGAGCGAGAACCTGTCGAGATCAAACGCGCGCTTCGCCGACGCATCGACAGTCCCGCGATCGGCCAGCTCGCTCGCGAACGGCAGCGGATGACGCCGTCCCGTGTCGAACAGCTTCGTCCACGGAATCCGTCCGGTGGAATCGAGCCGTGCATGATCGAACTCCGCCACCAGTCGCGAACCTGTCAGCGCCCTGATGACGGTATTTGCCGGATTGCCGGTGTCCGTATCCCACATCGCTCTCGCGACATTTCCACCCAGCTCCTCGCGCGACTGGAATCGTGCCGTGAGATCCGCACTGTCGCTCACGCGGATCACGCGCACGCGGTGCGAACTCGTGACCTTCGTTACCCCCATCGGCTTGACGTCCACCTCGCCCTTGCCGCCGTACGGCACGGTTGCTGCCGCGCCACCGCCGAACACGATCTCCGTGCTCGCGATGAACACGTCCGTGCGCAGGATGAACTCCGGCAGCACCAGCCACGGGCCGTGGGCTGCCGATCCGCTGATCAGCCCACGCTCCACGTTGCCGCTGAACAGCTTGTCGTTCTCGGGCGGCAACAGCGTCTTGCGGAACTGATCCCACGACAGAAGCTCGGCGGGTTTGTTGTAAGCTGGACCGAAATGAATCGTGAAGCTCACCACCCACAGATGCACCGTGGCCTGACCGCCGACATCGGGACCCCAGATCCAGAAATCCGCGCCGACTTCCACGCGCACCGTACCAAGCCACGTGTCCACGCGGACGCCGATGCTCACACCACCGTCGAACTCGAACCAGAATGGCTTCCACTTGATGTACGCGTTTGCCCACACTTTGAACCAGGCGGCGATGTCACCGGAGTCGTAGTTCAGTTCGAGCGCGCCGCCCGCCATCATTTCGCGCAGCGTGAGCGCGAAGTACAACTCACCCTTCACCGTGATGTCGCTGCCGATGCGCCACGTGAATCCGAGGCGAGGCACATCCGGGAAGTGCGCCGGTTTCGTGAAGCGGGGGTGATAGCCGCCGAGCGTGATCACCATGTCGCCCGCGTGCTCGCCGGCGAACCAGACGAAGAAGGCGAACCCGCCCGTGAGACGGCAATCGCGCGAAAGCAGCCATGAGTTGTCCGTCAGGCGCGCTTCGACCGAGATCACGCCTTCGATGGTCGAGAACCGCGCCTTGAGTGCCAGCTCGATGCTCACGAGCGCCGGCGCCGGTGCCGGCGGCAGCTGCACGGCCGACATACCGAGAATGCCGATCTCGAGACCGCGATTGAGCAGCACATACAGCAGCGCCTGCGAATTCACGAGCGTGAACGACGTGAACTTGATGCCGGCCGCGAACCAGTAGCTGCCGCGTTCCATCGGAAACGAGGGCCCGAGCCCACGCAGGAAGCCCATCGGATCATCGGTGACCGCGCTCGGATTACTCATCGCCGACACGAGCGGAAACTGCGGCACACCTTCGATCGGCGGCACGACGAGTCCGCGATTGTAGCCGAAGCCGCCCGCGAGACCGGTGATGAAGAAGTACGGTGGTCCACCAATCGGAATGCCGATCACGAGGAACACGAACAACGACGTTTCGCCATCCACCACGCCGTAACTGCCGAACGCCACGAAGCTCTTCCCGCCGATCTCCACCAGGATGAAGCCGTCGTAGCGGATCTCGTCGCTCGCCTGCAGCATGCCACCGGCGAGCTTCACGCCGCCGCCGTTGTAGCTGATCGCCAGCCCACGCAGCCCAAGCTCCCAGTCGCCGATGATGCTGATGTTCGCCAGCGGCATCGTCAGCGAGAGATCATCCACACCGACCGCGAGGCCCGCCAGCGCGACACCACCATCGAGCAGCACCGCGAGCTTCGACTTGGGGCCGCCGATCCATCGCACACCGATCTGCTGAATCGTGACCGGTCCGAACGTCTTCTGAATCGGGAACCAGACTTCGTTGCGCGCTTCGCCGCCAATCTCGACCCACAGATGCTCCACGTACGCAGCGCGGATGCTGAACTTCGGATTCACCGGCTGCGAATCACCGTCGGACCCCGAACCCGACATCAGCGATGCGGCCACGGGATTCGAATCCGACGTACCGAGTGGGATCGCGATGTCTTCGATGTCGCCGAAGAGGCCGAACTTCACCGTCGGCGCACCGCCACCCGTCAGGCCGCCGACGTCGAGATAGAGCAGCGCCTGAATGCCGCCAAGCTGGAAGCCGTTCACATCGAACAGGGGCTCGTCCGCGTGCCCGCTGATGTCCACGCCGACGCCCGCGATCGTGAACGCTGGATCGAACGAGAAGCGGTGCGTTGTGTTTAACGGATCATCCGTGATCGCGAGGAACGTCAGCCCGGACTTCGTTCCCGACGGGCCACCAGCGGCCTCGATCCAGTCGCTGCGTCCGCCGAGACGGATGATGACTTCCGGATCCTCGCTGACGGTGAGTTCCGGCAGCAGCACACGAATGCCATACGACTTCGCGGCCGTCGGCGCGGCGACCGCCGGACGCTGCACGATGTAGAGCCCCGGCGTTTCGTCGCCCGGATTCTCAGGATCCCCGAACTTGATCACGGGTGTCGCCGAGAAGACTGCGGCTCCGGCACTCAGTCCGGCACCGATCAGACCTTCCACCAATCGCAGCGGATTCGCGAGTTCGTCCAGCGGCACGAGATCGAAACCACCACCGCCCGACGCGCGCAGCAAGCCGGCGCTGATCAGAATCGCACCCGGCTTCAATCGCGCGTCAGCGGGCGTGCTGAGGCTCGTATTGAGCCACCCCGTGACATCCGGCGTGTCGAGGAACGTCTCGATCACCACCGGTACCAGCACACGGCGCGCCAGCGAGAGCAGCGCATCGGGAATCGTGCCGCCATCGTCCACCACCAGCTGGAACACCGGCAGAATATCGAGCCGGAAATCGGGCGAACCAGGCGCATTGCCGATCGGATACAGCTGCAATGCCACGCCGCTGCCACTGTCGATCGCGAGATGCAACGACGGCACGATCGATACGCCCGCCGGCGCAATCACACCCTCATCCACCGCCACGTCGAGCGAACTGGTCACCACCGGAACGATCGGTCCGCTGTCGCTTATACCGACCTTGAAGTCGGCGCTCATCGTGACCGGACCGAGATCGAGATTCACCAGTTCCACGCCAAGCCCGATCGATCCGTTGCGCCCGAGTGTCACCGCCACCGGACTGCCACCAGGCCGGAACACGAGTTTGCCCGATGGCCCGACCGTGAAGTCGGCGTTGGCGATGATCGTGTTCACGGCAGTCACCGACGCGACGGCGTTCGCGGCCGAGAACCGATTCCGCACCCACGCCACCGGATCGTGCACGAGCGTGTCGAGTCGCGCCACGGTGTCCACTTCCAGCACCGTCGCCGCCGCACGAATCCTACCGACGAGCGTCGCCAGGGTCGGGTCGTTCTCCTGCAATGCGCGCAATGCGGCGTCGATCAACGTCGGCAGCAGACGATGTACCGCGGCTGCACCAATCGCACCGGCATCGAATCCGGCAAAGGGCAACAGCTGAATCATCGCCTCATCCGCACCGAGCGCGATACGGAATGCATCGTGTTCGACGCCAAGTTGCGCGCGGAACGCCGGCCACGATCCTGGCAACGGCGCACGCAGCTCGAACGCGGCACCCGCTCCCAGCGTCCCTGCGGCTGTCCAGCTCAGCGAGAAATCAGCGTCGACCGTCACGCCGCCGCCGAGCGCGAGCGGTGACGTCATGTCGAGCGCGATGCCAGCCGATGGCGACACCGCGGTGCGCAGCAGCAGGTTGAACGGCAATGCGATGTTGCCCGCATCGTCCGCGAGACCGAGGGCGATCGCGAGCTCGCGTACGAGCCCTGCGACGCGACTCGGATCGAGCTGCCGTGTACTCGTGCCGAGCTGCCGTGTACTCGTGCCGAGCGCCTGCGGTGTGAGCAGCCAACCGAGCGGATCGGCCACCAGTCGCGACAGGTTCCGGATCCGCGCACGTCCACCGGTGACCGTCTCTGCGATGCCGAGAAATCCAAGCGGAACGCCAAGCTGCGGCAGTCGCGGCAGCACGATGCTGTCGAGCAGCGCCGTCGCCATGGTGCTCACGGTCACGCGCGGCAGCAGCGCTCCGAGTCGTGCGGCGAAGTCGCCGGGCACCGGATAGATCGGCAGGGCATCCAGCGGCGCGGTGCAGACACCGTCGCTGAAGTCGAGCGCGAGATTCCACGACAGCGTGGCCGGCGCTGCTGCCAGCGTGGCGCGCCACACGAGCCCTGTCGCAATGCCGGTGGGCTGCACGCGGATCGTGAATGATGCAGTCCCAGCGCGCAGGTCCATCTCGAAGGTGCCGCTCAGCGCGAGCGCGCCGCCGAGTGTCAGTCGCGCGGTGTCGTCGATCAGCAGCGAGACCTTGCCGAGTGCCTCGACGCGCAGCTGCACGCCACCACCGAGCGCGAGCTGCGCCGCGGGTAGCCCCACATCACTCACACCGAGAATCGCGCGCAGCTCGGACAGCAGGTTCGCGCGCTGTGTCGCATCACGCACCAGTGACTGTACGCGGGTGCGCAGGAACTCGGCGGGCGATGCAAACAGCGCCAGCCAGTTGGCGACGATCGGCGTGCTCCCACGCGCGCTCGTATCGAGCAATCCGAGACCTCGCAGCAATGACCGCGCCGCGCGCCACTCGGGTGTATCACCGACATCCTCGAACAGCAGTTGCGTGAGATCTGTCGCGTCGAACGCGAAGGCCGCGCGCAGATGCGTGAGCAGTGCCGTGCGACGCGTCACGTCGGCCAGCACATCGGCGAGGACGCGACGCCCGTAGGCGCGTGCATCCGCCATCACGCCCGAGAATCCGTCCGGGTTGATCGCGAAGCCGTCAGCGATCGTCGCGCCGCGCAGCTTGAAGATGTCCAGCGATTGGAGCAGGCGCGCGACGGCCACCACATCTGCATTCGCAGTCGGCGCCGCCGTCAGGGTCGACAGTACGGCGTCGAGTGCAGGCACGAGGATATCGTCCGGCTGCAGCGTACCGTCCACGGCCTGATGCAGCGTCGCGAGCAGCAGCTCGACGCCGTCCACCGCAGCGTCGTGCAGCGAGACGGTCGGCACCACACCATCCGCGCCGATGCTGCAGCCGAACTCCGCCCAGCGTACGCGTACGCGCTCCGAGGGCGATCCGACCAGCCAACCGTCGGCACGCGTCATCGTCACCTGCAGCTGCACGCGCGGCAGCGTACGCGGCGCACCGCCGTTCGCAACGCGGAACTCCGCGAGGTCGAGACGCACGCTGCAGGCAACACGAACGTTCGAATCGACCGTTGGGACGCGCGGTGCGAGTGCCAGACCAATGCCCATGCGCTGCACCGGCGCGCGACCGTCGAGCGCGGTGCGCAATGCGTTCGCGCGCGCAGCGATGCCCGATGCAACCGCCTGACGCAATTGCGTTCCCGGCAGGCGCGTTGCAATCGCGAGCCCATCGATGCCCGCCGGCAGCGCCTGTGGCCCTGACGGCGAAAAGGCATGCGCGGGCCATGGCAACGGCGCGTCAGCGAGATCTCGCCCTCGCAGGAATCGCCAGAGCGCATCGAGTGCCGGCTTCACCGGCACATTCGATGGCACGGCTGACGATATGCGCTGCAGCATGCTCACGGCATCGCGCACCGTCGGATCACTCACCCATGCCATCGGTGTGCCGACATGCGGAGTACCGATCGTGATGATGCCACGCACCTGTGCGCTCATGCCTGCGCGCTGCAGCGCTGCGCGTGCGGCCAGGCCGGTCGACGAGTGCGCCACGATCACCACGCGCTTCCCCGGTTGCGTCACCTGAAGGCGTGCCACCAGGCGCACGACCTGCTCGGCCTGGCTCGACGTACCGGGTGCAGCGTCAACCGGCACCAGCCGCGCGGCAGGTGCGAGGCCCGGTGCATCATCGTACACCGCGAGTTCAGCCGCAGTCAGCCGAGCCGTTCCGGCCAATGTTTGCAGCGATACCGAATGTGGTGACACTCCGGCAGCACGATAGGTGAAGCCAGCGGATGCATTGCCGATTGCAGCCGACAGCGCATCCCACGCGTCGTTGTGCGCGAACGGCGCGGCCAGCATCAGGACCGGAAGGCTCTGCCCGCCATCCCATGCTGTGATCTGTGCCTGCACCGCAGCGATCACGGTTGGCGCTGATGGCTGCACGACATGCGCGGCTTCGAGCGGCGCCGGCCGCGTCCATGATGCATCAGCTGGCTGCTGACTCGCGGTCAGTGCAACGCCATCACTCGTGTTGAGGAACGTCTCGAGTTGTCCGAGCGCGGCACCGAGCGGCGCCGGCGTGACGCCGTGCAGCGCGCTCGCAATGCCATTATCGACCGTTCCGAGCGCAGTCAGGATCTCCAGCAGCCGATCGAGTGGTACGCCGTCCAGCTGCGCGAGATCGCGCAGCGCCGGTGCGACGGCCTGCAGTACGACATCGATGGCAGCGCCGGTCGGTGGCCCATCCGGATCCAGCCACACCAGCGCTTCCACTCCTCGCGCGGCGGGCGCACGCACGCCGACGCGATACGGCTCGGCGTAGGTACCGTTGCCACGGATCGCAATCGGCAGCCGATCGAGCGACGGGAATCCGAGCGGCGCGTCGTCGGCACTCGACATCGCATCGGCGTCTGCGTCTGGTGCGGCGAAGTCGCCGACACCATTCCGTGCTTCGTCGAACGCCAGCAGCGCGTTGCCGAGCACGCGCTGCGGCGCGAGTCCCTGCAATGCTGTAGAGAGCCAGCGCAACAGCGGCATCGCGAAGCGCGGATCCTGCAGCAGCTTGAGCAGATGCGCGCGGATTTCCGGCCATGGGTCGTTGAAGAACGCTGTCCAATCAGCGGGCTGCAGAATCGGAAAGTCATCCGGCAGACGCAGATCGAGCTCGCCTCCGCGCCACGCCGGCAACGCAAGCCCCGGATCGGTCGGCAGCAGGCCGAGCAACGCCGACATCGCGAAGCCGACCGGCCCGCCATGTTCAAGCGCGAGATGGCCGACGATGAAGCGTGTCAGCTCCGCCACCGCGTCACGCTGCACGGTGCCGAGCGCACCGCCGAGTTTCGGATCGGTGAGTGTCCAGCCGGGCAGACCCTGCGGTGTCAGTTCCAGTGGCGGCAATCGCAACGTTGACGCGCGCGCACCGTCCCAACTCGCCACCGGATCGACGACGCGCACACGCCAGGTCGCACCACCGGGATTTGCCCACCGAAGCGCGATCGCCAGCGCGTCGGCACCAACGCGCAATCCACCGAGCGATGGCGTCTCGATACCTGTCACATTGCCGAGCGACACCTCGGCGTCGAGCCGCGGCAGCCACGCTCCGGTTGCGATATCAGCGCCGGCTGGTGGTGCGAGATCGAGATGCAGCAGCTGCGCTGTCAATGCAAGACGCAGTGATGCATCGCCAACTGGAATCGAGCGCGGCTCGAACGCCGCGTTGAGCGCGAGTTGCGGCCGCAGCCCCGACATGGAGAACGTGCCGCTGACGACGAGATCGCCCGCTGCGCTGCGTGCGACGATCAGCCGGAACGGTGCATCCACTGCACCTGTCCCGATGACCGGCAGCGACGGTGCGCCAGCCTCGCGAAGGAGCGCACCAAGTTCGGCGAGCAGAAAGCGCCACGCCGGCTTGCCGTCGATCGTCGTTGTGAGACAGGTCGCGTGGTAGCGCGCCACCGCCGCCAGCGGATTACCAAGAAACTGCGCGACGCGCGCCGCATCCGTGACCAGAGGCACCGGCCACACGGCCGGTGCACCATCCGCACTCGGCGCGAGCAGGCCAAGCAGCGCCGCAATGCGCTTCCCGACGTGCGAACCGCCGGTGGCGAGTGCGAGACCCTGTTCGATCTGCTGCTGAATGAAATTGCCGACGACGGCGCCGAGGCCGTCGAGAATCGCGTCGGCGGACGACAGATCGAGCATCGGCCACGTGCCGCGCAGGCACGCGACATCGCGCAGCGCGAGGTGCGGCACAGGGTGACCCTGCGCGTTCAGCGCGAGCCCGGCTTCGATCGATCCAACCCGTAGTGTGCCAAGCGGCGCCAATGCATCGGGCGCGACGAACGTATGCGTCGCCAGCGTGCCATTCGGTGCCGTCATATTCAGTACCGCCGACAACGTCGGCAGCGCACGCACTGCCGCGGTACTCCCGATCGGTATCGCGATGATCTCGGTGTTCGCCGCGATCTCGAGCTGCGGCGCATTCACACCAACAGCCAGCGCGAACGGCGTCGAACTCACGCGCAGCCCGAGGTACAGCATGCGCGCGCCGCTGCTCTGTGTTTCGACGGCCGCCGTCGGTTCGATGATCACCGAGGTGCCGGGCAGGGTCACGCCGGCGCGCCACGGATCTGCGCGAGTACCGCTCCCCGCCGGTGCACGCAACGCTGGCGCGTTACTCGCCTTGTGCAGCAGCCCTTGCCACTTCGATAGCCAGTCGCGCATGCCGTTCGGCGTGCTCACGAGCGTATTGAACCACTCGTCGAACACTGCGGTACCGCGCGCCGGCAAAGTTTCCCACGGTAGCCGCGGTATTGCGCCCGATGCGGTGACACCAGCCAGCGGCAACACGAAGTCTGCAACGAGGGAAGCGGCGTCCGCCGCACCAGACTGCCGCAACTGTGCGGTGAACAGCGCAATCGCCGTTTCGATCCACGCCGTTGCGGGCAGCGACGCGAGATCTGCGAGTGACCGGTCGGCGGCCGGCGCATCGCCGAGCTGCAGACCGAGCAACACCAACCCGACGTCCGGTGGGGACGTGAACCCCTTCACACTGATCATGCCGCGCACGCCGCGGAAGCGCAGCCCATCGACGCCGAAGCCGCCGGCGAGTGTGATCTCGGTGGCGATGCGTACGGGCGCCGCTTCCGTCGCTATCTCCAGACGCGTGCCGTCGCCCGCGGTCGTTCCGTTGGTGCTCAGGAGCGGAATGTGTGCCCAGATGCTGACCGTAACGTCACCTTCGGTCGCATCGAAGCGCCAGCCGAGGCCCATGTGCATGCGACCGGACTTGCTGCTGACGACGAGATAGAGACCGGTCTCGTGCCCGTCGGGATCACGAATCGGAATCCAGTGGTCGTCGGTGCCGCCGGCGGGCATGCCGAGGACCTCGGCGTTGGTGTCGCCGAGCAGCATGCCGAGCAGTTCGATGACCGCATCCTGTCGATCACGGAGCGCATCCGCGAGCGTCTCGAGCGGGTTGCGCAGGAATGCATCGTTGATCTCCTGCGTCGTGCCGCCGGTGAGTATGCCGGCGACTTCCCCGATCTTCGCGACGACGGGATCGAGCGCATCCTCCGGGAGCGTGATCGGCATCGATTGCTCCCGCTAGCGCGAGGAAGTCCAGTCGTCGACGCTCGTCGTGCTGGCAGTGAGATGCGTCCACTCGACATGATTGAACACGAGTGAGATGATCTCCATCGGCGGCGACGCCGACGTCGGCGCTGACAGCACGTCAGGCAGTCGCAATGTGGCAGACGCAATGCGGCCGCCCGAGAACTTCAGCGAAAAGAATTTTTCCGCCTGGCCGTTGCTGTTGAGGCGATACCAGAAGAACTCGCCATTGACAGGCTCGTTGGTGACGAGTGCCTGGCGCAGCAGCGGCGTCGAGCGGTCGATCGGCTTCGTGAATTCCAGCGGCTCGTAGAAACGCCGGCCTGTGGCCTGCAGCGTCGCGCGATCGAACGCGACCTTCAGCGACTGCGTGAACGACAGCACCTCGATCGTGTTCGCACGATCCAGCGTGCTGATCGGATTCTCACCATGGATGTCACCCTGTGTGGTGCCATGCAGCTTCAGTGCGATGCGTTCGGCCATGACGTATGCGTCCGGAGGGAGTGAACGAACGAAGAGTGCTCAGCCCTTGCGACTGCGTTTGATCGGCAGCGAGCCCAGGAATCGCCGGTTCAGCACCGACAGATCGGGCACCACGTCGCTCTTCAGCGTGTCCACGAAGTACGCGCGAACCTCCGCGGCGTCGACCGGCGTCGTGGCGAGGAAACTCAGCACGCGGCCGAGGGTGTAGACGCCGGAGATCGTCATTGGCTGTGCCAGCTTCCGATGCGCCAGCAACGCGGCGCCGGCGCGCAGAATCGCGTGCCACACGACCGTGCTCGCCGTGGTGCCCCACCGCGAGGCGAGCACGGCGTTGCCGCGCGGAATCGTCTCGGTGACGGCGGTGGCCACCGCTTGATTCGGGGAGCCGCCGATGCGGAACGGCAGCACCAGCGCATCGACGCCGGTCTGATCGGTTGCGACGCGCAACTCGACGAGCACGTATCCAGGCGCCAGACGGACGCGCGTTTCTCCGGGGTAGATCAGCAGCGCACTGTCTGCATCACGCCACACGAGCGGTGACTGTGCGTCCCCCCCGCCGAGCTGTGCAGCAATCGCTGCGGCCGCATCGTCGTCGCGCAGATCGAGCACGAAGAGTTGACGGCGCGCGAGTTGTTCGAGTTCGCGATTGCGGACCGACATTGTGGCGGGCTCCCATCGTCGAGGCCGTTCACCAGCACAATCATGGCGGAGCGCCGCGATTGGTCGGGCTACGATACGTCAACGACAGAAGTCGTCAAGCATTCTCGGCGATTGAATAGGTGCAACGTGCATATCGTCGAGTCGGGTGACTGTCGACGTGCTCAACCATGGTGTTCGCGCCACAGCGGACCGGACCGGGAAAAACAATCACGCATGACACGGAGTCGGTGCTCCGCAGCATGCGTGATCGTCCGGGGCCGTTGGTATCTCTGCTGAACGAGTCATGTTGCAGCACTCCGCTGACCGCCAGCCACCCTTCGCTCACCAACACCCGCTGTACCGGCACGGGAGATGGGTGTCGGCACGTCGGGACAGCGGAGTGAATTGCGCGTGCTCCTGTTGCAGTTGGTCTTTCAGTGGCTCTTGCAGTGGCTCTTGCAGTGGCTCTTGCAGTGGCTCTTGCAGTGGCTC
>JBBRLZ010000040.1:0-38649 GCA_038231095.1 Gemmatimonadales bacterium
CCTGTTGTTCTCCGGCGGTTCTCGCCGCGCAGCGGCCCAGCTGTTTCCGACGCTGACGCGCGTGGAACACCGAGTGGCAATTCTTTCACTACTGAGCACTGCATGAGTCAAATCGCAGCAACGGAATGGATCTGGCGCGACGGCGAGTTCATTCCATGGAACGACGCACATGTGCATGTGCTGAGTCATTCAATGCAGTTCGGATCGTCGGCATTTGAAGGGATCCGCTGCTACAGCACGCCGAGCGGGCCAGCGATCTTCCGGTTGCGCGAGCATCTGCAGCGACTGATCAATTCGGTGAAGATCTACCGGATGGATCTGCCGTACTCACTCGACGATCTGGTGGCGGCATGCTGCGCGCTGGTCGTGAAGAACAGGATGGACGCCTGCTATCTGCGACCGATGGTCGTGCGCGGCTACGGCGCCGCGGGCATGGTACCCTTCGCGAGCCCGATCGAGGTGTATCTGCCGTGCTGGCCGTGGGGCGCGTATCTCGGTGATGAGGCGCTGGAAGCGGGAGTCGATGCGTGCGTGTCCACGTGGCACCGCTTCGCACCGAACACGATTCCGTCACTCGCGAAGGTCGCTGGCAACTACCTCGGCGGACAGCTGATCAAGATGGAAGCACTCGCCAACGGCTTCGCGGAAGGCATTGCGTTGAACACGAATGGCACCGTCAGCGAAGGCTCCGGTCAGAACGTGTTCCTCGTCGTGGATGGTGGTCTGGTGACGACGCCACTTGATGGCTCGCTGCTCGGCGGCATCACGCGCGCGAGCATCATCGCGCTGGCACAGCGTGAAGGCATCCCGGTGCGCGAGCAGACCGTGCCGCGCGAGATGCTCTATACCGCGGACGAAGTGTTCTTCACCGGCACGGCGGCCGAGCTGACGCCAGTGCGCAGCGTCGATCGCATCAAGGTCGGTGCCGGGAAGGTCGGCCCGGTGACGAAGCACATGCAGACGATGTTTCTGGATATCGCGAATGGTCGTGCGCCGGACACATTCGGATGGCTGACCCCGGTGCGATGAGCTTCGCTCAGATCGGGCTCACGAAGGGCGTCGCCACGACAGGCGGCGCCCTTCGTGCGTCTACGCCACGGTCGGTGCTCCGGCGAGGCGCGCCATGGCACCGGCGAGAAACTCCGTGCGCCAGACTTCGAGCTGCAGTGGTGGCACACCGCTGCGCTGTGATACCGCGATCAGCGTGTCGCCCTGCAGCAGCTGCATCACGAGCCCGGCCTTTGTCTCCGGTTTGAGCTGCGCGAGTTCGGCGGTGGATAGTTCGATGCTGTCATCCGCTGGACTGCCCGGTGTGCCGCGCGACAGCGTGCGCGGTGCGGCAACGGTGTTGCGGCGCGCCTCGATCGCCGCTACGACGAGCGCCGTCAGTGTCTCGACATGCTGCAGCGCCGCTGCATCCGGCCGCGGGTCAGCCGCAACGCGATCGCCGTAGACACACCCGACGATCTGTCCATCGACGACGATCGGGAAGATGCCGAACTGTGCGACACCGACCTTCTGGGCGAGGCGCTGTTCGAGCGCGTTCATCGCGCGGTCACTCGGCAGATACAACGTCCGGCCGTGCAGCAGTGCTGCGGGCAGCGGTCCGCCCTGCGGTGTCATCGGGAAATCGAACTGTGCGAGCAACGCTTCCACGCCAACGCCGAGTCCGGACCGCGCACGCAGCCGCGTGCGATCGGGACTGAGCACGCAGGCCACCACGCGATCGAATGGAGCGCCGCGCAGCGCCCCCTCGAGCGCCAGCAGCAGGACCTGCCCGAGATCGCATTCGGATACTGGGTCAACCTTGCTTTCGAGCTCCTGACGCAGCTGTTCACGCAGTGACTCGGGCGTAATCACGTCAGGGTCTTCGACCGTCTCGGACCAGCCGCCCGTGCCGAGCGACGTGACACCCAGCGCAGTACAGGCGGCGGCTGACAACTGCTTCATGCGCAGCTCGTCCACCTTCACGTTCGCCGTCACGAACAGCTCGCGCGTCTCGTCGAGCGCGAGGGCGACGATTTCACCCACCTGCGCGCGGCTGAAGCGCATGTGCGGCGCATAGCGCGCGATGAGTGCGTCGAGATCCTTGCGCGCATCGCCACTCTCGGCGTCACGACGATAAATTACATTCGTGAGGTCGTGCGCGAACGACGTGATCGTACCGGAGGTACTGGACGTGCGCGACGCGCGCGCGCGCATGCCCTGCGAGACACTGTCCGGCATGCCCCAGTGCCGACACATCTCCTCGCCGAGATCTTCGTAGCGAAAGCCAAGGACCGCGAGCACCGCGCTGGACTCGCCGGTATTGCGTTCCCGGACCAGCGTGTGAATGCGTGCGTAGTCCACCGGGAAGTGGCACGCGATGAGCACTTCACCGAGGTTCCGACACATGCCGCAGAGGTGCGCCTCTTCCGGATCACCGACCCCGAGCTTGACGGCGACTTCACGTGCGTGATTGGCCGTCAGCAGCGACAGGAGCATCAGCTCCTTCAGGCCGGCCGAATGCTTGCGATAGTTCTCGAAGAGCAGCAGGCTGCTCGCCAGCTGGCGCACGGTGCGCGCGCCGAGGAGCACCATTGCGCGAGTGACGCTCTGGATCTGCCGGTCGGCGCGGCGATAGTGCGCGCTGTTGGCGATGCGCACGACGCTCAATGTCAGGCTGTATTCGCGCAGCACGACGTTCGTGAGTCGCTGAATCGAGGCCGCATTGTCATCGAGCGCATTGATCGTGTCGCCGATCTGCTGCGACAACGCCGGAAAGTCACGACCCTCGACGATGCGGGCGAGGCGCGCCTTCACGGGCGACAGCTCGGTCGCGGGACGATCTTCACGGGTGGCGCTGGGTGCCGGACGTGCGTTGTGCAGGTTCGTGTGCATCGGCCTCGAGAGCGGAGTGGTGAGGTGGAGTATCGACCGCGGACCGGTGTTTCTGCGGTGTTTCTGCGGTGCTTCCGCCTCGTGTTCGCTCTGTCGGTGCGGTCGCCGAAGCCGCCCGCTCGGCAGGCTAGATTGTGGAATGACCAGTCCTGTCGTGCCGCCTGCCTTGGAGCCTCTGACGCTGCTGCCGCACCGGTTTCCGCTGTTGCTGGTGGACCGGATCACACAGGTGGAGCCTGGCAAGGGCGCGCGCGGCGTGAAGACCGTCACGGGCAACGAATGGACGTCGGTCGGCTCGAGTCGTGATGCCGGAGCGCAGTCGATGCCGCACCTGCTGATCGTCGAGGCCCTCGCCCAGCTCTCGGCTGCGGTGCTGGTGACACTGCTCGAGGGAAGCGAGGGGGCGATCGGCTACTTCCTGGGCTTCACACACGTCCGTTTCCGCGGGCGTGCCGCGCCGGGCGATGTGCTCGACCTGTCGATCGAGTTGCGACAGTTCAAGCGCGGGGTGTGCAAGACGCGCGGCGTGGCGCGGGTCGGTGCGCTGGACGTAGTGCGCGCGGATCTGACGACGATCATTCGCGTGGCAGATGCGAAGGAACGCGCCGCGCTGGCGTAAGCGTACGGTGCGTGTGCTACGGGCGCACGAACTTTCCGATGCTGGTCACCATTCCGAGATAGAACGAGTGCGGCTGTGGCCCGCTGATCGGCGTGATGATCCCCGCATCGAGCGCGAGTTCCGGACGCAGCACATATGTCGGACCAGTGAGCAGCGCGACGATCGGTGCACTGCCGGCGGCCCCCGAAGTGCCGGGAAGTCCATAGCATTCGAGTGCCCAGCCGAACGCGCCGCGAATCGGAATGCCGGCGGCCGCGGCCCAGAGCGACGACGTGCGCGGCGCCTGCGCGCCGTCGCCGCTGCGCCACGTCGCCCCGATGTTGAGATCGAGACTGACCAGACCGACGACGCGACTGTTGATCAGCAGCAGGCTGATATCAGTCGTGCCGGTGCCGCGTGCGCCACCGCTCGAGAACTTCACACTGGGCAGAATCGCGACGTCCTGCACGGTCGGCCGATCCTCGGTCACACGCCACTTGAGACCGACACTCACGTCGCCGGCGCCGAACGGCACGCGGGTCGCTGACACGGTGGGCAAGGCAATCACGAGCTGCGTGCGCTTCGCGAGGCCGATTTTGAGCAGCGTCGGCACCGTCGTAGCGTAGGTGCCGTCCGAGAGGTGATCGCGCTCGAGACCCGTCTCGACCTCGGCGTACCCCGCAGCGACGGTGCCGGCGTGTGTGGCAACACTCGGCCGTTCCGGTTGCACGGACCGCGGATGAAATCCGCCGCCGCTGGTCGATGCTGTTGGCGGCATGGCGCCCGCGCTGCGTGCGCGGTGTGCGCGCTCGAGCAACACGCGATCAGCGCTATGGTGCACGCCAGTATATCCCTTCACCGTCAGCCGCCACGCCATGCCGCCGCCGACGCGCACGGAATCGAGCACATACGGCTGACACGACTGCGCGTCGCGACCGGGACGACGCATGAAGCACAGCGCCGCGACCGGCACGCCGTCGGCATTCATGACGCGCGAAACCTGCCAGCGGCCGTAGCGACGTTCCGTTTCATGTCGCGCGCCAGCGGCGTCGAGATGCACGGTCAGCAACTGATCGCTGCCTGACGGCGACAACACCCACACAGCCGTATCCGTCGGTGTCGTCTTGTGCAGATCGACCCACTCCCCCGCCGGCGATGCGCCCGGTGGCAGCGGCGCGAGCGGCGCGCTGCCACCGGGCGCGCAAGCCGCAACCAACAGCGCGAATGACGACCTGCAGGCCAGTCGCACCTGACAGCGAGCGGACGCGGCCGCGATCAGGGGCGTTGCCATGGAGTGAACAGTACAACGCGGATCGCGTCAGCGTCCCACGCGCGGCGCAGTGCTACGGTGCGCGTCCGTAGACGGCAGCCGTAATGCCTGCTGCGAGCAGATGCGCCGTGCATTCGCTCGCCAGATCCGTCTGATGCAAACCATCCTTCGTTATCAGATCGGAGTACGCGTATCGCTGTGCAGCAAGGGCCGCGGCCATCCAGCCGTAGCGTCGCACGGTGGACACGCTGAGCGCAGCCCCTTCCTGTGACAACGCGATCACGTATTCCTGATACTCGGGTTTCTCCGCGCCCTTGAAAAACTGCGAGTCGAGCAGCAGAACGTCGCTCTTGGCGGCGCGGATCCGTGCGATCGTGCGCGCGGTCGTCGCACGCAGCTCCGAGATCGGAAGTTTCTTCAGCGCGTCGTTGACGCCCGTTTGCAGAATCACGAGATCCGGAGTGTACGCGAGGACGTCCGTATCGAGGCGCGCATCGAGATCGGCGGCAACGTTGCCAGGCACGCCGGCGTTCACGACGCGGATTTCGTTGAGCGGGAAGACGCGCTGCAGCTCGCGGACGAACTGGCTCGGATAGCTGAGCGATGTGTCGCTCGCACCAGTGCCGAACGTCGAACTCGAGCCGAGGGCCACGATCGTGACGGGGCGCTGCTCCTGCAGTGCGGCGACGATACGAGGAATCCCGACAATCTGCGGCGGCCCGTCGTCCATCAGTGAACACCGCGCTGCGGTGGGCGATGACAACAGTGCGTCGGGCAGTGCCACGAGATCAAACCGCACGACGTTCGTCGCACCGAGTCGCGCTTCCACGTGATAGAGCCCGAGTGAGTCGAGACTGCGACGCGGAAAGGCGGCGTGGCCGGATGCGTCAGACGTCACGATGAACTCCCTGACGGCCGATCCGGATCGCAGCGCGAACCGCACGCGACGCCCCGGCAACGGCTGCAGCTCGCGATCACGGATGATCACCGTCGGTGGCGCGACAAGCTCCCCTGACACGGCCACGTACTGCAGATGCGGCGTGATTGCTTTCAGCGTGGCCTGATCGTCGCTGATCGTTGTTGAGGGTTGCGATGTACCGCATCCGGACAGCAGCGCCAGCGTCAGGCTCGCCCGCGTCAGGCGTGCCAGCAGGCGACCAGGTCGCATCACGACGCCGTGCATGCAGAGGGGACGATGCGCATGGCGATCAGAAGGACATCATCTGCGTGAACTTCACAATGATCCCGCGCCCGGGGACCGGCGCGTCCGGGGTGAGGATGCGTTGATCATTGTACACGATGAAGAGATCGCTGAGCGGGTGATGGATCAGGTTGAACCGGACATTCGCATTGAACTGCCTGCTGACCGCATCGTACTGTGACAGCGCATCGATGAACATATTCGTCGTGAATGAATAACTGGTCTTCACCGTGGTGAAACTGTTCACAAAATGCAGGCGTGGCAGATCCAGATCGGCGGACGTCCGTTGCATGCCGACGCTCGCCTTGAAGCGATAGCTCGGCCGGAAGCGGAGCGACGCTGAGAAGGTCTGCTGACGCCCCGAGTACAGGCCGCCCCAGACGTACTTCGTGTCGGCGCCGAACATCCGGCTCTGATCGGTGGTGAAGAGCAGCCAGTGCTCGTTCCAGTTGTAGGCGCCGGCGGGAATCGGCTGCGCCATTTTGGCATTCGGCTTGAAATCCCTCAGCAACCGGTTGAATGCCGGGTTCTCGGACCACTCGAACACACCGCCGTTGTTGAAGAAGACAGAGAAGCCGGTGTGCAGACTCTTGGCGAGCTCCGACCCGTTGCGATCGTCGATGTAGCTCCACCCGAGATGCGGATGCAGCTCGCGAACGCCGTGCGAACGCAGCCACGCGGAGCGCGGGCGCACGCCCGTCTCGAGCAGATACTTCCGCATGCCCACTCGGCGATAGTACCCAAGATCGTTCTGGAAGCCTGGGCCGAGTTCCATGACGCCGGTCTTGCCGTGAAAGAAGACGCCCTCCCAGTTCACCGTCGAACGCCAGCCGATGTCGCCGCTCGTGATGCCCGGCGTGGACGTCTTCACGACATACGAATTCCAGTCGAGGTTCCTGAACAGGCGAAGATTCTTGTCCACGCCGAACACACGGTTGGTGTACGACGCGCCGGAAGTATGCACGTTCTGCATCGCGAAGAAGCCGATGTCGTTGCCGACGCGGCCCAGATTCTGGCGGAAGCGGAACACGCTGGCGTTCGACGCCGGCGTGGCGCCCGACGCGCGATCCTGCACGTCGAGAATGCCGAACCGAGTGCCTTCGGTGAGCTTGCCGCTGACGCGCAGGCCACCGAGAATCGGGATCGCGCCGCCGGATGACGTGAGTCCGATGCGCCGCGAGAAGAAGAGCAGATTGTCCTCGTCGGGCGTCGGCAGGGATGAAGCGCTTTTGCGCGCCGCGTCGCCCACGTAGAACACACCGGAGTTCTCGAGAAAGAAGTCACGCTTCTCGGGAAAGAACTGTGAGAACTGTGTGAGATTCACCTGCTGTTCGTCGGCCTCGACCTGCCCGAAGTCGGGGTTCACGGTGAGATCCATCGTGAGGCCCGGTGTCAGCGCCGCTTTCACATCGCCGCCGATCTGCAACGAGTTGTTCATGCTCGGCGACGGGATGGCGGTAGTACCGAGTGCGCGCACCGCCGAGTTCGAGACGTACGGTTTCACACGCAGGTCGCGACCGGCGCTGCCGGTTTCGAGTCCGACGAGACTCCCTGCCAGCGAGACGCGATTGAGCGAGTATGCGCGCGGGACCGGCGACCAGAATGAAATTTCGTTCACGCGCCGGATGCGTCGTGAGAAGTTGATGCCCCAGAGTGTGCCGCCGTTGCGGCTGAAGCGCAGCGCACGGAAGGGAATCCGCATTTCGACCGTCCATCCGTCGGCCTGTTTGTGCGTGCGCACGTCCCAGACAGCGTCCCAGCTCCGATTCAGTTCGCGCCCTTCGAGCGCCACCTGTCGATCGTGCCTGGCGCCCTTGATGTTCGTCGAGAAGACGTAGCCGTTGCGATGATCGCCGAAGGTGTCGAGCAGGACCTCGAAATCGTCCTGATCCTCCTCGATGAAATCCTTGCGGATGTCGTTGACGACGGCGAGTGAAGGATCGGCATCGTGCAGCAGCGCCCCGATGTAGAGGTAGTCGGCGTCGAACAGCACACGGACTTCGGTCTGCTGGCTTGCCGGTTGTCCGCTGAGCGGTTCGGCCTGCACGAAGTCCGTTGCCACGCTCGCCGCCGTCCACGCGGCGTCATCGAGCAGACCATCCAATCGAATGAGCTGCGTGACTCGTATTGCGCGCACTTCGCGATGGATATCCGTGCTGCGGCGCGAATCGCCCGGCGGCGGTGGTGCGGGGACCTGCGCTGATACGGTGGGGACCGCGAGGAGCAGCAGGGTCAGAAAAAGACCGGCGGAGAGCCGAGGCATGGCGAATCGATGGGCAAAGGAGTCCGAGCATAGTGCACAATCGTCGACCCCCGAGTCAATTGCACTGGGGAGTCTTGAACCTGCCTTAAGCGGCGTGCATGCTGACGCCGAAACGATACCGCCCCCCGATGCGAGTCGGAGGGCGGTCTGCGCGCTGCAATAACGCGTGCGGCCATGCACTCGAAGGGCTCCTACTGCAGCACCCGCGCTGTGTTCGGCGTGATGACATGCTGCGTGCCCTTCAGCATGTCGTTGATCTTCCCGACCCGATCGCGCACGATCGTGTCGAGTCGCTTCTGCGCATCATCCGTCTCGACGACGAGCTCACCGGAGCGTGTCTTCTCTCCTTCGGTGATCGGCCACTGCGGCCGAGCGATCATGCCGCTGATCGTCTGTGCCTCTTCGCGCAGACGGGGATACTGGCGGTAGCCCAGGCCCGCGATCGGGCGCGCGAGGACGCTGTCGCGGAAGTGGCGCAGATCGCCGATCGTGCCATCGATCTCCGTCAGCGCCGTGGTCATGTTCGCATCGCGCGCGGCGCGCAGCGTCGTCTGCACCGCCGTCAGTTGCCGAACCAGCTCGTCCACACCGGAGATCACGCGTGTCACCCGCGTCTGCGTCGCCTCGACGGCCTTTGCGGCGTCGAACTGGGCGGCCACCTGCGCCGGCGACATCTCCACGCGTGGATCATTCTGAATGGTGACCGCCTTGGTGAACTTCCTGCCGTTCACGAGCAGCGTGACCTGATAGGTGCCCGGCATGGCAGCCACGGCGGCGGGGCCGAAGAAGTTCTCTTCCTCGCCGGCGTCGTTGCCCGCGGCAGCGGCGGCTCGGCGACGTTCACGCAGCCCCTGCAGCGAGGTATCGACGGGCGCTGCGGCGCCACCTGCGCCGCGTCCTGCACCACGACCCGGCGCCGCACCAACAGGTGATTCGTAGCGCAGGTCCCACGTCACGCGACTGACCCCCGCTTCATCCGGCACGCGACGGAATCGTCGCACGAGTTTCCCCGCCGCGTCCGTGATTTCGATGGTCACTTCACCCACCGGCTGCGCCTTCAGGAAGTACGAGAGAATCGCGCCGTTGGCAGGATTCTCGCCCTTGTAGCTGCGCTGACCGAGATTGCCGTCGCGACTCCACATGTTCCAGCGGATCGCATTCCGCACATCGTACAATTCCGCCTCGGCGTTCTGCGTCTCGGCGAGTTTCTGCAGCGGCGTCAGATCGTCGAGGATGTACAGCCCGCGGCCGTGCGTGGCGAGCAGCAGGTCGTTGTCGCGCGGATGGATCTGCATGTCGCGTACGGGAACGATCGGCAGGTCGCCGCGCAGCGACACCCAGGTGGCACCGCGATTCCATGAGGCCCACACACCGGCTTCGGTACCAACGTAGAGCAGGTTGCGATTCCTCGGATCCTCGCGCACGACGTGCGTCCACCAGGCGCGATCGGGCAGGTCGCCCCGAATGCTCTTCCACGTCTTGCCGTAGTCGGTCGTCATGTAGACATACGGTGTGTAGTCGTCGTCCTGATGATGATCGGCAGTCACGTACGCGGTGCCGGCGTCGTAGTGCGACGCTTCGACTGTCGCGATCCACGCGTTCGGCTTCAGGCCAGGTACGTTCACGAAGACGTTGCTCCACGTCCTGCCACCGTCGCGCGTGACGTGCACCTCCCCATCGTCCGAGCCGGTCCAGATCACGTTGCCGTCGATCGTGGACGGCGCGATGCTGAGCAGCGTCGAATGGAATTCCGCCGCGGTATTGTCGACCACGATCTCGCCGCCCGACGACTGCTGCTTTTTCGGATCGTTCGTCGTCAGATCCGGTGAGATCACTTCCCAGCTCAAGCCGTAGTCCTTCGACTTGAACAGCACGTTGCCGCCGAAGTACACGATGCCGGGGTTCTGCGGCGACAGCGCGATCGGGGAGTTCCAGTTGAACCGGTACTTGTGGCCGATCATCGCGTCACCGACCGACCCGACCCGGTTCGGATACGGGTAGATCGTCTTCTGCACGCCGCTGCGCGTGTCGGTGATGTTCAGCATGCCACCCTGTGCATCGCTGTACACGAGCCACGGCTTGTCGAGCACCGGCACGGTGAAGAAGCCGTCGCCGCCGGAGATCGTGTGCCAATCGGCCTGACGGATGCCCTGGCCCGACAGCGAGTTGCTCGGCCCGCACCAGTTGCCGTTGTCCTGCAGACCACCGCAGACGCGATACGGCGTCTGCATGTCGTAGTTGATGTGATAGAACTGCGTGAACGCGAACGTGTTCACCACATCCCAGTTCTTCCCGCCGTCGCGGCTCACCTGCCAGCCGCCATCGCTGCCGCTGAGGATGTAGCGCGGGTCCACCGGATCGATCCACATCGCCTGATGATCGCCGTGCACGTCGCGCGCAATCGTGCGGAAGTTCGCGCCACCATCCTCGCTGAAATACAACCCGCCCGACAGCGTGAAGACACGATTCGGATTTTTCGGGTCGACGCGGATGTCGGCGTAGTAGAACGGGCGGAAGTTGATGTTCGGGTCGCGGTTCACCGTGCGCCACGTCTTGCCGGCATCGTCGGTGCGCCACAGTTCCCCTTCGTCCTTCGTCTCGCTGATCACGTACACGATATTCGGATCACTCGGTGCGACCGCGACACCGATGCGGTCCATCGCTTTGCGCGGCAGGCCGAGGAGCTTGTCAGGGCCGGAGAGTTTCTCCCACGTCGTGCCACCGTTCACCGACTTGTAGACGGCGGTGTTGCCGCTGCCCGACTCGAGATGCCATGCCCACCGGCGATACGTGTACATGCCGGCGTAGAGGATGTTGCTGTTGGTCGGATCGGCGCTTATGTCGGAGCAGCTCGTCTGCGGATCGACGTACAGCACCTTCTTCCACGTTGCGCCGCCGTCCGCCGTGCGGAAGACGCCGCGCTCCTCACTCGGACCCCATTCGCGTCCCAGCACGCAGGCAAAGACGATGTCGGGATTCTTTGCATCGATGATCAGGCGCGCGACCTTGTCCGACTTCTCGAGACCGATGTGCGTCCAGTGCTCGCCCGCGTCGACGGACTTGTACATGCCATCACCGACCGACGCGTTGTTGCGCGGATTTCCCTCGCCCGTGCCGACATACACGATGTTCGGATCACTCGGCGCCACCGCGATGGCACCGATCGAACCGGAGCTCTGCCGGTCGAAGATCGGCTTGAACGTCGTGCCACCGTTCGTGGTCCTGATGATGCTGCCGTTCGCGCCGGCGACGTAGTACACGAGCGGATCTCCCGGCACGCCGGCGACGACGCTGATGCGACCGGCGTTGTTGGCCGGACCCACTGAACGCCACTCGACCCTCTTGAGCAGCTCGGCAGGACTGACGCCGGGTGGAGTGGCGGTGGCGGCGACGGGTCGCTGCGCGATGGCCGGACTGAGCGCGATGGTGGCGAGCAGGGCCAACGGGACCGCGGAGCGCGAGGGAAGACGCGTCATGTGCGGATTCGGGGAGTGGGGTGGAGGTGCCTGACGCCGGTGCAGCGGCGATCGCGCATGGGGAGCATCAGCTCCACTACGGAGCAGTGTGCTGCGATGCTGGGTGCACCGCGTTCGCCGACGGCGCAAGTGGAAACCGGTTGCTGGGCGTTCATGTATTATTCATAGAATGATGAAGACTTCCCGTGCGATCCGCCTCGCCCTGCTGGCGGGCGCTGCGCTGAGCGGCGTGGGCATGCCGCCGCAGGCGCGCGCTGCCGACACGGCGCGCAGCGCGACCGTCGATCCGTTCGAGCGGTGTCTGCACACGCTGCGTGTGTCGAGACGCGGCCGACGCATCACGCCGACCACGTGGGCTACGCTTCGCGGTGTGCGGCCGGACTCGAGCGTGCTCGCACATCTCGATGCGCAGCCCGAGTTCACACTGCCGGTCTGGGACTATGTCGCCGTGATGGCGGACGACGAGCGCGTGCGGGACGGCCTGCAGCAGCTCGCGACGCATCGCGCGCTCTTCGACAGCGTGGCGACGCGATACGGCGTCGAAGCCGAGACGGTCGCCGCCGTGTGGGGCATCGAAAGCAACTTCGGACGCAGCGCCGGGACGCTGCCGGTGTTGCGCTCACTGGCGACGCTCAGCTGTGCGGGCCGACGGCAGAGATACTTTCGCGGTGAGCTCATCTCGGCCCTCCACATCGTGCAGGCCGGCCACGTCACGCCGCAGCGATTCGTCGGCTCGTGGGCCGGCGCGTTCGGCCAGACGCAGTTCATGCCCGGTGTCTTCTGGTGGCGCGCGGTGGACTTCGATGGTGACGGCAAACGCGATCTGATGGACAATACCGGCGACGCCCTCGCGTCCACCGCGAACTTCCTGCATCAGGCGGGATGGGTCGCTGGGAGGCCGTGGGGTATCGAAGTGCGCATACCCGGTGGCGACAGCGCGGCGACGTTTGTGAACGGCGAGGGGCGACGTGTACGCCGGTCGTTGCGTGAGTGGATCGAGCGTGGGGTGACTCGCATGAGCGGCGCGCCGCTGGCGGCGACAAGCAGTGATTCCGCGATGCAGTTCGGTCTCTTCACGCCCGCCGGAGCGAACGGGCCGGCGTTCCTCGTGACGACGAACTTCAGCGCGATCTTCAGCTACAACGCGGCCGAGAGCTATGCACTGGCGATTGCGCACCTGTCGGACCGATTGCGCGGCGGCGCGGCATTCGAGCGTCCGTGGCCAACAGATGATCCCGGCTTATCGCGAGCCGACCGGCGCGAGTTACAGGCGTTGTTGCTGGCGCGTGGGCACGACATCGGCGCGGTGGATGCGCTGCTCACGCCGCGTACGCGGGCCGCGGTGACGGTCGAGCAGCAGCGTCTCGGGCAGCCGGTGACGGGGCGCCCCGGACAGAAGTTGCTGGCGGCGTTGCGCTCACTGTGACTCTGCGCGGTGTTTGGTGCTGGTGAGAAACCCAACGCAGAATGCTTCCGTCGTGTAAACATCAGAGCGTTGCGCTGGCTGCCCAGGAGGCCTGCGCGCGCCAGTAACCGCGATCCTCAGCTGTCGTCATCCTTCCACTTTCCGGAGTTCTTCATGCGCTACTTGCCTCGTGCGCTTCCCGCACTCGGTACGCTGCTGTGCGCGTCGCTTGGAGCGTGCGCCGGCAAACCTGCGGCGCCGGCGCCCAGCCCAGCGGTTGCGAACGCGCCTGCATCAGCCGGTGCCACGGCAACTGTCGCACCGACCACCGCTCCCGGCACCCCCACCGTCTCGCTTCCGGCCGCCAAGAAGGCGCGTGTCGACCAGCAGTTGATCACGCGCGACGTGATTCGGTCCACGCAATACTCGAACCTGTACGACGTGGTGCTGGCACTGCGCAGCACCTGGTTGCGCGTCAGGCCGGCGGAGAGTTTTCAGGGGCAGAGTCCGAGGATTCAGGTCTATCTCGACAACCAGCGCCTCGCCGGTGGTGCCGACGAATTGAAGCAGATGTCGCCGACGAATATCGAGTCGGTTCGCTACTTCGATCCGATCACGGCGTCGTCACGCTGGGGTATGGATCACGGTGCGGGTGCGCTGTATGTCGTGACGGCGAAGCGATAGTTCCCGACGCAATATCAGAAGCGCAACGCCTTCAGATACGCGGCGTTGCGCTGCGCCGCCGCCATTTCGTCGGGCGCGTTCTCCTGCTCGACGTAACAGGGCTTGCTCGCCAGATCCGGCACCGTCGCCAGCAACGCGCCGATGTTGACCGTGCCCTTGCCGAGCTCCGTGTCGGTGGTGCGATCGGCGATGACGTCCTTGAGGTGGAAGCTGAAATAGCGGTCGCGGTACTTCGTGAGATATGCCATCGCATCGCCACCGCCCATCGTCAGGTTGCCGCAGTCGAACTGCAGGCGCACGGCCTTCGGATCGAGCAGAGACACGAACAGATCGTACGGCACCTGACCGTCGATCGGCGTCATGTGGTACGGCTCGTTGTGGAATGCGAGCCAGATGCCGGCCTTTCTCGCCGCCGCGCCCGCCGTGTTGAAGGTGTCGGCCCACCGGCGCCACCCATCGAGCTTCTTCTCGTCCTCGCCGGGTAGATCGGGCACGATCAGATAGTGGTGGCCAAGCTGCTTCGCGGTGTCGAGGCTCTTTTCCCAATCCTTCGTGAGCGTGCCGGGTTCGATGTGCGCGGATGGTGCCTTCAGGCCTTCCGCCTTCAGTGAGTCGCGCACCTGCTGCGTTGACCGATTGAAGTTCTTGAAGCTCCAGAGCAACTCCACCTGGCTGTAACCGGCACGTCGCACGGCGGCGAGCGTGCGTTCCGGATCGGCGCGCATCGCGTTCCGCACGGCGTACAACTCGAGCCCGAACTGCGCGAGGTGCTTTGCCTCGCCGTCGCCGGAGCGGGTGAAGCCGGAGGCTGCGGCAGTACGCGGCAGGCCGAGCGCCGCGCCAGCGGAGAGTGCGCCAACGGTGTGCAGGAAGGTGCGGCGCTTCATGGTCAGCTCGGGGTCGGAGTGATGGTGGTGTACTGAAACATGTCAGGGAGCATGGTGCCCCGCCGCTGGGTCAGTGGCCCAGTGCCGGTGCGCTGGCCGGCGCGCGCCGATGGTGTGTCGCCTGCTCGAACCCGTACGCGAGTGTGATCAGCTTCCCTTCACTCCACGGCCGACCGAAGAACGTCATGCCAGCCGGCAGCGTGTTGCCACGGGTGTAGCCCATCGGCACCGTGATCGCGGGGAAGCCGGTCGTCGGCGAAAAGAGCTGGCTGTTGTCGCCGTGCGGCGTGTTCAGGTCGCCGATCAGGCGCGGTGGGTTGCTCCACGTCGGATAGACGAGCGCATCGAGATGCAGGGAGTCCATCATCTGCAGCACCGCGGCGCGGAATCGCACGCGCATCGCTTCGCGTGCGGCGCAGGCGGGACTCGATTCCGGCGGCAGCGAAACGGTATCGGCGGCCTGCAACCGCAACTGCGCGGTGGGATGGTAGTTGCCACTCTGGAGCACGGCGCGGATCGTCGTCACCGGCGCGTTCTCGCCGCGGGCCGCGAAGTAGCGCTCGAGATCGTACTTGAACGCGTTGCAGCCTGGTCCCGGCACACGCAGCACGGCCTGCAATGAGTCGATGCCGGCTGGATCGACGATGACGGCACCCTGCGCCTTCATTGCATCGACGGCGCGCGTGAACACCGACACCACTTCGCTGTCGGTCGTGGGGCGCTCGTACGCCTGCCGCAGAATGCCGATGCGCGCGCCTTTCAGGCCGCCGGCGACGACGAACGTGTTGTAGTCCGCTTCGCGATGGCCGCGACTGGCGACAGTCACGGAATCGGCGGCGTCCTCTCCCGCAACGACGTTGAACACCGCGACGGCATCGGCCACGCTGCGCGCCATCGGGCCGGCGATGTCGGCGCCGTTGCTGAGTGGGACGACCCCCGCGCGCGACGTGAGGCCCATCGTGGAACGAATGCCGACCAGCGACTGATGCGACGACGGCCCGCGAATGGAGTTCCCGGTGTCGGTGCCGAGTCCGACTTCACCTTCGTTGGCGGCGACGGCGGCAGCGGTACCACCGCTCGAGCCGGCCGTGACCCGATCGAGCGCGTACGGATTCTTCGTGTAGCCGGGCAGGATCGAGCTCACCGTTTCGTAGGGCGTGAACGCCCATTCGGCGAGATTAGCCTTCGCGAGTACGATTGCGCCAGCCGCGCGCACCCGCGCAACCATCGTCGCATCACGGGTGGGAATCCAGCCCTTGAGCGCCAGCGATCCGGCCGTGGTCTGCAGATCGTGCGTCTCGAAGTTGTCCTTCACGATCATCGGAACGCAGTGCAGCGGACCGACCGGACCGGATGCCGCGAAACGTCGGTCGAGCGAGTCGGCAATGGCAAGCGCGTTCGGTGCAATCGTGATCAGCGCGTTGATCGCGGGGCCTTTCTTGTCGTAGGCCGCAATGCGATCGAGATAGTGCAGCACGAGCGCGTGACAGGTGAGCGTCTTCGCCCTGAACGCACGATGCACGTTGGCGATGGTCGTCTCTTCGAGGCGGAAAGAGGTGGGGCGTTGCGCCGGGAGCAGGCCAGGCGCAGTGAGGAGCAGGGCGGCGGATGCCAGAAGAGTAGGACGCATGCTGGTAGCGTAGCCCGAAACGGGCTCGCCGCAATGCGAGGGTTCGAAAAGCTCGTGCGCACTGTCCCTCTACTGAATGACGGTCACCACGGCGCCACGCGGAATCGTCACGCCGGCAGCACGCGCTCCGAGCACGACGGTCGTGGGCCGGCTCTGTGCGGCGCTGTTGACGATGATGGTCACGACCGATCCGTCGTCGACGTTCTGGAATGCGACGGTGTCGAGATCGTCAACGCCGGTCGTCGATGCTACACGCACCGCTCCCGGCCGCACGAAGCGGCTGGCGTGTGCGAGCGCATAGAACTCCTCGTTGCGCGTCACCGTGCCGTTCGCCGAATCGATCGTCAGGACACCGCGACAATCGTTGCAGCCGCCCTTGTGCGGACCGTGCCTCGCATCCAGTGCAAGGTTCCAGAGTGTGACCGTGCGCGCCCAGTTGCGCGTGGTGCCGATGATCAGCGTCTTCACGTTCCAGCGCAGGTTGTCGCCGAAGTTTGCTGCCCACTCGCCACCGGCGCATTCGGTGAACCAGGTATCCTTGTCCGGATAGGCGTCGTGAACGCGCGTCTGTGCACCGACGTCACCGCCGTAGCAGTGCCACGCAATGCCGCTCACATATCGTGACGCGACGGAATCGCCCAGCACCCCCAGCGGCGACTGCGGCTCGTCCCAGTTGTGATCCCAGTCCAGAATGCGTGTCGTGATGTGGCGAGCCGCGAGCCGGGGCCCAAGGTGCCGGCCGATGAAGACGGCGCGCTGCGGCGCTTCGAACCGCATACCGGGGTAGTCCTTCGGCTCGTTGTGCGGCTCGTTCTGAATGGTGAGTGCGCTGATCGGTACGCCCGCCGCATTCAGCGTCTCGATGTAGCGCGTGAGATACGCGGCATACGACGCATAGGCGTCCGGGCGCAGTGTGCCGGCGATCAGTGACTGGGATGACTTCATCCACGCCGGTGCGCTCCAGGGCGTCGCGATCACGGTCAGCTGCGGATTGATCGCGCGGGCGCGCTGCATGACCGGCAGGACATCGCGCAGCGTTGGCGCGATCGAGAAGCGTGCGAGGCGATCGTCTCGCGCGCCGGGCGGGAGGTCGTCGTACGTGTAGTGCGTGCGCGAGAAATCGGACGCACCGATCGTGAGACGTACGGTGGTGAATCCGACGCCAGTTCCGCGGCGACCGAACAGCTCCTGCAGCAGCGTCTCGCGCTGCTCGCTCGACAGGCGCTGCTGAATGAGTTCGGCGGACGCGTCGGTGAGTGCGGCGCCGAAGCCGACGATCGACTGAAAACGCTGCGTCGTGTCGATGACGATCCGCGTCGCGTTTGTATCGCCGGATGACCATGGAGCATTCGACTGTTGCTCCAGCAGATGCTGTCGATCCGGTGTCGTCAGCCAGATCTCGACGGCGCGTGCTGCACTCGGCGACGGCGATGTTCCGCGCGATGCCCCGCTGCACGCCGCGAGGGCGAGCAGCAGGGTGGAACAGCACTCAGCGCGCACGCGCGCGCTGCGCTGGCACGGCACCGGCCGGGTATTCGGTACGCTTGAAGAGGAACGCCGCCTTCTCGACACGCGCCCCTTGTGCGTCTGCCACCGCGAACGTGCCGCCTTCGTACAGGCTCGCACTGCCGTAGCGACCATCCCTGGCCAGCGCATAGAAATTCAGATCGAAGCGCGGGCGTCCCTTCTCGTTCAGGTTGCGCGCTTCGGTCATCGCGACCACGCGCTCGAGCGCCTTCAAGCAGGCCTGTTCCGGTGCGATGCCCTGACGCATGAACTCGACGATCAGAAAACCGCCGCACGCCTTGATGTTCGCTTCGCCGCGGCCCGTCGAACCGGCGGCACCGACCGTCTGATCGCAATACTGTCCGGCGCCGATGATCGGACTGTCACCGACGCGGCCCGGCACCTTGTACGCCATGCCGCTGGTGGTCGTCACGCTGCTCATGTCACCGCTGGCGTTGACGGCATTCATGTTGATCGTGCCGTGCGTGAAGCGGATCGCGACATCGTCGTCGTAGTCGAGCCGGAAGTCGGTCGGATTCTGTTTCGCACGCCAGCGCAGCCAGTTCTGCCGCGAGCGCGGCGTGAGCAGGTTCTGCGGTGTGAAGCCCATCTCGATCGCGAACTTCCGCGCATCCTGGCCCGCGAGCATGATGTGATCGGTGTAGTCCATGATCGCCTTCGCCACGAGCGATGGTGTGGCGATGTCCTCGATGCAGCCCACCGAGCCGGCGCGACGCGTGGGTCCGTGCATGCAGCTCGCATCGAGCTGCACGACGCCGTCGGCATTCGGCAGCCCGCCAAGGCCGACCGAATCGTCATCCGGATCGAGCTCCTGAATGTTCACGCCGGCGATGATCGCATCGAGCGTATCGTCGCCGCGCTGCATCATCTCGAACGCCCGCGCGACACCGCGGAGCCCATTGGTGGAGCTGACGATGCGCGGGACACCAGCGCCGAATGCCGGCAGCACTGGCGTGGCGAGACGCATGGCGTGCAGTCGCTCGGTGAGGGTGAGCGTGGCGGCCGCAGCAGCGGTGCGCACAATGAAGTCGCGACGGGTGACGGGCATGGCGAGGCGGTCGGAGTGTGAGTAAGTCAGCACAACGATACAGCCCCGCCCGCCCGCTGGGGCGGGGGTGCCGAGCGTGAGTTTTCATGCCGGCGTTAACGCCGTCACTGGTCAGGCGTCTGTTGGGGTGTAGCCATCACGGCAACGAATGACTGTCCCCAAGCGGCCCTGCGCCGCAGGAGAATTGACCGATGCGTTTTCCGACTCTGATGTTCGCCAGCCTGATCCTGATTGCCGCGCCGCTTGCCGCCCAGGATGTGTCGGCCCGGCAGGATGTGAAGCGCGACGCGCGCGAAGTCCGCGCCGATCGCCGCGAAGTGCACCGCGATAACCGTGAAGTGCGTGGCGACCGCCGCGAGCTCCGCCGGGATACCAAGGCGGCAGTGGCTGATGGTCATGTGAGCGGTGCCGAGCGTCGCGAACTGCGCGGCGACAAGCGTGAGATCGTGGCGGACAAGCGCGACCGCCGCGCCGACCGCCGCGACTTGCGTCGCGACCGGCGCGATCTCAAGCGCGATGTGAAGCCGTAAGCCCAACGCAGTACACTGAGGCTCGGCCGCGGGAGGGTGGTGGTTCCCAATGACCATCGCCCTCACCGGCGCTCATTACCCTCGAGGGGCATGATGATGAAGACAGGCACGCCGATGCTGGTTGCCGCACTGCTGACTGCGGCGCCGATTGCGGTGCAGGCACAAGTCGGCACGCCGGCACCGATGGGGTCGCAGCGCGAGATGGCGCTCGAGCGGCGTGACGCAATGCGCGCGCGTCGTGAAGCGCGGCAGGCGATGTCGGCCGACGAACGTGCGGCGATGGTGGCTCGACGGGAAGCGCGTCTCAACGCGATGCCGGCCGATCAGCAACAGTTCGTGCGCGAGATGCGCAGCTATCAGCTCGGATTGCGCGAGAAATCGCGTGACTTGCGAGGGCAGATGAAGGCCGGCGCATTGACTGGTGACGCGATGGCGAAGGAGCTGAAGGCGTACCGTGACGCGAACAAGCCCGTGCGCCCGGCTGGGATCCCGGAGCGGAAGCGAACGCCCTGAGGCATGCCCCTGGTTCATCGGGGCGCTGGCATCAGCTTGCCTGACGCGCCAGTTTCGCTGTAGATGAATTCGCGACGCCCGATCAGACTCCTGAGCGTCAGTACGACCATCATGGTCGTGCTGACGCTCCTGCTTTCCGTCCCGCTTCGTGCGCAGAATCCGCGGCGCGCGCCGTCCGATACGCTCTCACAGCGTGTGCGCGACAGCCTGATTGCCGCGGTGCTCGCCGACACGCTGGACCTCGATGCGGACACGCTGAGTCTTCTGCCGTCGCCGGCGCGATTGCGTCAGACGTTCACGATTCGCCCGACGATCCGCATGTACTCCATCGGGAACGTGAACGCGTCGGAGCAGGCATCATACGCGAGCTGGGTCGGTCGCTGGCGCCGCGCCACGCTGCGCCTGAATCTGACGCCGGTGTCATACACAGGCGATACGTCCACGAGTGCCGCCGATCGACCGCAGGTGGGCTTCAGCGGCGTCTCGCCGATCAGCGGTCGCCTCGACGTTCCGCTGCGGCGCGCTGATACGCTGCGCGTCTTCGCGCAGTCGGCGTCAATTCCTGGTGCGCTCTCGACCGTCGACGCGCAGGCCCTTGGTGCGGTCGGCACCAGCACGATCGATCTCGATGCCGGCGCGCTCGGCATCGCCGCGCGTACGGGTGTCCGGTATACGCTCACGCAGGCACTCAACGACAGTGGCGTCGTGCTCACGTTCCGTGGTGGCGTCGAGTACGATCCGAAGCCATCCGGCACAGAGGTCGTCAGCTGGCGCGGCACGACGCTGCGCGGAGGGGTCGGGCTTGGTCGCACGGTGAATGACGGCGCGATTGGACTGTCGGTCGAGTTCACGAAGAGCTACGCCGATTCGCTCGGGGGGCGGAATCTTTTTCCCGGAGGCGGCACGCTGAGCTTCGATACGCGGCTGATTCGCTATTTCGGTAAGGAACAGGCGGGCTTCTTTGCGCTGAACGGGTTCTACACGAAGCCGATCAACATTCAGCGTCCCGATGTGCCAACGCGCATCATCCCGATCGGCGATTTTCTTGGCGCGACGGCGGCGTTGGCGATCCCTGCCGGACGCGTGACGTTCCTGCCTGTGGTGACGGTGCTCCGCGAGACGAGCAGTGCGAGCGCCATCGTCAGCGGTCGCAACACGACACTCGACGCCAACGGCCAGACGGGCGCCGTGAGCCTCGGCCTGTCGATTCCAGTTGGCCATGTGGTGACGATCACGCCGGAGGTCGGCGGCGTGTTCGGGAACGTCGGGCAGACAGTCTCCGCGCAGTTCCCGCGTCGGGTGCTGCGCCGGAGCTTCAGCGATCCGATTCGAGGCGGGTGGTTTTCGCTCGAGTTCTCGGTCACGCGGTAGGTCTGCACAACCGCAGCTCCGTCTTCACACGATCGCTCCGCGAAATCCGCGAAGTGTCAGTGGCACAGTGGGGGGCGGGAGAACCCGGAGAACACTGAGTGCGCGGGTGGCAGCCTGCCGTGGAGTACGCGGCATCGCGCTGGTTGGGAACAGCAGTTTCAATGACGTTGGCGTCGTTACGCGAAGCGCTGAACGTCGCCAGCGACGCTACTCAGTGTTCTCGGTGTTCTCCCGCCGATCACGAAGCCACTGACGCTCATGGTGCGACACGGAGGACGCGCGCCCGCACCGAGCCTACGGTCTCGCGATCAGCGCTTGAACGCCAACACGAGCACTCCGCCGGCAACCATCACGATACCGGACCACTCGCGCAGCGACGGACGCTCGCCGAGGAACGCAAATGCAAACACCGCGACCAGCACGAGGCTGAGCTTATCCACCGGCGCGACTTTCGACGCTTCACCAACCTTCAGCGCGCGGAAGTAGCAGACCCAGCTCGCTCCTGTCGCGAGGCCGGACAAAGTGAGGAACAGCCATGTCTGCTTCGAGAGCGCGCGGGGATCGCTCCACTTGCCAGCCAGCGCCACGAATGCTGCCAGTACCACGATCACGATCGCGGTGCGGATCAGGGTGGCGAAGTCGGAGTCGATGCCCTGAATGCCGATCTTGGCGAAGATCGCCGTCATCGCGGCGAACACAGCCGAGAGCAGGGCCCATGTGAACCAGCTGTTGGATGTCGTCATCGGTGAATCATGGGCGGGGCGGAGCAGTGGCGATACCGGCCGGTGCACACGCCGGTTGCTGAGAGGCGACTGGCGGGAACGCTGGCCGTGGGCGTTGTTTGTCGCGTCCGCTTGCCGCGTTGTCGAGCGTTTCTCCCCGTGCCTCCGATCGCCATGCGCCTCCGCCCGTCATTCGCCGCCGTCTCGGTGGCACTGCTTGCCGCCCCACTCGGCGCACAGTCAGCCGCCGGTACCGTACCTCGCATCGCCAGCATAAGGGAAGTGATTGCGCGCGGCGATTCGCTCAAGCTGCCGGGCACGTGGACAGCACCGCCTGGCGACGCACTGTCGTTCTACACGGCCGGCTTTGCGACGACGCTCTGCGGCGCCGTCTTCATCACCGGCCTCACACCGGCGGATGCCGCCGCGAACATCGGTGGCTTCACGGGACCGTTTCAGTACCGCGGCGAAGTGAAGGACACCATCATCGACTACAAGCGGCAGACCGTTCGCCTCACACTGAAAAATGGCGTGACCCGCGTCGCGCGCCGCTACGGCAGTCAGGGGTGTGTACCGCTGCCGATCGGCGCGGACTCGATGTTCTTCACGCCGAAAGTCGTGAAAGCCAAACTGCCGCCGGCCGCGACGACGCCGTGGCCGATGGGCGATGCGCTGCCGAAGACGGCGCTCCCGAAGGAAATCGATGCCACGATGCTGGCGCGCGCACTCGATGAAGGATTCGGCGGGCCCGATGAGATGACGCTTGCGTTCGTCGTCACGTACAAGGGGCGCATCATCGGTGAACGCTACGCCCCGGGCATCGGCGTGCACACGCCGCTCGAAAGCTGGTCGATGTGCAAGAGCCTGACCGGTACGCTCGTCGCACGATTGATTCAGATGGGCACCTTCACGCTCGAGCAGTCTGCGCCGATTCCGGAATGGCAGACCGCCGGCGATCCGCGCCAGAAGATCCGCATCATGGACATCATGCGCATGTCGAGCGGCCTGCGACTGCGCGCACCCCAGGATCCCGACTACGACCCGGCACTCGGCTATCCGGATCATCTCTACCTGTATGCTGGTGCGGCGAATTCCTACAAATACGCCGCGACGCGCCCACAGCAATGGGCTCCCGGTACGGTCGGCCGGTACCGCAACACCGATCCGGTGCTTGCGAGCTATCTCGTCCAGCTCGGAGCGCGCAAGCGCGGCGAGGATTACCTCTCGTTTCCGACGCGTGCGTTGTTCGACAAGCTCGGCATGCGCGACGTGGTGATCTCGACCGATCCATACGGCAACCTGCTCGGCCAGGGCGCTGATCTGGTCTCCGCGCGTGACTGGGCGCGACTCGGCAATCTCTATCTGCAGGACGGCATGTGGAACGGCGAGCGCCTGCTGCCGAAGGGCTACGTGAACTACGTGCGCACGCTGGCGCCGGCGTGGGTGGCCGACGGTCGCCCTGTGTACGGCGGCGGATTCTTCTGGATCAATGGCGACGGTCATGAACCGATGCCGCGCGATGCGTACGCCGCGCTCGGTGCAGGTGGGCAGAGCACGTGGATCATTCCGTCACACGATCTGGTGATCGTGCGCATTGGCAAGTATCGCGGTGCGGATGCCGGTGAAGCGGCGCGGCAGAAGGGCACGGTGACGTTGCTGGCGGCGATCAAGCGCTGAATGTGAACCGATGCCGGTGCGCGTGAGCATTCCGCGCACCACGTCGTTCGACAGTTGCGCGAAAATGATGACGCGTGCGTGAATCGCGTGAGTGTGAGAAGCGGCGTACACATATGCTCGGCAGATGTACGCTTGCCTTCACGCACTCGCCGAGCATACCATATGGGCATGGCGCAATCCCTTATCCGCTGGACGGCGGATCTGCTCGAGTCGTTGCCGGACGACGGTAATCGCTACGAGGTCATCGACGGGGAGTTGTTCGTGACTCCGGCGCCGTCGGAGACGCATCAGGACGTAGTGCTGGAGTTGGCTGTTCTGCTTCGCGAGTATACGCGCGCGATCGGCTTGAAGACCATTGCTGCGCCATTCGCCGTGAAATTCTCGAAGGCACGCGAGGTTCAACCGGATCTGCTCGTCGTTCCGGCGCGGTTCGGCGATACGAAGCGGCAATTCGGCAAGCGTGGCGAGCTGTCGCTGGTCGTCGAGGTGCTGTCACGCACCACATCCTGGCGCGATCACGGGATCAAGCGCCGAGTCTATCAGCAGCAGCGCGTTCCTGAATACTGGATCGTCGACGCGCGAGATCGCAGCGTCGAGCGGTGGCGGATGAAGGACACGGATTCCGAAGTGCTCACGGACACGCTCACGTGGCAGCCGGTCGCCAGTGCGGACCCGCTGTCGATCGATCTGGTCGCACTGTTCCGCACCGTGCACGGCGAATAGCGCGATCCTGTTCAGCGCACCGACAATCGGGCATCGCGCTTGAGGATGATCGTCTTTCGCGCGGCGATCAGCCCATCCAGCTCGCACACGCGCGATGCGGTGCGCATGCGCTCGCGATACAGCTGCCACGCACCCAGCGACGTGATCCCGTAGATGCGCACAAAGTCCCAGCCGTCGCTCACCAGCATGCGACCGGTCTCGGACCACTTGTACAAACCGCGCTCGCGTTCGAACGGCCGCACGGAATTGAGGAGCAGCGTCGTGAATCGCGTCTGCGCACCGGGCGCGACGCGGATGTACTCGAATACCGTGAGATCGGCGCTGTCTGCGGCCGAGTCGCTGGCAGCCGGAAGCATCTCCACGAACTGATCGTGATGGCGTTGCGTCATCGTGGAGAGCTTGCCGTACAGTGCGAAGGCCGATTCGCCACCCGATGGCGCGCGGCGCAACGCATCGTTGGCGGCGTCCATGCCGGCCATGCTCTCGTATGTGCTGACGACGACCAGATCGAGCGGCTCCGGGCTCTCAGCCTCGCGGTAGGCGCGGAATCGTCGCATGGCAGGGATGCCGGTGTAGATCGGCTTCAACTGGCGTTCGTAGATGCCGATCGCCTGCTCCGACATGCCCGGCTGCCAGAGGAAGGTCACGATCTGTCGCACTTCGCCACCGCCGGTGACGGTGGAGTGCTGTGCGCCAACGCGCTGCGTCGTCAGCAGAGTGACTGCTGTGGTGACGGCTACGGTGAGGCAGGCGCGGAGAGGGCGACGCAACATGGCAGCATTCCGGCGGAGTGGTTCTGCGAGCGACAACCTGCGAGACTATCGGTCGTCGCGCAGCGCGGCAACGCCTGATCCCCATGAACGCTTCGCTGCTCCATTCGCATACCCGGACGACCCATGCGCCTGATATCAATCGCGATCGCACTCTCTGCCGCTGGCTCACTCGTCGCACAATCGACGCCGGCGCGCCAGACAGAGTCGGATGCGTACACGCGCTACGAACTCCTCGCGCCGGGATCGGCCAAGTTCCGCATCATCTACGAAGTCACCGCGACGACGGCCGGCGCGAAGTACTACTTCAATCCGATCCGGCAGGGCAGCGTTGCGACCGACGAGAGCGTGATCGATCGCGCGTCGGGAAAGCCGCTCCGGTTCGAGATCGTCGGCGCAGCGGCTGCGCGCGACGGCGGTGTGCGCGGCGACAGTCTGCAGACGTACATCCGCGTGCAACTCGCACGACTGGTGCCTGCAGATGGTGGCGAGCAGCGCGTGCTGATCCTCAAGACCTACGAAGACGCCGCGTCCTACTTCACCCGCGGGGACACACTCGTCTTCACGCGCCCACTTGGCATCAAGCGCAACGCGGTGGTTTTGCCGAGTGGGTATGAACTGGTGTCGTCGGGCTTTCCGGCGCAGGTGCTGCAGGAGAGCGATGGGCGCATCGGCATCAGCTTCTGGAACACGACGCCGTCGGAAGCTGCCGTGACGATTCGTGCGCTACCGGCGAAATCGCTGCACGGAGTGACGTCGAGCGTGGCGGCGCGGCTGAATGAACGCGCGCACCAGGATCGCGAGATCGTCTATTTCCTGCAGCAGCCGGAGACGCACGCGTTCGACCTGTATCACGACTACACCGAGTCGCGGCCGGGCACGAGCACGTACTTGAACATCGTCCGCGCGGGGAGCACGGTCTCCAATCCGCGGGCCATGAATCTCGACACCGGCGAGCCACTCGCGCACGAAACGCTCAAGGGCGATGCCATCACGAAGGCAGGCCTGAGCGTGCCGGACGTTACCGCTGCCACGGAAGTCGTCGTGTTCCGGTTCGCGCCGATCGCCTCCGGCACGTCGATGCGACTGCGCATGTTCGAGACCTACACCGATCCGGCGCGCTACGGCGTCGTGAACGACGAGTTGGTTTGGGATCGGAGCTTCGGCCGGCCGGCAAACGCCGTCGTGCTGCCGGCTGGATGGGTACTCACGAACAGCGTGGTCCCGGCGACCATCAGCACTCTGCCCGACGGCCGCGTGCGGCTTGATTTCATCAACCCGCGCAATGATGACATCGGTGCGCTGATCACCGCTCGGCGGCGCTGATCAGGCGAAGAAGCGAATGAAGAACTGACAGAACAGCGCGCCGGCGATCGTCATCGAGAAGCCCCACATCAGGAGCTGCCGGAACAGTTTCTTCGCGTCGTCGGCACCTTCCGGCAGCGCCGCAATGCACAGCGCTCCGATAGTGGAGAGTGGCGACACGTCCACGATCGCCGCGCCGACGTTGATGCTCAACGCGACCTGCAGCGGATCGCCGCCGCCAAGTTTCTGCACCAGGCCGGGCACCGCTGGCAGGAAGGCCGGATAGACGACGCCCGACGTGGAGCTGTACGTCGAGATCATGCCGGTGATCCCGGCGATGGTGCCGTTCACGGTGTCCGGCGTCGCGATGCGCGCGAGCACGGTGGTGAAGAGGTCCATGCCGCCGGTCTTCTCGAGTACGCCGATCAAAACACTCACGCCGCAGACCATCAGGATCACCGCCCACGGTACCTGCTTCACCGTCGCCGCATCGCTGCCGATGCCGGCGAGAATCAGGACGCTCGCCGCCGTGAACGCGGCCAGGCCCGGGCTCAGCCTGAACACCACGACGGTCAGCACCCAGCAGACGACCACGGCGATCGTCAGCCAATGTTTCGACGTCAGCGGCCGCGGCTCCACCTCACTGATCTCGACATTCGCTTTGAGCAGCGCCGGGCCGCCAAACAGCGCCCATGCTGCCAGAGCGGCCAATGCGTGCGCGGTGAAATTCGCCGACCACACACCCCAGCCGTGGCCATCGAGGCCGATCTTTGCCATGGCGTTGTGCACGATCAGTCCAACGGCACTGATCGGCGACAGGTTGCCGGCGTTCGCGCCGTTGCCGACCATCAGCGCGGCGAGGAAAACCGGCATGCGTGCCTGCACGGCGATGCCCATGCAGAGCGGCGCCAGCAGCGCCGTCGCGGAAATGGCACCCGGCCCGGCGGTGGACAGCGCACACGCCATCAGAAAGAACAGCAACGGTAATGCCGCTGCACGTCCGCGCAGCAGTCGCACCGTGGACTGAGCAATCGCTTCCATCGTGCCGTTCGCCTGCGCCACACCGAACAGCACACTCACGCCGACGAGCGTGAGAAAGAGCGTGCTCGGGAACGTGCTCATCACCGCGTCCAGCTTCCAGTGCGCGGCGAAGATCGCGATCGGCCACGCCAGCGCGACCGCAAGAAGTCCCACGTTGATGCGCGACGTCAGACTGCCGGCAATCACCAGCAGCAGCGCGCACAACGACAGCATTGCAGGACTCATCTCAGCCGACCTTCGGCAGGAGATGCTTCTGCACCTTGCCCAGCGCCGTGCGAGGCAGCGCATCGATGCGCACGAAGGCGCGCGGAATCTTGAACGAGGCGAGCTGCGTGCGCAGGTACGCCTCGAGCACGGCGACGTCCACGCCCTCATCCGCCACGATATACGCCACCGGCACCTCGCCGCGCGATGCATCCGACGCGCCGATCACAGTCGCTTCGCGAATGCCGACCTGCTCCATCAGCAGCTCTTCGATCTCGCGCGGGTAGATGTTGAAGCCACCGGAAATGATCAGTTCACTCCGCCGCCCTTCGAGCGTGATGTATCCGTCCGTCGCGCGCACGCCGATGTCGCCGGTGCGGAACCAGCCGTCCACCCAGCTCGATGCGGTCGCATCCGGCCGCCGCCAGTAGCCGGCGCAGACATTCGGCCCGCGCACCCAGAGCTCGCCACTCGTGCCGTCGGCCAGGTCCACGCCGTCGTCGCCCACGATGCGCACACTCGTCAGCGACAACGGCAGCCCGACCGTCCCGGCGCGCCGCTCACCGACGTACGGATTGCTGACGTTCATCAGCGTCTCGGTCATGCCATACCGCTCGAGAATCACATGCCCGAACTTCTCGCGGAACGCTTCGAGTACGTGCGCCGGCAGCGGCGCCGACCCACAGACGAACAGACGCGCGTGCGCACCGATGTCGAGTGCGAGTGTCGCGTCGAGATCAAGCAGGCGGATGTACATCGTCGGCACACCAAAGAACACCGTCGGCGTGTACGCAGTGAACCAGTCAGCGGCCTTCGCGGCTTCAAACCGCGCCACGAGCTTCATGTGACAGCCGCTCAACAGCCAGCAGTGCAGTGCGTTGCCCAGACCGTGCACATGGAACAGCGGCAGCGTCGTCAGCAGGCGATCCGCACTCGTCATCGCCCAGCTTGCGTTCAGCACGATCGCGTTGGCCGCGAAATTTCCGTGCGTCAGAATCGCGCCCTTCGATGCGCCGGTGGTACCGGACGTGTAGACGAGCGCCATTGGCGTATCCGCATCACAGACCGTCGCGCGCACGATCGCGGGGCGTGCGAACACCGTCGCATGCGCGTTGGCCTCGCGCGCGATCTCGTCCACATCCCACGCCTGCACGCCGTGCGGCAGATCGGGCATCCGATCGCGGGTCGTGATCACTGCACAGGGTTCTGCATCACCCACGATGTGTGCGATCTCGCGAGACTGATACAGCACATTCACCGGCACCACGATCACGCCCAGCTTCACGCACGCGATCCAGAGATCGATGATCTCGATACGGTTGACGAGGAGAAACGCGAGCCGCATGCCGCGCGTGACGCCGCGATCGTGCAGCGCCAGCGCGAGGCGGTTACTGCGGATCTCGAGGTCGCCGAACGTGAACTGTTCGGTCTGGCCATCGGGCGCGTCGGCGTCGAGTGCCGCGCGGGACGCCGCGCCAAGGAGCGCGTGATCGAGGAGTGGGAGCAGTGACACGGCGAGGTGAGCAGGTTGGGGAGTGGCAGGACGATAGCGACCGTGCCATCGTTCTGCAGCGGTCATTGGCTCAGGGATCCGGTCCGTTCACGCTGCCGCAAAGTTCGTCTTCTGACGACCTCACGGTGTCCCCGGACGGCCAGCGCGTACTGCAGAGCAAGGCTGCACGCGTGTCGTTTGCTCTCGGCCGCTCGGTGCCGGCCGCCTTCATTTTGAAGTGAGGCCACGCGGGCGCGGACGGTTCAGAACGCGACGCCAATACTGATGCGCGCCGTCGGCATCACCTCGGTCTCGATCGGGAACAGATATGATCCGCCGCCGATGAAACGTTTCACGCCCAACCCCAGCGCGATCGCGAAGTTCTGTTTTGGGCCGAGCAGCCACTGATAGCTGAGTTCTGTGCCGAACGTGACCTTGGTCACGCGGCCGCTGGCGTCCACGTCCGGCGCATAGGACGTGTACACAGGATACGAGACGTCGCCCTTGGCCGTCGCGACACCAAGGATGCCGGCGATCGAAAATCCCCGAAGCGCTGTCTCACCGGGATAGAATCGCAGCTTCGCGTCGAGCACGGTGTAATTGTTCCACTCCTTGACGCGACTGAGCGTCGCGCCAATGCCGAAGGTGAATGCAGGACTGATGGTATGCTCGAAATCGCCTGTGAGGATCGGGACGACGAGCAAGAAGGGATTGAGAGAAATCACGCTCGTTGGCACGCCCTTGTCGGTGTGCGTGCTGTCTGCAACCTGGGCACCGAGCGCGGGTGCGATGGAGAGGAGTAGCAGAACGGCGCGCAGGCGTCGGGTCATGTGGCGTATGCTTCGAGGGAACGTGGCAGGTCACTTATCGTAGCGAAATCACACCAGATACCGAAGTCCCGCGCGCGGGTTCCGCGGTCGCCGCTAACTTGGCGCAGCTCACACGCCGCCCTGGAACCCCTGCTGCCGCCACGCCTCGTACGCCACGATGGCGACCGTGTTCGACAGGTTGAGGCTGCGCCGCGCCGGGACCATCGGAAGTCGGAGGCGCTGTGACACGGGAAACTCCTCGAGCATGGCATCTGATAACCCCGTCGATTCAGGCCCGAACACCAGCACATCACCCGGCGTGAACGCCACATCGGTGAAACGTGTGGTGCCGCGCGCCGAAAGCGCAAACCAGCGTGGCTCACGTCCGAGCATCGCGACACAGGCCGCCCAGTCGGCGTGAATGCTCACGTCCGCGAGATCACGATAGTCGAGTCCCGCACGCTCGAGTTGCCGATCTTCGAAGTTGAAACCGAGCGGCTCGATCAGGTGCAGTCGCGCACCAGTGTTCGCGCAGAGCCGGATGATGTTGCCGGTGTTCGGCGGAATCTCGGGCTGAAAGAGAACGATCTCGAACACGGAGCGGTCGATGGGGTTGGAGCGGAGGCGACGCGTGCGCGTCAAGCATCGTTCCTCGCAAAGCTACTTCCATCGCCAGCGGTGCGCGTCAGCGACTGCACTCGGCTCGGATTTCGCATCACCTGTTTCGTCAGCTCACTCGTCGACTCACGCGTGCAATTGACTCCACCCCAGCGCTGCGACGCAGGCTGTGATCAGCGCGATGCTCACCCACCCCGCGACACGACCAATTTTCGTTGAGCGCGCATCACCCATGATCGACGCGTTGCCCGCCAGCAGTTGCAGTGCAATCACATGCAGCGGGAGCAGCACCGCATTGACGACCTGGCTCGCGTAGATCAGCGGGATCAACGGCAGCCCGGGCAGTGACACGACGCTGACCGCAGCGACCGTCAATCCGATGAATGCGGCGTAGAACCATTCGAAGTGCCGCGAGTCCAGATCGAGCGACGCCGGCTCGCCAACGCCCTCCGCGATCGAGTACGCCGTCGCGATCGGGACGATCGCCGCCGCCAGCAACGACGCGCCGAGCAATCCGGCGCCAAAGAGCACCGTTGCAAACGACCCCGCCAGTGGCTTGAGTGCGATCGCGGCGTCGCCGGCATCCTTGATGTGAATACCGGCCTTGTTGAGCGTCGCGGCGCATGCCACCGCGATCGCGATGCCGATGATGCCGGTGAGCAACGAGCCGATGATGACGTCGACACGTTCGAGCTTCAAGTCGGAGATCTTGATCTTTTTGTCGACGGCATACGACTGGATGAACGCGAGCCCCCATGGCGCGAGCGTCGTCCCGAGCGTCGCGGCGATGACGATCCACCCGGCATTGCTGGTCGGCATGTGCGGGATGAGCGAGTTGCGCATCACCTCCGACCAGTCGGGTTTCGCCAGAAGGCCGTCCACGATGTACAGCGCCAGCGTGGACGAAATCACCAGCAGGACGCGTTCGACGCGATGGAAGCTCCCCAGCACCACGATCAGCGCAATCAGAATGCCCGACGCAGGCGCACTGATCCAGCTCGGCACGCCGATCAACGATCCGGCGGCCGACACGCCGGCGTACTCCGCGCAGATGGTGCCGAAATTCGCGAACAGAAGTCCGATCACGGCAGCGTATCCCGCCGTGCGGCCCCAGTGTTCGCGGATGATCGCGACGAAACCCTTGCCCGAGGCGGCGCCAAGTCGCACAGCCATCAGGTGGAACTGCACCAACAGGAGTGTGGACGCGGGGATGATCCACAGCAGGCGATAGCCGTGATCGGCGCCGAGGACAGAATAGGTCGTGATGCCGGCCGGATCGTCGTCCGAGAGGCCGGCAAGCAGGCCTGGTCCGAGCACAGCGAGAAATGCCACCCACGCGCCTCTCCCGCCGGCGCGATTGCCGACGAACTTCGCGGCAACGCCACGCTTCGCATGCGACACCGCATGCGGCGGTGCACCAGCTCGCTCTCGCTGTCGTCGTGCAGCGCGTTGGACCTTGTTGAGTCTCACGCCTACATCATAGCCGCGCGAGTGTCAGGCGCGCTTCCGCAGTCGCTTCGCCAGCGCGGTACTTGGCCGTTCGACGCTCCACCAGAACAGCTGTGCCGCCACGCAGGTGACGCCGATCACGATCAGTCCCGCGAGCAGGTCCATGAGCGGCGTGCGAGGCAGCAGTTTGTTCAGCACGAAGAACGATGCGCCAACCACCGGCAGGTGCAGCAGATAGACGCTGTACGATACTCTGCCGAGAAATTGCAGCGTCGCGCCACTCAACCAGACGCGCAGTCTGTCCGCACGGCCAGCCAGCAGAATGAGCGTCGCGGTGGTGACACAGACGATCGTGAAGCTGTCTTGCGTGATGGCGAACACGCCCATCAGCGCGATTGCGTAGACCACGAACCAGCGCGTCTGCATCGTACCCTTGAGGCTCCAGTATGCGAATGCGCCGAGCAGAAACCCGTGCCAGTTCGGGAGCGCCAGTCCACGCAGCTGCAGGGCTGGCGAAAGCGGCCAGAGGATCGATGCCAGCGCCGCAAGTGTGAACACGATCGCCAGCGGCCGGCGATCGGTGTCGTGGCGCCGGAACGCCGTCGCAACGCCGATCAGCGCGCAGAACATCAGGTAGAACTGGACCTCGAAGCAGAGCGTCCAGTAGACCGCGTTGATCTCACGGTAGCCAAGGAATTCCTGCAGGTAGAACATGTGCGCCAGTACCTGACCGAGCGTTGCGATCGGGATGTTCGCTTGCGGCAGCATGCGTGCCTTGACGGCGACGAAGGCAAGCGTGATCGCGATCGAGGCCCAGTAGGGCAGGTCGAGGCGGATTGCTCGGCGAAGCGCGAAGCGGCCGGTGTAGGCGAGCGTGACCCGATCATCGTTGATCGAGAGCGCGATCACGAAGCCGCTCAGCACGAAAAAGATCGGCACACCGAAATGGCCGAACCTGAAGACGGCGAGATTGATCCATGTGGGGAGCACGGCTTGGAGCGCCGCGATCTGGCCGCCTTCCGCGATGTGGAAGATCAGCACCCACATTGCGGCGATGCCGCGGAGGGCGTCGATGAACGGGAGGCGGGTAGGGGTGCGGGCGGCCACACCTGCCGACTCGGACGGGTGGCTCGTGGTCACGCGCGCCGATGCGATGTGGTGCCGGGCGCGCAGGAATGCCATGGGCTGAGCATGGTGCGAATACTACCGCGACTCGGGCGCCGGGACGTTGCCCGTTCGGCGCCGAGAGACGCGCGTGTGATCGTGTGCGATGGGCGTGCGTGAAAATGGTGACGCTTGCAACAGAAGGAGGCGATATAGTGGCCGTGTCGGCCGTACCGTCGGCTGATGATCACTTGCTGCTCACTGCCAACCGAGCATAGCGTATGGCCATGTCACAGACCGAGGGGCGCTGGACGGCGGAGCGGTTGCAGACGCTGCCGGATGATGGGCGCCGGTACGAGGTCATCGACGGCGAGCTGTTTGCGACGCCGGCGCCGAGTGGTTCGCATCAGGACGCGGTCTTCGAGATGGGGCAGTTGCTCGCGCCGTATGCAAGGTCTGCCGGGCTGCACATGCGGGTTGCTCCGTGGGCGGTGCGATTCTCTGGCGTGCGTGAGGTGCAGCCTGACCTAGTCGTGATTCCGCTGCTCGCGGACGGCAGTCGGCCAAGCACTTTTGCGGAGCTGGGGCGTGCTGCGTTGGTGGTGGAGGTGTTGTCGCGAGGCACGGCGCGGGTGGATCGGGGGCGGAAGCGTCTGCTCTACGGCGAGGAGGATGTCGGTGAGTACTGGATCGTGGATCTGGATGGGCGATGTGTGGAGCGGTGGGGGCGGGGCGGTGTAGAGTCGGACGTCTGCCGTTCGATGCTCGCGTGGCAGCCGGTCTCCGATTGCGATGCGCTCGTGATCAATTTGGCGCGCTACTTCGATGCGGTGGTGTGACTGGTCGAACGCAGATGCCGAAGTCTGATTCTGAATTGCGAACGGCTGCGTCAAACTTGCAGTCAGACCGTGTCGTCATCGCGAGTGGTCGTGTCATGCATTGGCTGCGTGGCGGCGCCTGCATGGAACGGGTGATGCGTGAACGAATTGGAGTAACCCGAACGAACGTATCAGCCGCACCGTCGGCTGATGATCGCATACATCTCACGACGTCTCGAGCGTAGCACATGGGCATGCCGCAGACTGAAGAACTCTGGACCGCGGAGCGGTTGCAGAGCGTGCCGGATGACGGGTGGCGCCACGAGGTCATTGACGGCGTCCACTACATGACGCCGGCGCCCACGTTCCGGCATCAGCGCGCACTCGCTGAGTTGTTCACGCTCCTTCAGCCGTACTGTAAGCGCGTCGGCCTTGACCTGCTGTTTGCGCCTGCGGCGGTCCGTTTCGGCAAACTGACGGAGGTACAGCCGGACTTGCTGGTCATGCCGTTGCGGAATGACGGTCGGCGAGCGGAGCAGTTTTCGGATGTCGGGCGCTTGGTGCTCGCGGTCGAGGTCTTGTCGCCGGGGACGGCGCAGGTGGATCGGACTGTCAAGCGGGCGTTGTATCAGCGCGAAGGGGTGCCGGAATATTGGATCGTGGATGTGAACGGGCGGTGTGTGGAGCGGTGGAGAGGTGAGTGTGGGACGGTGGAGAAGTGCGGGGGCACGATCGAGTGGAAGGGGGGCGCGAATTGCGAGGTGCTCGTGATTGATCTTACGGCGTACTTCGCGGTGGTGTGCGGCGAGTAGGGCTCGCGCAGTTCGGCGTGTCAAATCGGCAACGAATTGCGAGGCGATTCAGGCACAGTTTCGGTGACGCTTTCGCGCGAATGTTTTGCTACCTTCGCCGCTCCCCGTACTCCGCAGCGTACAGTGCAGAGTCAGGCCGCGTTACACGCCTCCCACAACGATATGAAGGCCCCTGCAATCCCCCGCCGCGGTGAATGGACGAGTGCTGCACTCGATTTGCTACCGAAAGACGGACATCTCAACGAAGTAATCGATGGTGAGCTCCACGTCTTTCCACCGCCTGACGAATCACATGATCGGGTCGTGTGGAATTTGCTGCTACAGCTGCTCCCTTTCGCATCGCAGTTGTGTTTTGCGGCGAAGGTGCGGCCAGAGCCACTCGAGTTTTCTAAACGGCGCTATGTACTTCCGGATTTGATCTTGTTGCCGAACCCAGTGTTCGGCCCGGGACCGTACGAATTGGTGGTGGAAGTCGCGTCGCCATACACGCGGCGAATAGACTCTCTCGCGAAGCGAGAGCTGTATCAACACGAACGCGTCTGGCAGTACTGGATTGTCGACCCGCAGCGCCGAGAGCTGCTCGTCTGGCGGCCCAACGCCAGCGCGCCGGAGATCGTACGGGACGTCTTCACCTGGCATGCGAGTATTCGGCGCGATCCACTCCGGCTCGACCTGAATGCGGTCTTCAGCCCTCAGGACGCGCACGCGGTCGCAATCTCTCGACGCGATCTCTTCCCACGAGCAGAAATAGTTGGCGAGGGCGCGCCGACGGCGGGTGCGGTATGGACGCTCGCATTGCTCGACGCGATACGACCGGATGGTTGTCGATACGAAAGCGTGGATGGTCGCCTGTTGATCTCCCCTCCCCAGCCGATCGTCTCGGCGCAAGAGCGCGCCTTGATCGACCTGCGCACGGTGCTTGATGAAAGTGCTGATGATACGGGTACTACCGTCGTCATGGGGCCGGTCAACATCGAATTCTCGTCAACTTGCCGACTGATTCCGGACTTCGTCGCATATCCCGTCGCACCCGCGACGCGGACAAGGACCCAACGCCAAACGAGGACTGCCCCCTGCCTGATCGTCGAGGTCGTCTCGAGGACGTCCAATCCAGAGTATTTACGCGCCAAGCGCGAGCTCTGTCAGCGCGTGGGCGTGACAGAGTACTGGACAGTGGATTTGGAGGCGCGTGAGGTTCAACGCTGGCGGCCGGAGAGCCCGAAGCCGGAGGTCGCGCGAGCCACGCTGCGGTGGGTGCCGGTGCCGGGGCGGCGCGGCGCGGTGTTCGATCTGCAGCAATTCTTTCGTCTGGTGTTGGATCGGTAGGAGTCGCGTCGTACGGCGCGAGCCGTAGGCCTGGCGCGCGCACTCGGCGGACTGCACGTTGGGCAGGAGTCAGCCACTCGCCAACGCATCACACTGAAGAGCTGCCCGCGTGGCTGAGGATTGGTCAGCGCACGAGGTGGCGGCAATCGTCGGCGACTATCGCACCATGCTGCGGCTCGAGTTGCTGGGACAGTCATACAACAAGGCTGAGCACAATAGACGACTTCGAGTGCTCCTTGATAGCCGTTCGAAGGCCTCGGTTGAGTTCAAACATGCGAACATCAGCGCCGTGCTCATCGAGTTGGATTTTCCACCGCTTGCTGGCTACAAGCGGCGCCTGAACGTCCAGTCGCTGCTAAGAGAGGAAGTCCGTAACCAACTCGCGGCCGATCTCGAGCTCCAACTTCTGGCCAAGATGTTCGTGAGCGCTCCGGCGGCCGGTGTGGCGCTGGGCCCGAGTCTCGATCGAATCAGAGTCCCTGCTCCAACGCGAGAGCCGCAGTCAGATCGCATCTACTCTCGGCCTGCCTCGCCACGCGAGCCACGCTTAGGATTCGATTACCTCGCACAAGAGGCGCGGAACGCATCACTCGGTCTTGCAGGCGAGAAGTTCGTGCTCGAATACGAGCACCGAACGCTCCGGGAAGCTGGCGCGAAACGGCTCGCTGAGCGTATTGAGCATGTCGCACAGACGCGCGGTGATGGCCTCGGATACGATATTCTTTCGTTCGAGCCCGATGGTCGCGAGCGCTTGATCGAAGTGAAGACGACCGGCCTTGGCATGACGACGCCATTCTACGCGAGCCGTCGCGAGGTCGCAGCATCCGAAGAGTTGGCTGAACATTTCCATCTCTATCGCGTGTTCAAATACCGCGTCGAACCGAAGCTCTTTGTGCTGAGTGGATCGATGCGTGAGACGTGCTTGCTCGATCCTGTTCAGTACAGCGCTTCGCCGATTTGACTACTTCCATGGGGCACTAAACCCAGAAATTGCCCATCCACTCCAACCACATTCGCGCGCTTCCCCACACGCACCGCACCGACATCCGCCAACCGCAGCAACGCCGCCGGATTCGCAGTGAACCCCCGCATCACGGCACCGAGATCCCGCCCGCGTGACACCAGCACGTTCACGGTGCGCATCAACGCCGAACAATCCCCCACCTCCATCGACACCACCCGCCCATCCCCATCAAACACCGGCAAACACCCCCCACCATCCGAACTCACCGTCACACGATCCAGCGGCGCCCCCGACTCCCAATACACCCCCAACGCATCCGCCGCCGAGTACGCGTCCTCCCCCTCGGCCACCGGAAAGTCCGTGATGTCGATGTAGCACCCGAACTCCTTCACCAACGCAATCGCCTCATGCATCAGTGCTTTGCGGCGATTGACATGCGTCGGATTGAACACCCGCGCCGGAATCTCCGAGACCGTCAGCGCCTCACGAATCAACTCGAGCCCGCGCGGACCATCGCCCACATGCAGATGCAGAATCCCGGCCTTGCCCGTCATCAACCCGGCCACGTGCGCATCCGACGCAATCCGCAGTAACTCCTGCAGCGTGGGCTGCGATGAGCGATGATCCGAAATCGCGACCTCACCCACGCCGATGATCCGATCGCAATGCACGATGTCGCCGCGCACGGACCCGGTCAGCGTGGTGAGCGGCAGGTGATAGCCGCCGGTGTGACAGTAGGCGTTGATCCCCTGCGCCTCCAACGCGCGCGCCCCCGCCACCAACTCGGCCGTCGATCGCGTCACATCATCCGTCCCCAGCACACCGACCACCGTCGTCACACCCGCCTTCCGATACGACTCGGCCAGCGGCGCCGCGACCTTGCTCGCTGGCCCGGCCTCACCACCGCCACCAGTGATGTGGCAATGCCCGTCGATCAACCCCGGGATCACCCGCCGCCCTGCGAGATCGATCTCCTTCACTCCGAGATACGAAGGGAACGACGGCCGCTCCGGCCCGATGTACAGAATCGTCCCGCCACCAATCAGAATGTGCTGGTGGCCCAGATGCTCCGGTGCATACACATCACCGTTCAGCAGGAGCGTCATCGCTGGCGTCGTTGTCATGCGCCCAAGCCTATCTCTGCATCGGCCTGTGCACCATCGGCGGTCTGCGGCGCCAATCAGGCGTCAGTGGCTTCGTGGGGGGCGGGAGAACACGGAGAACACTGAGTGGCGTCGTACTCGGGAGTTCTGGTTTCGGGGAGTTACGCTTTTTGGTGGGTTCTACAGCGGTGGCAATCAGCAGTGCTCAAACCAGGGTGACGGTCGTCGTAACGCCGCAGCGCAAGCAGCTGGTTGCGGCACACCCACAATGAAAGTGTTCGGTGGCGCAACGCGACCGCTCGCGATCCGCGCTACTCAGTGTTCTCCGTGTTCTCCCGCCCCCCACGAAGCCACTGACGCCTGATTGGCGCCGCAGACCGCCGATGGTGCACAGGCCGATGCAGAGATAGGCTTGGGCGCATGACAACG
>JBBRLZ010000041.1:0-37277 GCA_038231095.1 Gemmatimonadales bacterium
AATCCGCGCATTTGGCACCTTTCCCGTGCGGGCGTTTGCCCTGCTCTGACCCGTCTTTTCCCTTCCGCCGACATGTTGCTCACCGATCTCCGAATTCACCTCGTACGTCGTGCCGGTCGGGCAGCGATTCTTTCAGCAGCCATCAGCCTTGCCGGTTGTGCGGCGGTGCACCGCCCACCAACGACGATCCCAGCGCTGCTCACAGATGCCGATGCGAGTCGTACCGCGGAGCGTGCGCTGCGCGACACCGTCGTCGCGCGACTGGCGCGGCGGGCCATCGCCAGTCCGACACACACGGTGAATGTCCTCCTGCTCTCCGGCGGCGGACAGAACGGCTCGTACGGCGTCGGCTTCCTGCGTGGCTGGCGCACACGTACCGACACGCCGCTCCCGCAGTTCGACCTCATCACCGCGATCAGCACCGGTGCGCTGCAGTCACCGTTCGTGCTCCTCGGCACGCAACCCGCGCTCGACACGCTGACGTCGCTGTACCGCAACGCGGCCGATCGCATTGCGCCGTCGATCGACTGGTTGTTCTGGCTGCGCAAGACTGGTGGCCTGGTGAACACCAAGCGGTACGATGCGAACATCGCCGCCGTGCTCAATCCGGCATTGCGCGACTCGCTGCAGAATGCCTTCGCACAGGATCGGCAGGTGGTGTTCGGCACCACGGATCTCGACATCGGGACCGGTCGCACGTGGGATCTGGCGACGATCCTCAAGGGCGGTGACGAAGGCCTCGGGCGCACGCGGACCTTGCTCAAGGCCGCGTCCGCAATTCCCGGCATCTTCCCGCAGGTGGTCTACGAAGGGCACGTGCATTCCGACGGCGGCGTGGTCTCGAACATCCTCGGCCTGCTCGCACTCGACGATTACAAGGCGATGGCCGCGCGCGTGCGTGCCGCAGGCGTGACGGCGCCGATCGCCGTGCGGATGTGGGTGATTGTGAACGGATGGACGACGGCTGCACCGGTGGTGATGGACCCGGCCAGTCGCAAGCAGATTCAAGGCCGCTGGAGCAATGTGTCGTTCTACAATCACCAGCCGCTCGTGCTCGAGGGCCTCGACAATCTTGCGCGGGCGGCAACCGGCGAAATTCCCGGCCTGACGATGCAGATGAAGTGGACCGCCATTCCGTCGGAAATCGCGCTCGATCCGGCGTCGAACTCACTGTTCGACAAGGCGTGGATGCAGAAGCTCGAGGACCTTGGCACCGCCCGCGCCCGCAGCACCACACCATGGGATATTCTCGAATCGCCGTACATCCGTCCGGTCCCTCACACGCCGCAACCCTGACAATGCGCATGCTCTTCTCCCTGAGACTGACACGACGTCCGCAGCGCGCGTTCGCGCTGATCGCGCTGCTCGCTTGGGCACCGATGGCGGCGTCTGCCCAGCGCGCGCCGACGAAGCTGACGGTGACCGCGGACGGCCATCCACTGGCACTCTGGATGCGGGCCGCCGCGAAGCCGAAGGGGGCCATCGTGCTGTTGCACGGCCGCACCTGGTCGGCGTTGCCGGACTTCGATCTGCAGGTGCCGGGCGAGTACCGCTCGGTGATGCAGGCGCTCGTGGCGCGCGGATACACGGTGTATGCGCTCGATGCGCGTGGCTACGGCACCACGCCGCGTGACAGCACCGGCTGGCTGACACCGAACCGCGCCGCGAGGGATGTTGCGGCGGTGCTCCGGTTCGTGGCGGCGCGCCATCCGTCGCTGCCGAAGCCGACGCTCTTCGGCTGGTCGTATGGGTCGATGGTCGCGCATCTGACGGCGCAGAACAATCCCGACCTCGCATCGGCCGTGATTCTGTTCGGGTATCCTCGCGGCGCCGACACGCAGATGCCCGCGGCGACCGAACCCACGCTACCGCCGCGCGAAACCAACACGGCGAAGAACGCCGCGAGCGACTTCATCGCACCGCACGTCATCACGTCGAAGGCGATCGCGGCGTACGTGGCGGTCGCGCTGAAGGCGGATCCGGTGCGTGCCGACTGGCGCGGGCTGCAGGAGTGGAATGCCCTGTCGATGCCGAAACTGACGCTGCCGACCCTGCTGATGCACGGAGAGCTCGACCCGTACGCACCGATCGCGGTGCAATCCGGTGTGTTTGCGGCGCTCGGTAACGCGGATCGGCAGCATGTGATTCTGGCCGGCGGCGATCACGCGGCGCTGGTCGAAGACACGATGGCCGCATTCATCGCGGCAATCGTCAATTTCATCGAGCGCCCGCGTCTGCACTGATTGAAGTGCGGAAGCACTGCGTGGTGGGAGTCGCTGTTCCCACCACACAGTCATGGCGTCACGCCATCTTCGCGCGGCCGCGCGCGCAGTTCGGCGGCGGTTCAGTGTTGCGCCTCAGCGCGAATTTCTTCGAATCGGTTGACGGTCGTCTCCGCGCGCGAGGAGCTGCGGCGCGCGGAGAGTGAGCTCGTCAGGCGGAAGACGTCTGCGGGAGCGACTCGGCCGGCTGCAGGTCCGTGACGCCTTCAGCGGTTTCGATGATCAGCTGATCGACCACCGCCTTCAGGTCGTTGGTCTTCGCGAACGTCGCGAGCTGGCGATCGGCGCTCGAACCTTCGGCGAGGATCTTGTACGCATATTCGACTTCCTTTCGCGTGCCGAGTTCATCGACGATGTCGCCAAGGAACCAATCGAGGAATTCGCGGATCAGCTGCGGTGCGGGCAATTCCACCTGCTTGCCGAAGTCGATCAGCTTGCCGCCCAATCCGTAGCGCACCGCGCGCCACTTGTTCTCCTCGATCAGCGCCGACGAGTACACGCGAAACGTCGTGTTGTCGCGACGCATCTTGTAGAGCTTCGCAATGAGTGCCTGCAGGATCGCTGCGATGCACACCGCCTCGTCCACGCGCGTGCAGACGTCACAGACACGGAATTCGAGCGTCGGATACTTGCCGTGCGGTCGGATATCCCACCAGATCTTGTGCGGGCCGGGAATCGACCCGGTGTCCACGAGCGTGTCGATGTACGACGTGTAGTCGTAGTACGAGTTCAGCAGCGGCGGCACGCCCGAGCGCGGGAACGCGCGGAACACGACGCTGCGATACGAACGCAGTCCCGTCTCGCGACCATACCAGAACGGCGAGCTGCTCGTGAGGCAGAGAATGTGCGGCAGGAAGTACCGCGCCACGTTGCAGGCATCGACGAGGAAATCCTTGTCCTCGATCCCGATGTGCACATGAGTGCCGAAGATCAGCAGGCGCTGCGCGAGATCGCCCATGTCGTTGAGCGTGCCGAGATAGTGATCGTACGGCGTGATCTCCTGCGTTTGCCAGTTCGCGAACGGGTGCGAGCCGGCGGCTGCGATGCGATAACCCTTCTTTGCTGCCAGCTCCATCACGCCCTTGCGCAGCATGACCAGTTCCTTGCGCACCTCGGCCGGCGTCTGACAGACGTTCGTGCCGACTTCGATGATCGACTGGTGCAGCTCCGGCTTCACCTGCGTCAGCACGCGGTGATCCTCGGCCAGCAACTGCGTCACGTACGAGACCAGATCGCGCGACACCGGATCGATGATCTGGTACTCTTCCTCGACGCCGAGGGTCAGTGACGGTGCCTTCATGAGAACGATTCGGGCTGAAGTGGGACCTGCATCGTGGCAGCGCGCCGACGGCGCCCTGCCCGCACAATAGCTATCGGGGTTCCACGAGGAAGGTGGGCACCGTCGATCCGCCCCCGGCCGTGACGTTCAGCAGCGCCGCTGTGGAGAGGCGGCACATCCAGCCGTCCATGTACGAGCCATCGCAGAGAAACGGCGCGGTGTCGTACATCCGGTCCACCACCTGCGACTTGCCATCCACCAGCGACGGATATCCTTCCGACGGAATGCCGACCCGTTCCTGCACCACGTACGGATTCGTAACCGCGTTCCGCAGCGCGGCGTTCCACGTGTCGCTCTCCACGGTCCAGCCCAGCACGATGCCCGCGCCGCCGTAATCGTCGTTCGGCTTCAGCACGAAGCGATCGCGATGCGCGGACGCGTACGCCAGCAGGTCGATCTGCTCACCATGAAACGTCGTCGTGCGCTCCTCGACGATGCGCGTCCATGGAATGCACGAGGTCACAGCCGCGTGTTGCTCGGCCGAGAGCAAGCGCGCGTTGCGTTCATCCGTCAGCGCCGCCAGCGACGCCTTCTTGTGCAGGATCTTGCAGCGCGGTGGATTCACCATGCAGACCTTCCCGTCGCGCACCGCGCGGAAGATCAGATGATCCGTTCCGCCCCGCTCGGCGAGTTCGTGCAGCAACACGCGCTTGTAGATCAGCGTCACCGGGGTCCCGGCGAACGTCAGCGTCTCGCCATCGTACGCCGCATCACGCGGATCGACGATCGAGCACGGAATGCCAAGATTCCGGAAATGCGCCTGGAACAACTCGAACTCGCTGTACGTCGGCACTTCCTTCCAGTCCACGATGCCGATCTGCGGCACCTCTCGCACCCCGCGCCACGCCGACCAGGCGTCGAGCAGCGAACGGATCACGCCATGACGCGTCGGAATCGGCAGCACATCCCAGCTGCGCGCGAAACGCCGCATGACCGGCAGATCCATGAACGTGTCGGACAGCGCGTCGTTGTACGCGGCGCCGGCCGGCGTCTCGGCGTTGTACTCGGTGAGCGAGATCTCGCCGGTCCCGTCATTCACGAAATAGTCGAGTCGCGATGTCGGGCTGGCATGCGGAAAGCCCGGATTGACCCCGACGAGCGCCTCTTCCCACTGCGCGAGGCGGAACTGCTGTCGCACATCGCTGTCGGCGAGCGCCGCCTCCAGGATGCGATCGAACGCCGGCATCAGCCGCTTCGTCAGATCGACGACGCGATGATACTGCGCCCGAGTCACCAGGCGTGGACGGAGCACCGTCGCCAGCGGACGGCCGCCGAAGACGAGTCCGTGCCCCGAGAGTTGCGACGTCAGCACGGCCGACGATTCCTGCGCCAGCGCATCGTCGGTGAGCAACTCGTGGTAGGCGGAGACGGCGCCAGCGGTGCTCATCGTCAGCGGCCGCGTGACGCGGTGAACATCGCGTCCCAGCCGAGCGCCTGCGTCGTCTTTCGCGGATCCTTGGCAAGACGGATGACCATGTCCGCCATGTGCTCGACGGCCCAGTTGAAGTAGGCAGGCGTGAGCGAGTTGATGTCCATGTCCGGCGCGGGATTCATGAAGTCGATCGCATACGGCACGCCATCGCGGATCGCGAATTCGATCGAGTTCATGTCGTAGCCGAGCGCCTTCACGATCGTCCGGGCATCCTTCTCGACGCGGGGGCCGAGCACCGGTCCGAGGAAATCACGATCGGTGCGGTACTTCCGCTCCTTCGGATCGTACTTGATGACCAGGATCTCCTCCTGACCGAGGCAGATGCAGCGTACGAATTCGTCCCACTTGATGAATTCCTGCACGATCATGGTCAACAGGCCGGAGTGATCGTAGTGGTGGATCAGCTCTTCCCTGGTCTCGCAGACGTAGACCTCCTTCCAGCCGCCGCCGTGCGCATCCTTGAGGATGCACGGCAGGCCGACGTACTCGAGCATCGCATCCCAATCGAGTGGATACTTGAGGTTCCGCAGCGACTCGCCAGGGATGATGCCGGGCACGTAGTCCTTGTTCGGCAGCACCACCGTTTTCGGGCTCACCACGCCGAGCTTCGTGATCAGTGAGGCGCCGAAGAACTTGTCGTCGGCCGACCACATGAACGGGTTGTTGATCACCGTCGAGCCCTGCAGCACGGCGTGCTTGAGGATCGTGCGATACATCGGCACTTCGTGCGAGATGCGATCCACGAGGACGTCGTAGTCGACGGCACTGTCCATGTGTTCGGCGCCGAACTTCGCCAGCGACGCGACGACACCGGCATCGCGGGCGTTCACCGCCTCGATGAACGCCGGCGGAAACGACCATTCGCGACCGACCACCAGCCCGACATTCTTCACCTTTGCCATACCGACCTCTGTGTGGTGTTAGTCGTGTCCACCGACGTACATCCGGATCATCTTCTCCCAGTACGGCCAGTCGTGCGCCCAGCCATCCCATACGCGAAGCGCATTGCCGACGCCCTTGCTCCAGAGCAGCGCCGAGAATTCCTCGTTGTTGCGGCAGCTCGGATCGTCACGGCCGATGGCCATGATGATGTCGATTTTCCGCATCGCCTCGAGGCGCCAGTGATCGCTCTCGTGCGCCATGAACGCCATCGGATTGGAGGCGTACACGTTGTGATCCATGTGGCCCGACGCCTGCCGGCTGATATCGTACAAGCCGCTCAAGCCGATGATGCGATTGACCAGATGCGGAAAACGCAGCCCGAAGGACATCGCGTGGTACGCGCCGAAGCTGGCACCGGCGACGATCATGTACGGATGGCGATTCCGGTGATGCATGAACGGCATCACCTCATCCTTGATGTAGTTGTGGTACTGGAGATGCCGCCAGGCGCGCGCGCCAGGGTGCCGCGTCCGGTCGTACCAGCTCTCGTGATGCACGTGATCGACCGAGACGATCTGCAGCCAGCCGTTGTCGATGTGGTCGCGCAGCACGAGATGCATGCGACGATCGGTCCACTCGCGATGGCTGCCGAGCGACGTTGGAAACACGAGCATCTTCGCGCCCGCATGTCCCCAGACGTGCAGCCCCATCTCCCGGTGATCGAGCGCGGGACTGCGCCAGGCCTTGTACTCGTGGTACATCAGCTCCTCCGCTCAGGCTTCGGCACCGCCAGCAACGCCGGCAGCGCCTTCCGGAACCGACGGCCCCAGGCACTCTCGTGATGCACACCGATGGCGTCTTCCACCCAGCGCAGCCGCTCGCCGGGCACGTATCCCTTGTTCACCAGCAGGTCGCGCATCCGCTGCCCGTTGGCCAGCGTGCGCTCCCCTTCACGCGCACCGACATCGAGGTAGATGCGCGCATCCACGAACGGCTGCAAGCGCACCCAGTCGAACATCGCGCCGCGTGCAAACCACAGCGACGGGCTCATCACGGCCGCAAAGCCGATGACATCGCTCCGCGCAAAGACGGCAAAGAGCGACAACAGTCCACCCATCGATGATCCGGCGACGCCGGTGTGTTCACGCGCGGGCAGCGTACGATACCGGTCGTTGATCGTCGGCCGCAGCACGTCGCACATCCACTGCACGTATGCCGCTGCGTCACCGCCACCGACCCGCTCGTCCACGAACGCGCTGTATTCGTTGATGCGATGCTGCGACGCATGGTAGACGCCGACGATGATCGCATCCGCACCGAGCCGCGATGCGGACACCAGTTCTTCCGACAGGCCCCACGAGCCGGCGTAGGACGTTCCGTCGTCGAACAGATTCTGTCCGTCCTGCATGTAGATCACCGGATAGCGGCGGACTTCCTCGTCGTAGTTGCCCGGCAGATGCACCACGACCGTGCGGGTTTCCTCCGGCGTGGGACCCGGAATATCCGTCACGACGTGATGTGAGCCTGCCTGTGTCCGCGTGCGGAACAACCGCCGTAGCGAGCGGCGCAAACGCAATGGCATGGATTACGAAGCGTAGAGTTGGAGATCGGAGCCGACCGCATCAGCGATCAGGCACGCCTGCTCGAAATCCGGATGCCGGATCGTCAGATAGCCGTCGGAGATCAACGTCAGAATCCAGTCACGACGTGTCGCACCAACCGGCAGCAGGTCGATGTTCACAATGTGTTCACCGAACCGCTGCACGAGATTCTCGAGGCCGCTGATCCGGTGGATCGTGCCGTGCCCCTGCGCGCGCTTGAAGATGTTGATCGCGTTGTACTTCCGCTTCACGTCCTGTGAGAAGGTGCCCTTCAGCTCCGCCTCGGCGTAGCCCATGTAGAGATCGATGTCGGAGACGTAGTTCATCAGGTCCACCGTGCGCGCACCCGGCGGACGTACGGCGATCTCACCGAAGACGACTTCGCCGTCCGACTTGCGATACCACTCCATGTGCGTGAACGCGTTGCCCGGATTCATCGCCTTGAGCACATCCGCACCCATCTGCACACCGCCCGCGACCCACGCGCTGCCGACATCACGCAGGCAGAGCGTCTGTGGGCTGATCCACTCGTTCGTGCGGGCGGCAAGCGGTCGCGGGCGATAATAGCCGACGTTGAAGAACTTCATCTCGCCGTCCACGCAGATCGTATCGAACGTGAATTCCTCGGCCTCGATGAACTCCTCGACATTCACATGATTGATGTGCGTCATCCGCTTGATCGCCGATTCGAGTTCCGCAGCGTCATCCACGCGGAAGGTGTCCATCGAACCGGCGCCATCGATCGGCTTGACGATCAGCGGATAACCGATTTCCTCGGCGGCTGCGCGCACTTCGGCGGCGGTCGTGGCACCACGATGCATCGGCGTCCGAATGCCGGCGGCGGCCACGCGCGCCTTCATGATGTCCTTGTTGCGGAACGCGATCGCATCGTCCACGCTCAGGCCAGCCACGCCGAGCGCGACGCGCAACTTCGCGGCGAGCACGACGCCAGGCTCCCAGAGACAGATCACGCGATCGAACGTCGTGCCGCCCCAGTGCGACGTCACTTCACGCACGACCGTGTCTTCCTGATTCAACATCGACGTCTGCAGGTAGCCCGAGAGATGACGGCGTGTCATCTCCGGCAGATTGCCCACCGGCACGTCGCTGATGCCGTAAACGCTGGCCCCGTGCGCGGACAAGCCACGACAGAACAGCGGCATCTCGTCCGGATACCCCGGTGCAATCATCAGCACGTTCATTCAGTACCCCTTGCAGAAGCGTTCACGCGTGAGCCGCGACGTCATCCCAGTTCCACGTGCACCAACTCCACGACGCGCCGCACTGCGCGCTCCACCACGGCAGTCTCCGGGTGTCGCAGAATGATGAACCCGTCGCCTTCGTACGTCGCTGCGGGGCCATGCCCGATCTCAGGCAGTTTCACATCACACACCAGATGGCCGAGTTCCTCGTGCACGCGATCGATGCCGCTGATGTGCCGCACCACACCGCTGCCCTGCCCGCGGAGAAACGCCGCGCCGACCGCGTATTTCCGCTCCGGCGCGATGAATTCACCATACACCATCAGGTTCGCCCACGCGCTGACGAAATCGACGTCGTTGGCGCGGGAAATCAGCGTCGTGATCTGTGCTCCCGGCGGACGCGCAGCAACTTCAGAAATCGCGAGACTGCCGTCGATGCGACGGAACCACTCCATGTGCGACAGGCCGGTCGTCTGGCCGAGCGCCTCGAGCGCCTTGACGCCCGACTCCCGGATGTCGTCATACATCGGATGGTCCACCTCACGCGGCAACACCACGATCCACTGGATCCACGGATTCCGGATCACTTCCAGCGGTGTCGGGTGATAGTGCGTGAGGGAGTGCCAGACCGCCTTGCCATCGATGCTGATCGTTTCGAACGAATGCTCGCTGCCGGTGATGAATTCCTCGACGATCACCGGATTGGCCGACGACGGCCGCGTCAGCTCGAGCGCCTCGGTCAGCGACTGCGCATCATCCACGCGATAGGTGGACTGCGCACCGGCGCCAGCCTGTGGCTTGAGCACCAGCGGAAATCCGACTCGCCCCGCGAATGCGATCGCGTCGACGAATTTCTCCACCAGCGCATGCCGCGCGCAGGGCAGATGGTTCGCGCGCAGCACGTCCTTCATGCGTGACTTGTCGCGGAAGTTGAGCGCCGCTTCCACCGGCAGACCGGGGATGCCCATCGCCTCCCGCACTTCGGCCAGCGGCACCTGCAACTGCTCGTATGCGCCGATCAGCTTCTCCACGCCGCCGATCTGCAGTGCCACCTGCTCTACCGCCTGGCGCAGCTGCACGACATCGAGCACGTCGTCCACACGCCAGTGCTGCACGATCACGTCCCTGGTGGAGGCACTCACATGCTCCAGCCAATCCGTGCTGATCACGCCCAGCTGGACGCCAGGCAGTGAGCCGATCGCTTCGACCATCCTCGCCGCGTTGTCCGAGAGACGCGGCGCGACGAAGATCACCGGGATCACGACAGTGCCGCCCTGAGTGCCGGGAAGATATCGGGGAAGCAATCGTCGCGCGTCTTCAGTTCGGCGGCGAATTCGTGTGCATCGGCGAAACCGGCACCATCCCAGCCCGCGTTCATCTTGGCCAGCAGTTGCTCCAGATCGGAGCAGTGCGAATGGAAGCGATGATCGGCGTAGTCCGCCGCTTCAGCCATCGTGATGATGAACTGCCAGTCGCTGGACTGTGCGAGCAGCAACGTGCGTGCGGCCTGCTCGAGTGACGAATGCGCCATCGGATCGCCCAGCGCGCGGCCGGCAATTTCCCAGAACGCATTCTCGAGCGGCCAGAGCCGGCGCCAGGTGTGCGCGACCTTCGGCCCGACCCACGTGGACCAATCCGCGTGCGCGCCCCATGATCCCGGCTCGACGGGAATCGACGGCGAGTTTGGATTGTCCTTGAGGTGCTGCGACGCCATCGCCGGACGCAGCAGATGCGAATGCTGCAGTTCGCGATAGAGTTTGTTCAGGAACTCCGGGCCCTCGTACCACCAGTGTCCGAACAGCTCCGTGTCGAACGGTGCCATGATCAGCGACGTGCCGAACGCGTGCTGCTCGCGCGCGATGGAATTGAGCAGCGTCGCGAAGTGCCGCGCATGCTCTTCCACCTTAGTCTGTGCGACTTCCGGCCAGTACGGTGATTTGTGCCCGAGATCGACGGTGCGACCGGTGATGCGCCACAGCTTGAGGCCACCCTGTTGGTGCGTCTTGTGAAACTCGAGGTACGCGCCATCGCCGGGATAGCCGCCGTCCGCGCTCCAGATCTGTGCCGCCGTGCGCTGGTCGCGCGCGAGGGCATGCACGTGGCCTTCGCCGTTCTCCTGCTTGATGCGATACGCGCGATACGCCGTGCGCTCCTTGTGGCGCCCCTCGATCAGGGGCGAGTCGAGTGTCACATACTGAAAACCGGCGGCGCGCACTTCATGCTCGATGCCGTGGCGCATGCCGCGATTCGACGCGCGTTGCAGCGGCTCCCACCACCCCCCGGGACGATACGCGCATTCCGGCAGCCAGCATCCGACCGGCGTCCGCCCGAAGATGCGCTCATGCTCACGCCGGCCGAGCTGCAGCTGGAACCTGATGCTCTCGTCGCGACCGAGCAGCGGAAGAAAGCCGTGGGTCGCGGCCGACCCCGTGATCTCGATGCGGCCGGCGTCGGCGAACTTCTTGAATTCGCCGAGCACATTGCCGTTGATCGAGCGGAACAGATCCCGGTACTTCGTGAGCACACCGGCGTGGAACCGACAGACATGTACCAGGCCGTCTTCGCCATTGGCCGCAAATCGCTTCGCTTCCTCGTCGAAGTTCTCAAGCTTGTTCGCGATCCATTTCTCGAAGATCGCAGGGAAGGTCGGATGACTGAGCTGGTTGGCGAGAATCGGGGTGATGCCGAGGGTGATCGGGGCCCAGACGTTGTCCATCTGCAGCCACTGCATCTTCTCGATCAGCGGCAGGTACGTCTCGGCCGTCGCCTCGGACAGCCAGTCGCTGCCGTGTGGCCAGTCACCATGATTGAGCACCCACGGGAGGTGTGAGTGCAGCTGGAGAACGAAATCCATATCGAGTTAGCGAGCGGAGAGGACGGTCCGATACAAATCGCGATAGCGCTCTTCCGAGCGTTCCCAACCAAAATCCCGGGCCATGGCGTCGCGCATCATGCGGAACCACTGGTCCCGGTCCCGATACGCGACGATCGCACGGGCAATCGCCTCGGCGAACGCCGACGCCGAGAATTCGTTGAAGACGAATCCCGTCACGCCATCATGCACCGTGTCCGCCAACCCGCCAACCCGGCGGACCAGCGGAACTGTACCGTAGCGCTGTGCACGCATCTGCGTGAGCCCACACGGTTCGTAGCGGCACGGCATGAGCAGGATGTCGCCGCCGGCCATCATGCGGTGCTCCTTTTCGTCGGTGAACGTCGTGTCGACCCAGACGCGATCGGGGTGCCGTGCGGCGAGGGCGCGGAGGCCGTCGACGAACCGGCGATCGCCGCCACCGAGGAAGACCCACTGCGCATCGGCGTTGAAGATCCACGGATTGTCGAGGATCAGATCGAGCCCCTTCTGCTGGACAAGGCGCGCGGTCATCACGAAGATCGGCACATCGGGCCGCTCGGTGAGACCGAGTTCGCGCTGCAGAGCCTGTCGGCAGATGGCCTTGTTGCCGAGATCTTCGCGTGAGTACGAAGCTGCTATATCCGGATCGTGCGCCGGATCCCAGCGCGTCTGATCGATGCCGTTGAGAATCCCGACGAAGCGGTCGCCCTTGAGCTGGAAGTTCTCGTGCAGCCCGAAACCACCTTCGGGCGTGCGCAGCTCATCGGCGTGCGTCATGCTGACGGTGGTCACGGCGTCGGCGAAGGACATGCCACCCTTGAGCAGATTCGTGCGGCCGTACCACTCGAACTGCGCGAAATTGTAGAGCGACATCGGCAGGCCGACATCGGTCATCGTCTCCTGCGGATAGTGGCCCTGAAATCCGGCGTTGTGGACTGTCAGGACGGTCGAAACCTCCTGGTGGTACGGACTGTCGGCGTACCACGTGCGCAGGTAGGCCAGGGCCAGACAGGCGTGCCAGTCGTGTGCATGCAGGAGCACCGGCGCAGCCACGATGCGCGGCAATACGCGCATGGCCGCAGCGCCAAGGAAGGCGTAGCGACGCGCGCTGTCGCCGTACGAGCCGTTCGCGTCGCCATACAGACCGTCACGATCAAAGAGCTCGCGATTGTCGATGAAATAGACCGCTGGTGGCGGGGCGGTGCCGCGCATGGCGATCACGTCAGCAGCAGACTCAGCCGGCAGCCGGTAGAGCTGTGCGCCGTACTCGCGGAAGTTGACGTTGACGACGAATGGACCATCGACTGGCTCGAGCTCCGGGAACTGCTGCCGGATCTGGCGGTAGAGCGGCATCACGACAGAAACGTTGAGTCCGGCAGCCGCCTGATAGGCGGCGAGGCTCGTCACGACTTCGCCCAGGCCGCCCGTTCGCGCGATCGGAGCGAGCTCGGCCGTCAGATGCACGATTGCCACCGAGCGGCCATCGGGCGCCGTCAGCGGCTGCGCCTGAGATCGTTTGAGGAAGCGCCCATCCGGACCGCGAACTGCCTGCCCTGGCTGTGCCCTCGGCGCGCGTTTCGCTTTTGGCGCAGCGGTCTTTGTCGCTGCCGGCTTGGGTGTCCGAGGAGCCATGAGGTCGATTCGAGGCGGAAGCGCGCGACGCCTCGCGGACATCCGCGAAGCACGACGGGAGTGATCAGACCTTACCGCAGTCGGACCGTGACAGGCGATGCTTGCGGTATCAGCGAGCACTGCAGAGCCGGACGGCGCAAGGTGCGCCGACAGGCGTCGTAATTCCAGTAGGCATGACAGGTTGGGACGGAATCGATCATGGCGCGTCCTGCTTATCGACCGACACTCCGACTGCCCGACTCAACCAGATCGCTCTAGTTTAGTTTACGTGACCAATCCAATCCCCAGCCGGATCGCCGGCCTGCTAGAGCTCGCGAGCAATCTCTCGTGGAGCTGGAATCGTGAAGCGCGCGCGCTGTTCGCCGCCATCGATGACCGCCTGTGGCTCGCGGTACGCCACAACCCCGTGACGTTCCTGAATCGCGTCAGCGCCGAGCGTCTCACGGCGTGCGCCGAGGATCCTGCGTTTCGCTCGCGGTACGACGAGGCGATGCACTGGTTCCGCACCGAGTCGCAGTCGGAAAGCACCTGGTTCGCGAAGACCTATCCCGAGCTGACGAAGTCGAAGATCGCGTACTTCTGCGCCGAGTTCGGGTTGCACGCCTCGGTACCGATCTACTCCGGTGGACTCGGCGTGCTGGCCGGCGATCATTGCAAGACGGCGTCCGATCTGGGCCTGCCGCTCGTCGGCATCGGCCTGCTCTACCGCAACGGCTACTTCGACCAGCGGATCAATGTCGATGGCTGGCAGGAGAACATGGACGACACGTTCGACCTCGCGTCGACGCCGATCAAGCCGGTGCTCAACGCCGATGGTACGGATCTGACGGTTTCAGTCGAAGTTGCGGGGCACGAGGTGCTGGTGCGCGCATGGCGTTTGATGGTGGGCCGGGTGCCACTGATCCTGCTCGACACGGACCTGCCGGCGAACCGTCCCGAAGATCGCGAGCTGCTGAGCCGACTCTACGCCGGCGGCGTCGATCTGCGCCTGCGTCAGGAATGGCTGCTCGGGGTGGGTGGAACGCGCATTCTGCGCGCGCTCAAGATGGAGCCGGATGTGTGGCATGCAAACGAGGGCCACGCGAGCTTCATGTTCATCGAGCGTCTGCGCGAACTGCGTGAGAAGGGCGTCGATCTGGCGGCGGCGATCACCAAGGTGCGGAAGGCCTCGGTGTTCACAACGCACACGCCAGTACCAGCCGGGCACGACGTGTTCCAGCGCGCGGCCGTCGAGTCGGTGCTCGGCCCCGTCTGGGAGGAACTCGGCATCGATGCCGATGCCTTCGCGAACTTCGGCTACCATCCGCATTACGGGAAGGATCAGTTCCACATGACCGCGTGCGCAGTGCGTTTCGCGTCCAAGGTCACGGGCGTCGCGAAGTTGCACGGCGAAGTGTCGCGTGAACTGCTGCATCCGATGTGGCCGAACCGCGCCGTCAATCAGGTGCCGGTGGGTCACGTCACGAACGGCGTGCATCTGGCCACCTGGATGGCCAATCCGATCATGAGCACGCTCGACAAGCACCTCGGACGCGACTGGGGCTTCACGCTCGACAATCCGGACACCTGGAATCGCATCATGAAGGTGCCGGATGCGGATTTGTGGGCCGCGCATCAGGAGCTGAAGGATGTGCTGGTCGATCGCATCATCGAGAAGGCGCGCCGCAGTTTCGCGCGCGGGCACAAGGAAGCGACGCAGACGGTGGGATCCGGCGTGCTGCTCGACCGCTCGAGCCTGATGATCGGCTTCGCGCGACGCTTCGCGACGTACAAGCGCGCCGATCTGCTGTTTCACGACCCGGAACGCCTGCGCAAGATCCTCACGAACCCGAACGCGCCGGTACAGCTGGTGTTCGCCGGCAAGGCGCATCCGGCCGACGTGCCGGGGAAGACAATCCTGCAGCGCGTGTACCAGTTCACGCGCGATCCGCGCTTCGAAGGCCGCGTGGCGTTCATCGAAGACTACGACATGCACATCGCGCATCTGCTCGTGCAGGGCGTGGACATGTGGATGAATCTCCCGCGCGTTCCGCTCGAAGCATCGGGCACGAGCGGCATGAAGGCGGCACTGAACGGTGTGCCGCAGCTGAGCACGATCGACGGTTGGTGGGCCGAAGGCTACGACGGCACCAACGGCTGGGCCGTGACGGCACCGAGCAATCCAGAGGCCGATGCCGCCGCGGCAAATAACGTGTACGAACTGCTCGAGCGTGAAGTCGTGCCGCGCTACTACGATCGTCCGATGCGTGATGCGGTGCCGACCAAGTGGCTCGCCACGATGAAGCACAGCATCCGTCAGGCCGGTCGGTTCTTCACCGCCGCGCGCATGGTGCAGCAGTACACGAACGAGTACTACGCGCCCGCGATCATCGGCGGCGACTTTCCCGATGATCCGCCGACGGCGTGACATCGGTCGTCATACACGCGCACTGCTATCAACCACCGCGCGAGGACCCGTTCACGGGCCTCGTGCCGGTGGAGCGGACCGCCGCTCCGTTCCATGACTGGAATGCGCGTATCACGGATGAGTCGTACCTGCCCCTCGCGACGGCGCGAGACCTGACGGCCAGGGCGCGCATCAACCTGTTCGAGTGGATGAGCTTCAACGTCGGTCCGACGCTTGCCATCTGGCTCGAGCGCGAGGCGCCGGCGGTGCTCGACGCAATGCACGCGGGCGACGCAAAGTCCGTCGAGCGGCTTGGCCAGGGCAACGCCATCGCAAGTGCGTTCAACCATGTGATTCTGCCGCTCGCGTCGGATCATGAGCGGAAGCGTGAAATCTTCTGGGGCCTGCACGATTTCCGTGCCCGATTCGGGCGCGAGTCACGTGGGTTCTGGTGTCCCGAAACGGCGATGGACGACAACACCGCTCAGGCACTCGCCGAAGCGGGCGTGCAGTTCGCGATCGTGGCGCCCTATCAGATTCGCGACGGCGGACACGATGGTCAGCCGCGTCGCTGGCGCGGCGCGCACGGGCATTCGCTGTGGCTGGCACCGTATCACGGTGAGTTGAGCGGCTCGATCGGATTCGGCGACCTCGCGCAGCAGAGCGAACGCCTGGCGCAGGCACTGGCGACGATCAGCGCCGAGCGCGGTATCGCCAGCATTGCGACGGATGGTGAGACGTTCGGGCACCACAAGCGGCATGGTGAGATGGCGCTGGCTGCGGCGATCGGCATTCTGCGGCGTACGCAGCAGGCGACCGTGACGAACTTTGCCGCGATCATCAACTCGCGTGATGACTGGAAGGATGGCCAACTGGTGAGCCCGAGTTCGTGGAGCTGCGCGCACGGCATCGAGCGGTGGCGGAGCAACTGCGGCTGTGGTGCGACGCATGAAACCGGTCGCGCGCAGGAATGGCGTGGTCCGCTGCGGGCAGCGTTGCGCTGGCTGGCCGAAGCGCTCGATATGGCCGACGGCGACGACCCGGAACTGACGGCGCAGCGCCGCGCACGCTATGGGATGTTCACGAGCTGCGGCTGGTTCTTCGATCGGTTCGAGGGGCACGAGACGCGACTACTGCTGCGGATGGCGGCGTTCACGTTGTCCGGTCGGAAGGACGCAGCCGTTCTCGAGGCGGGCTTCGTCGAGCGACTGATTCACGCCAATTGCAACGACCGGTCGCTGGGGAATGGTGCCGATCTCTGGTATCGCGATTTCCATCATCTGATCGCGCCGACGGCGTAGCGGGAGCGGGCACACCAGTTCGGTGCGGTATATCAAAATTGGGCAAAGGACGCCCGTGTCAGCCGAGAGCACCTCGCTGATGCGGGCGTCTTTGCTGTCGTGCGCGCTTGATCATCTCTGGTACCGGCAGTAAAAAGGGCGTGGCAGCGAGGCGGGCAATTCCGCATCGTCGCTGAACTCTCACGGAGCAACCGATGTTGATCTATCCCCTGCTGCTCGATGCGGAGCAGTCGGCAGGCGACGTGCTCGAGCTGTTGGCCGACGACATTCAGAACGGACGGAATGACCAGGTCCTGATCCGCGAACGTCACGGTGTCAGCGTGCGGTGGTTTCTATTCTCCCGTGACATCGTTGCGAGCCGATGCGGTGGCGTCGCGCGGACCGCGACCCTGGCTGTCGCGTGTGATCTGCGGTACGAGCGGCCGGTAGAAAGTTGCGACGCGACGCACATGCCGAATCTGCGGCTGCGCGCGGCACCGCTGGTCGTGACATCGGGCGATCGTGTGATCGGACTGCATCCGCCGCAGCTGATGAGCGGGCCACCGGATTCTGCGGTCGCCGCGGCGCCACCGACCGAGACGCCACCCCGGATTTCGAATCGTCCGCCGATGCCTTCAGGGGCATCCGCACCCCCGTTCGGCGGTGCGGTGCGCAGTCACGGCCAGCGAGCGAAGCCACCGGCTCCGCCTCCGTCGTCGGCCGCTCCACCGGCTGCCCCTCCACCATCACGCGCGCCCGCGCCGGCCGCCGTCACCGGTGGTGTCGAGCGTGGCGTGGAGCGTGGCATCGAGACCGGTGTCGAGCGCGGACTCGACGCGCCAACGGCAGCGGGGGCCGCGCCTGAAGATGCGGTGGACACGCTGCTCGCCATCGCACGCGTTGACCTGCCCGCTTCGATTGCGCCGGCTCCGGATGCAAAGGCAACGCTTACGATTGGATTGGCCGCCGCACCATCTCCGACTGTCGAAGGCGTGATGCAGTTCCAGTCTGCGCACGCGGTGAAGACGATCGACATCGAGATCATGGTCGAAGCGCCGGATTTCACATGTGACACCGGATGGAAGCACACGCTGACGGTGGACAAGAGCGATCCGTTCACGGCCAGCGTGACACTCGAACTCAAGCCGAGCGCGCCCGAAGACCGCACCGTGCGCACATCCACCGTGCGCGTGCACTACACGTACAAGGGACAGCCAGCAGGTGCAGCAGTGCGCACAATCTGCCTGGGCGACGCAAGCGCTGCCGACGTCGCGTCGATCGTGCAGCCACCGACACCGGCGCTGAACATCGCGCCGAGCAGCACACCAGTGGATCTCACGATCCGCATCTCACGTCGCGATCAGAGTGATACGGCGCGTGATCTGGTCTGGACGATTGCCGATTGTGCCTTCCCGATTACGCTGCCGGACGCGCCGATCACGCAGAAGGTCGGTGACCGCGACACCGCATCGTCCTTCGCGACGAAGGTCACGAACCTGGTGAACGCCGCCGATGGCACCGTCACGGTGGATACCGTCCTGCGCAGCATCGGCACCCTGATCCGTCGCGCGATGCCTGGTGAAGCGGTCAAGGCGTTGCACGATGTCGCGGCAGCGGTCGGCGGTGGACGCCTCGCGCACGTGCTGCTGCTGACTGACGAATGCTTCGTGCCGTGGGAGCTGGCGCTGCTCGACCCGGCGCCGAACCCCATGCGCGCGCCGTACCTCGGAGCGCAGTTCGCCGTCTCGCGCTGGCTGCACGGCGAGACCGACGTGCCGGTGCCACCGCCCGCCACGTTGCGCGTCAGCAATCTCGCCGTGGTGCTCGGCAACTACGATGCATCGAGTCTGGCCGCGCTTCCGCACGCCAAGGAAGAGTCGCAGGCCCTGAGTGACGAAGCAACGCACGCACCAACGCTTTTCCCGCACGTGACGAGCGTGGACGCGAGTCCCGATGCGCTGGTCGATCTGCTGAACGGCGCACTTCCCACCCCTGCCGGGCCGCTGGCACCCGAACTGGTGCACTTCGCCTGTCATGGTGAAGTGCTCGGCACCGGGATCTCGAAACGGTCAGTGCTTTACATGAGCGACGGCACCGCGCTGTCGGAGATTCTGTTCGTGTCGTCCGATCTCGGCCGGAAGACGAAATCGTTCCTGTTCATGAATGCCTGTCAGGTCGGCGTCGGCGGCGATGAACTGGGGCAGTACGCCGGGTTCCCCGGTATGGCGATCGGTGCGGGCTTCAGCGGATTCATCGGACCGCTGTGGAGCGTGAACGACCAGATCGCAAAGAGCATCGCGCTCGACTTCTATCGGCGCGCCTTCGGATCGGACGGCACACCGCCGAAACCCGTCGCCGAGGTGCTGGCCGACATGCGCTCCCAGTACGCGAGCGAAGCAGACCCCAAGAAACGTTCGGCAACCTGGCTGGCATACGTGCACTACGGTCACCCGCACTTCACGTTCGCTCACGCGTGACACATTCCGGAGACTGCAATGTCTGATTTCGTACTCGACGGTACCAGCGCCAAGGTGGACATCGGTCAGGGCTTCGCGATTCGCGCGCCTGGCATGACGGCCAGCGGCAAGACGAGCGAAGGGCCACGCAAGGCCGGCACGAGATCACCCGCGGCGCAGGAGATGCCGGCGCTCGACCAGGCACTGAGTGGCGCCAACATCACGGAACTGCGCCAGGTGGAGTTGAACGATGTGCGCACCCAGCCAGCGACCGGCGCCGCCAAACCATCGCGTGCGCCGAATGGTGATGATGCGCTCGAGCTGGAAGTGCCGGCGACGAATGCCAATCAGGGCTGCATCGTGCTGAGCGTCGTGGACGGCGCGTTGAGCTGGCATCTGCCGCTGAACTCCGACAACACGGTGCAGACGCCCGCAACGCGCGGGGCCGGCGGTGGCGCAAAGTTCGTGTTCCGCATTCCCAATACTGCGCCCAGCACCGGCGCCGTGGGCGCAAAGCGCGGGATCATCGGCGCCATCGGCAAGAAGCTGCTGAAGGTGCTCGTGTATCCGATCACCGATCCGATACTCGGCCCCATCGGCGAACACTTCGCGCGCAAGTGGGAAGGCCAGAACCGACCGTATGGCGTGCGGACCTTCACACCGGACAACTATCAGACTGTCGGCGCCGGCGCGTTCACCGATGACGACTGGAAGCGCATGGCCAGCGGGCGATCACTGATGTTCGTGCACGGGACGTTCAGCACGGCGCACGGCGGATTCAGCCAACTGCCGAAGGACGTACTGCAGGAGCTGAGCGACAGCTACGGCGGCCGTGTCTTCGCGTACAATCACTTCTCATTGAGTGAAGATCCGCACACCAACGCCACGAAGTTTTTCGAGATGATGCGCGCAGCCGGTGTAAAGCTGGACGTGGACATCATCTGTCACAGTCGTGGCGGGCTGGTATCTCGCGCCTTGAGCGAACGCGCCGGTTTCAGCGACGTGACAGACGACGAGTTCAAGGTCGGGTCGATCGTGTTCGTGGGCACGCCGAACGCAGGCACCGCGCTGGCGCAACCGGATCACATGATGAGCATGATTGACCGCTATACGACGGCGCTCAACATCCTGCCCACCGGCCCGGTGGAGGAAGTGCTCGAAGCGCTGGTGACGACGGTGAAGGTCGTGGCACACGCCACGATGTCGGCGCTGGATGGCCTGATGTCGATGAATCCGGACGGCGCCTACCTGCTCACGGTCAACCGCCCCGGCGACATCAAGACGAAGTACTTCGCCGTCGCGTCGAACTTCGAGCCGAACACACCGGAGACGGCGCCGCTGAAGACGATCATCAAGAACAGGGTCGGGAACGCGATCGTCGATCGAATCTTCGAAGCGGCCCCGAACGATCTGGTGGTGCCCACCGACGGCGTCTTCACGGCGGGCGGACCGCACTTTCCGCTCGACGAAGCATCGCGCCTCGTCTTCCCACCCGACCGCGGCATCTGGCACTCGGCCTACTTCGAGCAACCGGAAACGGCGGCGCACCTCAAGCAGTGGCTGACGGCGCCAGTCGTCGTTTAGGGTCCTGCGACGATTGCGGACGGGGCGCTCGCCTTGGTGAAGAGCAGCGTGCGGCGCGCGCCCCGATCGTCAACCTGCACGATGTTCACCTGATCGGCGTGGTACTCCGTGAGCAGTTGATTGCGGATCACGGCGCCGCGCAGACCCATCGGCACCGTGACCCTGAAGCACAACCAATAGAGCTCGGCGGCGCGGCGCGCGCCGCACGATTCGAGCGTGATCACGTGACCGGCGGCATCGCGCACGGCGAACTGCGCACGCACGTAGCGCACGACATCGAGCTCCGGTGCTGATGAATCAGCCGGCGCCTTCTTCCCGGCAAAATGTGCCACCGACGCCGAGAAATCGTCGGCGAACGCTCGGATGTTGAGCGTGAAGCCAGTCGGCGACGCCGTCAGTACGGTGAGTGTCGTGTGAATGGCGTGAGCTTCGAGCACGGCCGGTGACAGGAACAACACTCCGAGCACCGGTGCAAAGCGCGAAGCAAATCGATGAAGGCGTTGCAGCATCATCGCGGGAACCGCTCCACGGCCCAGCCGCTTGCGACGATTGTGATCGCGGCCGAAACGGTGATCAGGCGAAGCTGGAATGCATCGGGCCAGCCACTCCGCCTGGGGAGCGTGCGGAGCATCGAATCAACCGAGAGAAACACAGCCGCTGCGGCCACCAGCACGATAATCTGCCCTGCCTCGATACCGACGTTGAAACCGAGCAACGGCATCGCGATGTGTTCGACGAAGAGACTCTTCAGGTAGCCCGCAAAGCCCGCGCCGTGCACCAGCCCGAACAGCCCGGCGAAAATCGGGCGATGCTTCGCGCCGACGCCGGTCGCGGCGCGATCGCGCATCAGAAGATTTTCGATACCGGTGGCAACAATCGTCACCGGGATCAGAAATTCAACCAGAGTCGTCGGCAACACGAGCACGTCGGTGACGGCCAGCACGAGCGTGATCGAGTGACCGACCGTAAACGCGCTGATCACGGCCAGAGCGGCACGCCAATCGCGGCCGCGATAGATCGCGGCAAGCACGAGCAGGAACAGGATGTGATCAGCGGCGTCCCACGCGACGATGTGGTGAAAGCCGATCTGGAAGAAGGCAGCGAAGTCGGACATGCTCAGGCTCTCGCGGCGGCAGTGTCGTCTGTCACGCCGATCACGTCGGCGTGATGGCGGAGGAGCGGGTCGGGCGTGTGGAGGCGGAGCGCCTGACGCATTGCTTCCTGCGCTTCGGCGCGACGACCCGACTTCTCGAGAGCCCACGCGACGATGTCGTAGCCATAGACATCCTTTCGATCGCGCAGTTCGTCCTGCGCCTTCTGGAGCACCTCGTTCACCTGCAGGCCATGATCGAGCAGATAGAGACTCCACGCGCGGTGATACGCGCCAGGCTGCATGCTGACGGCGACCTGCAGTGTCTGGAAGTACTCAGTCGACTTCGCCCTGTTGCCCTGCTGCGCATACGCATCGCCGACGAGTCCGAGCGTGGCCGGATCGAGCTGCAGGCCAATCGCGCGTTCGCCCCAGGCAATCACGTCGGTGTAGTCCTTCTTCGCGGCCGAAAGTCGGGCCATCGCCGCCAGCAGGCGCGGATCATCGGGCTCGATCTTCAATCCATCAGTGAAAGCGGTTTCCGCTGCGTTCAGGTGTCCGCTGCGCAATTCCAGATCACCGACGCGGAGTGCGAACCAGGCTTTTGTTTCGCTGGCCACATCGCGGCGTGCGAGCGCGTCGGCGCGTGCCGTGACCAGCAGGCGCCTGGCTTCGGGCACATGCCCGTTGATTTCCAGCCAGCGCGCGATACGGGCGCCGATGGTGAGCGTGGAGCGGTTCGACCAGACCGAGCGGAACATCGCATCGGCGGTGGCGTCGTCACCGAGTTCCATCGCGACTTCGCCGAGCGCGGCGCGGTACTCCGGAATATCCGGCTCACGCGCCACCAGATCGTCCGCAACCACGCGTGCCTCGATGAAGCGATGCTGCGCGAGCAGCACGGAAACCAGGGTCACTGCCGTGCCGGCATTGCGATTCGTGCGCTTGGCCAACGAGCGTCGCGCGAAGTCCTCGGCCTTCAGATAATCATCCCACGAACCACCCTCACGGGCGCGCTGCAGATGCAGCGCGGCGAGCTGGCCCATGGCCAATGCGCTGGCGGGATCGGCATCGAGTGCCTGATGCCAGACCTTGATCTGCACATCGCGATTGCCACGCTCCGAGAAGCCCGGCTCACGATGTGTGGCAGCGGGTGTCGCGGGCTGCGACACCCGCATGCCACGGGTGAGCACCACGCCGCCGATGGTCATTGCGACCACTGCTGCCATGCCGACGCGGCCCATCACCCGGGTATTCATCAGCGTGCTGCTTCGAGGTACGGGAAGGTCGTCAGGTACGTGCGCGTGCTGGTGCTGATGTTGTCTGACGTGAGACCAGTGACGACGGTCGCATTTGCATCGAGCAGCTTGCCGAAGATGGCGGTCAAGCCGGCATCGACGACGTCATCATTGAGCGTACGACCGCCGTAACCGGCGGCGAGTGCCCAGCTGAGCCAACGGGCCGTCTTCGGGTCGCGGTTCGGATAGACCAACAGCATGTCCGGCACGAGCACGGCAGCCAGCGTGTTGGCGATCGTCGGGCCACGATTGAACGCATTCGTGAACGCCTTGATCTTATCACCGAAGCCATTCACGACGTCGGTTGCCGGCGCGGTGCTGTTGTGCAGGCCGTGATCACGCTTCGCGAAGAAGACTTCGCTCACCAGCGGATTGCCGAGGCGCTCGACCTGGTTGAACGTGCGCACCGTGTCAGGTGACGTGGTGCCGTTGTTGTTGTTGTCCGAGCAGGCGGCAAGCACGGGCAGCGCCAGTGCAACGGCCAGCGTACGCGGTGAAAGGAAACGCATCGGCGAAACTCCGAGAATGGTTGAGAGAGAGCGGGTGCGCGTCTTCATCGGCTGATCGTGCTCCACACACCGAACTTCGCATCGGCGGCCGTGCTCGGCTGCAGCATCGCCTTCGGCAGCTCGATTGCAATCGCGAGGGCGTTGAACGGCTTCAGGAAGTCGACGCCAGGCGTGCGGAAGGACGACGCCGACGGGCCATTCTGGACCGAGAGCGGTCCGGTGGACGGGCGACGGTCCGGGATGACGTTGAAGAACTGTTCGAGGTCGATCACGAACGGATCCGCGCGGAGGCCGGCGAACGCCTGCATTCCGGTGGCGGAACCGGCAGCACTGCCGACCGTGCCAGTCAATACAGCGGAGCCTGCCTCGAGCATGGTCTTGGTGCCCGTCATGGTCGGCTTGATCGGGCCGCGGATCTGGTACTTCTGCGCCGCACCGACGCCTGCGTCGAATGAGACCTGAAAGACGAGATCTTCGACAGCGTCACCCGTGTTGTCGATCTTGATCTGGTACAGCAGGTTCGGATCGAATGACGCGCTCTGGCCGGCGATCGGGCTGGACGTCGTGACGACGAGCGCGATGCGATCGGCCGATGACCCCGGGAACGCGTAGACATCGTTGATGTCCATGCGCGGGTTGAGCTCGGTCTCGGGCGTATCCTGATGGTCGGATGCGTAGACCCGCTGCGCGACCACGAGTGCGGCGACACCGGCGGTGACGACCGCCAGCGCGCGCACGCTGCGTCGGCTGAGGAATTTCAAAGGCATGCACGGACTCCAAAAATTCGGGTGAGCTCTGGAGAGCGACCGGGATGGGCCACTCGCCATCGGTCAGACACGACCGACTGGGAGAGCTACGACGGCCGACCGGAATCGGATCTGTGCGCCATTTCCTGCGACAGACTGTCGGGCGCGAACCACACTCCGCACGGCACTTCGTCACAATCGGGTGACGGACTCCTGCGCAGCGCACAGGCACCGCGGCACGAATGCGTTGCACACCGCGCGCGGCCTGACTCCTGCCTACGTATGTGCACGCGACGGGGACGATCCTCCCGATCGTTGCCGCCATCGTGACTCCCACTCACACACTCCGATGCGTTTCATCTCTGCACACCGATCCCGGCTGATCGGTCTCCTCGCGACCGCGTTGCTCGCGGCCTGTGCGCGCACCGTCGACACACCGCTGTCGCCGAGCGGTAAGGCTGTCGCACCGAACGCGCTGCAGCCGTTTGCTGGTCCGACGAGTGCGACGCGTCTGATCATCTCGGAAGTCATGGCCGACCCCGCCACGATCAGCGATGCGAACGGCGAGTGGTTCGAACTGCACAATCCGGGTGCTGTGCCGATCAACCTGAACGGATTCCAGATTGCGTCGCTGAACGATGCGTCGATCACGATCAGTGGTGCCGTGACCGTACCGGCGGGCGGATACGTCGTGATCGCGAAGAACATCGACAACGTCGTCAACGGCGGCCTGAACGCGGTCTACGGCTTCGGCGCGATGAACCTGGCCAATAACTCGACCGACTGGCTCCTGATCCGCGACAATACCGGTGCGCTGGTGGACAGCGTGAGCTGGGGTGCGACACCGCCGACCGGTGCGTCACGGGCGAAGCGTGCGATGGTGATCGATTGCACACCGTTCAACGACAATCGCGCGTGGGGAACGTCCACGACGAACTACGTCGCATCGAACAGGGGCACACCAGGACTCGCCAACGATGTGTCGGACTACACAGCGCCCGATCTGTGCGGAGGCGGTGGTGCGGGCGGACCGGTGGCAACCGTCACGGTGACGCCGAACCCGGCGGCAGTCGCGATCGGCAGTACACGCGCCTTCACCGCGCTGCCGAAGGACGCGAGCGGCGCAACGGTGACGACGACATTCACGTGGACGAGCAGTGATCCGGCAGTCGCGACGATCGATGCGGCGAGCGGCGTTGCGAGCGGTCTGACCGTCGGCACGACCACGGTCACGGCCACGGCCGCGAACGGCATCGCGGGCACATCGGTGTTGACCGTGTCCGCCGCAGGCGACATTGCGACGGTGTCGGTCGGCGCGGCGACGGTGCCGGTTGGCTTCCAGACACAGGTGTTCGCCACGGCACGCGACGGCGCTGGCGCCGCCGTCACGACGACCTTCAGCTGGACGGTGGATCCTGCCGACGTTGCGCGATTGTCGGTCGATGCCAACGGCGTCATCACCGGGCTCGCAGCGGGCTCTGCGCGCGTCATTGCCACCGCACCGAATGGCGTCAGTGGTTCCGCGACGATCACCGTCGACGCGCCCATCGGCGCGAATCCATCGGTCTACGGCAACGGGGTCGAATTCGGGATCCCAACGGACGCCGACGCCTCTGACGACTTCCTGATTACGCGACCACAGGCGGTCGTGAGCTACAACCGCAACCACGGCGGGCCGAACTGGGTGTCGTACAATCTCGACGCGGCTCAGTTCGGGACCGAGGATCGGTGCAACTGCTTCACCAATGATCCGCTGGTGATCGCGGCGGGTTTCCCGACGATCCGCACCTCCGACTATACCAACGGTGGGTTCGATCGCGGACACATGATGCGGTCGGCCGATCGCACACTCACCAATCTCGAGAATGCGACGACGTTCTACCTCTCGAATGTCGTGCCACAGACCGCTGACCTGAATCAGGGCGTCTGGGCAAACTTCGAGAATGTCGTTGCCGATCTCGCACGCGCGAGCAACAAGGAGCTCTACATCATCACCGGTCCAGCCTTCAGCGGACCGGCGCGCACGATCAAGAACGAGGGGAAGATCCGCATTCCCGACTTCACGTGGAAGATCGTCGTCGTGCTCGAGCGCGGGAAAGGCGTGTCCAGCATCACCAGCTGGGAGGATCTCGCCGGTGCGCAGGTGTACGCGGTGAACATGCCCAACATCGCCGGCATCCGGAACGTGGACTGGCGGACGTATCAGGTGACGGTCGACAGCCTCGAGGCACTGACGGGCTACAATTTCCTCTCGCTGCTGCCCGACAACTTTGAAAACGCGATCGAGGCCGGCGATCGCCCGCCAGTGGCCAACGTCAGTGGTCCGACGAGCGCGGTCGAAGGGCAGTCGCTGTCGTTCAATGGGCTGAGCTCCACCGATCCGGATGCTGGCGACGTCCTCACGTATCGCTGGACATTCAGCGATGGCAGCAGCGCGAGCGGAGCGACGGTCTCGAAAACGTTCGCGGACAACGGCAGTTACGTCGCGACGCTGACGGTGGCCGATCGACTGGGATGGGAACGGTCGTCCTCGCAGACCGTGACGGTGTCCAACGCCGCTCCTGTGGTCACACTCGCGGCGCCGAACGGCAGCACGACGGCCGTCAATCAGGGGTGGCTGTTGCAACTGCGCTTCACCGATGCGGGCCTGCGCGACGGACCGTGGCGCGTGACGTACGACTGGGGCGACGGGACGACGTTTGCGACCGTCCTCACATCGCAACCAACAATGACGCCCTTGCAGCGCGGCAAGCTGTACACCGCACCCGGCAGCTACGCCGTGCGCGTGACCGTGACCGACAAGGACGGCGCCGCCACCACGCAACAGCTCACCGTCACGGTGACGCCATGATCTCTCTCCTCCCGACATCGATGCGCAAGCTCGTACTCATCGCCACTGCAGTGCTGCTCGTCGCGCCGACGGCACACGCACAAACGACCATCGGCGCTCCACTCACGACCAGCGTCGGTCCGCTCACCAGAAGCACGAGCGGCTTCCAGAGCTTCGGGCAGAGCTTCACGGTGCCTTCGCTGACGACCCGCTTATCCAGCGTCAGCCTGTCGTTCTCGAACTTTTTCAACGGCGGCGCACTCCGATTCGATGCGTATCTGTACGCCTTCGATGCTGCCAGCCGCCGAGTGACGGGCGATGCGCTGTGGAATTTCCTCAACATCACGGGATCGTCGAATGACTTCGCATTCGACACCAGAACATTCGCGACCGGCAATCTCTCGTTGTCCGCTGGCGCGACGTACCTCTTCCTGATCACGACGTCGAACCAGGGCGACGCCGTACCGCTGGACGCGGCGAACCTGATCGGCGCCAGCGACTCGGACGCTTACGCCGGTGGGTCGTTCTGGATCGCATCGAACGGCGCCGACGCCGGTGCCCTGCGCACTTCCGGCGCCTTCAGCGGGGTGGAAGGCATCGCCGACGCGAACTTCTCGGCGGTGTTCGCCGCCGGTCAACAGGTCGTGCCGGAACCGGCGACGTTCGTACTTCTGGGCACCGGGCTGCTCGGCGTGCTGGTGATCGCACGCCGCCGTCACGCGTAGGCATTCCGGCACACGGCGGGGACGGAATCGGCACGCCGTCCTCGCATCGCGGACCCGGCGTGACGAGATTGTGTCATGGCCGATACCACGACACCGAGCATCACACATCCTGCGGCGCATGCTCACCGGCGGGCGTCGCTGATGGTATTCGCGGCAGCGCAGTTCCTCGTGCTGACCGTGATCGGCATGGCGATCTATCCCGGTGGCAGCCGCTACGATCACACGGCGACGCATTATGTATTCCTGGCGAACTTCTTCAGTGATCTCGGTGCGACGCGCACCCAGTCGGGTGCGACGAACATCGCGGCCGCGACGCTGTTCATCGCGGCGCTGGGATCCGTCGGTGCGGCGCTGATCTACTTCGCGCCGTCGTGGACGTTTCTCACCGGTGGCGCGCGATCGCACCGTGTGAGCGGCATCGTCTCACAGGTCGCCGCGACACTGGCCGGCCTCTGCTTCATCGGCATCGCGGCCACACCGCACAATCTCGATGCGCGCCTGCACCTGCAGTTCGTGAAATCCGCGTTCGTGCTGCTGCTCGGGTTCGTGGTGCCGTTCACGTATCTGCTGAATGCCTTTCGCTGGTCGCGCAGCAGTGTCTGGGCCGGCATCGCGTACATGGTCGCACTGGTCGCCTACGTGATCAACCTGTTCGTCGGGCCGAGCCTGCGTACGCCATGGGGCTTCCAGTTTCAGGTGGTGACGCAGAAGGCGATCGTGTACTACTCCGTGGCGACGGTCGCACTGCTGGCGCTGGAAGTGCGCCGACAGGCCGCAGCGCACTTCACGGCACAACGCATCGCGGCACTGCAGCAGGCGTCAGAGATCGCCGCATAGTCCAGTCGACGCGTGCATCATGCCGGCGCGAAGGTCTGTCGCTGCGTGCCGAGGTGCGACACGCGCAATTCGACCACATCGCCCGCACTGAGAAAGGTCGGCGGCGACATCGCCATGCCGACGCCCGGCGGCGTGCCGGTCGCGATCAGGTCGCCGGCTTCGAGCGTCATGAACTGTGACAGGTAGTGCACGAGGTAGTACGGGTTGAACACCATCGATGCGGTGGATCCCGTCTGTCGTCGCACACCATTCACATCCAGTTCGAGCGCGAGTGCATTGACGTCGGGAATCTCGTCCGGCGTGGCAATCCACGGCCCGGTCGGCGCGAAGGTGTCGCAGGACTTGCCTTTCGTCCACTGTCCACCGCGCTCGGTCTGGAACTCGCGCTCGGACACGTCGTGCACGATGCAGTAGCCGGCGATGTGTGCAGCCGCATCGTCGATGGAATCGAGGTAGCGTGCGTCAGCTCCGATGATGATGCCGAGTTCCACTTCCCAGTCGGTCTTCACCGATTTGCGCGGGATCAGCACCGTGTCGTAGGGCCCGACGACGGTATTGGTGCCCTTGAGGAACACGATCGGCTCCTGCGGCAGTTTCGCGCCGACTTCGGCGGCGTGGTCGCTGTAGTTCAATCCGATGGCGATGACCTTGCCAGGCCGCGGAATACAGGCGGCCCAGCGCGCATCATCCGGTACATCCGTCAGCGCAGGCGACCGCTCGAGCAGCGCGCGCAACGCGCTCACGCCACCCGTACGAAAGAACGACGGCGTCCAGTCGGTGAAGTGCGCCGAACAGTCCTTGCGTGCACCGTCGATCATCACGCCGGGACGTTCGGCACCCGGTGAACCCCATCGGATCAGTTGCATGCGAATCGTGACGCAGAGAGTGAGTGAGTGAGTGAGCGAGCGAGTGAGTGAGTGACGCGTGATGCAGTGCGGCTTCTGGCGCGCAACGAGGGAGTGTACCGCCGGGTGCCGACGCGGGAAAGGCTGAAGCTCGCCTGCGCATCGCTGGTTGAGATCCGGTTTCAGGATTCTGGCGTAGTTCGGATGTTGGTCACGCACTCACAACGCTCTCAGGGTCAGAACATCATGAAGGCTTACGTTTCCAGAGCGCTGCTCGTCGCCGCGGCGGTACTTGTCGCCGCGCCGACCATGCAGGCGCAAATGCAGAATGAAAATCCGATGGTCGGCGGTCAGGCGATGTTCCGCACGAAGGACATTGTGGATAATGCCGTGAGTTCTGCCGACCACACCACGCTGGTTGCCGCGGTGAAGGCAGCGGGTCTCGTCGAGACGCTGAAGAGCAAGGGTCCGTTCACGGTCTTCGCGCCGACCAACGCCGCCTTCGGCCTGTTGCCGGCCGGCACCGTCGAGACGCTCGTGAAGCCGGAGAACAAGGCGACGCTGACCTCGATCCTCACGTATCACGTCGTGTCGGGTCGCTACGACTTCACTGCGCTGAAGAGCCTGATCGCCAAGGGTGGCGGCACCGCGCTGCTGAAGACCGTCAACGGCGCGGCGCTGTCGCTGCGCATGAATGGCAGTCGCAACATCACGGTGACGGATGTGAAGGGCAATGTCGCGAACATTTCGGTGTACGACGTCTATCAGTCGAACGGCGTGATTCTGGTGGTCGACAAGGTCCTGATGCCGATGTAATTGCCGCGCGCTCGGCGCGACCCAGCGGCGTCCTCGGCATGCACCGGGGGCGCCGCGGGGCGTCGGGGCATTCTGGCGATTGGAAGCGGTTCGTGGCGAGTACAGGCTTGGCGGCGCCGGATTTCGGGTGCACACTCCAGTCTGCCTGATCCCCGGCGCTGAGGATCAGGCCGGTCACCCGCTACCTGCCCCATGTCGATTCAGTACGTCGATCCCGCGCTGTCCCGTCGCCGCTTCGGTTGGTTCTCAAAATCCATCGGCCTCGAGATGCCGATCGTGACGTACGGCCACGCCGGTCCGCCCGTGCTGCTCTATCCGACGGCCGCGGCGGACTTTCTCGAGAATGAGCGATTCTTTCTCGTGAAGGCAATCGAGCCGATGCTGTTGGCCGGCCGCCTGCGTCTGTTTTCAATCGACAGCATCAATCGCAACGCGTGGATGGATCGCGATCTGGCGGTGGATGTTCAGGCGCGACGACAGGCGGGCTATTCGCACTATGTGGAAGAGGAAGTCGTGCCATACATCCGGCACGTGTGCGGCGATCCGGACGTACGCATTCTCACGACCGGTGCCAGCTTCGGCGGGTTCCACGCCGCAAACCAATGCTTTCGGCGGCCCGACCTGTTCGACGGTGTGATCGGCATGTCCGGCTTCTACGATCTGTCGGCGCGCTACTTCAAGGGGCACACCGACGACAACTGCTATCGCAACAATCCCGCCTGGTTCGTGCCCGACCTGAGCGGCGGACACCTCGACCAGCTCCGGAATCACACGCGCATCGTGCTCTCGACCGGGCAGGGCGCCTATGAAGCGCCACAAGCCTCACGCCTGATGGCGCAGATTCTCGACGACAAAGGCATCCCCCACTGGCTCGACGTCTGGGGCGACGACGTGAATCACGACTGGCCGTGGTGGCGCCGCATGCTGCCCTACTTTCTCGACCGGCTCGGCTACTGACCATGCGAGATCCCGCGCGCGCTCACCTCGCTTCGGCCGCGGCGATCACGTCCTCCACCGACGCGCTCTCGATGATCTCGCCGATGATCTCCAGCGGCAACTCCTCGAGCGCCTTGAATCGCAGGCATGACTTGCCCATGTCGAGCTTCCGGCCTGCGGCTTTGTAGGCGGCTTCGAGTCTCTGCTTCTGCGCCGTGCCGGTACCGACGTTGGTCATGTACAGCGCATAGTTATTCTTCTGGGCGGCCAGCGCGAGAAACATCAGCGGTTGCTTGTTGTACGTGTCCGGATAGCGCTCGAGCGGAACTTCGTACGCCAGCATGCCCCAGTTCATCGACTCCACGAATCCCTTGGGCAACCGCGACTTCACCAACTTGCGAACCGCGGCGATGACCTTGCGCCGCTCAGGCGGCAGACTGGCGAGATACGCGGCGGGTGTCGTGGCGGAACTGGAGACCATCATTTCCCCTGGAAGAGAGTCCGGCGAATGATGCAACGGGTCTGCACTGCTCCCCTACAATCCGTGTCGGCGTGTCATTGATCAAGTACCTCGCCAATCTCGGGTACGGCACCCGGCGCGAGGTCTCGGCGCTCGTCGCAGCGCGCCACGTCACCGATGCAGACGGCCGTCTGCTGCGCGAGGGAGACACCTGGCACCACGATGCGGTGCGCGTTGCCGGCGAGCCGCTCGACCCTGCACCAGGTTCGGTCGTGCTGCTCCACAAGCCCGTGGGCTACGTCTGCTCCACCAGAGATCTTCCGCCGCTCGTGTACGATCTGCTGCCTGCGCGATTCCTCCGTCGGTCGCCGGTCATGGCAACGGTCGGGCGACTCGATCGCGACACGAGTGGCCTGCTGCTGCTCACGGATGACGGCGCGCTGAACCACCGGCTCACCTCACCACGGGCGCATCTGCCGAAGCGATATCGCGTGACCCTCGCCGCAGACCTCGACGGCAGCGAGGCGGCGCGCTTCGCCGCCGGCACGCTGATGCTCGCCGGCGATGCCACAGCGCTCGCGCCCGCGATGCTGCACGTCATCGGTGCGCGCACGGCGGAACTCACGATCACCGAGGGCCGCTACCATCAGGTGCGCCGCATGTTTGCCGCCGTCGGGAATCACGTCGACATGCTGCACCGTCTGGCAATTGCAGACCTGTCGCTCGGTGAGCTTGCGCCAGGTGCGTGGCGGGTCGTCGGCGATGCGGAACGGGCGCTGCTGCGACCACGCTGACCCGCGTCACGCCTTGCGCGCGCTCAGCACCTTGAAGCGTGCGCCGTCGTGCAGCGTGGTGAGGTTGCCGAACGTGTCTCGAATCAACCGTTCATACGGCAGCGTGCGATTCGCGACGAGCGCGAGCCTCCCTCCGCGCCTCAAGACCTGCCACGCGTCGAGAATGAACTGTGTCGGCACATCGAGGTCAGTCACCTTCCCGATGTGAAAGGGAGGATTCGTGACGACCAGATCAAACTCCTGCTCGCGCACAGCGGCAGCGACGTCACTGCAGATCGCGCGGCAATTCCGCTGCTGTGCTGCGTCGATCGCGTGCTGAGTGCACCGCACCGCTTCGCTGTCCACGTCCACGAGTGTCACCTGACCGGTGGGCGCGAGCCGAGCAGCCAGTAACCCGAGCGGTCCGATGCCGCAGCCAAGATCGAGCACGTCGTCGCCTGCTTGCACGGGCATGACGTCGGCGAGAATGGCCGTCGCTTCATCGAGATGCTCCCACGAGAAGACACCCGGCCGCGAGAACAGCTGCAACGATTCGCCGCGCAGCTGCACCCCCACTGGCCGGAACGCGTCATGATCGAGCAACGGGTCGTTCAGCAGCGTTGCATCGGCCGATGGCGCGGCGCGCTTGACCGCCATCACCGCGCGATACCCGCTGTCGTTGCCGAGTACCGTGGCGTTCCCGAAGAGGTCCTTGAGCAGCGTGGCGCCGGACTTGACGCCTTCGTTCGTATGCCCGGCGATCGTGCAGCGTCCGCCAACGCGCAACAGCGCGAACGCATCGGCGAGGAGCTGCAGGAGCGCGGGCTTCTCGGTCGGAATCCGGATCACAACGATGTCCGCACGCAGCGACGGGTCGAGCGGTGCCGAACCGTGACCGAGCAACACGGTGCCATTCGTGACACCGCAGTCTGCCAGCGTCCGACGCGCCGCCTCCACGCCAACGACGCTGCGATCGGTGAGGAAGACCTCGCCCGCATGCCCGCCGAGCGACGCGACGGCGCCGAAGAGGCCGCTCCCGCACTGCATCTGCACGACCGTGGAGCCAGGCTCGATCACCACCCGCTCGGCCAGCAGCGTCGCGGCGACGTCGTCGCGGCCATGGCCGAGCAGTCCCGGCTTGGTTGCGACCGCATAGCGGTGCCCGGCGACGGTGACGCTGCGCTGGCGCCAGCTATGGTAGTCGAGCAGTTGGGACGTGATGATGGGTGTGATGGCCATGCCGGAATGAAATATCATTGCCCGGCGTCTGCACGGCTGACAGTTTGGATGCAGTCCCAACCCTCGCCCTGATGCGTTCCCTGCTGCGCGGAAGCCGATCGCACGCTTTGTCGGTGGCCATCGCCCTCATCACCTGGGCCGTGGCCTCGTTACCCGTCCACGCGCAGGAGATCCGAGGGCTCGCGAAGATCGACACGCGCGGCGACGCCGTGTGGGGCGCGAACATCACGTTGCGCGATTCGCTCGGCCGCGAGGCGGCGACGACGCACACGAATCGGCATGGTGAGTTTTCGGTTCGGGCGCCGGTGCCGGGCACATACTGGCTGCAACTGTCCGCTCGCACGCTCGGCCGCACATCGTCGCCGATCTTCGTGCTCGACAGCGGCGCGACGATGTACTACGAGCACATTTTTCGACGCACGCTGAGCGAGCTGTCGCGTGGCGAGGATGTGAGCGCGCAGAGCATTCTGATGGGCCCATTCCGCGACAGCACGGCTGGCACCATCGTACGAGCCGTCAGCAGCAGGAAGTTGACGCAGGTTCAGGTGAGTGTGCGCGCGACCGGAACCGATGTGCCGCTGCGCAATGCGGAGCTTGCGCTCGTCTCGGTCGATCCGCGATTCGAGCAGATGGTTGGCGCGCTCACGGACAGCGCAGGCGCCGCCGGATGGCGTGATCTGCAGCAGAGCTGGTACCGTGTGGTCGGGCGGCACATCGGATTCGAACCAGGCGGGACCGAGTCGTTCCCGATCATCGGCGAATCGGACAGCGTCCACGTCGTGCTGCATCTCGTGCCAGTGACTCTGCTCGATCCGGTGAAGGTGATGGAGCAGCGCATGACGAGTTTCGGGTTCAATCTGAACCTGATGCGCCGCTACTTTCTCGGCGGTGACGCGTTGCGCGAACGCTCGCGCTCGGTGCGCAACGTGGATGACCTGATCATGTCGCTGAACATTCCCGGACTCGGCATCCGATCGGGCGAGGTGCGTTCGGTGCTCATGTACCGCGGGCAGCGGGTCCGCGTGTTCATTCTCGATGGCAGCCGCACGAGCGGAGACCTGCCGCTGGTCGAGCCGACGGCCGTCGAGTCGCTGCTGTTCATCCCGCCCAGTGAAGCCGGCGCGATCTTCGGCCCCGATGCGAGTGGCGGCGCGCTGATGATCAACACGCGTCGTCGGTAGACGAGCACACGCACGATTCCTTAGCGCGCACTCACACAACGTCGGCGGAAGGGTTCCCCGTCTGTTTCGCAGTGAAGCTCTGACGCGAATTGGCCGATACACCAATTGGACCGAGGTACGAAGCGGCGTTGCGGCCGCAGGTGCCTGCCTCGTGACCACTCCGCCATCAGAGATCGCCGTGTCCGTTTCGCCGACAACAATGCTTCAGCGCGGCCGAGCCAGCGTGGACCGCACGCTTGGGTTGCTCCTCCTCGCGCATCTTCCTGTCGCACTCGGTCTGGCCCTGCTTCACGATACATGGGGCGTTGCGCTCGGCATCGGCGGTCCGGTGTCGCTTGGCGTGTTCTGGCTCACGCGGTCCCGCGCCGGAGCCGCGATGACCAGATACGCGGTCGCCGCGGGATTCATGACATACTCGGCGCTCTTCATCCATCAGGCGAACGGGATGATCGAGCTCCATTTCCATATCTTCGTGTGCCTCGCCTTCCTGCTCACGTATCGCGACTGGCACGTGCCGATCGTTGGTGCCGCAGTGATCGCGGTGCATCACGTCGCATTCATGTTCGTCCAGAATGCCGGCATTCCCGCGTACGCATTTCCCGTCGGGCATCACACGGCATTCGGACTGGTGGCCCTGCACGCCGGCTTCGTGGTGCTGGAAACCGGAGTGTTGGTATGGATGAGCCTGACCCTGGCTGCTGAAGTGAGTGAGGCCGACGCATTACAAGCCGTCGCGCGCGAACTGGCCCGCGGCAACGTGGACGTCGAAGTGAGCGGCGGCGATATGGCAGATGCGTATCGTACCGTCGTCGTCGCAGTGCGCTCGCTCGTCGCCGAAGCAACCGGTGTCTCTGGCGCAACGCGTCGCAACGACTTTACGCACCGCGGCAATGTCGCATTGTTCGAAGGCAGCTTCCGTCAGGTCATCGAGGGACTGAACGAGTCAATGGACACAGTGCAATCCGCCCACCACGAAGCGGAGCAGCAACGCGACGCGGTGCTCGGGTTTCTCGCCGCACTTCGGACGGCGGTGGATCGCGTGGCCGATCGCGACATGACCGCGCGACTCGAAGGGCAATTCGAAGGCGATCAGTCAGATGCCCAGCAGGCATTCAACGACGCCATTGCGCGGCTCGAGGAGACGCTGGCGGACGCATCGCAGCTGTCCACGAGGTGTCGCGACGCGAGCAACGACATCACCGATGGCAGCGTGCGCCTGTCCCGCGGCGCATCCGATCAGGCGGCAGCCATCGAGGAGACGGCGGCCTCGCTGCAGGAACTGAGCGCCATGACCGAGTCCACCTCAACGCATGCCCGCGAAGGGCGCGCGCTGGCAGACACGACCAGCACGGCGGCGGCGAGCAGCGTCCAGGCCATGAACGCGCTCAGCGACGCGATGGGCAGGATCAAGCGCAGCGCCGATGAGACGGCGAAGATCGTGCGGACGATCGATGAGATCGCGTTCCAGACGAACCTGTTGGCGCTCAACGCCGCGGTGGAGGCGGCGCGGGCCGGCGACGCGGGTCGCGGATTTGCGGTGGTAGCGGATGAAGTACGTGCGCTGGCACTGCGCAGCGCCGAGGCCGCACGCAATACGACAGAACTGATCGCCGATTCGGTCACGCATACCGCCACAGGCGCACGCCTGTCAGGCGATGTATCCGCACGACTGGCGGACATCGAAACCCATGTGAATCGAGTGCGCGATGTGATTTCGGAGATTGCGTCGGCGAACGAGCAGCAGGCCGAAGGCGTGAAGCAGATCACGACCGCCATGGAGCAGGTGGGACGCATCACCATCGACACGTCGGGGAACGCCGAGCAGTCGCAGGAGATCGCTGGAGCATTGTCGGCCGAGGCGGAGCGCATGGCGCTGCTGCTGTCGGAGTTCAAGGTCCGCACCACGGACGGTGTCGGGCAAGGCCGGCCGGCGCGCAAGGCCGCAGTCAAGCGCAGCAAGGCCGCGGCAGGGCGCAAAGGTCAGGCTTCTCAGGAAGTGATGGTCACGCTCGACGAGGACGATTGGGCGAGCATGGCACAGTAAACCGGATCAGCCGCGCCG
>JBBRLZ010000042.1:0-36924 GCA_038231095.1 Gemmatimonadales bacterium
CCGTCCGCCCGCTTGATCTGTACGAGCCGCTCCTTCGCCAACCGCCGTCCCGTTGGTGTTGCTGCGAGTCCGCCACCCGCCGTTTCGCGGTACCGCACATCCATCGACTTGCCGATCTCGCCCATCGTGTCGATCACTTCATCTGCCGGGATCGCGAACGTGATCCCCGCCATCGCCATCTCGATTGCGGCGAGCGCGATGGCGGCGCCGGTCGCATTGCGAAAGACGCAGGGCAGTTCGACCAGTCCGCCGAGTGGATCGCAGACCAGGCCGAGCGTGCCTTGCTGCGCGAGCGCAGTCGCATGACCCGCCTGCGATGGCGTGCCGCCGAGCATTTCGACGGCGGCACCGGCGGCCATGCCGGCCGCAGCGCCGGTCTCCGCCTGGCATCCACCTTCCGCCCCGCTGAGCGAGGCGCGTTCAGCGACGACGGCGCCGATCAGCCCCGCGGTGGCGAGCGCGTCGATGATCTTCTCGTCGGGGATGTTCTTCGCCTTCGCGATGCCCGTCAGCACGGCCGGCAGGACGCCGGCGCCGCCGGCGGTCGGTGCCGCGACGATCACGCCCATCGCAGCGTTCACTTCCTGCACGGCGAGTGCCCGCATCAGCACATCGCGAAACAACGTTCCGCTCAATGGACCTTCAGGTCCGCTGTTCAGTTTTGCCGCATCGCCGCCGACGAGGCCTGATGCGGAGCGGAGGTCGGGATTCTCGCCTTGCGTGATGGCGCCGCGCATGATGTGGAGCGCGCGACCGAGTGCCTGGCGAATATCGGCGATGCTCCGACCGCCGTCATTCGATTCCGCTTCCAGCGCAACGGTAGCGAGTGACACGCCGCGGGCTTCGGCGTCGCGAATGGCGTCTGCGAGTGACTTGTACATGTCAGGCCGATCCCACCTTGTCGAGCCGGAACGCGTAGCGCACCCAGGAGAGTGCGCGGATCGTGTCGCGCACCTTCTCGCCCGGTTGTTCATCGAGTTCGATGACCATGAACGCATCGCCGCCGCGCTGTTTCCGCGACAGGCGGAGCGTGGCGATGTTGAGTTCCGCGTCGGCGAGCAGCGTGGCGATGCGTGCGACGCTGCCTTTCACGTCTTCGGCGACGAGCACGATGGTGTGCAGGTTGCCGGTGACTTCGACCGGGTAGCCGTCGATCTGCGTGACGAGCACGCGTCCGGCGCCGAGTGACGAGCCCTGCATCACGGCGTGGTAGTTGTTGCGCGTGAGCGAGATGCGGACCGTATTCGGGTGGACGTCGCTGTCCTCGCCGAGGGTCGTTTTCTCGAACGTGTAGGCGAGGCTCTCGCGCTCCATGATGTCGAGGGCGTCGCGGAGCCGTTCGTCATCGGGCCGGAATCCCATCAGGCCGCCGACGATGGCTTTGTCCGTGCCATGGCCTTCACCGGTGCGGGCGAAGGAGCCGTGGAGTTCGATGTGGGCCGTCTGGGGCGTACCGCCGACGAGTCCGCGGGCGAGCAGTCCCAGGCGGCAGGCGCCGGCCGTGTGGGACGAGGACGGCCCGACCATGACCGGGCCGATGATGTCGAGGAGGGAGACCATGTGCGAAAGGTAGAAGCGTGCATGGGCAGCCGTCGTCCAATCGGGCGTCGGCGCCGGGCCGCAGGTCGGCCAGGTGTCGAGTCGGTGCAGGACATCTGTGGGTTCCCGATGCCGTTTCGCGCGTGGCCCCTGTCGCGACGCGCGCGTTGCGTAGCATCATCAAATGACGCTGGGGTGACTGGCGGTCTCAGGTTGGGTGTGGGGCCGACGGCGCGGTCGGGCCAGGAGGGTCTTCGGAGTTGTGCTGGACTCAGAGCACCGAACCGAGAGGGAGCGGATGATCGACCGGTCGAGGAACATCGCGCGGCTGCAGTTTCTGGGTGGGCAGCGGATCGAACTGGGGAACGAGCTCGTGACGCCGGAGGCGGAGCGGCTGTTCGCGATGATTGTGCGTCTGAGTGTCCCGCTGGGTCGGATTGCGTCCCGGCAGACGATGATGGACACGTTGTGGCCCGGTGCGGACGATGCGAACGCGCGGCACAATTTGCGGCAGACGGTCTACAAGGCGCGCGAGATCGGGTTGGTGGTGGAGTCGGGGGAGGATGGGTTGCGGTTGGATCCGCGGCACTGGTCGGCGGACTGGGAGGATGCGGATGGGGATGTGGCGGGCGAATGGCTACCTCACTACATGCCTGACTTCTCTGAAGAACTCAAAGCATGGGTCACGTCGCAGCGAATTGGCGTCCATGCCCTCCTGCGCCCGCGGATGATTCGTCTGCTACAGAGCGCGAGATCAGCAGGTGATTTCACACGAGCAGACAACTACGCAACACAGCTGCTGAGTCTCGACACACTCAACGAAGAGGCGACTCTCACAAGAGCTGAGATCATGGCGCTTCAGGGCTCGAAAGTAGACGCGCTGAAGCTACTTGACGCCTATTTGACCGAGATTGGCCGACTTGGCCCAGGCAAGGATGCAGCGCTCCCAGCTCAGTTGCTGCGCCGTCGAATCGCAGAAAAGCTTCCATCGCTCAGCTATCTGAGTGGTGGAGCGCACCACGGAAGTCTTATCGGCCGAGCGATGGAGTCAAAGCGATTGGCAGCGGTGCTCTTCGACGCTCGCGCCGGACGAGGAAACGCTCTACTGTTGCACGGCCCAGAAGGCAGCGGGAAGACTCGCTTGCTCTACGAACTGAAGAAATCTGCAGTCCTTCAAGGCGTGCAGATTCTGGAATTCGCAGTCGACGGCGCTCGCCCATGTGCCTTGGGCGCTCTGGGTTCGATCGTGACGCGGCTCTTGGACATGCCCGGCTGGATGGGGATTTCACCAGACGCCGTCAACACGCTTCGGAGCTGGCTCTCGCGGAACGATTCAGTCAACGCGGAATGTCCACTCCACGAAATCGAAGACCTCCTGGCGGCCGTGTCCGAAGAAACGAATACACTGCTTCTCCTCGAACGAGGTGAATTGATCGATCCAGAGTCTCTCGCTCAGCTTGACCGAATCTACCGAGCGGGCGTACCCAGACACCACGCAATGGTCATGGCGTCGTCAACGCTGTCTACTCCGACTGATGCACCTGTCGCCCTCAAGTGGATTGAACGCATACCGCTAAGGCCGTTGGCCACAGCACAAGCACATGCCATTATCGCCGCATACGCAGCCGCTGAGCAGCCACGCGCGACTCAGCCTCAGATCGCGTGCGCCGCTGTGTTTTCGGAAGGCGTGCCGATGTATGGAATTGAGATGCTGGGCCTCATACTTGACTCAGGTTCGCCAGATACGATTCCATGGCGTGTGCGCATGAGTGTCGAAAGCGCACTACGAGAGTTCAACGATTTACACTGGCGTATATTGGTGCTATGTGGCGCACTTCTTAACGCAGCAGACGAACAAACGCTGTTATCCGCACTCAAGCTTGAGCCACGCGAAGTGGCATCAGCGTTGGACGAGATTGAACAGTCGGGATACTTACAGTGTTTGAATGGCACACTCGTCTCTTCGCCCTTGCTCACCAACGCGGCGCTGAAGCGTTTGAAGCCGAGTATACTAAGAATGGATGCACGCAACGCCGCGATCGCGACGATGCATCGGTGGAACACTGGCCGTAAGCCCGTTGACCTCTATGCTTCGCTGCGAATGTTGGTTGCTGCAAGCGATGAAGACGGTGCGTCCGAGCTCCTAGACCGCGAGGCTGGCAGTCTCCTGCGCATTGAGACCGCTCAAAGCCTAATCTTCGAGTTAAGTCGGCTTCGCGCCGGTTCCCACACATCACAGTTCCAATCACTCCTTGACGAAACTACCACACGAGTTCGCCGCAGCGCTGAAGGACTTCGTCCCGCAGTAGTCAGAAAGTCCGGCCGATTCCGACTAAGGGGACTGCCCGTCGTTTCGTTAAGCGAAGCGGCGACAGATTTTACGCTAGCGACCGACGCAGCATTGGCTAAGGCTCTCGATGACGCGCGCGACCCGAACAGATCGCCGGAGGAAAGGCTTACGGAGGCGACAACATCACTCGCTCTCGCATCAAACCTGAATGACTTGGCCGCGCTTACAGCAGCGTACAGATCAGTTAACGCAATTCGCTTCGCACCCGACATTCCTATGTTCGGTGTTCATCGCGCTGACTTGATCTACAGTGTTTCAACAGGTGATCGAAACCTGGCGATATCGAGTGCCAGTCTTCTCGTGGTTGCGTGCCGCACCGTTCAAGACGTGGAGCTTGCTTGCAAGGGTTTACGCAACGCAGCCGAAGCCTTCGCGAGATATGGGGAGTACGCCAAAGCACAGGCAGCTCTTCATGAGTCGCACAGTTTGGCAATCAGCCTGAGATACGACGTACTCGTCGCAAAAGCCGACTTACGTCTCGCTGATCTGGCCATCCATCAGATGGACAGTGCGTCAGCATTTGCCTATATCGATGCCGCTCGATCAACGATTGAAACGAACAGCCTACACTCTCCGGTCCTGATCGCGGACTTAAGCCTCTTTACTTGCTGGGCGTCGGTCATCGAAGGAGACAACTCCACCGCTGCCAAGGCTGCCCGTCAAATGGCTCGTTGCCTTCGTGGTCCGCAGCGCGGCACTTCAAGCTACTCGCTCCTATCGGCTCGGCTGGCGACATTTCGCGGCAAAAGATCGAGAGAATTGCAATGCAACTTCGAGGTCCTTCGCTCAAGCATTTCGAGCCACGCACACTACCCGCTGGAGCAATACAGCCTCGCTGCACTTTTGCTTGCGGATCGAGAGGCTGAACTAGACGTGAATTTGCGCTCATTCGTCTTTGACCAGTTCCCAAGACTGCTCGCGTCGGGATGCACAATCTGGCCATTCCTAAACGAACTTGTGGGAGTCTGACGGCCACGATTTGCTACTTCCGAGTCGTGCGGCTCAGAGGATTTTGCAGATAAAACTTGTTAGTCTTGCTCTGATCTCGACTTGCGCGATTCGCCAGCACGTGCCGTCTCTCGTTGGCACTGGCGTATGACGTCAACAGTGTGGACCATTTACAATGGAGCAAAGCGTAACACCAGAATGTCGCGCGTTGATGAACTATCCGTTCGCGATTAGAGACAGGGTCGGCTCTGCAGCAAAATCGTCGAGATGAGACGCGCACGCTAACCGAAGGACAGTATCGATGGTGCCTGCCGCGAAGAGCGTATTTAGCATTTCGGGATCAAACTGAATCCCGCTCATGCGCACCATTTCTGCGCGAATTTTCTCCGCAGAGAGCCCACGGCGATATGGCCGATCGCTCGCCATTGCATCAATTGTATCAGCTATAGCAATAATTCGAGCGAAATTTGGGATCGCTTCACCAGCTAATGCGTCAGGATACCCAGAGCCATCCCAAGCTTCATGATGATGGCGGATCGGATCGACGGTGTCGCGCAGATGTGATGAGATTCTGACCAACTCGGCACCCTTAATAGGATGCGACTCCATAATTGCGCGCTCTTCCGCCGTCAGCTTGCCGGGCTTTGACAAGATTGGCGCGAACACCTCATGGATCTTTCCGACATCGTGGAGCAGGCTCGCCACAGTGAGGCGTTCGATCTGCTTCGCCGAGAGAGAAAGCGCCTGGCCCATCATACGTGAATACTGTGAAACTCGACGCGAGTGACCGCTGGTATACGGATCTCGCGCTTCGAGTGTTGTGACAGTGAGCTCGAGAAGTTCTTTATTCGAGCGATGCAACTCCTCATTTGTGCTGTTGAGTTGCCGAACAACCAGAATAAGTGCGGCTGCTGCGGAAGTAGCGAGCACGCCAAATTCAACGTAGACCTTGACGAAGACATAAACAAACGGAATCGCGACTACGTCCAGACCGAAGCCGCGAAGCGTGTTCTCCTTCCAGAGTCCGAGGAACGCGACTCTCGTTTCAGCGCTGACAACAGCAGCGACGGCCGCTGAATTTGCTAAGAAGAAAGCGAGGAATACCGCAACCAAAGCGAGCGGCGAAATTTCGCCACCATACACGGCTCCTCGACCGCCAACTAGCTGATACGCGATGACACTGCACGAGAGCGCAACAACGTGCTGCGCGACATTGAAGACTGTCTTCGGCCTTCCAGTCCGCTGCACGATCTGCGAAAGCAGAATGACGCCGCCCGCAGCGACAACTGACAGCCACGTCGGTACCAACACGACGCTAGCAAGAAAGGTTACAAAGGTTGCAGACGCCGCGACTCGCTCAGAGAGCGAATACGGCATGAGTGCTCCGAAGACAGAAAACACCGCAAAGGCAATCGCGGCGTTCAATTCTCGAGAATCAACGTTTGGACTGGCGCTGTACAGCGCCGCAAGCGAAGCAGCGCCAAGCAACGCAGTCACGAAGACAACAATTTTTGTGGCCTTTCTCAAGCAGATCCCCCCGCCTCGGTCGTCTCGCTAGTACTTCACTGCCACGTCTGACCACCGGTAAAAGCTGCGGCAATCAATCCTGCGAATGCGGCCCAGAAACCCATTTTGCGTCACCTCCCATGATTTCGTCAGCGTCGCGCTCTCGCGCTCCGCTGCCTCCTTCAAGTGGGCTCCGCTCGTACTACTGGCCGTACCCGCTCAACTCCGCTCTGCCGAGGACGGGGGGATACAAACTCGCTGCTTTCCACTTGCACACGCTGCTTTCGTGCCAGTGACCGACAGTGCTCTTCCCGCCGCCCGCAGTGACCTCGTCACCACTACACGCAACGCCCCGCCGGTTCACTGCACCTGCGACACCCTACCCCTGGCGCGTCGCCTCCAACCACCGGTTCGTTGCATCCAATACCGCCAGCACTCCGGCCACCTCGGCACTGTCGCGGATCTCACAGCTTCCGCTCAACAACACCGACGTGCGACCCTGACGCACTGACACACCAACCAACACGAACTCCGTCCCGAAGGCGTCAACCTGCTGCGCACCCGCCAGCGCCAATGACCCTGCCTTCCCCTCCGCAAACGCCAGGGCGAGCACCGTGGCCCGCGCAGCCAGTTCAAGCCGCGCCGCCTCCGTCTCCAACCCTTCCGCTTCGCCCTCGAAAGACTCTTCACCCCGCCGCAACGTCACACGACATCCAAGTCCGCTGCGACTGCGCTTCACTTCCACATCGTCAAAGACGTAGCGACGAATTCCGACGGCCGGCTCCGCCGCCGCCGCCACACTGCTGACCGGCGTCGCCACCGGGATCGCGGCCTGCGGCGCCGCCACCGGTGCGACACCCGCAATCGCATCGACAGCGGCCGGCGTCAACCGGATGCGCGGTGCATCCACCGTCGTCGCGACACTGATCTTGCGATGGTCGACGCGCATGCCAAGATGCGCCAGCAAGGCGCTCTCGATGTTGCGTACCGTCTGCTTGGGACCGATTTCGACCGACGTGAGTACATGAATCGCATCGACATCACCACTCGGCGATGCTTCGATGCGCACGCTCACCACACCCGGCAACGTGCCGAGCAACTCCTCGGCACGCGCAATGTGAATCGCTGATGGGCGATTGCCGCTGCCCCCAGCACCAGACGCCGACTGAAATACTGACACGGTCACGTTCTTTCGCGGGTGGAAGTGCAAAAGAGCGAACACAAGCTCCGGCTGGCGCTGCGAATCAGCCCCGGCCGTTGTCCGGGGTGCAAGCTGGGCCGCATACTGATATAAATCAAGAGTGAGCGTCCTCGGCCATGTCGAGGCCTTCGCCACCTTCGATCTCGCGAATCTTTCGATACAGCGTTCGTTCGCCGATTCCAAGGAGCTCAGCCGCACGACGACGATTGCCGCGCGTTTCACGCAACGTCGCCTCGATCACCGCCCGCTCGATCTGTGCCATCGTCATGCCAGGCACCACCTCGACCGAATTCGGCAGCCGCGCGCTCTTCGGCTCGACACCCGCACCGGCCACCAGCGCAGGCTCGACCGGCGCGGCCACGGCCGGCGTCTGATCGAGCCTGCGCCGCAGATCCTCGACCTGCCCCTTGAGCTCCATCACGTTGCGCAGGATGAACTCGAGCTCGGCAGCACCAAGCATCGGCGCCGCCTCGCCACCACTGGGCCGCGCCGTCGCGAGCGGCGGAAGGCGCATCGGCAACAATCGCGTCAAGCCGTCGCGAATGTGCGGTGGGATGTCTGCCACGCTGATCTCATGGCCCGGCGCCAGCACCACCATGCTCTCGATCAGGTTCCGCAACTCGCGCACGTTGCCCGGCCATGGATAGCGAGCCAGCAACTCCATCGCCTCGGCCGAGATACCGTGGAATTCCCTGTCGTGCCGGCGCGAGAATTCGGCGACGAAACGTCGAACGAGGACCGGAATGTCCGACTGCCGCTCGCGCAACGGCGGCAGGTACATACTCAGCACGTTCAGCCGGTAGTACAGGTCCGACCGGAACGAGCCCGCCTCAACGAGGTCACGCAGTGGCCGATTGGTCGCGGCGATCACCCGCACGTTCACCGGGATACTCGTCACGCCACCCACGCGCGTGACTTCCCGCTCCTCGAGCACGCGCAAGAGCTTCACCTGCGTTGATGGCGGAATGTCCCCGATCTCGTCGAGAAAGAGCGTACCGCCGTCGGCCAGCTCGAAGCGGCCAAGACGACGCTCCGCCGCACCGGTGAATGCGCCCTTCTCATGGCCGAACAATTCGCTTTCGAGCAGCGTCTCGGCCAGCGCACCGACATTCACACCGATGAAGGGCTTGTTGCGACGTGGTCCAAGGCGATGAATGCCGCGCGCGACGAGTTCCTTGCCGGTGCCGCTCTCCCCTTCGATCAACACCGTGCTGCTCACGGGTGCGATCTGCTCGATCTTCACCAGCACCTCGCGCAGCGCATCGGTGTCGCCGCTGAGTCCGGTCTCCTGACTGAGCCGCCGACGTTCGAGCAGGCGACGCACAACCGGCGCGACGTCCTCTGGCCGCACAGGCTTCACCAGCACGTCGGCATATCCGATCGTGCGCAGCCGATCGCGCATGCCTGGTTCATCGATATCGGCCAGGCCCACGACAGGCACGCCGGCCCACAACTCTTCGCGCACGAGCTGCACACTGCCTGTGTCGAACAGCGCGCCGGTGATCACGACGACATCCGGCCCGAATCGTTCGAGCGTACCACGCACGTCGTCCAGCGGCGACACGAGCTCCGTCGTGATGCCAGTCTGTTCGAGGAGCGCGTTGAGCCTGACTGCCGGCTCGACGTCGGTCAGTGTGATGAGCGCCTTCACGTCGCGACTACTTCTTCGCCGATCCGTTCGTCCAGAACGGCAAGGTGGCCACCGTCGCCTGCACCATCGTCCCGCGGATCTCGACGTCGAACGTCGTGCCGGGCTTCGCGAGATCGGTCGGCAGATAACACGTCCCGATCGGAATGCCGACGCTCGGCCCGACTGTGCCGCTGCAGACCACGCCGCTGGACTCGCCGTGAATCGACACTTTCATGCCGTGACGCGGCACGTTGCGCACCGGAAGCGTGAAGCCGACCAGCTTGCGCGGAACACCAGCCATCTTCTGCGACACGAGCGCTTCACGACCCACGAAGCGATCCTTCGCGGTGAGCTTCACGAGCCACGCGAGATTCGCTTCGTACGGCGTCACGGTGTCGTCGATGTCATTGCCGTAGAGCGCCATCCCCATCTCAAGGCGCAGTGTGTCGCGCGCACCAAGACCTGCCGGTGTCACATCACCACCGGACATCAGCGCGTCCCAGATCGTCTGCGCGTGCACATCGGGAAAATACAGTTCGAAGCCGTCTTCACCGGTGTATCCGGTACGGCTGATGATGACATTCTCCACGCCCGCGACGGTGCCGACCACAAAGTGGTAGTACGCGATCGCCGCGAGGTCCGCGTCAGTGTGCCGCGCGAGGATCGTCGGCGCCTGCGGCCCCTGAAGCGCGAGCAATGCCGTCTTCGCGCTGATGTCCTCGAGCTGCGCGTCGAACGTGAGAATACGCGGTTCGATGTGAGCCCAGTCCTTCGCCATGTTCGACGCATTGACCACCAGCATCAGGTGATCCTCGAAGCGGTAGACGAGGCAGTCATCCTCGATCGTGCCGCGCTCGTTGCAGAACGTGGAATAGTGCGCCTGCCCGACGGCGAGTTTCGAGACGTCGTTCGTCGTGACGTAGTTCACGAAGTCGATCGCGCCCGGGCCGGTCACGAGGAACTCGCCCATGTGGCTCACGTCGAACAGGCCGCAGGCCTTGCGGACTGCGTTGTGCTCGACGGTGATGCCGGTCGGGTACTGCACGGGCATCTCGAAGCCGGCGAACGGCACGATCTTCGCGCCGAGTGCCACGTGGACGTCGTAGAGAGCCGTGCGGAAGAGCGTATCTGAGGCAGACATGGCGGGAAGGCAGAAGTGGGTGCCGAACTGGCAGACACGTCAAGCTACATCCCGCCCGCCCTGCTCGACAGTTTCCGGCGCCAGCGACGGCAGCTGACGCCGGACAATCCGGGGAAACTGCCTACCTCCAGGATGCCGTCACGCTCTCAGCGATCTCCGGAAGCACGCTGGTATCGATGTCGTACCCTTCCGATGCGAGGAAGCTGACGGTCGCAGCAGGAATGATCTGCTGGAGCGCCATCATCAATTCGGCCTGTTCGCGAAGATAGGTGCGAGCCAGCATCGCGACCTCGCTGTCGTTCAGCGTCAGCGCGGTCGTGTGCAGCATGAGGTAGCCGATGTACGCGAGTGAAATGGCGGTGTAGTCGTCGCGCAGATCCTTCGGCAGCTTCTCCGTTCGCACGAAGTCGATGGCCGCGGCGCCGAGCCCGAGCACTGATGACACCGCCTTCTTCACGACCTTGGCGACGCCGCTGCTGCTCTCCGAGCGTCGTGCCGTGAGCGCTTCGAGCGCGTTGACATGGCCGTCACACACCGCGTGAATCCGAAGCAACGCGCCCTTGAACTCGCTGTGCTCATCGAGGTCCTGGATCTGTCCACTGAGCACCGTCTGAATGTGCTTCTCAAGCGCGAGCATGTCCGTGACGTACCCGTCGATCGTTTCCTTCTTCGAAGCGTGTGTTGCAACAGACATAGTATGGGCTCCATTGAAAAGAATTTCGTGTTCCTTGATATTCTTCATGTTTGCACGAATGGTGCCCGACAGGAGATGCGGCGTTGATGCAACGAGCGGCGATCGAGCCTCTTGCGCACCGTCGCGACGACCGGTATGCTCGAGAAGAACACGCGCGACGTTTGCGCAGGCCGGATCGAACGAGCAACGGGCTCGTCAGATGATGGCGCGAGCGACCTTCACGGTCGCCCGCGCCTTTTTTGCGTTCATGAACCAATCGCGACGCGATGATACAGCGTCAGGAGATGTCTCATGCAGCAACCCATTCGTGGTTACGCCGAGAAGAGTGGAACGCCGGTGCTGACCGTCAGCACGGGTGCGTCGGCGCTCGAAGCGCAGGTCCTGCGCTCAGCGGATCAATCGCTCGAGTACTGCCTGCTCGAGACGCAGCGTCAGGTGCAGCGACTCGAAGCGATCGTGCATCGCCTGACTTCCATCACCGATCGAAGCGTCGAGCCGCCGAACGGCGTGCTGACACTGATTCAGGAGAGCAATCGCAGGCTGCGCACCGAGGTTGACGAGTTCGCGCTGGATTCGCACGTCGCACTGACGCTGGTCACGCCACGTTCCGCGCCCATTCCCGCACGTCCCGAGCGGTGAACGAGGTCGTCGCATACGCTAACCGTCGACCGAGTGCTTTTGCCAAGTTCTCGACGAGGTGTCGAAACCGAACGTCAGCGCCGGTAATCACTCGAAACGCAGGCCGCACACTCCCAGACGCTTCGCATCGGCGCGAACGGAGTCGCGACGAAACCGAGCAGTCATCACGCGCGCGAGGTCGCCGTAGTTGACGAGGCGCGGCAAAAGCTGTTCCAGAGCTGCACGTTCGTCAGACCACGAATGACGGCCCCAAGCGCGTCAAGATGGTATGCAGCGCGCCTGGTTCCAGCGGCTTGACAAAGTGCGCGTCGAATCCGGCGACAGCGGACTTGCGACGATCCTCTGCCTCTCCCCACCCCGTCAATGCGACGATCACGACCGGCCGTGTGCTCGGTCGCAGACGCAGCAGCCGGCAGACCTCATAGCCGTTCAGTTTCGGCAGGCCGATGTCGAGCAGAATGAGATCGGGGTCGAAATCTGACGCAATGGTGAGCGCCTCTTCGCCATCGAAAGCGGTGTTGGTCTCGTTGCCGGAGAGTCTGAGCAGCAGGGCGAGTGAGAGGGCTGCGTCGCGATTGTCATCAACCACGAGAACGCGAGGCGCCTTCAGTGCGGTAGCCGTCACTGCAAACGTGACGCCGCCGGGCGACATGGGTGGCGTCTCTGCGACGCCGAGGACACCGGGCGCATCTCGCGTGAACGGATCGGTCACGAACGCAACTGGAACCTGCTCACCCATACGAAACACCGTCGTCAGGCTGATAATGGAAAGAAGGAGACTTCAGCCACACGCCGTGTGACCGTCACCGCCTTCGACCGGAAACCTTAGCGTGTCGGAGCAAGGATCATCGCGTCCCTCAGGACCAGCAATCCCGACATCGCATCCCCGCTCACGCGCCCGTCGCAACACGTTTCACGCGTCACGGATGATGACGCAGCGTGCTGCAATTCCTCTCTCGCAAGAATCATTCTCACTGCGCGAGTTGTAGCGGCCCGGTCAGCCTGCGATACGCACCCCAGCCGTGGCCGGAATCACGGCGCTGATCGGTGCTGCACTCGGAGGGACAGTCGACGACTTGCTCGATGATACGCCTCGCGCGCAGTGCCAATACGGATGAGGCCACCGCGCGTACGCTGCGGTGGCCTCGGTCACGCATGCCACAGATCTCGCGATGTCAGAGCTCCGTCAGGGCCACCGCGACTTCGTCCGCATGCCCAGCCGGCTTCACCTTCTCGAAGATTCTGCGCAGCTTGCCCGTCGCATCGATCAGAAACGTGGTGCGCTCGATACCCATGTACTTGCGGCCATACATGCTTTTCTCCTTCCACACCCCGTACTTCTCGGCAATTGCATGCTCGGTGTCGGCCAGCAGCGTGAACGGCAGATCGTACTTCGCCTTGAACTTCTGGTGACTCTTCACGCTGTCGGGGCTGACACCGAGAATCACGGCGCTTCCCTTCTCGAATCGCGGCATCAGGTCGCGGAATTCGCACGCTTCCGTGGTGCAGCCCGAGGTGTCGTCCTTCGGGTAGAAATAGAGGACGACGTTCTGTCCCTTGAGATCCTTGAGCGACAGTGATTCGCCGGCATCGGTGTCGAGCGTGAAGGCGGGGGCGGCTTTTCCGAGAGTTGGCATGATGGGATCTGCGTCGTGAGCCAGCGTGAAATACACGAGTGAACGATCGACGAACGGCACGCGTTTCCCGCCGCGCCGCTACGCCCGTACCTGTCCGGTATGCAACGGCTCGCCGCCAAGCAGCACGGCCATGACGGCCTTCTGCACATGGAGCCGGTTTTCTGCCTCGTCCCAGACGCGACTCTGCGGACCGTCGATCACCGCCGCACTCACCTCCTCGCCGCGATGCGCCGGCAGGCAGTGCAGAAAGATCGCGCCGCTCGTCGCCCGCTTCATCACGGATTCATTCACGATGAAGCCGCCAAACGCCCTCACACGCTCCGCGTGCTGCTGCTCCTGTCCCATCGAGGCCCAGACATCCGTCGTGACGACGGTCGCGCCGTCGGCCGCTTCCGCCGGATCGCGCAGCAATTTCACCTCCGTCTGCGTCTGCGCGCGCGCAAGCAACACCGGATCAGGATCGTAGCCCTCCGGGCAGGCGAGGCGGAGCGAAAAACCGAACGATGCCGCCGCATCGATCCACGAGTTGGCCATGTTGTTCCCGTCGCCGATCCACGCGACCGTCTGCTTCCGTTCGTCATTCAGATGCTGACGCACGGTGAGCACATCGGCGAGCACCTGACACGGGTGCTGCAAGTCGGTGAGTCCGTTGATCACTGGCACCTGTGCATGCTTCGCGAGATTCAACACGTCATCATGTGCGAACGTCCGGATCATGATGCCGTCCACATATCGTGTCAGCACCTGTGCAGTGTCGGAGAGCGGCTCGCCACGACCGAGTTGCACATCACGATCGGACAGAAACAGCGCGTGGCCGCCGAGCTGGAACGTGCCGACTTCGAACGACACGCGCGTGCGCGTCGACGATTTCATGAAGAGCATCGCCAGCGTCTTGCCGCGTAACGGCCGCCGATCGTAGTCACCACGACGCATGCGGTCAGCCAGGCGCAGCAGCGCATCCAGCTCGTATCGGTCGAAATCCGGGATCGCGAGGAAGTCGCGATGTTGACGCTCGGCGGACATGGCAGCAGGAGCCGAAGGACGGACAGCGGATCCGGCATCACCGGAAAAAAGGTGAACCTAGTGCCACCGTCCCTGCGGTCAACGACTCCCCAGCCGCTACAGGATATAGCGCCGGAGATCCTCGTCCTGACTCACCGACTCGAGCCGGTCCCGCACCATCGCCGCGTCGACGACGATACCATCACGGCCGGTCTCCGGGAGCCCATAGAGCAGCTCCTCGAGCAGCGTGGTCATGACGGTGTGCAGCCGTCTCGCACCGATGTTCTCCATCCGCGTGTTGCACACGGTCGCGACGCGCGCCAGCTCCGCGATGCCATCGGCGGCAAACGTGAGCGACGAGCCCTCGGACGCGACCAGCGCTGCGTACTGCTTGGTCAGCGCATGCTCCGGCTCCGTCATGATGCGCACGAAGTCCGCTTCGGTCAGCGGCAGCAGCTCGACGCGAATCGGGAACCGGCCCTGCAGCTCAGGAATGAGATCGCTCGGCTTCGACACGTGGAACGCGCCGGCGGCGATGAAGAGCACATGATCGGTCTTCACCATACCGTACTTCGTCTGCACCGTGGAGCCCTCCACGATCGGCAGCAGGTCGCGCTGCACGCCTTCGCGTGAGACATCCGGGCCACCCTGATTTCCACGCGTTCCGGCGATCTTGTCGATCTCGTCGAGGAAGACGATACCGGTCTCCTCGGTGCGTTCGATCGCCTCGGCAATCACCTCGTCGCGATCGAGCATCTTGTCGAACTCCTGCTGCAGCAGCACGCGGCGCGCTTCGGCCACCGTCATGCTCCGCTTGCGCGTGCGCTTCGGCATCAGGTCCTGCATCATCTGCGTGAACTGCTCCATCCCCTCCTGCGCGCCGGGCTGGTTCATCATCCCCATCATCGGCGCCGCAGACGCAGCGACCTCGAGGTCGATGTTGCGCGTCTCGAGCTGGCCGTCCTTCAGCAGCGCACGCAGCTTCGCGCGGGTACGCGCGTGCCGGTCCGTTTCCGCATCGCTGACCGGCGCAGTGGTCGCGGCGCCCGATGCGCCGACGAGAAAGATGTTCGGGGAGACCGGCTCGGCCTGATTCGGTGTCGACGTCGCGGCAGTGGGCGAGGAGACCGGCGCAGGCAACAACGCGTCGAGCAATCGCTCCTCGACGCGCTCCGTCGCTTCCGACGTGATCTCCTGCTCGCGCTCGGAGCGCACAAGATCCATTGCGGCTTCGATCAGGTCGCGCACCATCGACTCAACGTCGCGCCCGACGTAGCCGACCTCGGTGAACTTCGATGCCTCGACCTTCACGAACGGTGCCGACGCGAGCTTCGACACGCGTCGCGCGATCTCCGTCTTGCCGCAGCCGGTGGGCCCGATGAGGATGATGTTGTTCGGCGAGATCTCGGCGCGGATCGATTCGTCGGTGTGCTGCCTGCGCCACCGGTTGCGCAGCGCGATCGCGACCGCCTTCTTCGCGCTCGCCTGGCCGATGATGTAGCGATCGAGCTCGGCGACGATACGCGTCGGCGTCAGATCGGCGAGGCGCGCGAGCGCCCGTGCAGTACGCGGAGACGGCATCGGTCAGGCGGTCGGTTCGAGAACGGTGATGTTCGTGTTGGTGAAGACGCAGATCTCACCGGCGATCAGCATGCCCTGCTCGACGATCTCGCGTGCACTCATCTCCGTATGCCGGATCAGTGCGCGCGCCGCCGACAACGCGTAGATGCCGCCGGAGCCGATCGCCATCACGCCATCGTCCGACTCGATCACATCACCGTTGCCGCTGATGGTGAACATCGACGTGTTGTCCCCGACGATCAGCAACGCCTCGAGACGGCGCAGCACGCGGTCCGAGCGCCAGTCCTTAGCCAGCTCGACCACCGCCTTCGGCAGATTCTCGCCGTAGCGCTCGAGCTTCTCCTCGAACTTCTCGAACAGCGTGAACGCATCGGCGGCGGCTCCCGCAAATCCGGCGACGAGTCTCCCGTTACCGAGCCGGCGCACCTTCTTCGCGGTCGCCTTGGCCACGGTGTTCCCCATCGACACCTGGCCGTCGCCACCAATGGCGATCTGCCCGTTGCGGCGCACCGCGAGAATTGTCGTGGCGTGAAATACTGGCATCGAATCAGACATGACGGAATATCGCTTCGGGACCGTTGGCGAAACAGCGACCGTCGGCGGCCGCGTCAGGCGCGCGGATGCGCCTTGGCGTACGCGGCCTTGAGACGCTCGACGCTCGTGTGCGTGTAAATCTGCGTGGTGCTGACACTCGCATGGCCGAGGAGTTCCTGCACCGCGCGCAACTCGGCGCCGGCATCGAGCAGGTGCGTGGCGAAGGTGTGGCGGAGTGCGTGCACACTCGCTCCCTCCGGCGCATCGACCAGTGAGATCAGTCCAGTCATCGCCAGCTGAATGCCGCGGCGCGACAAGCGACGCCCACGCGGGTTCAGGAACCAGGCGCTGCGATCAGACTTCGGCCCGATCGCGCGCACGAGCTCCTCGCGCCGCGATTCGTAGTTGATGAGCGCGAGACGCGCCGGTGCGCCGAACGGAATGATCCGCTCCTTCCGTCCCTTGCCGCGTACCTTCGCGCGCAGCGACACGAGATCGACGTCTTCGCGATTCAGCCCGTGCAGCTCGGAGAGACGCATGCCGGTGGCGTAGAACAGTTCGAGCATCGCCATGTTGCGAACGTCATTGTATGCGCCGCCCTGCGCGCGCGTGGACGCGACGTCCATGAGCGTCTGCATCGTCCCGGTGTCGAGATGCGCGGGCAGATGCCGGCCGATCTTCGGCGTCCGCACGCTGCGGGCGGGATTCGCCGTGACATGCTCGTCGCGATGCAGATAGCGATAGAAGCCCCGCACGGCAGACAGGGTGCGCGCGATCGATCGGCGCTCGAGTCCCTGCCGACTGAGAAACCCCAGAAAACCACGGATCGCATTCCGATCGACCGTGCCCCAGTCCCACGCGGCACCCTGAGCCTTTGCCCCGAGGTATGTCGTGAAGCGTGCGAGATCGCTCGTATACGCCGTCACCGTATTCGGTGACATCTGTCGCTCCTTCGCCAGATACGCGAGCCACTCTGCAACCAACGGCGGTACGGGCACGTCGTGCGGCGCCGACTCCGCTGGCGCTGCTGCTGCGCCCGCGCCCGCGCCGGCGACCTGAGTGCCGGAGACGCGTGCGCGCGCCATCAGAGCTGCACGCCCGTGAGTGCGAGCGATTCGATCCACGCCGCCTGATCGATCAGCGCGCGATCGGCCATCGCCTGCTTGCGCTCCATCTTGTCGCGCGGTGGATTCGGCAGTTCATCCACCAGCCCGTAGTTCGCGTTCATCGGCTGAAAATGCTTCGGATCGGCCTCGCGCAGATATCGATACAACGCGCCCATCATCGTGGTCGGCGGCGGGATCACCGGCTCGTCACCGTGCAGCATGCGCGACAGGTTGATGCCGGCAAGCAAGCCCGTCGCACTGCTCTCCGTATAGCCTTCGACACCGGTGAGCTGACCCGCGAACATCGTCGTCGGCGCATCCTTGAGCGACAGATACGGCGTCAGCGTCGCTGGCGCATTCAGATACGAATTGCGATGAATGCTGCCATACCGCAGAAACTCCGCCTCGGCGAGCCCGGGGATCATGCGGAATACGCGCTGCTGTTCGCTGATGCGCAGCCGCGTCTGGAATCCGACGAGGTTCCACATGCGACCGGCGCGATCCTCCTGACGCAACTGCAGCACCGCCCACGGGCGACGACCAGTGCGCGGATCGCGCAGCCCGATCGGCTTCATCGGGCCGAAGCGCAGCGTCTCGCGGCCACGCTTGACCATCTCTTCCGCCGGCATGCAGCCTTCGAAATACGGTACCGCGTCGAACTCGTGCGCCGTGAACTGATCGCCGGCCGCCAGTGCGTCGATGAACGCGTCGTATTCCTCCTTGTTGAACGGCGCATTCAGATACGCCCCTTCATCAGACGCATCGGTCATCGTCTCCTTGTTCCAGCGACTGGCGCGGAACAACAGCGACTGATCGAGCGACTCGTAGCTCACCACCGGTGCGATCGAGTCGTAGAACGCGAGCGACGCGATGCCGAGTCGGGTGCGAATGGCTTCCGCGAGCACATCGGAGGTGAGGGGACCGGTGGCAACGATGCCGACATCCGGCAAGACGCTCACCTCGTCGTTCACCACCGTGATCAGCGCGTGCGCACGGATGCGCGCATCGAGCGTCGACGCAAAGATCTCGCGATCGACCGCCAGTGCGGAACCACCGGGCACCCGCGCCTGATCTGCCGCCCACAGCACCACGCTGCCCAGTGCGCGCATCTCGGCCTTCAGCAGGCCGTGCGCGTTCGCGGTCTCGGTGCTCTTGAAGGTGTTCGAGCAGACCAATTCACCGAGGCGACCGGTCTTGTGCGCCGCCGTGCCACGCAGTGGTCGCATTTCGTGCAGCACCACTGCGTGTCCGCGTTCCGCGAGCTGGAACGCCGCCTCGCTGCCGGCCAGGCCACCACCGACGATGTGAATCTCCGACACCGTCAGCTCTTCGCGCGCGCGGTCTTCTTGCGTGCGGGCTTCTTCTTCACGATCGGTTTCCCCGCCTTCGCCTCGAGCAGTTGGACCGCCTGCGCCATCGTCACGGCGTCGGGCTTCACATCGTTCGGCAGCGTGGCCCGGATGGGTTTCGCCTTCCGATCGCTCGTGTTGGCCCCGAGCTGCACATACGGACCGTAACGGCCGTCGAAGACCAGCACCGCGCGACCATCTTCCGGGTGCGCCCCGAGATCACGCAACGGCGTCACGACACTGCTCGTCACACCGCGGCGCCCCTTCGGCTGGCTGAGCAGCTCGAGTGCCCGTGGCAGCGCGATCGTCAGCACATCGTCCGCCGCAGGAATACTGCGGAAATCATCCTTGCCGCCTTCACCGCCCTTCACATGCACGATGAATGGCCCGAAGCGACCGAGGCTCGCGCGAATCGCGTGCCCGGTCTCCGGATGATTGCCGAGCGGGCGCGGCAACGAGATCAAGCCCTTCGCGATCTCGAGGGTGATGTTCTCCGGCGTGACGCCCTTCGGCAACGACGTCCGCTTCGGCTTCGTCTTGCTTCCCTCTTCGACATCGCCGAGCTGCACATACGGGCCGTACTCGCCACGCATCATGTAGATCGGCAGATTCGTGTCAGGATCCGTCCCGATCACCGGCGGTCCTTCCTGACGGGTGCGCAACAGCTCCTGCACCAGTTCATCCGTCAGATCACCGGGTGCCATGTCGTTCGGGAGGGACGCACGCAACGGCGCGCCGTCCTCCATGACTTCCACATACGGCCCGTAGCGACCGATGCGGATCTCGGCGTTCACCCCTTCGAGCTGCACGCGACGCGCCCCGCCTGCTTCCTTCTTCAGGTCGGCCGCACTCTTCTCGACCATCGGCTTCAGACCCGGGTGTGTCTTGTCGCCGAAAAAGAACTGTTTCAGGTACGACAACTGGTCCTGTTCACCGCGCGCGATCTCGTCGAGCTGGTCTTCCATCTTCGCGGTGAACTGCGTGTCCACGAGCGACGAGATACGCTCCTCGAGCAGCGCCGTGACCGCGAATGCCGTGAATGTGGGAATGAGCGCCTTGCCATCCTGCCGCACGTATCCGCGCGCCTGAATGGTGTCCATGATCGACGCATACGTGCTCGGCCGGCCGATGCCCTGCTCTTCGAGCGCCTTCACCAGTGAGGCTTCGGTGTAGCGCGCCGGCGGCTGCGTGTCATGCTTGACCGCATCCAGTGCGCGACAATCGGGCGTATCGCCGACGACGAGCGCCGGCAGCACGACCTCCTTCTCGTCGAGCGCCGCATCCGGATCGTCGGAGCCTTCGACATACGCGCGAATGAAGCCGGCGAAGTCGATGCGCTTGCCGCTGGCGCGGAACTCCGCGTTGTCGGCCGCGATGGTGACGACCATGCGCGTCTGGCGCGAATCGGGCATCTGGCTGGCCACGGTCCGCTTCCAGATCAGATCGTACAGGCGCAGCTCGCGACCGCTCAACGCGGTTTCATCAGGCGACTTGAAGCGCTCGCCCGAGGGGCGGATCGCTTCGTGCGCTTCCTGCGCATTGGCCGACTTGTTGGCGTAGAAGCGCGGCTTTTCCGGCACGTACTCCGGGCCGAACTCACGCGCGCAGGCACGCGCAGCGTCGATCGCCTGTGCGGAGAGCGAGACGGAGTCGGTACGCATGTAGGTGATGAAACCGCGTTCGTACAGATCCTGCGCGACGCGCATCGCTTCGCGCGCGCCAAGTCCGAGTTTGCGGTTCGCTTCCTGCTGCAGCGTGGACGTCGTGAACGGCGGCGACGGCCGGGTCGTGAACGGCTCTTCCGTGCGATCGGTGACGGTCCACGTCGCGCCGGTGAGGCGTGCGACGAGTGCGGTGCCAGCCGCCTCGTCGAGGAGCACCAGATCGCGTGGCGACTCGCCGTCAGCCCCCGTGAGGCGCCCGGTCGTCTTGTCGAAATCACGGCCTGTGGCGATGCGCTTGCCACCGACGGTGGTGAGCTTTGCCTCGAACTGGGCATCGACATGTGCGAGCTGCGCGACCAGATCCCACCACGTGCCACTGCGGAACGCGCGACGTTCACGCTCACGCACCACGACGAGTTTGACGGCGACGCTCTGCACGCGCCCAGCCGACAGGCGCGGCGCGACCGTCGTCCAGAGCAGCGGTGAGACCGTGTAGCCGGTGAGGCGATCGATGATACGTCGGGCTTCCTGCGCCTTGACGAGGTTCTCGTCCACGTCGCGGAATTCCTCGAGCGCCTGCCGGATCGCACGTTCCGTGATTTCATGAAACACCATGCGACGCACCGGCACCTTCGGCTTCAGCTCCTGCAACAGATGCCAGGAGATGCTTTCCCCTTCGCGGTCTTCGTCCGTCGCGAGAATCAGCTGATCGACATCCTTCAGCGCGGCGCGCAGTTCCGCCAGCACTTTGCGCGAGCCGCCGGGAACCACATACAGTGGCGCGAAATCATGATCGACATCGACGCCGATGCGGGCCCACGCGTCCTTCTTGTACTTCTCGGGGATTTCGCTGGCGTTCTGCGGCAGATCGCGCACGTGGCCGACTGATGCGAGCACCTTGTAGCCGGGCGGCAGAAAGCGTCCGATCGTGCGCGCCTTGGTCGGTGACTCCACGATCACCAGTGACCGCCCGCTGCCGGAGACAGCACCCGCGCTGCGGCCCGTGGGCGCGCGACTGGTGACCGTCTTGACCGCAGTCTTGGCGGTCGTCTTTTTCGCCGCGGACTTCCGGGCAGGGGTCTTCTTGGTCGTACCAGCCATCAGGGTCTGAAGAATTGCAGAGAGAGAGGCGAGCGCGGGTCCGATGCTCGCACGAACAGTCAGTGAATCGTCATCGGTTCCGGACCGGATCCATGATCATCCAGGCCAGCGCCTTCCAGCAGCGAGCGCACGTCATCGAGCGCGATGCGGCCATCGATGTGCGCCAAGGCCCGATCGATGACCTGCTCCAGCTCCGCCGGGCTGAGGAAACCAGCCCCTGTGAGCGAGAGCAGATGGCCCCACGCCTCGGTCGAAAAACGGCCCCGCTCATGCGGACCCAGTACACGGAATCCCATCGTGCGCCCCCTCGCGGTCGCAGCTGCCGAGTCTCGGCATCCCACGGTGGGATCAGCCGGTGCGGCGTACTATAACGTCATGTGACGGGGACACCCCGCCTCACGTTGTAGATCGGCGACCCGCTGTGTCGTACCCCAAAGACACGGGGAGGGCGAACCTATCCCGCCATTGGCGGGGGGACAAGCGCCGCGATGGCGTCGGCAACTCCTTGCCAGTCAAGCGCTTCGGTATCGATGACGGCGTCAGCCGTGGCGTAGCGGGGCGACCGGCGAGTCAGCAGATCCGCCAGGGTGACGACCGGGTCGCCCGACTCCAGCAGCGGCCGCAATCGAATGCGCGCGCCCATTCGCTCGACGGCGACGGAGGGTGTGACCTGCAGCCAGACGATGATGGATGCCGGTTTGACGAGCTCGACATTCGCCGGATCCAGCATCCACCCCCCGCCGGGCGAGACAATGCTCGCTGGCTCGATGGCGAGCGCAGCCGTCGCCGTCCGCTCCAGCGCCCGGAAGGCCTCCTCGCCGTCGTCGCGGAAGATCTGGGAGACGGACTTCCCCGCGAGGAGTGCCACGCGCCTGTCGAGGTCGATGAAGGGCCACGCCAGATCCTTCGCGACGCGACGGCCATGCGTGGTCTTCCCGGCCCCGGGCAGGCCGATGAGGATCAGATGTGCCGGCCCGACGCCCTGCTCGCCTGGGCTCACCCCAGACGCTGCGCCACGTGCGCGAGATAGGCGTCGTAGTTGCGCCGCATCTCGCCCAACGAGTCGCCCCCGAACTTCTCGATCATCGCGTCGGCCAGTACCAGCGCCAGCATCGCCTCGGCGATCACCCCCATCGCAGGCACCGCGGTCACATCGCTTCGCTCGACGACGGCTTCAGCGGCACCGGAGGTGGTGGTGTCGATGGTCTGCAACGGCTTCATGAGCGTCGAGATGGGCTTCATCGCAACGCGCACGACGACGGGCTCGCCGTTGGTCATGCCGCCATCCAGTCCGCCAGCGCGATTGCTCGTGCGCTGCACGTTGCCGGTGATGGCGCGACCGGGGGCCATGGCGATCTCGTCGTGCACTTCAGCGCCGGTCTTTCGCGCGGCATCGAATCCGATCCCGATCTCCACACCCTTCACCGCCGGAATGGACAGCATCGCCTGGCCGATGCGGCCGTCCAGTTTGCGATCCCAGCTGACGTGTGATCCGAGGCCGACAGGCAATCCACGCGCAACCACTTCGCAGATACCGCCCAGCGTGTTGCCCTCGGCCTTGGCGGCATCGATGCGCTCGATGATGCGCGCTTCGGCGTGCGCGTCGAGTGTGCGCACGGGACTCTGATCGGCGACGGCGTTGATGTCATCAGGCAACGTCACCGGCGCGGCGTCGACACCGCCGAGGTGCACGAGGTGACTGCCGATTGAGACGTCGAACGCGTTGAGCAGCGCGCGCGCAATCGCAGCGCCGGCGACGCGCGCAGTGGTCTCGCGTGCGGATGCGCGTTCGAGGATGTCGCGCGCATCATCGCGATCGTACTTGAGGATGCCGGTGAGATCGGCGTGGCCCGGGCGCGGGCGCGTGACGGAGCGCTTGCGCAGTCCGTCGGCGTCTTCGTTGCGGGGTGCCGGGTCCATGATCTCGACCCAGTTTTTCCAGTCCTTGTTGCGGATGAGCATCGCGATCGGTGAGCCGAGTGTCTCGCCGGCGCGCACGCCGCTGAGGAACTCGATCTCGTCGCGCTCGATCTGCATACGCCGACCGCGCCCGTAACCCTGCTGGCGGCGGAAGAGATCTGCGTTGATGTCTTCGGCGCGCAGCGGCACGCCGGCGGGCATCCCTTCGAGGGTGCAGAGAAGCGCGGGGCCGTGGGATTCACCGGCCGTGGTGAGGCGGAGGAGACGGAGCATGATGGGTCCAATCTAGCCGGAGCCAGGCGAATCTCGACCGACGTGGCGTGCGACGTGCCAAATGCACGACGGCCCGTCCGCAGTGCAGCGGACGGGCCGTCGGTCCAGCGGGAGCGGTGATCAGTTACAGGTTGCTGCGTAGTCGGCCGGATTGAGATCCAGCACCACCACACCGCGCGCCGTGGCACCCACCGCGACGATACGGCTGCCGCGGATCGCCGTCTTGAGCGGACCGATGATCGGGTCCTTGATCGCAATCACACCGACGCGCTGGAAGCAGCGGGTGTCGAAGACTTCGAGCACCGGCTCGCGGGATGCGGCGAAGGAGAGCCGCGTGGCGAGCGTACCGCCGGACAGGTTCGGTCCAGGGGCGTTGAGCGGATGGAAGTCGAAGCCGGCGTTGCCGCCCTTTGTCTGCAACAGTCCGTACAGGCGCAGGGTGTTGTTGAAGAGGTAGGTCGAGTCGGAGCGAATGGCGAACAGTTCACCATCTGCACTGACTGCCACGCCACGCACCGGCGAGAAGGCGTTGGCGATGAGGTCCGACACATCGCTTGGCGGAGACACACCGGCGTCCACGATCGAAAGCTGCGACGTGTAGGTGGTGACCGTGCCAGTGGTGGTATCCGTGACCACCTGCTGTGTCACCTTCCGGAGCCCTGCATCCGCATCGAACGTCAGCGTGCGGCTGCCCTTGGCGACGCCGCCTTCGCCGAAGATCGCGCGCTTGAAGTTGGCGGAGTTGCGAACGAAGGTCGTGTCGCGGAAGCCGAGGTCGGCGAGCGTGACGAGGAAGCCTGCGTCGCGCGTCGGCTTGCCCGGCGCATCCATCTTGATCGGGAACGGCAGGAGCGTCGAGTCCGAGCCGTAGGTACCCGACTTGAAGCGCACGACTTCGAGCGTGTCACCCTTGTTGTCGCGCAGGAAGGTGGCGTGTTCGAAGAAGAGGTGTGACGACTTGCGGGTGACGTTCTCCCAGCGGATGGTGCCCTTGTCGGCGAAGCCACCCGACTGACCGCCGGTCGGAGTCGTCGAGAAAACGACCGTCGTTTCGTTACAGCTGATGTTGCAGACCGCGGCGACGTACTGCGGGCGATCGGAGAAGTCGACCACTGATCGCGTGATGTTGCCGCCGGCGATCGAGACCTTGTAGGCGACGATGTTCGGAAGCAGGTAGCGCTCATCTTCCGAGCCGCTGCCATCCGCATTCAGCTGCACGAAGCTGAGGTTCGTTCCACCGGAGTTGGCGACGATCAGCCGGTTCTGCACCGGTCCGATCGGGCTGCCGCGACCGGCAGGGAAGACCGTGATACCCCAGGGACGCGATCCGACGGCAATCGGCGTGTTCTGGAAGTTCAGCGAGTCGAGGTTGAAGACTTCGACCTGATTGCGCTCGATGTTCGTGAGATAGAGCTTGCCGGTTGGCGCATGGAAGTAGCCATCGGCGACCGTGCCGCCATTGGGCAGGATGCGTGTGGACCCGGCGACGAGGGTGATCGTGTCGCGGGCGGTCGTGAGCGTGTCGTTGAGGCGTCCTTCCGTATTGCGAGCGAACGGCCGGAGGATGATGCGCGTGGCGGCACCGGCCACCGGCGCCGGGAGATTCATGCGCAGGCTGACCGGCACGGACGTCGGGCCGTTTGCGACGGCGACGGAGTCACGCTTGATGGCGACGCCCGCGAAGCTGCGGATGTCGTAGCCGACGTAGCCAATACCGACCGGATCCTGGGCTTCGACGAACACCGTGTCGGTGGCCTCCACGCGATCGGTGGTTCCGAAGCGCGAGATCTTCGGTAGCGTCTGACCGCTACCGGACGTCAGCACTTCCACCGGGACCGGCACACCAGCGGTGCGCTGACCGATCGAGTCGACGACGTACGGCACGACCTGATAGAAGCCGGCAGCCGCCGTGGCTGGAATCACGAAGTTGAGCGTCGTCGACAGGCTGTCCTTGAGCGGACTGCCGTAGACGGCCGAGTCACCGGCAATGGCGGTCGCACCGGCGGGTGGTGTGATGTTGAAGCCGACATAGCGCACCTTGCGCGTTGAGCGGGCGGCAAAGCCGATGACGACGGTCCGACCGCGCACCGCTTGCGTGTTGCTCTGCGGGCTGGTGATGGCGACAAAGCCAGGCTGCTTACTGCCGACGGCCATCACGGTCGTGTCAGGCTTCGACTTGTTGCCGTTGCCGTCTTCGGCCTGTGAGATGAGCGTGACCTGTGAACCGGGCGTGACATTGCCCGGCACCGGGACACTGAAGTCCTTGCTGTAGGCCGTGACGGCGGCCTTGACCGTGTCGGCCACGGTGCGGCTGAGCGCACCGCTGAGGGTCACGGCGATGTACTTCACGCCGAGGTTGTCGTTCGCGGTGACGGTGAACGCGAAGATCGAATCCACGCTGGTGGCGCGGCGGACCGTCACACTCGGTGCTGTGCGATCGAGCGTACTCTCGTCTGTATTCGGGTTCCCGTCGCCGCAGGCGGCGAGGGAGGAGGCGAGCACCAGCGGAAGCCAGTGCAACGCGCGCGAAACCAGCGTCGGTTCTGTGCGCATGATTGTCTTATCGACCAGGGTTGGGGGCCGGCGAACGAGCCTCGCCGTCGTCCAGAATGTGCGGAGACACCAGGATCACGAGATCGCGCTTCTGCTCGCTCTTGCGGTTGGTCGAGAAGAGCCGACCGAGGTACGGCAGATCCATGAGGAACGGGACACCGCGGCGGGACTTCGAGACGGAGGTGATCGTGAGACCACCGATCACGGCCGTTTCGCCGTCCGGCACCATCAGCGTGTTATCCGCACGCTGCTTGTCGAAGATGTAGCCGACATCCGAACTCGCGAGCGATGCCGAGCTGTTTTCGGCATGGATCGTCATCATGATCTGCCGATTGTTCGTGATGCGCGGCGTGACCGAGAGCGAGATACCGACTTCCTTCAGCTGCACCGTTGCGCGCGGAATGTTGATCTGTCCCGTCGCGCCTCCGCCGCCGGCGCCGGCGCCGGCATCGAGCACGCGGATCGGAATTTCCTGACCGACGAGGATTTCCGCCTTGCGATTGTCGAGCGTGACGACCGTCGGTTCCGCCTGCACGTCAGCAAGTGACGATTCCTGCAGCGCCTGGATGAACGGGGTGAGCGAGTACTTCCCCATCGCCGCGCTGAAGATCAGGTTGAGCGCCGGGCTCGAGATGCTCGAGTTGGCGTTGGCGATGGCGGACACCGTATTGCCACCGATGTCGACACGATCGCCGACCACTGGCTGCAGCACCTGTCGGAATGCATCCGGCACACCGTCACCGTTACGATCGATCGGGATCTGCGAGACGACTTCCTGGCGCGGAATGACGGTGTTGAAGAACTGGCGCGCCGTTCCGATGTCGTACGTGATGCCCATTTCCTGCAGGTTCGTGCGATTCACGAAGATGATTTTCGCCTTGATCGCGACCTGTGGAGTACGGCGGTCGATCGAGCGGACGTAGCTGATCACGTCATCCATACGGCTCTGCACTTCGCGGATCAGCAGCGAGTTCGTCGCGCTGTCGGCCTGCACGCTGCCGCGCACGACGCAGCCGGCCGGCACCGCGCCTGGCGCGGTCACAGCCGCACCGCCGCCGGCGCTCGGCCCGCCGGCACCGGGGATACAGTCACGCGTGAGCAGACCGCGGACGGTCGTCGCGAGGGACGTGGCGCTGGCGTAGTTGACGCTCACGACCTGCGTGATGAGCGGCTCGAGCGACTGCTTGTCGAGCATGTTCTTGTAGGAGTCGACGATGATGATGCCGTTCGGCTCCTCGCTGGCGGCGAGGCCCTGCGCGCTGAGGATCGCGGCGAGCGCTTCGTCCCACGGCTTGTCCTTCACATCAGCGGTGATGCTGCCCGAGACATCCTTGCCGACGATGATCGTGCGATTCGCGAAGCTCGCGAAGGCGGCGATGACATCACGGATGTCGGCTTCCTGATAGCTGACGGTGATCTTCGGCTTCGGCGGCTTGCCCCTGGACGCCGTCGGGGTGCCGAGGATGGGCTCCTTCGGCGTGGCGTAGGCGACGTTCGACTGCTGGTCGCCGGCCGAGGCACGTGCGCTCGACACCGTCGAATCCATCACGGCGGCGGCGGCGACTTCGCGTGTGGCGACGCGTTCGGCGCGCTGTGACGGCATTGCACTGCTGGTGCTCCAGCTGGCGGTTTCCGTGCCGCCGGCGAGGGCGACGCGCACTTCGTTGCCACCGGAGACCGTGTAACGTGCGGCGCCGTCGACGTCGATCACGACGCGAACGATGTCGGGGCGATACTGGGCCATGCGGATGTTCTGCACCGGGCCACGCGCCTGACCGTCGTAGGCCCGGCCGCCGAGTGCGCCGAGGCTGGCGCCAGGGAGATCGAGGACGATGCGATTCGGGCCAGCGAGGGTGAAGGCGGAGCGTGCGACCGAGTCGGTGAGCGACACGGCGACGACAGTCCCGGATGTATTCGACTCGACGCGCACGCCCCGAACGAGGGCCTGCGCGACGATGGTATGTGGGGTGACGGACATCGCGGCGAACACCGCGACCCCGGCTGCGGCAACGCGGTACCAGCTGCGCTGCAGCGAAGAGACGTGCGTCCGGTTCATCATGGTGCCCTCGTCGGCGTGATGGTGCGGGTCGAATCACCCATGGCAATACTTTCCTGGCGGTTGATACCGAATTCATCGATCGCGAACACGACGCGCCGCGGTTCGATACTGGCCACGCGCATGCGTCCGAGCGGCTGCCCGACGCGTACGCGGTACTGCTCCTTCGTCTGCTTGTCGCGGAAGATCGCGATCGACTGCGTGCCAGCGCCGTTGTTGTGCGCGGCGTAGGCGATACCGACCAGGGAGAGATCGGCGATCGTCGGGCGCAGCACCCCGGTCGTGGCCAGCGACACGAACGGATCCCTGCGGCCGCCGCCGTCGTACGAGAAGACCTCTCGGCGATACGACAGCTGTTCCTTGCGTGCGAGCGAATCCTTCTTCGACTGCGAAATCGGGCCGGTGTGCGTGGGCGTGCCGGTGTTCCTGCCCGGCGCCGATTCGGCGCGTGCGTAGGTCTGCTGTGCGGCGAGCGGTGCGCTGACGAGCATCAGCGCGGCCATCAGCGCACGTGAGCTGGAGCGCATCACGGGGTTGTCCCTCCGCGGCGTGACGACGACGTCGGTTCACCACCGCGTGCGACGTACGTCTCGATGTCGAACTCCGTCTGGATCGGGGCTTCCGAGGCCGGCATGCGGCGCCGTGTGCCGGTGCCGTACTGCGGCGACTGCGGGCCGTCGGCCATCTTCATCTTGAGCACCATCGGGGTGACGATGCGCGGCAGGCTGCCGACGTTGGTGAGGAATTCCGTCATGTTGTTGAAGCCGCCCTTCACGATCAGGCGATAGCGGTGTGCGTCGTACCCCTCGCCGCCGCTGGACACCGGCTGCGGCGTGACGCTCGCGATGTCGAGACCGACGCGGCGCGCCGAGTTCGACACCTGCTCGAGCAAGCCGGGCACTTCGTTGACCGTCGGCACCAGCTGGCGCATGACGGCGAGATTCTCTGCATAGCGTGACGCGTCCTCCTTGAGCTGTCGGAGGTTGCCCGCCTTCAGTTCGTTGGCCGCCTTCTCGTTCGCCGATGCGAGGGCGTCCACATGGGCGCTCTGCTCGGTGATCGTTTCCGACTTCGGCGTGAAGACGTACATGTAGAACAGGACGCTGAGGCCGATCGCAAAGAGGATGACGGCCAGCAGGCTTTGTTCGCGCTTGGTGAATGAGTTGAGCATGTCAGCGCACCGACAAGGTGATCGGGACCGTTGTCACGGCCGCCGGGTCCGGCTTCTGGTACTGGACATCGAGGGTGAACTCGGTGACCTCGCGATTGTCGATCAGCATCACATTCGACTTGTTGATCGTGACGTTCTGCACGAACGGTGAGCTTTCGAGCACGCGCATGAAGCGCGTCAGTGCCTGAATGTCGACGGTGTTGCCGACGATCTGGAACGTGACTTCCGGTTCGGCGACGGGCTTGCTCCTGGCCTTCGTGGAATCGGTCGCCTTGTGCGTGGTATCGCGCTGCGGCAGCACGGCCTTCGCACTCATCTGCGTGATCGTGGTGATCCACGTGTACGGCGGCAGCGCGCGACTGACTTCATCGAGGATATGCGGCCAGACGTAGCGGCTGTCGTCGATCTGCTGAATGATGCCGAGCTGCGCGATGAGGGAATCGCGCCGCGCGATGACGGTCTTGCGCTCACCGATGACGGCCGAGAAGCGGGCCGAGTCGGCGAGCTCCTGCTGGAGGTGTTCGTCGAGGGAGGCGAGCCGGTGATCCTGGTACCAGAATCCCCCGCCGACACCGAGGACGGCGAACGCCACCGCGATCCCGGCGGCGGCCGTGATCATGGGGCGCGCCGGGGCCGGCGCGCTGTCGTCCATGGCGGCGTTCTGCGAGTCCTTGTTGCGCTGGAAGCGCGCGAGGAACGAGAGGCCGCCGGACTTCTTCTTGCCCGCGCCTTCGCCCGGGCTGAGGAGGTTGATTTCAATCATGGGTCGGTTCCTCAGGCCACTTGGCGGAGCGCGAGTCCGACGGGCAGCACGAGCAGCGATGCCACTTCATCGGCATTCACGTCGGCGAGCGCACCATCAGCCACGGCGAGGTTGAGCAGGGGATTGACCGGACGCACCGGGATGCGCAGCAGGCCGGCGAGGCGTTCGGCGAGGCCCGTGACGCGAGCGCCGCCGCCGGCGATGTAGACCTCGCGGATCGGGCGCACGGTGCGGGAGAGCGACTGGGCGACGGTGCCGGTACGCTCGATTTCCTTCGCGAGTTCTTCACCGCGGCGATGCACGACGTTGTCGAGCGCCGGTGTGGTGGTGGCGGCAACCAGTGCGGAATCGGCGTCGGCGGCGGTCATGCGGGCATCGCGCTGCAGGTCTTCGCGCAAGCGGCGTACGCCGACCGTGTTGTCGCGGGTCAGAATCGGGATGCCGTCATCGAGCACGCTGACGTTGCAGACATCGTTGCCGATGTTGACCAACGCCACGGTGCCGCGCATCGCATCGGGATGATTGAATTCGAAGGCGTTGTGCAGGGCGAACGCTTCGACGTCGACCACTTTCGGCTCGACACCGGCATCGCGCAGCAGCTGCACGCGCGCATCAATGAGATCGCGCTTGGCGACGGCGAGCAGCACTGACATTTCCGCTGACTCCCCGTCGGGATCGAGCACCTGATAGTCGAGCGAGATGGAGCTCGTATCGAAGGGCACGATCTGTTCGGCCTCCCACTGCATGGCCTCGCGCAGTTCGCTCATCTTGTTGCGGTCGATGACGACCTTGCGCACGATGACGTTGCCACCACCGACGGCGGCGACGATGTGGGCGCCTTTCGTTTCGGCGGAGGCGGCGGCGAGTGCGTTCTGCACCGCGAGGATCACGAGCGCGTGATCCATGATTTCGCCTTCGACGATCGCATCGGCGGGAACTGGTTCGACGACGACTCGCTGCAGTTCGGGCACGCCTTTGCCGTGATCAATCACGGCAACTTTGACGAGGCCGGAGCCGATATCGAGACCGATCGTTACCTTACGTCGCTTGAAGAACGCCATCGGATTTGGGGCCAGGTGTGACGAGACCCGAACAGGGTCACCGGGGTGGGCGGTGAGCATGACTGCGGAGCGCGACACGCCGTTCCGCGAGCCTTCGACAGGTGGGTCGAATTGCACACAGGGAACGAATGGCGGGCGAATAGGTAACGTCGGCGAGCCGTGCCCCCGGCCTCAGAACACGCTCAGGGTCGTCCAAGTCGCTGTCGGAGCCGGCCTTGTCGCACGTTCCACCGCGCTGCGTATCGCGCACGCGTCGTACCGCACCCGGTCGCCCGCACCGAGTGCCGAAGCCCCTCCTGTCACGTCTCCACTCACGACCGCACCGGTCACATCGAGATGACCGCCGGCGGGGCGTATGGAGCCATGGCTGATGAGCACTCCCACAATCCGAAGGTCGGCCCGGATCTCAATATCTTGATCGATGACGACCAATCCCCGGACGATCAACGGGCGGGAGAGGCGCGGGCGGGAGAGTTGCCAGCTCCCGGTGAGCGAGTCGCGAACGGTGTCCGGATCGACGACCGGAATGGCGCGCAGATCGAGTGTGCTCGGGTATGGCGCCTGCGCGGTGCTCGCGACCGTGGTGCCGAGCCGGCAGCGCAGCTCACGACCGCTGGCCGTCGGGATCTCGACGAGTGCCGTTGGCGCGATACTCCACGGCTGGACGCCGGTGACGGCGGCGCGTGGAAGGTCGAGTGGCGCGACGAGCGGGATGATCGTGCGTCGATCGGCGTGGGCCGTGATACCGGCAACGCCGCTGCGAACATCGCTCGTGCCGCGAGCGACGAGCGTCATCCACCCCATGCGTCCGATGTCGGCCGCGGCGGCGCGAGACGGTGTGATGGTGTGGGCGACGCGTTGCGTGGTGCCCGGTTCCGCGAGCGACTGCCACGAACCGCTGTCGATCGCACGGACACTCAGCAGGCGCGCCGAGTCGGCGAGTGATTCTGCGGTGCCGATGGCGGATTCGAGCGTGATCGTTCGGGCGGTGGCGGTGCTGGCGTGCCAGAGTGCGAGCACGCACAGTCCGATGATCGTGCAGGTGACGATGGCGAGCAGCAGCGCGATGCCGCGACGTGTGGGGCGCTCACTCGTGTCCGACATTGATGCGCACCGAGTCAAAGAGAAGGCCGTCGCGGGGGTGGCGGGGCGTGCGGAGTGTGATGAGGAGGCTGCGAGCAGAGCGGAGTGCGCTGTCGGTCACGGTGGAGCCCGCGGGATCGATCGCGCGCACCGAGAGGCCGGCACCGTCGGTCGCGGACGGTGCGGCGAGAGGTGATGCGAGTGGTTGCGGCGTGGCGAAGGCATTCGTGGCAGCGTCCCATGTGGCGAGCGAGAGGGCCCATGTGCCATCACCGCCGCGCACGAGTGACCACTTTTCGCGTTGCAGCACGCGGACTGGAGCGCCGACGTGCAGGTCTGCAACCGTCGTGGCGAGCGTGAGGCGTTGCGTGGCGCGATCGGGCCACGCGAGTGTACTGTCGCCGCACGCACCGGAGGCGGAGCCGACGGTGCTGATCGCGCGCGTTTCCCAGTGCGGCGGATTCTCCAGCCAGACACGGACCAGATCATCCGTCGTGACGGCGCGTGGGCCGACGCTGCTCCATGGCAGTGAGTCGTGTCCGGTGCCGATGACGAGCGTATCGCCGTTGGTGCGGCAGACGCTGGTGATGCCGATGGCGTGAATCAGTTCAAGAACGGTGTCACGCGCGCGTCGAAGGTCGCCGAGTGTCGGGTCAGCGGTGCTGGCGTGCCGAGTGAGGGTGCGGAGTGCGTCGCTGAGCGTGGTGGCGCGGGCATCGATGCGTGCGAGTTGTGCCTGGATGCCGAGTGTGCGTCGGGCGGCGACACCGCCGATGGCGGCGACGACGAGGAGCAGCATCATCGCGACCATCAATTCGACGAGTGTGACGCCGGCGCGCGAGGAGCGCGTTGCGTGTCTGGCGCGCGTCACTCGCACCATCCGGCGCGGTGCAGTCGAATCGTGTCGCCGCGTACATCGCGCAATTCGACATCGTCACTGTGCGCGAGGCCGTCGTGGTCACGCTGGGCCGTCAGTTGCCAGCGGCGTTCGCTGAACGTGCGCGTCACGTTGATACTGTCGCATGGCATCGCCTCGAGATCGGCCAGTGCGCGTTCGGCGCGGTGCAATGCCGCTCGGTGTGCGCGCGACGACCCGACCGCAGATTCAGCCGCGGCGGCGGCCTGCAGCCCCCACGCGGCGGTCGCGCTGAGAAGCACGAGGGCAAGCACGACTTCGCACAGCGAGGTACCACGACGACGATGCATCACGACGCGCTCCGGTGGCGGACGCGGTCATGGTATCGGTCGTTGAATTTCGCGCGGTAGCCGAATTCCTGCGTGCGTCATCGCGCGCGCGCGACTCCGACGAATCAGCCTGCGGCGATCGGCAGCAGCAGGTGCACGGCAGTCCCACCCTCGCGCGAGCCATCGAGCCAGACCGTTCCCTTCGCCGCCAGCACGGTGCGTCGCACCGTCGCCAGCGTCACGGCGAGCGGATCGCCGGGTCGCCCGTGTGCAAAGGGGTCGAAAGCATGTTGCTGCGCATCCAGCGTCGGCACCGGGCCCGCATCCGTGATCACGATCGAGAGCAGTTCAGCGCCGGGCTGCGCACGTTGCACCCACGCGCGCAACGCATCACCACTCGCGCGCGGTACGATCGTCAGGCGAGAGTCACCCGTGCGCCGCACCGGAGTGTCCTCGATGTGCGCGCGGAACACGCGCGAGATGTGCATCGCGACGGTCCCCTGCACCGGCGACGCACTTTGCGCCAGCAAAAGCAGATCGCGCAAATGCGCGGTGAATCGCTCGCGATCGATCACGACCATGCCACGATCCGCGTCGAATGCGGTCGAGATACGTGCGGTATCAGCCGGCGTCGGCAACAACGACACGACATCGCGTGCCAGCGCCACCAGATCAATCGCCCGCGTCGCAACCGGCACGGCGGCCGTCACCTGACGCAACGCGGCCGCCGTCTCATCGATCGACGTCAGCGCATGCAGCGTCTCGCTGCTGATCAGCATCGACGCCGGCGCGAGTGCGTTCCGCGCTGCCATCACACGCTGCTCCACGGCTGTTGCAGCGTCACCGCCGAGTTGCGCCAGCAGATCGTTGGTCTCACGCTCTGCGGCCCGCAATGCAGCACGTGCGCCGGCGTCCGCAAATGCCGATGCGAGCGGGATCAGCGCGCTGTCACCCGTCGCCGACGGAAGGCCGGCGACACCGAGTCGCTGCACCTGCTGCTCCGCCGTCTCGGCCAGCACCGCGGCGTGTCGGGTCAACCAGCGCTCGACGACGAATGACAGAATCGCGACCAGCGACACCGTCACCAGCGCAAATACACCACCGACCGCAAGGCTCAGAAACCGCGGCGGCACGACGGTCGGCAGGAAAAACACCATCGCAGCGCCGAGCAACAGGATGACGGCAATCGGCCACGCGAGGGCATCCTGCAGTGCACGACGTTCCGGCGGCGTTCGGGGCGCGCGTTCAGGGCGCGGGGGCATGGGAGGAGTCACGCGCGGAAACGTGTCCAACCGAGCGCGCTTCGCAAGGCAGGTGCGGGCAGTTTCGTGAAAGTGAGGTCCAGACGAGCACGATCGAGTCGCGGAACGCGCGGTCGATCCGGTTGATGCACGCCGTCGATCACCAGCAGACTGGCGTGCCTTGCTGCACCGTCGTGGGCATGCCCGTCGGGCGCGGCGCGGCACCAACGAAGACACCGCAGGTCTGGCTGCCGCCAATCGCGAGAGCAGCGTTGAAGCCGCTGGAGCCCGGCGGTGCGCCGGTGATCGTGAGTGCGAGCGCGGAGTTTCCAGGGCTGAGTGTGAATCTCAGCGATGCCGTGTCGTTGAGGTCTCCGTAGCGGCCGTTCTCCGAATAGAACCGCTCTTCCTGCGTCGCCAGATTGCGGAGATCGGCAATGCCGGCCGTGCGCGCGGCACGCTGTTTCGAGCTGCCGTATTTGGGGATCGCCAGCGTGGCCAGAATTCCGATCACGACAACGACGATCATGAGCTCGATCAACGTGAAGCCTTCGTCCTGGGTCCCGCGCATGCGACTCCTCCGTCGGTGGTCCTGTTCCTCAGACCTGACGGCACGCGCGCAGGCCTCCCCGATGCCAGTGTCGGTACGAGAGTGGGACGGGTGGAGTGGGAATGCGTCACGGCCCAACGCGGACGAGCGCGTCGGGCCGTGAGCCATCAGTCGAGCGGGGCGGCGCGAGTTCGTGCGCCGTTTCGTACACCCATCACGTCGAGCGGTGGGTGACTACCAGCAGACCGGTACGCCGGTCGGCGTCGTCGCGGGCATGCCTGTCGGGAGCGTCGCGCTGCCGTGATAGATGCCGCACTTCTGTCCGGCCGGGATGTTCACAACCGCGCTCCACCCAGTCTGCGACGCGACGAGCGTCAGGCCGGTGTTCCCGGTGGATGGCGTGAAGTTCATCTTGCCGGCGGCGCTGCCCGTATCACCGACTGCGGCGTAGCGGTTGCTGTCGGCGTAGAAGCCTTCCTGCGAGGTGGCGAGATTGCGCATATCGGCGATGCCGGCCGCGCGGCTCGCGCGCTGCTTGGTGTTCGAGAACTTCGGAATCGCGACGGCGGCCAGAATCCCGATGATCACGACGACAATCAGGAGTTCGATGAGGGTGAAGCCTTGCTTCTGAGAGCGTTGCATGGGAGTGGGTCCGTTTCGGGTCAACATGCTGATGTCGGTCGCGACATGCGTGAACATCAGGCCTGCGTCGCACTCCTCCAAAGCAAGGGGCCAGCCACCGTCGAACAGATCATTTAAGTCGTTAATTCACAACACGTTATGAAGAGAGCCAGAGTTCGGAAGCTCGTCGCTGGCGTTGCATCTTAAGAGAGAATGGGCATTTCGCGGGTCGTGATGTTGCACGAGCGATCACGATGCGGTGCGAGGGCGCACATCACACCGCTCGCCGCACCATCAGGATTCGCGGTATGCTCGCCAGTCGGAGGGGCGGCCATTGCGGCGCAGCTGCCGCACCGCGCGTGTCGTCCTGGGATCGACGTGGTGCTCGAGGAGCCAGTCTGCGATGCGCTCAAAGCAGCACGGCCCGGCATGTCGAAACATGCCGGGCCGTGCTGTTCAACAACTGCCGCGATCAGGCGATCGGATTACCAGCAGACCGGGACGCCGTCAGGATTCGTGGCCGGCATGCCCGTCGGGCGTGCTGCCGTGCCACTGAAGATGCCGCACTTCTGCGAGCCCGGGATCGAAACCAGGCCGCTCCAACCCGTCGCGTTGGCGACGAGCGTCAGGGCGGTGTTGCCGTTCGACGGCGTGAAATTCATCTTGCCAGAGCCGGTGCCCGTATCCGCAATCAAAGCGTAGCGGCTCGAGTCGGCGAAGAAGCCTTCCTGCGCGGTCGCCAGGTTCCGCATGTCTGCGATACCGGCCGAGCGCGAGGCGCGCTGCTTCGTGTTCGAGAACTTCGGGATCGCGACTGCGGCCAGG
>JBBRLZ010000043.1:0-36700 GCA_038231095.1 Gemmatimonadales bacterium
CCGGCAGCCACCGCCCGATCGTATCCGTGAGTGCGAGCTTGCCTTCCTCGATCAGCTGCAGCACGGCGGAACTCGTGAATTGCTTCGTCACCGAGCCGATTCGGAACACCGTAGTGACCGTTGCTGGCGTGCCGAGTTCGAGATTCGACTTTCCGTAGGCGCGGAAGAGCAGCGTATCGCTGCCACGGACGACCGCGATCGCGGTTGCGGGAACGTTCTTCGGATTTGCAAACTCCGCCGCCAGTGAATCCATCATGCGGCGCGCCGTCGCCACACTCGGCAGCGTTGACTGCGCGGACAGCGCGAGCGGAAGTGCGGTCAGCAGCAGAAGCGCTGCGGAGACGGGAGTCGAACGGCGCATCGGCGCTCCAGCGAATGATGGCATGAGAAATCTGAGGGTGACCGCACTTACGCGTGCCACAGCGACCGGTTTCGCACCACCGACATCAGTTCCCCTGCGGCAGACAGCCGTCGTTCACCGCGCGGCGCGCCGCTTTGGGATCGCCGATGATCTTGTAGAAATCCGCGAAGTAGTCGAGCACCGCCTTCTTCCGCCTCGGATCGAAGGTCGGAATCGCTTCATAGATCGCTTCGATCTGCGGCCGCGCGGCAATGAAGCGCGCGAAGACCGGCTGCCAGACCTCCGGTTTGAAGCACGGCCCGCGATACAGCCGGTCGGTGGTGGACTTGATGCCGAGGCGCTGATCGGGAAACGAGTAGCGCGTGTTGACCGCACCGCTCCAGTCGAAGTCGTATGCCACGGGGTGAATCGCACCGATCGAATCACGCATCAGCGCAATGTTGTGCAACCCGGCGATCGACCAGTCGGTGTTCGCCACCATGTACTCGAACAGCGAGGTGATGGCGAGCTGCGTGTCGTCGAGGTCGTGGAACATGGCGCCCTTGGTATCGAGCACTTCCGACTTGAACTTCTTCCCCACTTCCTTCGCATCCTCCACAAAGAACGCCCACGACGTGACATCGCCATCGGGACGCGCTGAATCGTGATACGTGATGTGCGCCAGGCGCGTCCGGAAATACTTCGGACTCACGAGCTGGTAGGCGCGGTAGATCGCGTACTCACTGAGGATGTACTGCTGGTACTCCGCAGTGTTGGGGCGACAGTTGGTGGTGATCTTCATTTGCTTGTTGCCCTGAAACAGCGTCCCCTGCGCCGCGGTGCGCTCGAACTCCAGCTTCAGCGGCGGGAACTCGCAATTGCGCGCCTGCCGCCGGAAATGGCCACGCGCGCGCAGCGTCACGGGTAGCGTCTTCGTGGCGCCGGATGCGTCCTTGTACGTGAGCGTCGACGGATGCGGCGCGAACTTCGTGCTGTCGCGATCGCGGACCACGGCGCGCAAGTCGGTCGTGATGGTGATTTCAACCGGCGTCGAATCGCGGAACAGTCCCTGCGCACCGAGTATCGGCGCGGCACACACGAACACGGCGGCGAGCGTGGCACGTCGCATCATTTCTTGATCTCCACGTTGCGGACATCGCCGCGCGTCAGGCTGCGCAGCGTCTCGTTGACCACACCCGGCGTCACGCCTTCGGCGAACGCGACACCGTATTCGAGGATACGAATACCGTCGCCGCTTTTCGCCTTACCCATGAACTTCCAGCGCGAGAACAGCTCATCGAACACCGCTTCACACGCGACGCGCGTACCGTCGATATCCATCGTGTGCACACGCAGCATGTGCGTGTAGTCCGGACGCTCGTCCTCCGCCGCATCCGGCGCATTGCGCTTGCGCCGTCGCCACGCGCGGTCGGCGAGCGCTTCGAGCTGCTCCGGCGCCAGATCCTTCAGCACCTCGTCGTCGAGCTTTGCCACGAACATCCCGGTGCGATTGGCATCCTGGAGCACGCGCTCGAGACGCTGGCCGGCCGATCGCCCTTCCAACGCGGGGGCACGTCCGAAATCCGTCAGCCAGAGCCCGAGGATCAAGACGTTGTACAACACGCTGACGGCGAAGGCGACCGGCGGATCGACCGCCGCGGCGAGCCCGATGCCAGTCACCACGAACACGTTCGCGGCATCCTTGCTGTCGTCGAGCGTCGTACGAAAGCGCACCGCCGTCACAATGCCGCCGAGTGAGAACGCGAGCGCGACAGAGTGCTTCACCAGCACCACGATGCCGGCGACCGTCACGGGCAGAATGAGAAAGGTCTGCACCACCGACTGTTGGTAGCCCTTCTTGTGCCGGGTGTGCGTGTACACCCACGTGACCGGGAGTGCGGTGGCGAACGCAGCCACCATCGCAATCATCGTCGGCACGAGCGCGGGGCCTGTGTCCTGCGCGCGCTGGCGCATGTCGCCCTTGCTGAAGCCCGGTACGAGGTCGCTCAGCTCATTGCCGCCCAGAGCGCCCCAGTTGATCGGCGCGTACTCCTTCACGAGCCACCAGACGGCGGCCCACGAGACATACCAGACCACCGTGCGCACGATCAGGCGCAGGAGAGGACGTTGCGCGTCTTTTTCGATCATCTTCGGCACTCGTCGGTTGCAGGCTGGACCTGCCGAAGCTGCGCCCTTCACCAGCGAAGGGCAACGGGGGAGGCCGGGTGGCGCGGTCTAGTGTACCCTTCCGAATGACCCGTCGCATTCCTCGCGTCGTACAGACGCTCACGCTCCTTGTCCTCGCGGTCGGCTGCGCGCATGCCCAGCAGCCGGCGACGGCGCCCGCCCTCGCCAGTGGCGCACCCGCGGCGCGCCTGAAGCCGACGCTGGTCGTCTTCATCACGATCGATCAGTTGCGCGGCGACTATTTCACGCGCTTCGGCACACAATTCACCGGCGGACTCCGTCGCTTTGACATGGCCGGCGCGCATTTCACGAATGCGTTTCAGGACCACGCGAACACCGAGACCGCGCCCGGTCACGCAGCAACCATGTCGGGCCGCTTTCCGGTGCATACGGGCATTGCCGCCAACAGCGCCGGCGTCAACGATCCGGACTCGCGGCTGATCGGTTCGACCGACGCGGGCGCGTCGCCGTTCCGATTCGTCGGCACGACGCTGCTCGACTGGATGAAGAAGCGCGACGGGGCGACGCGATTCCTGTCCGTCTCACGCAAGGATCGCGCGGCGATCCTGCCGATCGGCAGATCAAAGGGCGACGTGTACTGGTACGCCGGCAACGGCACCTTCACGCACAGCACGTACTACGGCGATGCGCTGCCGAAGTGGGTGACGCAGTTCAACAACCTGCAGGCGCCGCTCGACTACGCCGGCTGGTCATGGACGCCACTCCTGCCGGATTCGATGTACGCCGAGGCGGACAGCGTACCGGAAGAGAACAACGGACAGGCGTATCTCTTTCCGCATCCGATTGCGGAGGATCCGAACCGCGCGGCCGCGACGCTGCCGAACTACCCTGTGATGGACGAGCTCACACTGCGCTTCGCGCTCGCCGGACTGCGGCAGCTGCAGCTCGGCGCCGATCCGAAGCGCACCGACCTGCTCAACGTCTCGCTGTCAACGACCGACGCGGTCGGCCATCGCTACGGACCCGACTCGAAGGAATTGCACGATCAGCTGCTGCGCGTCGATCGCTATCTCGGTGCATTCATCGACTCGCTGTTCACGATGCGCGATTCGACACGGGTGATCCTCACGCTGACCGGTGATCATGGCATGTCGCCGTATCCGACCGTGCTCTCGACCGTGACACCGAACCCCGGGGCGCGCTACGTGGATCTCGAGCCACCGTTCGACGCGCTCCTCAAGCGGCTCGGTACGTTGAAGGTCGACACCAATCAGGTCGCGATGTCGGACGGCGCGTTGCTGATCGGCGACACGACCACGTTCGTGAAGGCCAGGATCTCGCCGGACTCCGTGGCACTCGCGCTCGCCGCACAGCTGCGGGCCATTCCCGGCGTGAACCGTGTGGACATGCTGCGCGATCTCGTGAAGGCCGACACGGTGCACGATGTGATCGCACTGCGCTGGTTGCACATGTTCACGCCCGGCGGCACGGTGCGCTTCGTGACGACGCTGGACCAGTTCAACTATTACGCCGGCACGCGGCAGGCCACGCATGGCACGCCTTGGGATCAGGATGCGTGGGTCCCTGTGATCTTCTGGGGCGCGCCGTTCAAGCCGGGCAAGTATCCGGAGCGCGCGCGTGTGGTCGACATGGCACCGACACTGGCCGATGTGCTGGGTGTGAAGCCGCTGGAGAAGCTGGATGGCGTCGTGCTGAAGGCGGCGGAGCGGGAGTAGCGTGAGCGCAGTCGCGGACGCTGCAGTCCGGGAACGGACTGCCCCGGCGCGCCGATCAGTCTTTCGGCGTCACCGTCTCGCCCGCCATGAACCTGCCAATCGCGGCATTCAGAAACGCCTTGTCCGCCGGACTCGCACCGGCACCCGCCGGATGCCCCCACAGGCTTGGAATCGGCAGCAGCGTCACATGCGGAATGAACTGCGCCTCGTACTTCGCATCACCGAGCGGGAAGTACATGTCGGTTTCGGATGGCATGTACAGCACCTGCGCCGTGATCGAGCGCAGCGCCTTCTCGACGTCGCCGTTGAAGCCGGTGGTCGTTCCCACGTCGTGCCTCTCCCACGTGTGCGCCTGCAGGATGTAGTTGTTCGCGTCGGCGCTGAAGCGCTGCCGGAAACTGTGCATGAACTGTTCGAACGTCGTGCCCGGCGGCGACGACGCCTTCCACAATTCCTTGCGCCACCACTCCTGCGAGTACAGCCAGCCCGCCCACACCATGCCGAACGCGGCCAACCCCGCCTTCGGGGGCGCGGTGTAATCGCCGTTATGGAAGGCGCTGTCCGCAGTGAGGGCGTCGATCTGGCCTTCGAGGCGCACGATGCCGTGACCGTACGTCTTGGCCGTGCCCGACGTCGCGACGATGCGATCCTCGAATGACGGATAACTCACGGCCCACTGAAACGCCTGCTGTGCCCCCATCGAGAAGCCGATGACGGCCTTCAGGTGATTCACCTTCAGGTCCTCGACCAGCAGCTTGTGCACCGCCTCGACGTTGTCGCGAATCGTCATCACCGGGAATCGCGGCCCGTGAAACGGCTCCGGCGTGTTGCTCGGCGACGACGAATTTCCGTTGCCAAACAGCTCTGTCGCTACCAGAAACAGCTTCGTGGTGTCGAGCGCGAGCCCCGGTCCGATCAACCACTCGTACCCGTGATGATTCGCCAGATAGTGCGACGGCAGCAGCACCACGTTGTCATGCGCCGCGTTCAGATGACCGTATGTGCCGTACACGACCTTCACCGACGGCAGCGTGACACCGCCTTCCGTCCGGAAGTTCGCAATCGTGAACTCGTGATGCTCGGCGCGATCCACACGGGCCGGTGCAGCTTGCGATGCGAGACGCGATGCCGAGAGCAGCAGCAGCGGAAGGACGGCGCGACGAGCGGTGCGAAGCATCGAGGAGTTGGCAGAGTGGTGAACGACGGACGCTAGCGAACAAAGGAGCGGAAGGCGAACGATGCCGCTTGCCGGTCACGGAAGCAACTGCATAATTGCGACAGCCGTTCCATCTTCTTTCGCCACCAGGTCATGCGCGCTCTCGTCACGCTCGTTCTCGCTGCGGCCGCCGTGTCGCAGGCTGGTGCGCAGGCCGACTCTGCCCGTCTGCTCGCGCGAGCCCGCGCCATTCACCGTGCGATCCCGATGATCGACACGCACAACGATCTCCCGGGTGCGATCCGCGACGGGTCGAACAACGATCTGACGAAGATGAATCCCGAGCTCCCGCTGCCGAAGATCGATACCGATCTGCCACGCATGAAGCAGGGGCGGGTGGGCGGACAATTCTGGTCCGCGTACGTCCCGGCGTCGCTGGTGAAAGGGGGCGGTGCGACGTACGCGCTGGAACAGATCGACCTCATTCATCGCATGGTCGCACAGTCACCAACGCTGCGCTTCGCAACGACCGCGGCTGACATTGTGCGGATCCACAAGGCCGGTCACATCGCCTCGCTGATCGGCATCGAAGGCGGCTACGCGATCGAGAACTCGCTCGCGAACCTGCGCATGTTCGCTGACCTCGGTGTGCGCTACATGACCCTTACGCACGGTGGCAACACCGCCTGGGCCGACGCTGGTACCGACGCACACGTGCATGGCGGCCTGACGCCCTTCGGCAAGGAAGTGGTACGCGAGATGAATCGGCTCGGCATGATGGTCGATGTCTCGCATGTCTCCGACGGAACGATGTCCGATGCGATTCACACCTCGAAGGCGCCGGTGATCTTCAGTCATTCATCGGCGCGCGCAATCGCCGACTCGCCGCGCAATGTGCCGGACAGCATCCTCACACTGATCAAGCAGCACGACGGGATCGCAATGGTGAACATCTTCCCGGGCTTCGTGAACGCCATCGCGGCGAAGCAGGCCGCCGGCGCGCTCGAGAAGGAACGCGAGTTCAATGCGAAGTATCCCGATGATCCGAAGCGCGCGTCAGCCGAGTTCCTCGCCTGGCTCACGGACATGATGAATCATCTGGAGCCAGGCACGCTGTCGCAGGTGGCCGATCACATCGATCACATCGTGCAGGTGGCCGGCATTGACCACGTGGGCTATGGCGCGGATTTCGGAGAGCTGAGTATCCATCCGAAAGGGTTGGAGGATGTGAGCCGCTATCCGTACCTGACGGCCGAGCTGCTGCGACGTGGTTACACCGACACGCAGGTCGGCAAGATCATCGGCGGCAACATGTTGCGCGTGATGAAGAAAGTGGAACAGACCTCGGCACGCTTGAAGAGAAGCCGGCGACCATCGGCAGCGCGTATCGAGGATCTCGACCGACCGCTGGTGCCCTGACTCCGGGTCCGGAACGCGCCGAAATCCGACAGGCCATGTAGTATTGAGCGAGCTGCGTCAGACGCGTGACGCGGGCAAGGGATTCGGCCCGACTTCAGTCAAGGCTGCGATGACCGCACCGGAACTCACGATCGGATCCCTGCGCACCGCACTCGGCGCCCGCTACACGATCGAGCGTGAGCTTGGGCGTGGCGGCATGGGTGCAGTGTTTCTTGCACGGGACCGCGAGCTCGATCGACCCGTCGCATTGAAGGTGCTGCCGCCGGAGTTCGCGCTGGTGCCCGATCTGCGCGAGCGCTTTCTGCGCGAGACACGCACCGCGGCCGGCTTCTCGCATCCGAACATCGTGCCGGTCTTCAGCGTCGAGGATCGCGAAGGGTTGCTGGCGTTCGCGATGGGCTACGTCGAAGGGGAAAGCCTCTCGCAGCGTGTGCATCGGTCCGGCCCGCTCAGCGTGCGCGAGCTGGTGCGGCTACTGCAGGATGTGGGCTACGCGCTGGCGTATGCACACGGTCGCGGCGTCGTGCATCGCGACATCAAGCCGGACAACATCATGCTCGAACGCGCCACTGGTCGCGCGTTGCTGATGGACTTCGGCATCTCGCGGACGATCCGCACCGAGAGCGTGCGGCCCGGACTGACGCGCGTCGGCGAAGTGGTCGGCACGCCCGAGTTCATGAGCCCCGAGCAGGCGGCAGGCGACGAGTTGAATGGACGCAGCGATCTCTATTCACTCGGCCTCGTCGCGTGGTTTGCAGCGACCGGTGAACTGGCGATCAGCGGCGACAGCACGCAGAAGATCATCGTGCGGCAGATCACGGAGACCATCCCGCCGATCGGTCAGCAGCGTGCCGACCTGCCGGCGCCGCTGGCCGACGCCATCGATCGCTGCCTGGAGAAGGATCCGGATGAGCGCTTCGAGAGTGCGGAAGCACTCGTAGAAACGATCGACGCCGCGCAGCTCGCGACACCGGAAGTGCCGCTCGCCATTCGCGTCTTCAGCGAGGAAGCCTCGACGGCCGGCCTGGTGCTGCTTGGTGGCAGCGTGATGGGAGTGCTGCTCTTTTACGCGTTGCAGGTGTGGGAGAAGTTCGACCTCGAGGCCATCCTGCCGGTCGTGCTGTTTGCTGCCGCCGTCTGGGCACGACTGACACAGACGGTGCAGATGGCGCGGCGACTCGCGCTGCGCGGATTCCCCGTCAGTGAAGTGCAGCGCGGTCTGACGTCGATCCTCGACGAGCAGGACGCCGAGCGTGCGCAGCTCCGCAGCGATGCGCGATTCGTGTCACGCCGACGGAAGCAGGTCACGATTCTCGTGCTACTGCTGGCCGCGACATACGCCGTCCATTGGTACGTGATCAATTTCCAGCGGACGCTCATCGCGCCTGGCGTGCATCGCGTGTCGCGCCCAGGCGTGATCATGCTCTATTCGCTGTACATCACCCGCGGCATGTCGATTGTCGGGTTGCTGCGCAGCCCCTTGCGACGGCCGATCGGTGAATGGCTGTTCCGGTCATTCTGGCTTGGCGCACTCGGGCGATTCGTGCTCCGCATGGCCGCCCGCGGCGTACCACTCGCGACGGGCGCAGCGAGCACCGGCGCGCAGACAGCCCCTCGCGCGGTCGCGACGCCGCTCGTCACTGCGCGCGCCGCTGCTCCTGTCGCGGCGCGTTCCGTGCCTGACACGGCACTTCCAACGCGCGTGCAGGAACTGGAACGCCGCGTCAGCGCGCTGGAGCAGCGACCGAACGGCAATCACGAATCGTCGCACTGAGCTGAGTACCGCAGCGTCGCCAGCTGGAATCGGCTATCGTGCAATCACATTCGCAATGCAGGCGCTCCTACCCGCCACCGCAACTCCACCATGCGTCAGCGTCCTATTGCCTTCGCCGTGATCGTCGCGCTCTGCGCGACCCAGACCCTCATCGCGCAGGCTCGCCGGCGCTCCGCAGCCGCGACGATCGAGGTCACCGAAGCGTCGGTCACGACGCTGCAGGCCGCGATGACCGCCGGTACCATCACCGCCGAGCAACTCGTGCGCGCCTATCTCGCGCGGATCGCGGCGTATGATCACGCGGGCCCGAACATCAATGCGCTGATCACCATCAACCCGAATGCCATCCGCGATGCCCGTGCGCTCGACGCCGAGCGTCGCGCCGGTCGCGTACGCGGCCCGCTGCACGGCATTCCCGTGATCATCAAGGACAATTACGACACCGCCGACATGCCGACCAGCGCAGGCTCACTGGCACTCGCGAATTCGCAACCGGCGCAGGACGCGTTCCTCGTGACGCGAATGCGGGCCGCTGGCGCGATCATCCTCGCCAAGTCGAACATGCACGAGCTGGCGGCCGGCATCACCAGCATCAGCTCACTCGGCGGACAGACGCGCAATCCCTACGATCCAACACGCTGTCCCGGCGGTTCGAGCGGCGGGACGGGCGCGGCAATCGCCGCCAGTTTTGCCACCGTCGGGTGGGGTTCCGACACCTGCGGATCAATCCGGATTCCGAGTGCATTCGGCAGCCTGTTCGGACTGCGGCCGACGCAGGGCATGGTGAGTCGCAATGGCATCGTGCCACTGGCGCACACGCAGGATATCGGCGGCCCACTCGCGCGCACCGTCACCGATCTCGCCATCGCACTCGATATCAGTGTCGGCTACGACGCAGCGGATTCAGTCACCGAACGCATTCGTGATCGGCCGCTGCCTCATTTTCAGCAGTCGCTCGATCGCAATGCAATGCACGGAGCCCGCATCGGTGTGTTCAAGCCGTATTTCACCGACATCGACGCCGAAATCGCGGACTCCGTCAATGCCGCCATCGCTGCGATGAAGGGACAGGGTGCGATCGTCATCGATGTGCCGGTTCCCGATTTCGATTCGCTGATCGCAAACACCGGCATCATCAACTACGAGACCAAGTCTGACCTGATCGCCTACCTCAGTCGCGTGCCGAATGCCCCCGTGCATTCGCTGCGCGAGATGGTGGATCGCGGCCTGTTCGACAAGTTCCAGGAGCAACGCTATCGCCTGCTCGACACCATGCCGCAGCCAGGCAGCGAGATGCACAGCAAGGTGCTCGCGAAACAGCGTACCCTGCGCGCCCGCATCGAGCAGTTGATGGACAGCCTCTCACTCGATGCGCTCGCCTATCCCACCATCAAGCAGAAACCGGCGCTGATTGGCGAACCGCAGGGCGGTGCGACCTGCCAGCTCGGTGCACAATCCGGGCTGCCATCGATCGCGATGCCCGCCGGCTTCATGGCCGAGGGCCTGCCGGTGAGCATCGAACTGCTCGGCCGGGCGTTCACCGATGTACGGCTGGTATCGCTTGCATACGCATTCGAACAGGCCACCCCGCGTCGGCGCGCGCCGAGCACGGCACCAGCACTCGTGAATGGCCTCGCACCGGCGCCAATTGCGTTGCGCGTTGCCACCGGCACCGTCACGACGTTGTCCTCGACGCGTTTCACCTGGGACGCGATGCACAACGCGCTCGCCTGGCAGGTTGCGATCGCGCCACGCGCGCAGAACTCGACGCGTGCTGTCGTGCTGCGTCGCACCAACGCTGATTCGACCCGCCTCGGCCCGACCGGAAGCACCCGCGTGATTGCGCGACTGCTCGGCCCGGGCATGCACGCAGGCAGCGGCACAGTTGCGCTGAACGGTTTTGAGCGACGCGCGCTCGAATCAGGCCGCTTGAGTCTGTCGGTGTTCGGCAGCGCGAGCACGCCCGCCGAGGCGGTGCTCAGTCTTCCGCATTGACCACGAAAACCGCTCGCAGATTCGGCGCGGCTATCGCAGCGCCGCGATCTGCCTGTCTTGCCAGCGCGAGAACAGCAGCATCGCGATCGTCGCGCCAAGGAACGCCATGCCCATGTCGGACTGTGTGTCCCACGGATCGCCCTGCGTCCCGAGGAACGCATCGGCGCCCTGCCCCATTGCCACCGCCGCGCCCCACTCGATCAGCTCGTAGATCAGGCTCACCGACAGTGCGATCGTGATGCCGAATACCGCCGGCCATCGGCCCGCGCGCACGATACCCTGACGGACGAAGATTTCACGCGCGACGAGTGCCGGCACGAAGCCCTGCGCGAAGTGCCCGATCTTGTCGTATGGATTGCGCGACAGCTGCATCACATCCTGCATCCAGAATCCGAGTGGTACACGGGCATACGTGTACGCACCACCGACCAGCAGGATGACGGCATGCAGCGCGATCAGCACGTAGAGCATGGACGAGAGCGGGAAGCGCTTCGCCGTGAGGACGAGCACGGGCGCCGCGATGAAGATCGGCGCGACTTCCATGTACCACGTCGAGCGCTCGTAGGGATGCAGGCCTGACCAGACGAGCAGGCCAAGAACCAGCACCCCGAGCCAGAGTACCCATCGACGTTCCGTCATCGCCATCGCTCTCCTCGGTTGCAACGCGTACGCGGAAGACTGCGACGGGTGCGCGAAGTCACGATGGCGACCGCCAAGGGGACTGACCACTCCCCGTTCGTCACGCCGCAACCGTGCGATAGACGCCGCCATCTGCACGATGCACGTCGCCCGCAGCGCTTCTCTACGCGAGGGCGATCTTGCGCAGGGGCTCAGCGTAGTCGGTGCGCGTGTCGCCCTGGTCACCCGAGAAGCCGATCGCCGCCGACACCTGCGCGGCGGCAGCGATCACCAGTTGCACCAGCTCTTCGAGGCGCTCATCGGTGACGCGCGCACGCGGTCCACCAATCGTGATGGCACCAACCACGGTTCGCGCATAGTTCCGGATCGGTGCCGCGGCCCCGAAGACGCCCTCAGCCCATTCGCCGCGCACCGTTGAATAGCCTTGCGCCTTCACACGTTGCAGTTCGACACCGAGCGCTTCGGGATCGATGATCGTGTGCGGTGTATGCATTTCGAGTGCCGAGCGCACCACCGTGCGGCGTTCGGTGTCCGACATCCACGCCAGCAGCACCTTGCCGCCGGCGGAGGCATGCAATGGCATGCGCGTGCCGAGCAGCCCGGGCACCATCAGCGGCTGCACGCTCATGGCGGCGTCGATCGTGACGCCTTCCCACCCGGCGCGCACCATCACGGTGACGGTTTCGTGCGCTTCAGCGGCCAGTCGCCGCACCACCGGATGCGCGGCGCGCTGCAGTGTGGTGGATCGCTGTGCGACGGCGCCGAGCGACGCGAGCTTGATGCCGAGTCGATACCGACCGGCTGGCGCGTCGAGGTCGAGAAAGCCGGCTTCCGCGATGCGCGAGAGCAGCCGGTATGTCGTACTGCGCGGCATTCGCAGGGCCTGCGCGACTTCGACGGCGCTCCACTCCGGCTGTTCGACGGAGAAAAGCGCGAGGATGGCGTTCAGCTTGTCGATCATCGAAGTCTCCGTGCGCGTCATCGACACCCGCGGAACGCGGTGCGCCGGGCGCGCGGCCAACCGCGCCTGAGTTCGGTCCAGCGGTGTGCCCGGCGCGGGTAATGGAGCGCGCCGGCAGTTCAACGGATTCACGCTCACGTCATCCCGATCGTCCCGATCATCCCGATCATCCCGATCATCCCGGGGCCGGCGACTTTCGAGATTTCGCGAGAAGTCTCACACAATGAGACACCGTCTCGCTTTATGATCAATATAATATTTTGCTAATCAACCACGGACAAGGCCGGTATTCGTGTGGAAGCGCGGTTTGCCACTGCGACGTAGACTGCGACGAGGTAGTGGGCACCTACCCTGCCTGCGCACGCTGCAGCGACGGATGGAGCCGTGAGTTCGGGCCCGCGTCACAACCTCAGGAACGATGCGGTCGCGCAGCGATCCACCGCTCGATCATTCCTGATGCGGCCAATGGCGCGCGGGCCTCGACGGACCGACGGTGCTGTCGCTCCGCCGCTACCGCGCGAAGCGCCCCCACACGTTGCTCCCGCGCGACTGAGGGACGATGCAATATCTATTCGAGCAGTCGTCTACAACGCATCGGATTCAGCGGCTCCAGAGCAGAAGCAACCCGCACGCGTTTCGCAGTGCGGCGTATTGAATTGGCTCCATGCCTGACCGGTAGTACTCTATCGCGGCCAACGACTCCGGCCGTAGTGAATTCAGATCGAACAGTCGCTCCTGATACGTACCGCTGTACGCCACGACGCCATCGAGGTAGACGGCGGTGTAGCAGAGACCATTGCTGGCGCCGAGCAGACGATCGAGCTTGTCAAGAACGGGTCCATTGTTCAGGAATGAAGTCGTCCCGCCGCCAGAGAATGCCCACGCGTTGCCCGCCTCGCCGTTGAGGATCTTCGGTCCTGAAATCAATGCAAGCAGGTCGGGCAGGAGTCGGCCTCTATTCCTGTCGATCAGATCACGAGTGATGAACTGGCCGACCCCCATTCTCCGCCGATCCTCGAACTCCTGCATCTTCCAGCCTTGCATCGAACGCTCCTCGACGCGTACTCCAGCCAGCGTTTGCGCCGCCTGAATCCGAACGAGCATCAGCTCACTGTTCAGGGAATCGTCCGAGCGGAACGTGATGACGGACGTCGCTGCGACAAAACCGATCTTCCTGATAGTGAGACTTTGGCTACCCGGCCGGATGCCGGTGAGGCGAAAGTGGCCCTCGGCATCGGTTGACGCCGTAAGACCGAGGGTTTCAATCGCAACGGTCGCGCCGGCGACCGGCTTTCTGATTCCCTGGACATAGACAGCGCCACTGAGCTGCGCGGGGCGCGCTGCGGGTTGCTGCGCGACGGACGTCACTGCGATGATGAACTGCGTCACGACGAGCGTCGACCGTTTTCGCATGATGCGATGCCCTCGAGGGAAGCCGCGCCGGTCCCTCGCGGCGGAGCCGGCGATCAGGCGTTGGATGTAGAAAACGTCGCCGCGTCTTCGTGCGGTGTCAACGGAAAGCGGAGCTCGCGGGGCCGACTGCCCCTGAATCTGCGAGACGACCGTCTGGCGCGCGCCTGTGATCTGCACTCATGTCCGACGACGTACGCCAACCTCGAGCTTCGGATTCGTCTGCGCAACCAGGAAAACCGCCTCACAACTCACCACTGCACGCTGAGCGTCGTCACCGCCAAGCGAGTCGAAGCCGTCGATCCCCACTCCGCTGCATCGCTGACGCCACGCCCGTGCACCGCGCCTTGCCGAAAACTGAGACTCCGGGAGCGTTCTGTGCGTTTCTGAGGATCGCGTCTTGTGCGACGCAATACCGACGCTCGGCGATGGGGCGCGGACTGCACATATGTGCACAGATGGCTCAACCAGCCAAGGAGCAGCGAGATGAAGACCTCCGCATTCGCAGCATGCGCCGCCATGATGCTGTCGGCCGCCACGGCATCTGCACAGCACTGTGTCGGACTTGCCTCACTGGGGACGTACTCGATGAACGCCACGGTGGGGGGCGTCTTCGCTGACGGAGCAAAGGGGGGCACGGCCCGCTACGGCGGGGGCACCACGAAGGCCTTCGCCGGAGTCGGCGCGTCGATCGTCAAGGTCAATGGTGTCAGCGGCACGACGAAAGGCGTGACGGTTGACGGTGGGCTCAGCTACCCCGTCGGGGAGAAGAAGCAGGTAAGCCTCTGCCCGGTCGCAGAAATCTCCTACGCGAGAACGCCGACGTATGACGATGGCGAAGGCAAATACTACGGCAGTGCCACCGCTGGGGGTCTCGGCGTCGCGGTGGGTTCTCTGCTTACCAATTCATCGAGCGTCGGGCTGCTGCCATTCGCAATACTGCAAGCGGTCTACACCCGCAATTCGATCACGGCGAACAGCATCTCCGTCTCGTCCAACGACACGTACGGCGTTCTCTCGGGTGGCCTGGGCTTTGTGTTCAGCCCGACGCTGCTGGTCCGCCCGACTGTCAGCATCCCCATTGGCCTCGACGGCGGAAAGGCGCAGTATGGTGCCAGCTTATCACTCGCGTTCGGCAAGCGGTAATCGTCACACCTCCAGATGATCTCCAGGCCGCGCCACCACGCCGTAGAGCACCGGCATCAGAAACACGCTGATCAGCAGGCGTGAGAAGAGTCCGCCGATGATGACAAGTGCAAACGGTCGTTGTGAATCGGTACCAACGCCAGTGGCGAGTGCAGCGGGCAACAGCCCGAACGCCGCCACCAGCGCGGTCATCATGATCGGACGCAACCTGAGCAACGCTGCCACGCGCGTCGCATCGGCAATGCTGCTGCCGGCGAGCCGCAACTCGTTCGCGCACGAGATGTAAACCACCGCCGTCTGCACCGACACGCCGAACAGCGCCAGGAATCCGATCGCCGAACTCACGCTGAAATGCGTGCCGGTCATGATCAGCGCGATCATCCCGCCGATCGGGCCTGACAGGATCACACCGAGCAACGTGATGACGGGGAACTTCACGTTGTGATACAGTCCGAACAGCAGCATGAAGATCAGCGCGATCGTGATCGGCAGCACCACCGCCAGCTGTGATCGCGACGCCGTGTACTCCTCGAACTCGCCGCCCCACGCCACGCGATACCCGGTCGGGAACGTGATCGCCTTCGCCACCTGCTGCTGCGCCTCTTCCACCGCGCCGGCCAGATCGCGGCCTTCCACCGAATACTGAATGCCGATGTAGCGACTGCTGTTCTGCCGGTAGATGAAGCTCGCGCCGTTGCTGATCTGCAGCGTCGCGACCTCTTTCAGTGGCACCTGCGACCCCGTCGGCGTGCTGACGAGAATGTTGCCGATCGCCTCCGGCGTGCCGCGAAACTGCGGCTGGAGGCGCACCACCAGATCGAACAGCTGCTCGCCCTGCACGACCTGCGTCGCCACCGTACCGCCCACCGCCGCTTCGATCAGCCCATTCACCGTCGCCGCACTCAATCCAAATCTCGCCAGCCGCTCCCGATCCATCTGCACCGTCAGCGCCGGCTGGCCAAGCTCCTGCACCAGCGTCACGTGTGTGATGCCGCGCACCTTCTCGAGAATGTGCTTCACCTCGAGCCCCTTCGCTTCCAGCAACGCCAGATCGGTACCGAACACCTTCACGTCGAGTGAGCTCTTGAGCCCCGTCTCCGCTTCATCCACCGCATCTTCTGCCGGCTGCGTGAAGTTGAACTGGATACCGGGAAACACCTGCAGCTTCTTGTTCACCTGCTCGATCAGCTGCGCCTTGGTCCGATACGCCCCGGTCCACGTGTCGTACGGCTTCAACCCGACATAAAACTCGGCGTTGAAGAACCCTGTCGGATCGGTGCCGGCATCATCGCGCCCATGCTCCGACGACACCGTCGTCACTTCGGGGAACGTGGCGAGAATCTTCCGCACCTCCGGCACGATCTTCGACGATTCCTCGAAGGAAATCGTGTACGGCATCGTCGCACGTACCCACATGGCGCCTTCGTCGAGCTTGGGCATGAACTCGCCACCCACGCGCAGCGTCAACGCGAGTGCAACGGCGAACAACACCGAGCTCGCCGTCACGACCGTCGCGCGATGGGCGAGGCTCCAGTCGAGCAGCTTCTCGTACAGCGTCAGCGTCCAGTCGAAGACGATGTTGCGGCGCTCCTTCACGCCGCCGCGCATCAGCCATGTGCACAGCACCGGCACCACCGTCAACGTCAGCAGCAGCGCGCCGATCAACGCGAAGATCGTCGTGTCGGCCATTGGCTTGAACAGCTTTCCGGACGGACCATTCAACACGTAGATCGGCAGAAAGCCGGCGACGATCACCGCCACCGCATACACGATCGGCCGATCCACTTCCGCCGCGGCCGCGGTGACGACCGTCCGGATCGAGAACGTCGTGCCGTGTCGGCGCACCACCTGGCGATGGATATTCTCCACCATCACCACCGCGCCATCCACCAGGATGCCGAAATCGATCGCGCCGATCGATAGCAGGTTGGCGGGAATGTGCCTGAGATCGAGACAGATGAAGGCAAAACAGAGCGCGAGCGGAATCGTCGCCGCCACGATCAGGCCGGAGCGCAGATCCATCAGGAAGAACACCAGCACCACGATCACCAGCACGATGCCGCGCACGAGATTGTCCTCGACCATGCGCGTAGTGAGCGCGATCAGGTCGCGACGATCGTAGAACGTGCGGATTTTCACGTCCTTCGGCAGGACGTGCTCGTTCAGATTCTGCGTCACCGTGTGCACACGCTCGAGCACCACCTGCGCCTGCTCACCGGTGCGCAGCAGGATGATCCCTTCCACGGCGTCGTTGCGACCATTGAAGCCGAACTGGCCGAGTCGCGGCGCCTGTCCGATCTCCACTCGGCCGATGTCCTTCACCAGCACGGGCACACCATTCTTCGTCGTGATCACCACGTTGCCGATATCGGCCAGCGTTGCAACGCGGCCCAGCCCGCGGACGTAATAGAACTGCCCGCCCTGACTGTAAAATCCGCCGCCGGCGTTGTCGTTGTTGTTGCCGAGTGCCGATGTCACGTCCGACACGGCCAGTCCGGCGCCGGCCAGCTTGTTCGGATCGATGAGCACCTGGTACTCCATCGTCTCGCCGCCAAGCGAGCCGAGATCCGCCACGCCCGGCACCGCCTTGTACGCCTTCGACAGGATCCAGTCGTTGATGATCTTCAGCTCCATCGCCGAGCGATCAGGACTCTCGAGCACGTAGCGATAGACGAGCCCCGACGGCGAGAACAACGGTTCGACACCCGCGGACACACCAGTCGGCAACGACACATCCGGCAATCGCTCGAACGCACGCTGGCGCGCGAAGTACGGATCGGTGCCATCCTGGAACGTCAGCACCACATGCGACAGTCCGTACAGCGACACCGAACGCACGACCTTCACGTGTTCGACGCCGTTCACTTCCCGCTCGATGGGCACCGTCACGAGCCGTTCGACTTCCTCGGCCGCATGCCCGGGCCACGGCGTCGTGATCGACACCAGCGGCGGCGAGAGGTCGGGATACGCATCAACTGGCAGTCGCTTGAACGACCAGACACCGACGCCAAGCAGCACCAGCGCGAAGACAGCCGTCAGAAACGGCTGATTGAGTGCCGCGCGCACGAACCGGTTCGCGAACGACGGCGTACCGACGTGCGTATTCGGCGGCTCGTTCGTCGGCTCCGCCGGCTCGAGCGGACGCGGATCGCTCATTGGTGCTCCGCGAACTGCACGAACAGCGCACCGTTCGCGAGCACCTGCTCACCCGGGCTCAGTCCGGCGGTGATCTCGTAGCCCGACTCCAGCTCGACGCCGAGAGTCACTCGACGCCGCGCGAATGTCCTGTCCGCATTGGCGATGAACACGAACGGCAGATTGTCGTCATCACGCAACACGGCGCTGGCGGGTACGATGATGCCATTGCGTTGCGCCGTTGCGTGCACGCGCACCTTCACGAACATGTCGCGGCGAAGGAGCTGCGCACCATTCGCGGCCAGCACGCGCACCGTGGTCGCACGCGTACCCGGATCGACGATCGGCGCGATGAAGTCCACCTTGCCCATCACCGGCGTCGCAGACGCATCCGTGATCACATCCACCACGTCACCCGTGTGTACCGACGCGATGTCGTCGCCATAGACGCTCGTCAGCACCCACATCGTCGAGAGATCGGCGATGGTGAACGTCGGCGTGGTGCCGGCCTGCAACAGCTGCCCGGGAGAGATCAGCTTCTCCACCACCACGCCGCTGATCGGCGCGCGGATCGCCCCTTCGATCGTCGCCAGCTGCCGACCATCGCGAATCGCGTTGATCGTCGCGTCGTCGATGCCGATCGAGCGCAACTGCTGCGCCGCTGCGTCGCGATCGGCCACGGCAGCCGCGGCATCGGTGCGCGACTGATCGAGATCGCTGCGTGCGAGTGCGTCATTCGCGAACAGCTGCTCGTTGCGATCGAGGATGCGCTTCGTGTTCGCTGCCATCTGCTCGGCCTTGCGATACCCTGCGACATCCGACGCAAAATCCGGCGATGACACCGTCGCCAGCGTCTGCCGCGATGATACGCGTGCGCCCAGCTGTGCCACCACGCGCACCACTGGCCCGGAAATCGGCGCGATCACTGACGTGCTGTGATCGCCGTTGAATGCCACCGTACCGGTTGCGTTCAGCAGCGGGCGGAAGGCCGTGCTCGCGATCGTGATGATCTGGAGTCGCGCGCGCTGCGCGTCGGTCACGCGAAACGCAGTGGGTCGGGCCGAACTGTCGGCGTAGACATGACCAGTGCTTGCAGCCGCATCGGGCGCCGGCGTTTCACCGCCGCCGCATCCGATGACGGTCAGCGACACCAGCAGGGCGACGATACGCGACGGAGGAGTCGGGAACATGGCGCTACTCACGGTTTGCTCCGGCGGGGAGTGACGTCAGCGCCGCACCGGCAGCGCGTTCGAGATCGGATCGGGTGGAATTCGCGGCGGCCAGCGCATCGGCGTACTGACTCTGCGCCAGGAGCAGTTGGCGGCGCGCATCGAGCACTTCGAGCGCAGACAGGCCGCCGAGCGTGTAGCTGACCGTCGAAATACGATACGCCTCACGCGCCGAGGGCAGCAGCTGATCGCGGAGGAACACCACCTGACGCAACGCCGCTTCGGCGGTGGCGTAGGTCGTGCGCACATCCTGCGCAACCGCAGCGCGCGCATCGCGCAGCGTCGCCGCGAGTTCGAGTTCGCGATGATGCGTCTCCGCGAAGTCGCCGCGCGCGTGCTGCCAGAAGAGCAGTGGAATCGGCACCGAGAACCCGACCGAATATGTGATGCCCGATGGCACTGCGAGGTCGCGGCCCGCAGCGAGCGTGAGGTCGGGAAGGAAGGCATTCTCCTTCGCCAGTGTGCTGGCTGCCCGCGCGCCGCGTTGCTGCGCGGCGATCGCAGTGAGTTCCGGTCGCGATGCCAGCGCGGCCGCTTCGACCACGTCGAGCGTCGGCAATCCGATCGGCACGGTCAACGAGTCGCTCGTCACCAGCGCAGTGCCCGTCATGCGTCCGATCGCCCGATTGAGCGCCGCATCCGCATTCGTCACGTCGCGACGGCTCGCGATCAGATCGTTCTCGGCCTGCGCCAGATCCACCTGCGCCTTGATCACATCAAGCTTCGCGACCGTGCCGGCATTGTACCTGGCCTGCGTGCGCTTGAGGAACTCGGTGGATAGTTCGCGCGACGCGAGCAGGTTGCGCTGCTGCAGATGCACGACCATCACCGAGTCGTAGAGCCGACCCGCATTCGCCGCGAGTTGTTGCTGCAGTTGCGTAAGCGACGCGCCGACAGCTTCCACCACCGACGTACCGATGCGGCCTCGCAGGCGCAACTTGTCGGGAAATGGAATGCCGCTCGTGAGCGCGATCGGTCGTTGCGGGGCGCTGCCGATCTGCCGAAGCCCGGTGATCGAATCGGCACTGGCGGCGAGCACCGGATCGGCGATCGCAACCGCCTGCACACGTTGTGCGCGGGCCTGCAGCAGCTGCTCACGCGCGATGTCGATCTGCGGATTGGCGCGCAGTGCGAGCAGGATCGCCTGCTTTCGCGTGAGATACAGTGTGTCGCCCACCGGCGTGTCGCCGGTACGCTGTTGTGCCGACAACGCGCTGACGGGAAGCCAAAGCCCCAGTGTCAGCGCGTACATCGTGATGGATGTACGCATGCCTGCCTCGTGATGTCTGACGGTCGCTACGCGAGGGCGCGCGCGAAGATGCCGCGACCTCGAAGTGAGGCCGTCGGCGGAGTCAGCTCAGCACGGGTGGGGCTCGACTGCTGTTGGATGCGGGCGGACCGCGCGCGGGCGCAACGTCCACGTACGCCGTCTCGACGCGCGTGCGCGTCGACCGAATGACCGGCGCTGTCGCCACAACCGGCGACGGCGACTGCAACGACCGCACACCGCACACGATGCAGGTGCGCTCATTGTGCGCCTTCGGGTGTCGGTGACCACGATGCTCCACATGCGAAGCCGGCACGCGACCATCGTGATCGGTCAGCGGCTCCACCACGATGCCCACCTGCAGCACCAGCATGAGCAGCGCCGCGATGCGGAGCGGCCACTGCCGGAACTGGGTCAGCAGACGTGAGGCGGTCATGACCAATACTACGCCCCAGTCGGGCAAATGGCTGGCGAGCCGCTAATTTTCAGCGCGGGGCCGCGGTGACAGTCGAATCGGGTGATGCGCCAAGTGGCGCGGCAAAGTCGAACCCGAACAGCTTGGGATTGGCGCAGATCACCGCCGCGGCGACGACCCGGTAGACGTAGTCGTACGTCTCGATGGGAATGTCTTTCCGGTGCTGCTCGAGCAGTGCCCAGAAATTCCGCTCCGACGGCGATTCCGGCATCGCGCGGATCATGCGCAACAGGCGCGTTTCACCCATGTTGTAGGCGGCCATCACCAGCAGCCCCGATGCCTGCGCGTCCGTGGTGTAGATGTCCTCGATGTAGCGTGCCGCGGCCGCCGTGGACTTGGCGACGTCATGGCGTTCGTCCGCCGGATCGAAGGTGCGTTCGCCCTGCATTGGTCCGAGCCGGAGCCCGTACGCCTCGCCCGTTCGCGGAAGCAGTTGCCACAACCCCTTCGGCACGCCGAATCGCGTCGATGGCCCGATCGCCCTCGTGTTGAAGTTGCTTTCCTGCAACGCCATGTAGAAGAATTCGCGCGGGAGGTGGTGTTTCAGCAGGATCGCCGCGACGCGCGGACCAAGCTCCTCGGCGTTCGCGCGCGCGAGACTGACGCGCAGGTCGCCTCGCTTCCACTTCTCGATGTATTTCTGCGTCTCCTTGACGAAACCGCGCGGCACGGTGGCTTCGGATTCGCCCAGGCGATGGATCGTCCGGTAGATCAGTTGCACGTCCGCCGGCGTGCTGCTGCTGTAGATGCCGAGCGTCTTCATCATGTCGTTGTACTGCTTTTCGAGGCGCGTGCGGCGCTCCGCGATCAAGCGATCGGGTGCCGCATTCGCTTCGAGGCGGCGCACGTCGAGGTCGAGCGACTTCATCGTGTTGAATACCGATCCCGCGACCGCGCGCAGCTCGCGCAGGCGTTGCGCCTGCCAGATCGCGTAACCGCCGGCTCCGATGGCGAGGACCACGAGCAGGCCGACCGCAACGCGAAGGTGGCGAATGCGCTTGAGCCAGCTCACTGCGTCCTGCTCGCGCCGTTCGCTGAGCGCAACGCGAATCTGTTGCGTGTGCGGCGACATGTGTTCCGGCGTCTCTTCTGCGAGGTACCGGTCGATCAGTGCGCTGTGGTCGACTTCCTTCGTCTCGCCGGTCTTGCGGAGCGCCGGAATGCTCAGATGCAGTTCAGGGCCGCTGGGGCCGAGGCGGACAGTCGAGTGGGCACCGAGCGACGCTGTCGTCACGAGCGCACCCGCGAGGAACGTCCCGTTGGTGCTGCCCAGATCGACGATCTCCCATCCCGCGTCGCTCTGGCGCAGTTCGGCGTGCACCGCGCTCACGATCTCGTCGTGGAGGACGATGCCGTTCGTCGCCGACCGCCCGATGCGCACGGTGTCGGTGAAGATCTGGATCCCCGTGCTGCCCGGCACTGCGACGCGAATCTCGTTCGCCATCGTGCTCCTCTGTGCGAGATCAGGTGCGCCAGGCATCGTCCTATCACTTGACGCGACGGCAGCACTGCTGCTGCCGCGAGTCTTACGGCGCCATCCGCTTCATGGGTGCGAAGCCGCCGATGGTGAGTACGTCCGCCGCACTGATGGTGAACGGAATTGGGGTGCCGACCCGCGACGAGAAACCTGACGTGCCGTTGGTGTCGAATCCTGCGTCGCCATCCGGGCGGCAGGTGGCCGAGAGGTCGATCGTGAAGGTACTGCCGTTCACCGTGTAGCAGCCGCGCTCTACGCCCGGTCGGTCGCCTGTGTTCTGCCCGTCCTGCGGATCGACGTAGATGTAGGTGCCGTTCGCTTCGAAGATCACCGCACTGCCGTCATGTCCATCGTTGCGCGACCACGCGCCGACAATCGAGCCAACTGGCGACGCGAGCCGGTTGAACACGAGGCCTGCCGAACCCGATGGCGTGAGCGTGAGCGTCGTGGCCGTCTCGGCGATCGTCCCGACGAAACCGGTGAATGGTGTCGTGGTCGGATCCCAGATGCCGCAACTGCCGGTGTTGTCGTACATCGCCCACTTCACTTCCCACGCGTTATCGCTCCCCCAGCGGAAATGGCCGTACTCAAGGCCAAGGCCCAAGGTTCGGGCACGCCGGTTGATCGGCGCGCTGCACGAGCGCGAAGTTGTTATCCGGCCAGATGATGAGGAACTGCCGCTTGCCGTTGAGCGTCGTCACGAAGCCACCATTCTGATACTGCGGGCCCGCGACAGAGCAGTGAACGAACACATTCGTGACGTTGGTCGCGCCCACAACCCGACCGCGAGCGCGTGCAAGACCGCATGAGGCTCGGCCCTGACTGTTTGGCTGAGTGACGATGACGACGCTGTACAGGTCGCCCGCCTGCAACGTGGTGGGCGGGAACGTAAACGTGCCATTGCCACCTGATGCCGCGACGGCGAATGGCGTACCGCCATTCAGACTCAGCGTGAGTCCGTTGATCCCGAGTCCGGCGGTCTGGCCGCCAACAGTGATCGTGGGCGTTGATCCGATCGCGGCGCAGATCACTTGCACGGTCGTCACGGTCGCATTGCTGACACTGCCGGCGCCGTTGTTGATGACGCACGTCAGACCGGCAGGTTGTGCGGCGATCGTCACGGCGTACAACGCGCCGCTCTCAATCGGCGGGAACGTGAAGACGGTCGAGCCTGCGGTGATCGCCTGCGCAGTACCGCCATTGAGCGACAGCGCCAGCCCGGCCCCGGTCAGGCCACCGATAGACCCACGCACCTCGAACGTTGAAGTGACGCAGTTGATCGAAATAGTTGTCGTCGGCCCGGTGACCTTGCCCACTCCGCCAGTGACGGTGCAGATCTGGCTCGGATTGGTGGGCTGCGACTTGATCGTCACGTTGTACGACTGACCCGTCGCGAGGCGCGGAAACTCGAAGCTGGTGACCGACGCCGGGATGGCCGCCTCCACGACGCCGTTCGACCCCGTGTTCACAAGCACCATGCCGGAACCCTTCAGGTTCACGATCGGGCCCGTGATCAGGAACTCGTTTGCGGCAGGTGTCGTCGGGGTGCCGCCAGACCCACCGTCGCCTCCCCCACCGCAGGAGGTGAGCACGAGCGACGCGAGGGCGATGACGACCGAGTTCGCAGGCGTGCGCATCGAGTGCCCGTATTGGGGGGGACGCTCGGCTGGCAGGACGACGCAGTCGTCAAACGGGCCCGAGCATTCGACTGGGACCCTAGCGGAATGCGCGGCAATTGTCACCGCAATGCCCGGCGGAATGCCCGCTCAGGGCCGCCAATGGCCGCCCTGAGTAAAGAAATCAGGACTGCCGGAGCAGCATCAGAATTCGCATCGGCGAAGCACGCCTACTTCACCACAATCGCCCCAACCCACCGAAACGTCCCCCACTCCAGCACCAACGCGCCATGCCGCGCATCGCGCGTGGTCACACCGATCGTGAACTTCTCCACCGGCTTGGCGACGGTTTCACTCGTCAGCGGCGCCTTGCCGAGATCACGCGCACCGTCGTACTCGGTGCCCCACTGCCCCGACTCCGAGTTCACGATGATCTCGACGCCCGTGGTGTGCGGAACGGTCCAGAGTGTGTACGTCCCAGTCGCCAGTGACATGCCGGCCAGCGTGATCGGCGCCGACGTCGTGAACTGCGTTGCCGCATTCGCGCCCGTTCGCCAGACGCGATCGTAACTGATCACGTTGCCCAGGAGCGTGCGACCGCGCAGCAATGGTCGGCCATAGTCGATCGCGATCGTGGCTTTGCCAATCGTGGCACGCGCGGTATCACGCACACTCAGCTGCGACACCCCGCGCGTGCGCTCCGCCGCGGCGAATTGCATCGCCACCGTATCGATGCTCGGCACGGTGGCGACACGTGTCACTTCGACCTTGTATGTAGAGCGCTGGCCAGAGTACGTGCGCATGCCGCCGGCGCTGTCCATCGTCACGTCACCGCGGCCCGACAACCAGTCATGCCGCAGCATCACCGAGTCGCCGGCACGGCGCTGCACCCAGCCGCTGTGCAGCACGAAGCTTGGCCCCACGTCGCGATCGGGATAGAACTGCCGGAACGGTGCACTGTCGCCCACCGCCACCGCCTGTCGCAGCGACGTGGCAATCTCGTGTTCGATCACGCTGTACATCATCGACACATGCGGCACCGTCAGCGCGCCGTTGGTGCGAAACGCGCGCTTTGACACACCGCCGCTGTCGGTGATCACGATGAACACCGAATCCGCCGTGAATTCCGCCGTCACCAGTCGGCCACGCTCTGCCGGCGTGCTGCCGTTCGGCGTGCGCACGCGCATCACCATGTGCGTGATCCTGCCGTCCGACGCGAGCGCAAACTCCGTGTGCCGTTGCTTCACGAGCGGAAATCGATCGACCTCCTCGCTCACCAATGCGCTCGAATTGCGCGTGACCTGCTCGACGGAGACCGTGTCGGTGCCAAGCGTGGCGACGAAACCGTAGTGCTGGACAGGATCGTCCTTGGCGCAGGCGGCGACCGCGAGCAGGAGGAACACGCGCGCCTTCATCTCACGGCACCGGAGCGCCACGATCGATCTGCCGCTTCATGATCTGCAGAAGTTCCTGGTTCGTCCACGGCTGCCATCCATGCGGTTTGAGAGGACGACCGTACTCGATCGTACCGGCGTAGTACGGCCCCTTGCCCGGCTCCTTCGTGCTCTCGAGAAACGTCTCGAACCGGTAGACACCGAGGTTCAGGAAATAGTTGTCCATGTCGCCCACGGCGACATGCAACTTGCCGACAAGCCGCGGGCCGATCGTGCTCCAATTCTGTTCCACATACTGACGAAGGTCGTAGCCACGCTTCCGCATCGACTCGGCGACCGCGCGATCGATCGCTCCGCCGCGCTTGTCCCACGGGGATCTCGGATACCCGTCCGACCCGACCGGCCCCCACGCGGCGGCCCATCCATCCCACTGCCCGCCGGACCGACCATGCGACGCGATGACCAGCTCTGCCTGATTCTCCTCGCGTACCGTGAGCTCGGTGAGCCCTTCAACCGAGCGGCTGGACGGTACTTCACGCGGCAACCACGAACCGTCGTGCACGACATACGCGTTTGAATCGCTGTAGATGTTGCCGAACTGATAATTCCGAAAGTCGAGCTGGTCGGGGTACAACGACCACGCGCCGCCGAACAGATCAGGATAGTGCACTTGCAGCGCCAGCACGTCCCAGCCACCGGTCGATCCGCCGGTCAGCATGCGCGCATACGGCGCGGCAATGGTGCGGAATCGCCGGTCGATTTCCGGAATCAGTTCCTGCGTGATGGCATCGCCATACGGTCCGTTGTTCTCGGAGTTCAGCACATAGCTGTCGTCGTAGAACGGTGTCGTGTGCTGAATGAAGACGGCGATGACTTCCGGCACCTTCCCGGACGTCCATGCCGCCTGGAATTCACAACCGGGCTCACGCGACGTGCGGGCCAGTCGTGCCGCGCGCGCCTCGGCCGTTTCCGGCGTGTCACACCCATCGAACGTGAACCCGAACGGCGCGCGATCGCTGAAGTGACCGACCGTGTAGACCACCGGATACCGGCGCGTCGGATTCGCGTCGTACCCCTTCGGTAGCAGCACCACCGCGCCGAGCGGCATCGGATGATTCCAGAAGGCACTCGCGAGTTTCGACACGATGCGAACGCGCTTCACCCACGCGGTTTCTTCCGGCCGTGCGGCGGGCGGCAACACCTTCGTGAGCGCGAGACTCAACGCCGTCTTGCGCGACGGATCGATGCGCACCTTCTGCACGTCACTCACCAGCGAACCGGGCGCGCTGTTGAAGCGCTGACCCTCGCCGGCATCCATGTGCGCCCAGATCGTATGTCCGTCGGCGCGCTTGAATTGCGTGTAGGGAAGAATCATCCCCTGCACGAAGTACTCGCCGGCCGGCAATCGATCGAGCGACGCCACCGGGAATCCTGCGACCGTAGCATCGAACGTGACCGACTCTCCCGGCGTCACCCCCGCGACATCGACGCCGAAAAACGGCTCGCTCTCGCGGAACGAGCCGGACTGCTGGCGCGGTTCAGTTTTTCCGGTGCGTGACACGAACAGATAGGCGCGGCCGGTGATCGGAGCGGCCGGCGAGGCCGCTGGAATCGTGAGACGGATGGTTTGCGCGACGCTTCGCGCGCAGATCGAGACGCTGCCGATCAATGCAGCGAGGAGCATGGCGCGCTGGCGCGGTGAGGGCATGGTCATGGTCATGGCGGAGATACTAGCGACGGTGTCCGTTGTGTATCCTTGAGCTCGTGCCCTCTCCCAACGATCTACGCCCCGCGACGCCCGCCGCCGCCCCAATCCTCTCCGGCACCGTCGCTGGTCGCTACCGCATCGAACGACAGATCGGTGAAGGCGGCATGGCACAGGTCTTCCTCGCCACCGACATCACGCGCGATGTGAAAGTCGCGGTGAAGGCGCCAAAGCCGGAACTGGTGATGCAGCTCGGTGCCAGCCGCTTCGGGCAGGAAGTACAGATCACCACGAGGTTGCAGCACCCGCTGATCGTCCCCGTGCTCGATGCCGGGTTCGCCGCCGATGGTGTGCCCTTCTACGTGATGCCGTATATCGAGGGCGAATCGCTCGAACAGCGCCTCAAGCGCACCGGCGCGCTGCCGATCGAGGAAGCGCTCAACATCGCCAGTGATGTGCTGGACGGATTGATCTACGCGCACGACCTCGGCTTCGTGCATCGCGACGTGAAGCCGGCCAACGTGATGCTGACCGGTGGGCATGCGCTGCTGGCCGACTTCGGCATCGCGCGCGCCGTCGAGCGCACGGACAATCGCAAGCTGACGGAATCAGGCTTCGCACTCGGCACCGCCGAGTACATGAGCCCCGAGCAGGCGGCCGGCGATACGCAGCTGGATGGGCGCAGCGACATCTACAGTCTGGCGTGCGTGCTGTACGAGATGCTCGTCGGCGGCCCACCATTCACCGCGCCAACCGCGCGCGGCGTGATGGCGCGGCATTTCGTCGATCCGGTGCCGAGCATCCGCACAGTGCGCGACACTGTGCCGGTGAAGCTCGAGACGGCGGTCATGACGGCGCTCGCCAAGACGCCGGTCGATCGCTTTGCCGATGCGGCGGCGTTCAAGGCCGCGCTGAAAGATCCGACGCTGCGCGACGTCACCGCCGCAGTGCGCCCGCCGATGACCGCTGCCGTGAAGCGCACCCGTTGGATCGGCGCCGGTGTCGCGGTGCTCGCCGTAGTCGGCGCAGCGACCGTCTGGCGCGCGCGCAACCCGACCGACGGTGCGCTCGACCAGAATCGCGTGATGGTCTATCCGTTCGTGTTGCCGGACGGATTCGCTGGTCCGAAGTCGGCCGGTGAGGATGTCGCGACGGTCATCGGCAATGCACTCGACACCGCCGATCCGCTGAAGTGGATCGATGGCTGGTCGCTGCTGGATCCGGCCGCGCGAGAGAACGTCCGAACGCTGACGCACGAATCCGCGCGCCGCATCGCACGTGGCAAGCGGTGCGCAAAGTTCCTCACCGGGCGTCTGGTCTCCGATCGTGACTCGGTGCGCGTGTACCTGACCTTGCACGACACGCAGGGTGACTCGGTGCTGGCGCAGGGTGAAGCCTCCGGCGTCGCGTCCGATCCGTGGCGTCAGGGGCTGAGCGCGGTGAGCGCCATCCTGCCGAGTCTCATTCCCGGTGGTGTGACCGATGTCTCCGGCGAATGGAAGAACCGGCCACCCGGCGCCGTCGCAAACTTCCTTCTCGGCGAGTCGGAGTTCCGTCGAGTGCACATGCGCGAGGCCCTCGACCACTACCGCAAGGCGATCTCGCTTGACACGACGTTCGCGACGGCGGCGCTGCGCGGTGCGCAGGCCGCATCGTGGAATCACAAGAGCATCGAAGCCGCCGGGATGGTACGCCTCGCACTCGCGCAGCCACTGGCACCGAGGTATCGGGATTTCGCACTCGGCGTGCAGAACTACATCGACGGGCATGCCGACACGGCGATCGTGCATCTGCAGGCCGCCGTTGCCGCTGATGCGGACATGGGCGTGGCGTGGCAGCAACTGGGCGAGGTGTACATCCACCTGTTGCCGCTGCGTGGGAACACGGATTCGCTGGCGGACAACGCATTCACTTCCGCACGCCGTCTCGACACGGCTGCCGTGAACAACCTCTTGCATCCGATTGAAATCCGCCTGCGGCGCGGCGATCTCGCCGGTGCCGCCCCGCTGATGGCGAGCTTCCGTGCCGAACGTCCTGACTCACAGTTGATCGCTCGGCTCGACATCGCCGAGGCCTGCGTGCGCACGAGCGCCGACTCCGCACGAGTCCGACGGGATGTCAGTACCCGTGCCGAGAACGCGGTGATTGCTGCGGCGATGTTCGGTGGCTTCGGTGCGCAACTGCCGTGTGCCGCGACCCTGTTCGCGACGATTTTGGCGCTCGACACCGGTGCGACAGCCGACGCGGATGGTCGGCGCGGTGCAGCGACGCTCGGCCTGATCGGAAGTCATCTCGCACGAGGCGACACCGCGCTGGCACAGGCCGCACTCGATGCGACGCTCAAGCGCTGGAATTTCGGCGAATCATACGTGCTGCTGGTCGCGCCCGTCGTGCCCGCGTGGGCGGCGCGCGCCCGCGAGATCGCCACACGCGACTCGATCAAGCATGGCGTGAATTACGCGGCGATACAGTATCCGCGGCGGCTCTGGGAACTCGGCGTCTTTGAAGCGCGAGCAGGTCGCGTCGGCGTCGCCCTCGCAATCGCGGCGGATCTGCGCCAGCGCGCGACGGCACCGAACGCGCGCTACGAGGCCAGTCTTGCACAGTCGATGGACGGGTTCGTCCGGCTCGCCAAGGGTGATTCGACCGGTGCCATCGAGGCGTTCACGGCCGTGATCGTCGATGGTGCGACCGGCGACGCCGCGGCGTGGGATGAATCGTGGCCGCACGCCGCCGATCGACTCACCCTGGCCGAGCTGCTCGTGGCGCGTCGTCAGTACCAGCAGGCGATGGACATCGCCGATGTCTTCGACTCGCCGAAGCTCGTGCATCTGGTGTATCTGCGGCAAAGCCTCGAACTGCGCGCGCGCGCCGCCAGGGCGCTTGGCAATTCGCTGGCCGAGCAACATTATCTGACTCGCCTCGCCGCCCTCCGCCGCGAGACGCAGGCCACCGGAGGGTAAGACCTCCAACCCGTCCGAGGATATCCGCATGGCCAAGGCTCGCGAAGGAACCAGCGCACCAGTCGCATCGAAGGGACGTGAAGGATCAATCGCACCAAAGGCGACCGGCGGGCGAAGCAGTGCTCCCGCACCGAAGAAGCCGACGGCGAGCAAAGGTCGTGAAGGGCTGGTCGCACCAACGGCGAGTGGTGGACGCAGCGGTGGTGCCGCGCCGAAGAAGCCGGCGACGAGCAAAGGTCGTGAAGGGCTGGTCGCACCAACCGCGAGTGGTGGACGCAGCGGCGGCGCTGCACCGAAGAAGCCGGCGAAATAGTTCGATTCCTTCCCTGACTCTGCGCACGGACGCTGACGATGAGTGACTCTATCACCGACAGCGTTCGTCGCGCGCTGATCGTCGGCATCAACGCCTATCCGGAACGCCCGCTGGACGGCTGCATTGCCGACGCCGAGTTGATGGCGCAGGTGCTGCGTGACTCGTTCGCGTTCGACGAGAAGAATGTGACGCTGCTGCGTGATCGCGCTGCGTCCCGCGAGAAACTGCTCGCGGAACTCGATCAGCTGATCGACGTCACGAACGCCGGCGATACGGCCTTCTTCTTTTACGCCGGACACGGTGCCACGGCCGAGAACGACGATCTCACCGAAGCAAGCGGCAATGACAGCACGCTCAACCTCTGCGAAGATCCGCGTGAGGACATTTACGACGACGAATTGCAGGCCCGCCTCGATGCACTGTGCGAGAAGACGGACTTCGCCGTACTCGTGATCGATGCCTGTCACTCCGCCACGATCACGCGCGACGCGGCCGACCCGACGCACAAGGTCCGCTCCGGCACACCGGTCAGGAAATCCGCACGGCCGCCGAAGAACCTCGGCGCACATGCAGCCAAGGCAACCGCACCTGCGACTGCCCCCTACACCTTCATCGCCGCCTGCCGTGACGACGAAGAAGCCAAGGAAAGTTCGATCGCCGGCGACGAGAACAGCCATCACGGCGCGCTCACCTGGGCGCTGGCGCAGGAGCTCACAGCCGCCAAGAGCGGCGAGACGTGGCGCGATGTGTTCGAGCGCGTGTCGCGCAGCGTGACGAAGGCGCATTCCGAGCAGCATCCGCAGATCGAAGGCAACGCCAACCGCGAGCTGTTCGGGCTGCGCAGCTTCCCGACGGTGGAGTATGTGCAGGTCACCGATCGCGCGAGTGCGTCGGTCGTGATCGCGGCCGGTGCACTGCACGGGGTGGTCGTCGGTGCCACGTACACGGTCTACGCCGACAACACCAAGTCGCTCACTGACGAGACACCGGCGCTCGGCGCCCTCGAAGTCACGCTCGTGAAAGGCACCACCTCGCGCGCGCGCATCGTGAGCGAGACGACGGACGGTGCGATCGCTGTCGGAACGCGCGCGTTCGCGGCGAAAGTCGGATCGGTCGAGGAGATGCTCGCGACCGAGAACACCGATCCGAAAACGCGGCTCAAGGGTGCCGTCACGCTCGAACTGTGGAAGCTCGTCGGCGAGACATGGGAAGTTGCCGAGTCCGACGCGAAGGCGAAGATGCCCGTGTACACATCCGGCGACCGCATCGCCTTCAGCATCACCAGCACCGTCGACACGCCGCTGTTCGTGAACCTGTTCGATGTGGATGCGCAGCACACGGTGACGGCGTTCACGAAGGGCGATGCGAACCGACTCGTTGGCAACGGGACGTTCGAGATCGGCAAGGCGGACGGTCGCAAGATCAGCATGCCCCACGACGGTCCCGATGCCATCGAATACTTCAAGCTCTTCGCATCGGTGAGCGAAGTGCGCCTGCAGTATCTCACGCAGCTCGATCCGCTGGCGCGCGCGCCGGCAGAACTGAAGGCGATCAGCGCCGACGACTGGACCGCCGTGACTCGGCAGATCACGCTGCGGAAGGCTCCCGCAGAGGAAAGCTGAGCGACGCGATCGTACGCTTCCCACTTCACTGACAGACCGCCGTGCCCCGTATCTACGCTCTGCTCGTCGGCATCAACGACTATGCCGCTGTCAGTAAACTCGCCGGCTGCGTCGCCGACATCGAAGCCGTCGAAACGCTGCTGCGGAAGCGCGTGCCGGCGGATCTGCTGTCGCTCAAGGTGTTGCACGACGGTGCCGCCACGCGTGCCGGCATCATCGATGGCTTCCGCGCGCACCTCACGCAAGCGAAGACCGACGATATCGCCGCGTTCTACTTCTGCGGCCACGGCTCGCAGGAACCCTGCCCGCCGGAGTGGATTGCGCTGGAGCCGAGTGGGACGAATCAGACGATCGTTCCCGTCGATTCACGCGTTGGTGATGTCTTCGACATCGCCGACAAGGAGCTCAGTGCACTGATCCATGAAGTCGCAGCGAGCGGTGCGCAGGTCGTGACACTGTTCGACTCGTGCCATTCGGGTGGCGTGACACGCGATGTGGACGAAGGACTGGACCCGACCTCCGGCGTGGCGCGCACCGCAGCAGCGAGTACGATGCGTGCGCGCACCATGGACGACTACCTCGATGCCGCACGCGCGTTGTATGACCCCACGCGCGCGCCCGGCGACCCGCCACCCTCGCCACCACACATCGCGATCGCCGCCTGCCAGTTCGATCAGACTGCGAAGGAATTCCCGCTCCAGGCACCTCGGCGTGGTGCGTTCACACGCGCGTTCGAAGAAGCGGTCAACACGCTCGGCCCCTCGGCGACGTACATCGATCTGGTGACCGCGATTCGCACCAGGGTACGCGAACGTGCGAAAGACCAGATGCCGAACCTTGCCGCCGTCGGTGGTGCCAGCGGCAACACCGTCTTCCTCGGCGGACATGCGGGGCGCAGCGACCTGACGCTGAATGCTGATGCAGGCGGCGAGTGGTGGCTCTCCGCCGGCGCAGTGGATGGCATCCCGGCACCGGATGCAGGTCACGTCACTGAGTTGGCCGTCATCGAGCGCGACGCGTTCCAGCGCGATGGCGCAAAGGCCGTACCAATCGCGACGGCGACCGTGAGCGCAGTCGAGGCGGATCGCGCGAAGATCACAATCGTCAGCGGCGCGCTCGACGCGGCGCAGATCTACACTGGCGTGATCACCAAACTGGCCAGCGTCCCGATGCACGTGATGGTGACGGGCGTGGATAGCACGAACGTCGCGAGAATCCGTGCAGTGCTCTCCGAGGACGCCGTGGCGTACACAGTCGTGGCGAACAAGTCCGATGCCGTGCCGACGATCGCCGTCGCTGTCGCCGCCGACGGCGTCACGATCCTCGGTGATGACGGCGTGCCGCTCGAGAACCTGCGCTTCGGACTTGGCGACGCCGAGATCAAGGGCATCCCGGCGGCGTGCGCGCACATGGCCACATGGTACGCCATCCGTGATCGCGTGGCGGTCGGCTCGACGCTGAACGGCAAGGTGCAGATCGAGCTGGTGCCTGCCATGAGGGGAGAAACGGGCATTCCGGATTCACGCCTCCCGTTGGTGTCAACGAACGGCGTCGTCTCGCTGACACCCGACGAGTCCGGGCCTCCGTGGATGCAGGTTCGCATCCGCAACACCGCCGGCGACCGGCTCTATGTCACGCTGCTCGACCTCTCGGATTCGTTCGAGAGTTCGGTCGTCTGGAGTGATTGGATACCGGCGAACAGCGTCGCGTACGCATTCGCGGGCCGACCACAGAAATTGCCGATCCCGGCGTGGCGCACGCCGACGTTCACCGTCGGCACGGAGTATCTGAAGATCGTCGCGTCGCTGACGGAGTTCGTCGCGTCTCGCTATGTGATGGAGAGTCTGCTCGCGCCGGATCGCGGGGGCACGCGCGCATTCGTCGAGGAAGTGGACGAGCGGAGCACCTGGGGCACGACGAATCTGACCGTGAAGATTCATCGCTGAGGCGCCGCTTCCGGCGACAAGCCCGCGCGTTCGTCACGCCGTGAGCTCGAGACGGTTGCCGTCGGGATCGAGTATGACGCTTTCGTAATAGCCATCACCGGTGCGCCGCGGACCGTCGAGAATCGGAAATCCGTCCGCCTTGAACCGCGCCGTCAACGCATCCACCGCTGCGTCAGACCCCAGCGCAATCGCAAAGTGCGTGAGGCCCATGCGCTGTGCGCCTGGTGCTGACAGCAGCGGCTCCAGGATCGTCGTCGTCATCAATTCCAAACGCGCACCGTCCGCAAATGACAGGAACAGTGATTCAAAGCCTTTCCTCTCGTTGGAATAGCGCGACCCCGCCACGGCACCGAAGTAGGTGCCGTAGAAAGCCGCCAGACGATCGATGTCGTCCGTCCAGAGTGCGATGTGCTCAATGCGCATGATGCGAACGACCCGTCGCTCAGGGAATCGGCTTCACTTGCGTTGCCTGCTCCAGCAACTGCGCGGCACGCGCGATCAGATCACTCTCGCGCAGCAACGCAGCGGACAACTTCGTGATCTGCTCATCCGCCAGCTTCCATTCACGCTGCTCGATCGCTTCGCGGACGCCGGGCATCGTCTTCACACCATACCCCGTGTAGTAACCGGGCGCGTAGAGTGCGTGCTGATACCACGGACGTTTCGGCAAACCGTCCGGAATCAGCAACACCTGATCACTCTGCCGCAGCAGCGCATTCACCTGCGCCAGCGCCGCCGAACTCGCCACGCTGCCCGGCAGCCCGCCGTACGCCTTCTCGAATCGCTCGGCCACGCGCGCCAGTGAATCCGTCGCGTTCTGTATCGGCGCAAAGTTCAGGTACGGCGCGGCAGCCTGCCCTTTCGGGGCCTGCAGCGGACGACGTGGATCGTTCGTGATCGTGTACGCCCCTTCGGCCAGGCGACGATTCAGCTCGTCGATCTCCTTTGCCGTGGTCTCGCGCAGCGTCGTCACTTCACCGAGATACCGTTTGGCCGTTGCCGACAGGCTCTGGAACTCCGCTGGCAGCAGGTCGGCATTCGCGACGCGCATGACCATCATGCCCGCAACCTGCGACAACGCGCGGCCGTACACGAACGACGTATCACTGAAGCGCGTGTACCATGCGAAGCTGTCGTAGATGGAGTGATAGATGCCACCACCATCCTCGCCACCGAAGCCGATGTTGAGCGTCGGTACACCGGCGTGCTGCAGGAACGGCGTGAAGTCCGAGCCCGAGCCGAGCGCTTCGATGCGCAGATCGCGCGCCGTGCGTGCATCGGCATTGCCGCCCATCACTTCGGTCATGCGCTGACGCTGCAGTACCGTCACGTTCGATTCCGGGTCCATCACTTCGCCGGCAATCTCCGTCACGAACCGCTCCATCGCGTGTGAGCCGGCGGCACCCAGCGTGCCACGACCGTTGCCGTCTGTGTTCAGGTAGAACACGCCCTTCGCGCGCATGTCGGCCATGTGCTCTTCCACCCATTCGGTGGAACCAAGCAACGACGGCTCCTCACCGTCCCACGCCGCGTACACGATCGTGCGCTTCGGGCGCCAGCCCTGCTTCACGAGCTGACCCAGTGCACGCGCCTCTTCCAGTTCTGCGACGAGGCCTGAAATCGGATCTTCGGCGCCATTCACCCAGCCATCGTGGTGATTGCCGCGCATCACCCACTCGTCAGGAAACGTCGAGCCCTTCAGCGTCGCAATCACGTTGTAGAGCGGCGTCTGCTTCCAGTCGAACTCGAGCTTCAGATGCACCTGAGCGGCGCCCGGACCGAGTCGATATGTGATCGGCAATCCACCGCGCCACTCCGGCGGCGCCACCGGTCCACTCAGCGCGGCAATCAGCGGCTGCGCGTCGGCGTACGAAATCGGGAGTACCGGAATCTTCATGATCGTGATCGCGTCCTTGCGATCGAGGCGCTTCGCGCCCGGCGACGCACCAATACCCGGCGTCAGCGGATCACCCGGATACGTCGGCATGTCGAGCACGCTGCCGCGCTGCACGCCGTCCTTCGGGCGAAACGGACCGTTCGGATACGTCTCGCCTTCCGCGTAGCCATCGTCGCGCGGATCGGAGTAGATCAGCGCACCGACGGCACCGTGCTCGTACGCCACCTTCGGCTTGATGCCACGCCATGAGCCACCGTAGCGCGCAATGACGATTGCACCCTTCACGGAAATTCCGCGACGCTCGAGCTGCTCGTAGTCGGCTGGCACGCCGTAGTTCACGTAGACCAGCGGTGCCGTGACATCGCCGTCGCCCGAATACGCGTTGTACGTCGGCAGCTGTTCGGCGCGCTGGTTGGTGGTGGGATCTTCCTTGAGAATCGGCTCTTCGAGCTTCGCCGTGAACCGCGTCGGCGCGACGAGTTCGAGTACCCGAACTTTCGGTGTTGGAAACAACACGTCGAACCGCTCGATGCGAGCATCCCACCCGTAGGATTCAAATTGCGCCTTCAACCACTCGGCGTTGTCCTTGCCGTATGGTGAGCCCAGGTGATGCGGTCTCGCCGCGAGCCGTCGCATGGCTTCACGCATGCGTGCGGGCTCTGGAATCGCGCGGAACTTCGCTTCCCATTCACGCTGGATCTTGGCCGACGCGGTGGTGAACCCGCGCATCGGCGGGTCGTCGGCGCGTGGTGACATGGCTGGGAGCGCGATGAGCAGCGCGGCTGGCAGCGAGAGAGCCGAGACCAGGCGGGGCATGGGCGGACGGGTGCTGGGGTGAAAGAGGACGACGCTCCGGAAGTGTCGCACATTCCCCGGAACCGTGCGAACGGAGACCGCCTCGCACCACCGCCCTCGGGAGCCAGGTCCAGTAGCGTCC
>JBBRLZ010000044.1:0-36357 GCA_038231095.1 Gemmatimonadales bacterium
GCTGCCGGCGCAGATCGGCGATTACACCGATTTCTACGCGTCGATCTATCACGCGACGAACGTCGGGAGCATGTTCCGGCCTGACAACGCGTTGCTGCCGAACTACAAGTACGTGCCGATCGGCTATCACGGCCGCGCGAGCTCGATGGTGTCGAGTGACACGCCGGTGAAGCGTCCCGTTGGTCAGCGCAAAGGGCCGAACGATGCGGCGCCGAGCGTCGGGCCCTCGCGCTCACTCGACTACGAGTGCGAGGTTGGCGTGTTCGTCGGCGCCGGCACTGCGCTCGGCGAGACGATTCCGCTGCGCGACGCCGAGCAGCACATGTTCGGACTCTGTCTCGTGAACGACTGGTCTGCGCGTGATGTGCAGAGCTGGGAGTATCAGCCGCTCGGCCCGTTCCTGGCGAAGAATTTCGCGACGACGCTGAGCCCGTGGGTCGTGACACTCGATGCGCTCGAGCCGTTCCGTGCGCCCGCGTTCACACGCGTCGCGGGCGATCCGGCGCCGTTGCCGTATCTCAGCTCGCCTGAGAACGAGGCGGCGGGCGGTGTGTCGATCACGCTCGAGGTGCGGCTGCAGACCGCGGCGATGCGCGAGCGTGGCGACACGCCGGTCGCCGTCAGCCAGACCAGCTTCACGCACATGTATTGGACGTTGGCGCAGTTGCTGACGCACCATGCAATGGGCGGCTGCAACATGCGTCCGGGCGACCTGCTGGCGAGCGGTACGGTGAGCGGGCCGACGAAGGGGGAACGCGGGTGCCTGCTCGAGCTCACGTGGCGCGGTGCCGAGCCGCTGACGTTGCCGAGTGGCGAGACGCGCGCCTTCCTCGAGGACGGCGATCTCGTCGAGATGGCCGGCTGGTGCGAGGCACCGGGCATGCGTCGTATCGGCTTCGGTTCGGCACGCGGCATGGTGCAGGCGTAGCGCCGCAGCACGCGTCGTCCCTACACTACCGGACCCTTTTCCTGATTTTCCTCGTGCATTTCCCCACTGCGGTGCGCCGGTGCACCGTGAGGCTGCCATGACTGTTCCTGCGGTTCCTTCCACGTCCACGCCCGTTGAACGACACCGGCGGCCGTACGACTCCGTGCTCGACACCATCGGCTGGACGCCCCTGATCCGACTCTCGCGCGTGGGGCGTGGCGTGCGCACGCCGCTCTACGGCAAGGCGGACTACTTCAACCCGGGCGGCAGCGTCAAGGATCGCATTGGCCTGCCGATCATCGAGGCGGCCGAGGCGAGCGGGCAGCTCAAGCCTGGCGGTGTGATCGTCGAAGGCACCAGCGGCAACACCGGGATCGGCCTCGCGATTGCGGCAGCGCACAAGGGCTATCGCTGCATCTTCACGATGCCGGACAAGATGAGCCAGGAAAAAGTGCGACTGCTCAAGGCATTCGGTGCCGAAGTGATCATCACACCGACGGCCGTCGCACACGATCATCCCGACAACTACGTCATGATGGCGAAACGCATCGCCCATGACACGCCGAATGCGGTGCTGGCCAATCAGTTCTACAACCAGGCGAATCCGGGAGCGCACTACAAGACAACGGGCCCCGAGTTGTGGGAGCAGACCGAAGGGCGCATCACGCATTTCGTCGCCTCGGCCGGCACCGGCGGTACGATCAGCGGCGTCGGCAAGTTCCTGAAGGAGAAGAATCCGGACATCAAGATCATCGGTGCCGATCCGAATGGCTCGATCCTCGCGGAATACTGGCGCAGTCATGGACAGAGCGTGGTGCAGGGCGCGCCGTACAAGGTCGAAGGCATCGGGCAGGACAAGGTGCCGGGCACGCTCGACATGAGTGTGATCGACGACTTCGTCACCGTCGGCGATCGTGAAGCGTTCGCCATGTCACGGCGTCTCACGCGCGAGGAAGGAATTTTCGTCGGCGGCTCGGCGGGCCTCATTGCGCACGCGGCGCTGAATCTGGCGCGCCGACTGGATGATCCTGACGCCCTCGTCGTGACTTTTTTGTGTGATACCGGTGAGCGCTATCTGTCGAAGCAGTTCAACGACGAATGGATGCGCGAGAACCAGATGCTGGAGTCGGATCGCGCGACGCTCGGCTCGCTCATCGCGCACAAGGATGCGGGCGCTCCGACGCTGATCAGCGCGTCACCGGGGCAGAGCGTGCGTCAGGCACTGCGACTGATGACGATGCATGACATTTCGCAGCTGCCGGTGATGGACGGGCAGAGCTGTGTCGGCAGCATCAGCGAGTGGTCGCTGACCGGTCGCAGCCTCGAGAATCCGAAGATGCTCGACGCGACGGTCAGTGAAGTGATGGATTCGCCGTATCCGATCGTCGATGGCACGCAAGTTGTGGATGCCGTGGTGACGCTGCTGTCGAAGGCCAATCCGGCGGTTCTGGTGCGCGAGCACGGCAACATCGCCGGCATCGTCACCCGCTCCGATGTGCTCACCTATCTCATGGCGCGCTGATCGATGCTCCTGACCGTCCTGCTGGGTGGCACGTCGAGTGAACGCAACGTGTCGCTGGCAAGTGGATTACGGATGGCGGCGGCGCTGCGCGAAGCCGGGCACACGGTGCGTCTGCTCGATCCGGCAACCGGCGTGATCGACGCGACCGTCGAAGCGCTCTGGCGTGAGCGATCGGTGGGTTCGGCACCGCCAAGCGTCGGTGAATTGGCGGCGCTGAAACTGCACGACCAGACGCCGGGTCTTCCGACGCATCCGCTGGTGCGCGATGCGGAATGCGTCGTGCTGGCGCTGCACGGTGGTCAGGGCGAGGACGGGACGGTGCAGGCGCTGCTCGATGTCGCCGGCGTGCGTTACACCGGCAGCGGGGCGATGGCGACCGCGATCGCGATGGACAAGGACATGACGAAGCGCATCCTCGCGCACGCTGGCGTGCCGACAGCGGCATGGCTGATGACGCCGGTGGATGCCGAGACGGCGATTGGCGCGCTGGGACTGCCGCTGATCGTGAAGCCGAATCGCGAGGGCAGTACGGTCGGCCTGACGATCGTGAAGGAGAAGGCGCAGTTCGACGGGGCGGTGGCCGAGGCGCATCGCTTCGACAAGGAAGTGATGTGTGAGACCTTCGTGCCGGGACGCGAGTTGACGGTGCCGGTGCTGGCCGGGGTGGCGTTACCGGTGGGCGAGATCATCCCGGTGAAGGAGATCTACGACTACGAGTGCAAGTACACGCCGGGCATGGCACGGGAGGAGTTTCCCGCGAACCTGTCCGACGAGCTGACGGCGACGGTGCAGCGGTACGCAGAGTCGGCGTACGTGGCGCTCAAGCTGCGCGGGTGCGCGCGGATCGACTTCCGGTTGAAGGACGACGGGACGCTGGCGTGTCTCGAGGCAAACACGCTGCCGGGGATGACGGTGTTGAGCCTCGTGCCGCAGAGTGCGGCGTCGGCGGGGGTGAGCTTTGTGGAGTTCTGTGATCGGCTTGTCCAGGATGCGGTGCGATAGGCGCTGGTCTGGTTTTCGCGCGTGACGTGAACCGCTTGGCTCCCCGCGCCTCCGCGCGAGATCGCTCTTTCGCCTTCGCGGCGGCGGACCTTCGGACCGAGCGACCAGTCTCAGCCGAGTGGCCGGCAAAAGGCGGGCTTGCCCGGTTGGCCGAAGCGGCCGAGCTTTTACTCTGTCACCGCGGCTGGCCTGTAGTCGTATGATGGGGTGTGGTGGAGCTTGTGTGACGGCGTGCGCGTTGCGACGCCGGAACTGACCTGATTGCCGTGTGTTTGATGTATTGCAGTTGTCCACGCCTCATTGCCGCGGTTGCGCATGTCCAGTCCCATTTCAGAGGAACAGGGTCCAGCAGGATTGTCGCCTGCGGTGCAGTGGTTGTTGGTCGCGAATGTCGCGATCTACTTCCTGCAGCAGACCGTGGTCCGTCCGGACGACATGGTGTCGCTGTTCGCGTTCACGAGTGTGAACGTGACGACGCGCTGGTGGACCGCGCTGACGTACGCGTTCGTGCATGCGGACATCTGGCACATTCTGTTCAACATGATCGCGCTGTGGCAGTTCGGCCCGCGCGTCGAGCGGTTGTTCGGCACGTCACGCTTTGTGCGCTACTACGTGTTGTGCGCGCTCGGTGGCGCAGCGTTGCATGCGGCGGCGGTGCACTGGTTCGGCATCGGTGGTGGCGCATTGATCGGCGCCAGTGCGGCGGTGATCGGGGTGATGTATGCCTTTGCGCATGCCTGGCCACGCACGATGCTGTTGTTCTTCGGTGTGATCCCGATGCAGGTGCGGTGGTATGTGTTCGGGTTCACGCTGGTGAGCCTGTTCTTCGGCATCACCGGCGGCCAGGGCGGCGTTGCACACTTTGCACACCTGGGCGGCTTGTTCACTGGCATGCTGCTGGTGCGCCTGCCGTCGGCGCGGAAGCTGGGCACGTGGCAGGAGCGCTTCAATCCGGCGCCGGAGCTGCCCGAGGAAGACACGCCGCGCGCCGTGCCGCGCAGTGCGATGCGTCCGCCGCGCGGTGAGGGGTCAGCGGATTCCGCGGACGATGTGGTGGCGCGCAGCAACGCGCTCGTGCAGCGTCGTCCGCCCACGGCGGCGCCGCAGCGCCCGGCCATCACTGCCACCGTCGCACCGGCACAGTCGGCGACGGAAGAGCTGAACACCTTGCTCGACAAGATGAGCAACGGTGGTGGGCGGGACAGTCTGACGTCGCGCGAGCAGGAGCGGTTGCGCGAGCTGTCGGAGATTCTGCGCGGGCAGACGCGGTAGGCCTGCTCGCTCGCGGTGCGTCTTGCACGTTCGCGATTCTGCTGCCTCGCGCGAGGCAGCTGTTGAATGAGGGGTTGAAGGTCCGCCCGAGCAGTGCTCGTCTCCGTAACTCGCCGGCTCCGCGAGCGCAGAGTTGCCGTCGGTGTCCGTGTTGGTACCGCTGTTGCCGTTCCGCGCGGAGAACCCGGAAAAAAAGAGCCCCCCGGACTTGCCGGGGGGCTGTACCGCCGGGCAGAGCCTGGCGGAGATGGTCTGTGGCATGCACCACAGAACCGATGACCAAAGGCTAGAGCTGTGCGCAGCGCCGTGCAAGTGTCGCTTACTCCGGACAGGTTGGCGCCGAGGGACGTGGTTGGCCGCGGTGCTAAATTGTCGGCTGACCCTTACACATGATTGCGATGCCGAAGCCTGAGTTGCTGGAAACGTTTCCGAATCCGTATGCGGACCGGAAGTACGAGATCCACATGATCTGTCCCGAGTTCACGAGTCTCTGTCCCCTCGGTGGCGTGGAGACGGATGCGGCGGAACTGAGTCTGCTGCAGGGTGGCGCGCCGGACTTTGCGACCATGTATCTGACGTACGTGCCGGCCGAGTTTTGCGTCGAGCTCAAGTCGCTGAAGCTGTATCTGTGGAGCTTCCGGAACGACGGGATTTTTTATGAGCGGGCGGTGAATCACATTCTCGATGATCTGGTCAAGCTGACGAAGCCGACGTTCTTCGAGGTGAAGGGGGATTTTGCGGTGCGCGGTGGGATCAAGAGCATCATCACGGCGCGGTACGGGGTTCGGCCGGAGGGTGTGTAATCCGTTCTTGTGCTCTGACTGGCTTGGAGTCGCGTGGTCGGCCGCAAATCGTGGGTTGATGGGGTGGGTGTGGGTGGGTAGTTTGGGTGTGTTGGCCAGGTAGCTCAGTTGGTAGAGCAGCGGACTGAAAATCCGCGTGTCGGGGGTTCAATTCCCTCCCTGGCCATTCAACGAAAGAGTCGAAGCGCCCGGTGCTCAGCCGGGCGCTTTTTCGTTGGCAGATGGCTCGCGAGCTGAGCCGCTCCAGACGGTCTGCCTCACCGCGCGAGAAAATACGCCTCACCGCGCGAGAAAATACGCCGCACCGCGGAGTCATATATCACACGCGCCACTCGTCTTTTCTCCGACGGGTGTGTCCAGTGACATCGTCACCACCCTCAGGAGTCCACAATGCGGAACGTTCGCGCACTTGTAGTGGGCGCAGGTCTGGCACTCATGCCAACTCTTACTTCAGCCCAGCTGCCAGTCAGCACAGGCGCGGTGACGGCGGACGGCCGTGACACGCGATGGCAGGTCGCGTACGGGCTCACCGGCGGGACGCTGGGGGCGTTCAGCGACGCATTCGTGATCACGAGCCCGGTGTGGGGGCTGCCGTCGGGCGCGTCGTGGATCGGCGCGACAGCGAGTTCCTCGGTCCCGGGTGGCACGGGCGATGGCCAGCGCCGATTCACCTACGTCGCGCGCACGCAGTTCTCGTTGAACGCGGGCGACCAGCTGACGTACAAGTTCCAGTGCACATTCGACAACTACTGGCTGGGGCTGTTCGTGAACGGTACGCAGGTCGGCACGACGGCGTGCGGTGGTGACAACACCTTCTCGCTCGCGTCGGAGTTCACCGTGGGGCCGTCGAGCTTCGTGGCGGGCCTCAACTCGATCGAGTTCCGCTGGCAGGGTGACGGCATCACGGATGCCATCGTGATCCGCTCCAATACGGCGACACTGGTGCCGGGGAATCCAGGTGTGGTGCCGGAGCCGAGCACGTATGCGTTAATGGCGACGGGACTGGTGGGGATGGCTGGGGTGGCAGGTCGGCGGCGCCGGCAGTCGTAAGCGCGAACACTCCTTCTGGAAGGCGGGTACGCGATGGCGCGTGCACCGCAGTCGTTGTGCGAGGCGCCCGGCGAACAGCCGGGCGCTTTTGTGTCAGTGCGTACCTCATTGGTGACGATCACGTCGTTCAGTGCCAAGCACCTCGGTTGCGGTTTTCACGTGATCGCGCGTGTGACACAACCACAGATCGCGACTCGTAGTGATTGGAAGGCGGAGTGCCCAATCGGCCGAAAGCACAAAAATTCCGTCCCGTCGCATACATGCATCGCCGTCTCTTCGCCCTGATCGTCAGCTTCACTGCATCCGCACTCGGCGCGCAAGCCTCACACGACCCCGCCCGCGTCGCGCTGATGACCGATGACATCCCGCGATTCTGGGCGGCGTACGATGCATCGGCTGGCGCGACCGACACGCTTCCCTTCCGCCTGCAATACCTCGACAGCGGGTCAGCTGGCGTGCGCGCATTCATTCCGAACCGGATCCAGAGTGCTGCGCGGCTCGCCGGCACCATCCGGCGATACCAGCGCTACTACGAGAGCATCCGCGGCGGCTCACTCGCACTCGACACGGCAACTGCGTTCAAACAGGCAATCCGCGTCGCATTGACCCGCTTCGCGGACGCAGACGCCGACGCCAAGTTTCCGCCAGCGTACTTCGTGGTCGGTGCGTGGAACTCAGGAGGCACGACATCGCGCGACGCCGTCATCATTGGCGTCGAGGTGAACGGTAACGGGCCTGACGTCGTGCTCGATGAGTTGAACGCATGGGCACGATCGGTGATTGGCACGACCGCAGAACTGCCGTTCATCGTCACGCACGAGTATGTGCACACACAGCAGCGCGGCCCGCGCGACGATCGACTGCTCACGCGATCGCTTCGAGAAGGCGGCGCGGATTTCCTGGCTGAGCTCTTCGCCGGGCCGTCCACGGTGCAGAGTCGGTGGACATATGGAAACGCGCACGAAGCCGAGCTGTGGGCACGCTTCCAGACGCAGATGCTGACGAAGGATGCGTCCGACTGGCTCTACGACGGCAATCGAGCGCAGGGCCATCCGGCTGACCTTGGCTACTACATGGGCTACCGGATTACGCGCGCATACTACGAGAAGGCCACCGACAAGCGCGCGGCGGTGCGGGCCATTCTGCGTATCGCGGACGCCGAGGCATTTCTTGCTGAAAGCGGGTACCCGGATCGATTCACTGTGGCGCGGTGAAGCGCTCCCGCGATCGTAAGCAGCCGAATCGACCCACCGCGGGCAGTAGGCCACGCAACGCATCCTTGGTGTCGTTCCGGGCTGCTGCCCGATACTGCCGTGGTTGGCTCCGCATGAACAATCGATTCTCGGCGCGGGCCGACGCCGCGTTACGCACTGGGGCGTGGCGCTGCGCTCTTCAGAGCAATCCGTCTGTCCTGTCGACGAGCCACGCGTAGCCTACGACCGTCGTGGACGGCCAACGCATGCCAGCCCACGATCGCCGCACGCTTTGGCCCCGCTGACCCAATCATGACAGACCTGCAGTCTCAACTCGCGGCGTCACTCGGACCCTCGTTCACCATCGAGCGCGAACTCGGCGGCGGCGGCATGTCGCGGGTGTTCCTCGTCACGGATGCGGGCCTCGGCCGCAGGATCGTCGTCAAGCTGCTGCCTCCCGACGCGGCGCAAACGGTTTCTGTCGACCGATTCCGGCGCGAAATCCTGTTCGCCGCGCGCTTGCAGCATCCGCACATCGTGCCACTGCTTGCGGCCGGCGAGGCGGACGGGTTGCCGTATTTCAGCATGCCATACATCGACGGCGAGTCGCTTCGTGAACGGCTGATACGCGCCGAAGAGATGGCGATCGCGGAGGTGATCCAGCTGTTGCGCGAGATCGCGTCGGCACTCGCCTATGCTCACCGCAAGGGAATGATTCACCGGGACATCAAACCGGAGAACATCCTCCTCACCGGCACGCACGCGATGGTGACGGACTTCGGCGTGGCGAAAGCGATCGACGTCGCCACGCAGAACGGGTCGGCTCGCCTGACCTCGATCGGCATGGTACTGGGGACGCCGGCCTACATGTCGCCGGAGCAGGCCGTCGGCGACACATCGACTGATCACCGCGCGGATGTGTATGCGCTCGGCGTGCTCGCGTACGAGATGCTGATGGGACGTGCGCCGTTTACCGATCGCAATCCGCGGGCGATGATGATCGCGCATCTGACCGAGGCACCCCCGCCGCTCACGACGCGTCGCCCAGCCGGTCGTGCATCGCTGGCATCACTGGTCATGCGCTGTCTCGCAAAGGAACCAGACGACCGGCCGCAGAGTGTGGACGAGGTGTTGTCCGTTTTGGACGCCGTGGTGTCACGTGAGGTGGCGGCAGAGACGCGACGAATCCCGAGCATCGCCGTCATTCCGATGGTGAACACGACCGGCGATAGCGCGAACGAACATTTCAGCGACGGACTGACCGACGAGTTGATCGGCGCACTGAGCAGCGTGCGCGAGATTGCGGTCTGCGGACGCACCTCAGCGTTCTCCATCAAGGGACAGGGGCTGAGTGTCGAGGAAATCGGCCGGCGGCTCGGTGTGGACAACGTCCTCGAAGGCAGTGTGCGTCGATCAGGGGATCGACTCAAGGTGCGCGTGCAGCTGGTGAATCTTGGTGGCACGATCGTCTGGGGGCAGGCCTTCGACCGCACGATCTCCGACGTGTTCGAGGTGCAGGAGGAAATCGCACAGGCCGTCGTGCAGGCGCTGCAGATTCACCTGGTGGCAGGCCGAGGCCCGCTGGTACGGCCGGCGACGGTGGATATGGTGGCGTACGAGCTGTTCCTGAAGGGCAAGGCATTTCGACGGCAGTTCACTCCCGGTACGCTCGAACGGGCAGCAGCGCTCTTCGAGCAGGCGATTGCGCGCGATCCGGACTACGCGCTCGCGCGTGCGTGGCTGTCCGATTGCTTCACGCTGCGGTTCGTGATTGCCGGTATCCCCGCCGATGACACGGTGCAGCGCGCGCGGTCGCTCGCGCGGGAAGCCGTCGCGCTGGATCCGCAGCTTCCCGACGCGCACTGGGCACTCGGCCAGGTGATGTTTTGCTTCGACCTCGATTTCGCCGGTGCCATGCGTGAGTTCCGCACGGCGGTGTCGCTCGATCCGGGTCACATCGATGCGCGACATCTCCTCGGCCTGACCCTTTTGCACCTCGGCCGATTCGACGATGCACTGAGTGAGTTGCGGCAGGCCGTGGCCGTCGACCCACTGGCGGTCGAGGCGCTGGGGACGATGACACGTGTGTACCAGAGCATGAACGAGCACGAGAATGCGATCAGGTTGTCGCAGGAGGTCATCGACCTTGCATCAGGGATGGCGCTTGTCCGCATCGGCATGTCAGTTTCCCTGCTGCACTTCGGCAGATACGACGAGGGCCTCGAGCAAGCCACCATCGCCGCGCAAGGCGACTGGCCGCGCGGCGTCGCGAATCTGGCGCGCACGCTGGCCGTGATCGGCCGTGAGGCGGAAGCGCGTGCAATGCTTGACGCGCTGATCGCATCGACGAGCGGTGCGGCGCCGTTTCACGTCGCCATTGCGTGGACTGCACTCGGCGAGACTGACGAAGCCATTCGATGGCTCGAGCGTGCGGCGACGCAGCAGGATCCATGGATCTCGGCACTCGCCGTGGATCCGTCGCTCGAGGCGCTGCGCGCGAATGACCGCTTCATTTCCCTCTCGCGCCGCCTCGGCCTGTCGTCGTCGCGTCAGAGCAGGGTCGACCGCGCATGCGCACCCGCAGGATTGTCGCGTCAGGATGACGCGCTCCGATCATCCATCCAGCACCCGTCGCACCATCTGCGCCAGCGCGACCAGCGAATACGGCTTCTGCAACACTGCCACCTCCGCATGGACCACCCCATGCAACAACACTTCGTCATCGGTATAGCCGGAGACGAAGAGCACCCGTACGTCAGGACGAACGCTGCGCACCGCCTCGGCCAACTGCCGCCCGCCGAGATGCGGCATCACGACGTCGCTCACCAGCAGATCGATGGGCCCGGCGTACTCTCGCGCATGCGCCAGCGCCTCCGCACCATCCGCCGCCAGCAGCACGCGATACCCACAGCGTTCCAGAATCCGCTGACCGAGCGTACGCACGGCGTCGTCGTCCTCGGCGAGGAGAACGGTCTCCGTGCCTCTCGGCAGCACTTCTGACGTGTGCACGACGGAGATCTCGGATGCGGATGTGACGCACGGCAGGTGTACGCGGAACGTGGTACCCCGGCCGAGTTGTGTGTCCACGGTGACGTGACCATTCGCGGTCTCGACGATGCTGAGCACCGTGGCGAGGCCAAGACCGGTGCCCTTGCCGACGCCCTTGGTCGTGAAGAATGGCTCGAAGATGTGCGCGCGAGTGGCTTCGTCCATGCCGGTGCCGGAATCGCTGACTTCGAGCGTCACCCAGTCGCCCGCCGACACACCGCGCGTCGCTTCACAGAGCGACACGCCGCTGGTGGCGATGGTGATCGTGCCGCCTCCCGGCATCGCATCACGCGCATTCACCACGAGATTGATTAACACCTGCTCCACCTGACCGGCATCGGCGAGCACGGATGCGAGAGGCTCGTGCAATCGTGTGGTCAGCAGAATGTGTTCGCCGATCAGGCGACGCAGCAGCTTCTCGCTGTCGGTGACGACACCATTGATGTCGAGAATGCGTGGTGCAATGACCTGCTTGCGACTGAAGGCCAGCAACTGGCGCGTGAGTGCACCGGCGCGTTCGCCAGCGCGCTGAATTTCAATCGCAAGTTCGCGGGACGGATCGTCCTCGTGCAGCGCCGATACCAGCATGTCACTGCAGACGGCGACGACCGTGAGCAGGTTGTTGAAGTCGTGGGCGACACCGCTGGCCAGTTGCCCGACGGCCTCCATCTTCTGCGACTGCCGCACCTGCTCCTCGAGCCGTCGGCGTTCAGTGACATCCGACTGTACGCCGACGAAGTGCGTCAGCGCGCCGCTGGCATCACGGACCGGCGCGATCGTCAGCTCATTCCAGAACTGCGCACCATCCTTGCGATAGTTGAGAATCTCGACAGTACAGTTTTCCCCACCGGCAATTGCGCGCCGTAGCGTTTCCACCGTCGCGGGATCGGTCTCAGCGCCCTGCAGTAGGCGGCAGTTCCGGCCCAGCACTTCGCTGGCGCTGTATCCGGTGAGGTGCTCGAACCCGGGACTCACGAAGATCATCGGACTGTCGGGCGTCGCCACATCAACAATGCAGATACCCTGCGCGACGGCGCGGATCGCGCGATCCTGCAGCCGTAACTGCGTGTCGCCGCGCTCACGTTCGCGTCGCGTGGCGAAGGCGTTGAGTGCGAAGCTGACGATCGGTGCGACTTCACTGACGGTTTCGAGCAGTTCGTCCACGAAGAAGTCGCGATCGGCTGCATACACGATCATCACGGCTACCACGTTGCCGTGCTCGATGAACGGGAACGCGGCGCATGATGCGAATCCAGCGTCGCGAGCGAAGTCGTGCCACGGCGTCGTGTAGGCTGCGGACGCAAAGTCGTTCACCACCATTGCAGCGCCGGTGGCGAACGCCTTCCCACCGGGGCCGAGTGATCGCGCGTCGCTCGGATCGAGTGTGACGACGAGATTCGACATGTAGCCGTGATCGTCGCCAAAGCTCGCGATGGGGCGCAGTTTACCGCTGTCCGGCACGCCGATCCACGCAAAACGAAAGTGGCCGGTCTGCACGGCGATGCGGCAGACGTCGTCGAACAGCTCCGCCTCCGTCGTACGCGCAATGGCGGCCTGACTGGTCTGCGAGATCATCGAGTACAGGTCGGTACGCGTCTTCAGCGCCTGACGGTATTCGTGCAACGCGGTGACGTCGTTGACGACGATGCCGATACCGATGATCTCGTCATTGAAGCGCACCGGGTAGTAGCTCACATGCCAGCGACAGAGCGTATCGACTTCGGTGCGGCCACTGACTTCCTGATTGCGCACGGTCTCGCCGCGCAATGCGGCCAGATACAGCGGTTCGATCAACGGCCAGAGCCGTGGAATCAGCTCGCGTGGCGATTGTCCAATGTGATCCGCGGCCGGAATGCCGTTGATCGCCGCGAGCGACGCATTGATGTGGACGAAGCGGTAGTCGCGATCGACCACAGCCAACCCGACCGGCGCCATCTGGAATACCGTTTCAAGCAGTACTATCTGGCCGGCGAGGTATTCGCTGGCTGACGTCGAAGCAGAATCGGGAACGGCGGCGTGATCCGCGGTCATCGGCGTGTAGTGGGTCGGGAAACCCATCGTGCGACCACCACGACAGAAGGGTAAAGCTGAAGCCTGACGCATCCGAAGGCTATATCGAGCGACGCTGCAGCAGTGGCGACCTCGCCGGACACATCAGCGCATGGTTATTCTCGACGGTCACCGCGACTGAAACGCGTCGCTGCCCTTTCACGGCCGACATGCGCACTGCTCTGGTTCAGCCCGTCGGCGCAGATGGCGCAGCGCGGCCCACCGGTTTCTTCAGCCCACTCGCTCTCGATGCGCTTCCTCTCCGCTGTTTTCGCCGCGTCGCTGCTGCTCCCGTTCGCTCGCACTGCGGCACAAGGCGCGCCCGCTGCGCCGCCGCAGCCCGCCGTCTCACAGCGTGGCTACGACCGGCAACTTGAGATCCTCGAGAAGAAGGTGGACGACCTCGAGTGGCGCGCCCGCACCGAAGACATCGCGGTCATGGACAAGTGGTGGATCACGAGCCCGAAGCCGGCACATACCGACAATCCAAAGGGCCAGGGCGCCGGTAATCCGCTCAAGATTCCGGTCTACTCCTTCATCCCGAAGTCACTCGGCGCGAGGAAAGGACCGCTGCTGATCCTGATCCACGGCTACGTGCATGGGTCCTTCGATCGCTACTACTCGCACATCCTTCGCGAGCTGCTGGAACAGGGCTATGTCGTCGTCGCGCCGGAGTATCGCGGCAGTACGGGCTATGGCAGCGAGTTGTACGATGCGATCGACTACGGCGGCGCCGAGATCGATGATGTGAAGGCCGCGCGCGACTGGGCGGTGGAGAACCTGTCGAACGTCGATCCGGCACGCGTGGGTGTGCTGGGCTGGAGTCACGGCGGCTATCAGACGCTGTACCAGGCGTTCAACTATCCCGATGCGTACAAGGTGGCATACGCCGGAGTGCCGGTGAGTGATCTGATCCAGCGCATGGGCTACAAAGGCCCGGGCTATCAATCCACATTCACGCAGTTCATCGGGAAGAGCGCGATCGACGATCCGGCTGAATACCGTCGTCGTTCGCCGGTGAACTCGGTCGAGAAGCTGCGTATCCCGCTGCTGATCCACACGAACACGATCGATGAAGATGTGAACGTCATGGAAGTCGAACACCTGATCGAAGCGCTGAAGGCGGCAGGGAAGAAGTTCGAGTTCAAGATCTACGACGCAGCGCCGGGTGGGCATGAATTCAATCGCATCGATACGAAGTTGGCGAAAGAGTCACGGAAGGAAGTGTGGGCGTTTCTGGCGCGGTATCTCCATCCTGGTTCGTGACCATCGTTCCTGCTTGGTGAGGCTTTTACGGCGAGGGGCGGGAGAACACCGAGAACACTGAGTGGCGTCGGTTGCACGGCTCCTTGTTTCGCGGCGCATCGCTGACTTCGTGGGGGCGGGAGAACACGGAGGGCAGGGAGTGGCGTGGGTTGCTGCGTGCTTCGCATCGCGCGCCATCGCTGACTTTTTTGGAGAACTGCAGTTCACATTCCGTGAGACGATGTCGCGTGGGCGTTGACCGTTGCTGCGGTCGCACTCGGTGGCCTCCCTGTTCCTCCCGGAGCTCCCTGTTTGCTGTTTGCGATCTGAAACAAACACCAATCCACGAGTTGCGATGTTGAAAAATCTGAGTCGTAAAATGGCCGTGTCAGCGCTGATGATGCTCGCGTGCGCGCCTTCCGCTCGTGCGCAACGCAATCCGCTTCCGGAGGTGAAGATCCGCTGGGACCGCCTCTGCCAGATCCGGAAGGAGAAGTTCGATTACATCCTCCCGGAAGCGATGCGCGAGAATGGCGTCGACATGTGGATCATCGCGCAGAAGGAAGGACACGACGATCCGCTCGCGACGATTCTCGGCAAGGGATACACGGGCACGGTCGGCTATTTCATCTTCACCGACCGCGGTGGCGATCGCATCGAACGCGCCGCACTCGGCATCGAGGATCATCATCGCGAACTGTGTGGCGCGTACGACATTCCGGACGGCGACACGGACCTGCTGAAGTTCGTGACGGCGCGCAATCCGAAACGCATCGGCATCAACATGTCGGCCGAGATGGGGTTCGCCGACGGGCTCACGCACACGATCCACGAGCAGCTCGTGAAGACACTCGGTGCGCAATACGCATCGCGCCTGGTGAGCGCCGAGAAGCTGGTGTCCGACTTCTCGTCGCGCCGGGTGGAGTCGGAGATCGTGGCGTTCGGCGAAGCGGGTGAGATGGGGCGACAGATCGCGGAGCGCGCGCTGTCGAACGAAGTGATTACACCGGGCGTGACGACGCTCGCCGATGTGGCGTGGTGGATCGAGCAGCAGCAGTACGAGCGTCATCTCGGTTCATCGTTCGATGTGCCGTCCGTGTACATCACCGGCCCGAATGGCATCGAGGCAACGAGCAACGATCGCATCATCCAGCGTGGTGACCTGATCATGCTCGACTTCGGCGTCGGCTACCTGTCGATGTGGACCGACCAGAAGCGTATCGCGTATGTGCTGAAACCCGGTGAGACCGCGCTGCCGGCGAGTTATCAGAGGGCGTTCGACAACGCGATTCGTGTGCGCGATGTGATTCATCGCACCGCGAAGCCGGGCAGGACGGCGCAGCAGATGATGGACAGCGTGAACGCCGCAATCGTCAAGGCCGGCATTCTGCAGATGCGTGGCTTCAATCAGCCGCGTGCCGATGCGAGCGTCGAATTCATCATCGGGTGCCACAGCGTGGGCGACTGGGGCCACGGCATCGGGCCGTCGATGGCGTTCTTCAATCCGGGCCGGCTGACGTACGAAATGCGGCCTTCGAACCTGTTCTCAATCGAGCTGTTTGCGTACACGCCAATTCAGGAGTGGGGTGGAAAGAAACTCCGCATTCCGCTCGAAGACGACGCTGTCATCACGTCGCGCGGCGTGCAGTGGGTCTATCCGGTGAACGCGCGGATCATTCTGGTGAAGTGACATGGCGAGCACGGTCGGCTGCGGCGGATCGCCGGCTCGAGTTCGGTGTCTTCTGGTGTCTCGCGCATGAGAGCGGGAGACCACTGACTTGCTGCGCCGTTGTCCCGGCGCTAGCCTCTCGCCTCGATGACCGTGCACCGCGTGCTGCAGATTCACCCCGACGACAGCGTTGTCGTGGCCCTCGCCGATCTCGCCGTGGGCGACGTGCTTCCGCACGGCACCGGCAGCATCACGCTCGTCACGCCGGCGCGTGCGAAGCACAAGATTCTGCTGCGCGATGTGGCGGTCGGCGATCCGATCATCATGTACGGTGTGTTGGTTGGCCGCGCGACGCAGCCCATCGCGCGTGGTGCAGCGCTCACGACCGGGAATGTGCGTCACGACAACGCGCCAATTGATCTCACAGCGCCGGTTGCCCGGACCTGGCGCGCACCGGACGTCGGTCGATTTGTAAATCGCACATTCGACGGCTTTCATCGCGCTGACGGTCGCGTCGGTACGCGGAACCTCTGGCTCGTCCTGCCGCTGGTGTTCTGTGAGAACAGGAACGTGCGCGCGCTGCAGGACGCGTTTGACCGAGAGTTGGGCTATGGCGCACCGCAACGCCATCAGAATACGGTGCGCGAACTCGTCATGCGTTATGAACAGCGCGATGAATCCGAGCCCGCACAGCGTGACACTGTGAGTGTTCGCACACCGCGCACGCGCACGTTTCCGCAGTTGGACGGTATCCGCTTTCTCACGCATGACGGCGGCTGCGGCGGCACGCGCGACGACACACGTGCCCTGTGTGCATTGCTCGCTGGCTACATCGTGCACCCGAACGTGGCGGGAGCGACGGTGCTGTCACTCGGGTGCCAGCATGCACAGGTCGAACTGTTGCAGGAGGAAATCGCACGTCGGGAACCAGCGCTCGCCAAGCCGCTGCTCACGTTCGAACAGCAGCGGCTGGGCACAGAGGACGCGCTGATGACCGCCGCGATTCACGAGAGCTTCGCGGGCTTCGTGGAAGCGAATCGGGCGATCCGTGCCCCCGCGCCACTCTCGGCGCTGTCAGTGGGACTGAAGTGCGGTGGTTCGGATGGGTTTTCAGGGATCTCGGCCAACCCGGCCATCGGTTTCACCTCCGATCTGCTCTGTGCGCTCGGCGGGACCACGTTGCTGGCGGAATTTCCTGAGTTGCTCGGCTCAGAGCAGGACCTGATCGAACGCTGCACCCGTCCCGAGCTTGCCGTCCGTTTTGCGGAACTGATGCGCACCTACAACGCACAGGCACATGCCGTTGGCTCAGGGTTCGAGATGAATCCATCGCCCGGCAACATCCGCGATGGTCTGCTCACCGATGCGATGAAATCGGCTGGCGCCGCGCGCAAGGGCGGAACGTCGCCGGTGACGGATGTCCTCGACTATCCCGAACGCGTGCGGACACCGGGCTTGAACCTGCTCTGCACGCCGGGGAACGACGTGGAGTGCACCACCGCGCAGACAGCCGCAGGCGCGAACATCATCCTGTTCACGACGGGCCTGGGCACGCCAACCGGCAACCCGGTTGCGCCGGTGCTGAAGCTGGCCACGAACTCGGCACTCGCTGCACGCATGCCTGACACGGTGGACATCGATTGCGGCGATGTCGTCTCCGGTGACGCGACGCTCGACGTGATGGGTGAACGCATTCTGGATCTGGTGATCGAGACCGCGAGTGGACGGCATGTGACGGCGGCGGAGCGACTGGGGCAGTGGGACTTCATTCCGTGGAAGCGAGGCGTATCACTGTGACGTCGGAACCAACTGCGCCGTTCATGCTCACCGGTCGCGTTGCAGGAGTCACCGGCGCTGCCAGTGGGATCGGTCGCGCTATCGCGGAGGAGTTCGTGCGAGCGGGCGCTATCGTGCATTGTCTTGATCGGGACGTCGATGCGGTCCACGCGACGGCCGAGGCGATTGGCGACCGCGCCATGGCGCATGCGTGTGACGTGACGGACGTTGCCTCGGTAGAGCGCGTCTTCGAACAGATCGGCGCCGTGCATCCGCTCGACATTCTCGTCAACAATGCCGGTGTCTCGCACATCGGTACGGTCGAGAACACGCCACCTGACGATTTTGAGCGACTCTTTCGCGTGAACGTGCAGGGCGTATACCTGTGCACGCGTGCCGTGATTGGTGGCATGGCCGCGCGACGCTTCGGCGTCATCATCAACATGGCGTCGATCGCAGCATCGGCCGGCCTCGCCGACCGCTTCGCCTATTCGATGACCAAGGGTGCCGTCGTGGCGATGACCTATTCCATCGCGCGCGACTACGTGGATCACGGAGTACGCTGCAACTGCATTTCGCCGGCGCGGGTACACACACCGTTCGTCGACGATTTTCTCGCTCGGACGTATCCTGGCCGCGAGGGAGAGGTGTTCGCTCGCCTGGCCGCGGCACAACCCGTCGGTCGGATGGGGCGACCGGCGGAAGTCGCGGCGCTGGCGCGGTTCCTTGCCAGCGATGAGGCGGCGTTTCTCACCGGGACAGACTATCCACTCGACGGTGGTTTTCTGCGCCTGCATGGGTGAGAGCGGGCCGGATCTCGCCAGCCGGGATGAGCGCTGATGCGCGTGGACAGTCATCAGCACTACTGGCACTTCGATGCGGCGCGTGACGCATGGATCGATGACTCGATGTCGGCGCTGAGCCGCGACTTTCGGCCGATGGACATTGCGCCTGACCTACGCGCCGCTGGCATCGATGCCGTGATCGCGGTACAGGCCGATCAGTCGGACGCGGAGACTGATTTCCTCCTCGACCTCGCCGCACGACATTCCTCGATTCGTGGTGTGGTCGGATGGATTGATCTGCGCGCTGCCAATCTGAGTGAGCAGCTCGCGAGTCGGCGCGGCGCGCAACGCCTGAAGGGATTTCGTCATATCGCTGAGGCTGAGCCTGACGATTTTCTGATGCGAGCGGATGTGCGCGCCGGCATCGTGAAAGTTGGCGACGCCGGCTTCACGTTCGATATTCTGATTCATGCGCGACAGCTGGCGGCAGCCGACGATCTTGTCGCGCGGTGTCCCGGAGTGCAATTCGTGCTCGATCATGGCGCCAAGCCGCCGATCGCGAGCGGTGATCTGTCCGTGTGGCGGCGCGGTATCGAGGCGATCGCGCGACACTCGAACGTGGTGTGTAAAATCTCCGGGCTGATCACCGAGGCGCGGTGGGCCGCGTGGCAGCAGGACGACATCGTGCCATGTCTCGATACGTTGGCCAGCGCATTCGGACCCGCACGGCTGATGTTCGGTTCCGATTGGCCGGTGTGCCTGTTGGCTGGCGAGTACGCACGCGTGGTCGATCTGGTGGAGACATGGGGACAGCGCCTGACCGCGGATGAACGGGCGCGTGTCTTCGGCGATACCGCTGTGTCCGTGTACCGACTGGAGGTGTGAATGGAGCTCGGTCTCGATGGTCGCGTAATTCTCGTGACTGGCGGCGCCAAAGGCATCGGCGCGAGTATCACGAAGCTGCTGGCGGCCGAAGGTGCGCGGCCGGTCGTCCTCGATCGTGACGAGACAGCACTGACAGCCATTCGCGCGGCACTCAGCGATGTGATCACGATCGCATGCGATCTGCGCGACCCGGAGGCGTGCCGCGATGCTGTCTCGGACGCCGAGCGGCGTGCCGGTGGCATCGCGGCGCTGGTGAACAATGCCGGCGTGAATGACGGTGTCGGGCTGGAGCACGGCACCCCGGAGCGATTCCGCGATTCTCTGCGCACCAACCTGCATCACTACTACGATGTAGCGCACGCTGTGCTGCCGTCACTGAAGGCGACGACGCGCGGCGGCTGGATCGCGAGCATCGTCAATATCGCGAGCAAGACTGCGGTGACAGGGCAGGGCAACACGTCGGGCTACGCCGCTGCGAAAGGGGCAATTCTCGCGCTGACACGCGAATGGGCCGTCGAGTTGCTGCCGTACGGCATACGCGTGAATGCGATCGTACCGGCGGAAGTGCAGACACCGCTCTATGAATCGTGGCTGCAGACCTTTCCCGATCCGGCGGCACAGCAGGCGAAGATCGTCGATCGTGTTCCTCTTGGTCAGCGCATGACGCAGCCCGACGAGATCGCCTCGATGGCCTGCTTCCTTCTCTCGCAACGCGCGGGACACATCACCGGCCAGCATCTCTACGTTGATGGTGGCTACGTCCATCTTGACCGGGCACTGCGTTGAACACCGACTCACGAGTGGCTGGAGAACGGAGGCACGAGGGCGGTGTGCCACTGACCGGCCGACAGTACGCCGTGCCATTCGTGCTCGTCACCTCGCTCTTCTTTCTGTGGGCGATTGGCGTCAATCTGAACGACGTGCTGGTGCCGCATCTGAAGAAGGCGCTCGACCTCAGCGACTTTCAGTCGTCGCTGATCCAGACGGCATTTTTCGGCGGCTACTTTCTGATGGCGTTGCCCGCGGGATGGCTGATGCGGCGCGTCGGATATCGACGCGGCATTCTCGTTGGCCTGACGCTCTGCGCCTGTGGCACGCTGTTGTTTCAGCCGGCAGCCAGTGCACGATGGTATCCCTACTTCCTGCTTGCGTTGTTCGTGATGGCGTGTGGACAGTGTGTGCTGGAGGTAGCGGCCAATCCCTATGTCACAGTGCTCGGCCCGCCTGAATCTGCGGCGAGACGACTGAATGTCGCGCAAGCGTTCAACGCCATCGGTGCGCTGTTGACCCCTGTGCTGGGCGCGCGCTTCATTCTTTCAGGCGTCGAGCACTCGAAGGCCGAGATTGCGACGATGTCGCCTGCAGCACTCGAAGCCTGGCGCACCACAGAGGCTACAGGAGTGCGCGCGCCGTACGTCGTCATCACGATGCTGTTTGTGCTGGTGGGCGTGATGATTGCCCTGGCGAAGCTGCCGGAAGTGTCGGAGCGCGGCGCTGGCCGTGGGAGCGGTTTGTCCGGTGCCTGGCGTCATCCGCAGCTGCGTCATGGAGTGCTGGCGCAGTTCTGCTACGTGGGTGCACAGGTTGGCGTGGCGTCATTCGTGATTCGCTTTGTGCAGCAGGCGATGCCGGGTACCGGAGAGCGCGCCGCGGCCGGATTTCTTCAGTGGCACCTTGCAGCATTTCTCGCCGGGCGCATTGCAGGCGCGTTGCTGATGACGCGTGTGCCGCCGGCGCGGATGGTGAGCGCATTGGCCGCACTCGGTGTTCTGGCGGCCGCCGGTGCCGCGCTTTGCGGTGGCGAATTCACGGTCTGGTTGGTGGTGCTGCTCGGCTTGTGTCACTCGATTCAATTCCCGACGATCTTCGCGCTCGCGATCGATGGGATCGGCGAGGACACCAAATCCGGATCATCGTTGATCGTGATGAGTATTGTCGGTGGCGCGATTGTTCCGGCCGCGATGGGCGCAATTTCAGATGCGCGCGGGATTCAGGCGGCGTTCTGGATTCCGGTCGCGTGCTACCTCGTCGTGCTGTTCTTCGGCCTGCGCGGCCACCGTCATTCCGATCCTGTGCCGGCATGACTACGACACACACGCAGCGCTGGTGCCTGGCGCTCGACCTGCAGAACGATCCGGCATTGATCGCCGAATATTGCCGGTTGCACGAGGCAATCTGGCCCGAGATCGCCACCAGCATTCGTGATGCTGGCATTGTCAGCATGCAGATCTGGCGTACCGGAAACCGGCTGCTGATGGTGATGGAGACCGACGCGCGATTTGATCCGGAAAAGAAGGCCGCCGCTGACGCGGCAAATTCCAGCGTGCAGGAGTGGGAAGCGCTGATGTGGCGATATCAGCAGCCGCTGCCTTGGGCGGCAACGGGGGAGAAATGGGTGCTGATGGAAAAAATCTTCGACATGACGCAGTGAGTGCAGACGCTGGCGTATCGCACAACCAGACGCGTCGTAGTTGACGGCGGGCCGATGTCGCTGATGTATTTCCACCTTGCACGATCAGCAGCGCGGCAGCCGCCTCCGGCGCACTGATTCTCTTGCAGGAACAGGATCGCGAGTTGTGGGACACGCAGCAGATCGGCGTCGTGTTACGCTGGCTGGCCGAGTCTGCTCACAGCGATGCATTCTCGCGATTTCATGCCGAAGCCGGGATCGCGGCGGAGCACTGCCGTGCAAGTTCGTTCGACGAGATGCGCTGGCCAAAAGTCAGTGAGTACTTTGCGCCGCGTGAGCAGACCGCTCCCTCGGCTCTTCACGCGCTGATCCGTGCTATTGCGGTGGCGGAGTGGATGGGTCCTGCACCGGACTCGCAATCCTCTCCGCTTTGGCGCCGCCAGCCTGGCTCACACAATCGCACATTCGATCGCGCTGCCTGAGATCTGCGTCAGCACCGAGTTTCTCATTCCGCCGTCTGGTGCCGCAGAGTGGTGACTCACGTCAGACAACCACGACTACCGCACACCTGACGACGGGCAGTCAGCGCACGGCGCTTGGTGCAATGGCTGCGATCCGATGGTTGAGCGCAGCTGGATCACCAACTGCGAGAACAGATCGAATGACTGCCACGCATGCCTGCACGGCGACAGGCGCACGATGTTCTGACGCGTCTTGCGTGCACAGTCGTTCCGCATTCGCCAGCACTGTCATGTGGTACTGACTGCCCAAGCGCGTCGCGACACGACGACGCTCGTACTACGGCGTTTTCCGGATCTCGATGTCCCCGTTGCCCGTGGTGACGGCCAGCCGTTCGCCGCCGCGGCCGAGGGTGCCTCGCATGCGGTGCGGGTCGATGCGGCCGGCGATTCGGATGGGGAGGTCGCTCGAGATGCTGCCGTTGCCCGTGCTGCCTTCGAGCTCGGCGCCGAAGTCGGCTGGCATCGAGAGGACGATGCGACCACTCCCCGTCGAGAAGCTCATCGCTTCAGCGTGATCCACGCGATCCATCGAGACGTTGATGTCGCCGTTGCCACTGCTGGCGTTGACCGGGCCCGTGGACGTCGTGACGCGCACGTTGCCGTTGCCGGTGGCTGCTTCGACGTCGCCCTTCGCACCGTCAACCGTGACGGCACCGTTGCCGGTGCTCGCCTTCACGCGACCGGTGGTGTTGGTCACCTGTACGCGACCGTTGCCGGTGCACGCATCCACAGCACTGCCGGCGCCGTTGATGGCGATATCACCGTTGCCGGTCACGGCATTGACCAGGACGCCGGCGGGAATGCGTACGGTGAAGCTGGCGCGCGCGCGGTTGCGGTGGTCGTCGCGCGACCGACGATCACGGCTGTGAGAGCCGCGCTCCAGGTCGCAGTCGTCGTCATCGTCGTACACGGCGCACACGACCAGCCCGTTCGGCACACGCTTTACGATGAATCCGATGTCTTCGATGCGCGCGTCGCGCTCCGTGTGCTTCTCGGCGCGGATGTCCACGTCGGACCCGCTCCCGTGGGCGATCGTGATGGCACCGTTGGGCGACATGATGCGGAGGCGATCACCGGGCCCGAGCTTCTCGCGCAGGCTCCACGTGGCATCGGCGCGGCCGACGACGGTCTGGGCACAGAGCAGGCCGGCGGTGAGTACATGCATGGCGCTGACGCGCATCAGGGTCGTCATGAGAATGCTCCGCTAGGTGATGACGCGGTACGACACAGCGGGGTCCACGAGGGTTGCCGGGGTGGTGCAAGCGCCGGACTGCGGACTCAGCTTGTACAGACGAGCATCTTCCGTTCGATTTCCTGATCATTGCTGCGCGAGCGCGGGTGCTGGCTCGCTCCGGCACGGTCTTCCCCGCATTCCCCGATCCGTTGCTGCGTTTTCGTTCGTTCCGGAGTTGGCGCATCGCGCTGATCGCCAGTGCCGTGCTGCCATGCGTCGTGCCACTGGCCGTGCGGGCACAGCAGGTCGCCGACTCGGCGCCGCGAATCCGTCACGTAGTCATCGTGCGGTACGACATCTACGACTCGGTCGATGCGCGCGCGTGGTACAGGCGGCTCACCAACAAGCTGCACGTGCGCACGCAACGGATGGTCGTCGAGCGAGAGGTGCTCCTGCACGAAGGCGATCGACTCGACTCCGCCCGCGCAGCAGAGACGGGCCGCAACCTGCGCCGGCTCGAAGTGTTCCGGGATGTGGTGGTCGATACGACGACCAACCGCGACACGCTGCGCGTGACGACGCGCGACGGTTGGACGACGCGACCCTACGCCGCATATCGCAGTACCGGAGCACAGAAGCTGTTCAGCATCGGGGTGCTCGAGACGAATTTCCTCGGCCTCGCTGCCACGCTCGACGTGCGCTACGTGCAGGACCCCGATCGCTCGCTGCTGCGCCTCGCGTTCGGCGCGCCGCGCATCCTGTCGAATCGCATCAGCACCGGGGTGTTCTACAATCGGCTGTCGGATGGCAGCAGTGCCGGTTTCGCGGTGGAACAGCCGTTCTTTTCATTGTCATCGCGCAATGCGGCGCGCGTGAGCTTCGTGACGTTCGAGGGACGCGTGCTGCGCTTCCGCGACGGAAATCCTCGGCCGGTCGATTCGCTCGATCGCCGCTTCTCGCTCGGGACGGTGTCGGGCTCGCATGCGTTGCGCGCGTCACCGAGAGGCTACCTGCGCATCGGCGGCGAAGTGCAGTATCGTCGCGATGATTTCGCGCGGCGCGTGAGTGGGCCGTCGGTGATTCCGCGCAGCAACACCGGCGCGGCTGTGGGTTACGTGGATGTGAGCAGGGCGAAATACCTCGTCGCCCGGAATTTTCGTATGCTCGGCCAGCCGGAGGACGTCAACCTCAGCACCACGGTGCGCCTCGGTGTCGCGATTGCACCCAGTGCCCTCGGCTACGCTCGCTCGGCGGCAGGACCGGTGGTGTACGCCCAGACGGGCGCGCGCTTTCCGAATGGTTTTGCGACGATCGTCGGCCGCGCGAATGGGCTCGCGAGTGCCGGGGCGATCGACAGCGGTACGGCGACCGTTGCAGCGACGGTCGTCTATCAGCCGCATCGACAGCACACACTGGTTGCGTACAGTTCGATGGGATGGCTGCGCAACACGTATCCTGGTGGCGAGTTCGATCTCGGTCTTGCGCGTGGCCCGCGCGCGTATGCGCTGCACGCGTTCACCGGTGATCGGCAGCGTTTCGCGACGCTCGAGTATCGCTGGACGGCACTTCCGAACATCGCGGGATCATTCGCGGCGGGCGTGGCGGCATTCGGCGAGACCGGTGGCGCGTGGTTCAAGGGTTCGCCAACGCGCTACGGTTCGGATGCCGGACTTGGATTGCGCTTCGCGCCACTCCGGTCGCCGGCGAATGTCGGGGCAACGCGCATCGACCTCGTGCGTCGATTCAAGACCGATCGCGATCCGGCGGGATGGGTCGTGGTGGTCGGCACTGGATTCACGTTCGACAATCTGCGCTGAATCAGAGCGTACCTACGCGCAAATCGCCGTGACGGCATGTGGATCGACGGTCAGTTCGGCGTGTTTCGCAGCGAGCGATTCGCCGTCGATCTGAATGCCCAGTGGTGTGGAGAGTGTCGCGGAATGCCAGCGGATGGTTCGCACGCCCGGCAGACGTTGCTCCGACAGATTGCGCTCCGACGGTGCCGTCACGCCAAGTGCGATGAGGTTCCAGTACCAGACCGGTGAACTGACTTCGGCGGCGATCGCGAGTCCGTCGTTGGCCGTCATGCCGCGCCACATCACCTTGCCGAAGGCGTAGTGCGGGATGTTGTAGACGCCGACGTTGTGTACGAGTTCGGTCGCCTTCACCCAGTCGGTGCCGTCGACGCTGAGCGTCACGCCGCGCGTGCGCTTCGGCACGTTGAGGAGCAGCGCACTCCAGCCGGCCCACTGGCGCGAGCGGTAGCGCAACGCGGAGTACCGCTGCAGAAAATTCGATTCGAAGCCGGTGCTGCAGCTGACCATTGCAATCGGCGCCTGCGGAATCGAGGTCCGCATGATGTCGAGCGGCATTGTCTCGCCACGTTCGAGCGAAGCAACGGCAGCCGCTGCCGAGCGGAGGCCAAGGGTGTGTGCCGTGGCGTTCCCGGTGCCAAAGGGCACGAGTGCGAGCGGGCGTTGGAGTTCGCCGCGCCGGTCCATCAGTGTGACGAGGGCGCTGAACGATCCGTCGCCGCCGACCGCGGTCGGAATCTCATCGTCATCGAGCCGCAGCATCGCATCCATTTCGGCTGCCGATTTGGATCGCACGATGCGCGAGCGTGACGCGAGTTCCGGGTGCTGCGTGAGCAACGCATCGAGTCGGCGCGGCGCGAGTCCGGAGCCGGCCGCCGCGTTCACCAGAAACACGAACCGTTGCGACGAGCGCACGCGACTGCCCGTGGGTGACGTGGCGGGGATGACCTGTGACACAGCCGTGAAACTAGTCAGTCCTGGGCGGCGAGCGGCGGGTGCGGTGGCGATCACAGGTCATCGGGATCTCGGGTGCATCACGCGCCGCTGCGCGCGCGGCTGCGAGCGCTGTCGTGGCGCAGTGCTGCGGTGGCTTCACGGGGGGCGTAGAGCACGGAGAATACGGAGGACAAGGAGAAGCTCGGTCCGCAACGGTCCGTTCAGCGCGCCAGCTGCCCGCACGTCACGATGTGATCCATTGCTTTCACCGATTCGTGGACGCTGACGAAAAGCGCGCCGGCTTCGGGGAAGGGAATCGGCAGATCGATCACCGCGACGCCGTTGCCCCGCGCATTGATGCGGATTTTCGCGTACGCCTGCTCCGGTCCGACGATCGGGGCCGGCTCACCGCAGAGCCCCGAATGGAGATGCCACGGTCTGAGTGCGCCGGGTGTGTCCCCACTGATCACGACGCGGACGCGCGTGTGATTGAGCTTTCGACCCGGTTCGAGGACGACCGAACCGTGTGGGCCAATGGCGCCGTTCGGCGGCGCGAGATCGGCACTCCACTTGGCAATGGCATGGGCCATCGCACGCGCCGTGGCAGGCGCAGTGGTGAGAGACAGTAACGCCAGCATGGCGCTGAATCCCGGCATCAGCATTGGCTTGAGCCGGGTGATCGTACGGTGGTTCATGGGTCCTCCGCGGCGGCGCGGCGGGTGTCCGGATGCGTTTATCAGGACAAGCCCTCCTCCACGTTGCTCCCGATTGGGCGGGTGCGGAAGACCCGTGGAATGTCACGAATGCAAACGGGCGCCTCCGATGGAAGCGCCCGTTTGCATACCCGCGCCCTGCGCCGATGTTACCGGCGGCCACCCTGCAGCCGGGACAGCAGGCGGAGCAATTCGAGGTAGAGCCACACCAGCGTGACCATCAGGCCGAACGCGCCATACCACTCCATGCGCTTCGGCGCGCCCATTCGGACGGCGGTGTCGATGTCGTCGAAGTTGAGCACGAGGTTCATTGCTGCAACGCCGGCAATCACGAGATTGATGCCGATCGCGAGCGGGCTGTTCGACATCGTGTAGCCGAGGTTCACGTTGAACATCGACAGCACGATGTTGACGAGGTAGAAGACGGCGATGCCGATCGTGGCACCGACGACCATGCGGCGAAAGCCTTCTGTCGCCTTGAGGATGTTCATGCGATACAGCGTGAACACGCCAAGCGCGACCGCGAACGTGAGCAACACGGCCTGCTGCGGCAGCCCGGGGTACTTGATGTTGAACAGTGCCGAGATGGCGCCGAGGACGAGGCCTTCGAGCACGGCGTAGATGGGGGCGACGACAGGGGCCGTGTTCGGCTTGAACGAGACGATCATGGCCATCACAAAACCGCCCAGCCCGCCGACGAGCAGCGCCGGCATCATGATGGCGGTGTTGCCGGCCGCCACCTGCATCCAGGTGAACGTGGCCGAGAAGGCGCACAGCGCGAGCAGGATGAGCGACTTGCCGGCGGTGCCGGCGCGCGTCATCGCATCGCCGCTTACCGACGTCGTCAGGGTTTCACGGGCCGCCTCGGCGAGGCGGGACAGCACTGGGTTCGTAGCGCGCATTGTGTTTCAGACTCCAGGGAGAAGAACGCGGGGCTCAGCCCCGACGCAGGTAGTACACCGTGTGAAGCGAACAGATCGCTCCGTCAGGTCCCGCCAAGCCGCCAGCGGAACCGGCTTCCGAGGGACGTCAGTCCGGCTCTGCCGTCCTGAACCAGAGGTCGGCGTGGTCACCGTGGGTCAACCGCTTGAACGCCGGCGCACCGCCGGGCCGGTAGAAGAAGTGGGCGAACCAGCCATTCCCCTCGGGAAAGGGCCGGAACGGGACCTCGAGGGTCGCCAGCTCATCGTCAGAAGGACGGTTACACGTCACCAAGGTGACATCGATGATCTCGGGCATGGCACAAGGGTATGCCAATCCGCGCTCTGGGAGTAGCGCACGACTACACCCCGCATCATCATGCCGCCATGACCTACCGCCGCGCGATCGCGCTGATCAGCCTCGCTTCCTGCATGGTCGCCCTGTACCTCGCGCTCTGGAAGATGGGATACATGGGACGCCTCAGCTGTACGGGTGGCAGTCACGGCTGCGAATACGTCCAGGGCAGCCGGTACGGATGGTTTCTCGGAGTCGATGTCGCGCTGATTGGTGCGATCGGATACGCCACCGTCGTGATCGTTGCGTTGGCCGGTACATCCGAAGCGCTCGAGAATGCGGTATGGCCCACGCAGCTGCTCATGGTGTTGATTTACGGCGCGGCGCTCTTCACGCTCCGGCTCAAGTATGTGGAGTTCGTGATCCTCAAGTCGTTCTGTCCGTGGTGTGCAGTGTCCGCGATCACGATCACGATCGATGCGATTCTGATATCGCTCGACTGGAGACGTGTGCGCGGATCCTCAGTCAGGCCGATACTTCTACAAGAATCCACATGACCGCTCGACAGATCCGCCACATTCTTGGTTCGGCCGTCGTGATCGCGACCACCACGACGACCCTCGCCGCGCAGCGAGCGGAAGCCGACACGTCGGTGCTGCCGCCGATCGCCGGCATCAGCATCCAGGGCGGCCAGATGGGCCTCGGGAGCACCGCCTTCAACCAGCAGCTCGCGCTGCAGGGCCGCGGACAGCTGAAGAAAAGCGTCTTCACACTCGGCGTCGAAAGCTGGATGCGCTGGGATCACATCATGGTGCTGGCGGGCAGCCACACATATGTGCCGGTGCGCGCGGCGGCGACGAATTACACGACCGAGACCAGTGGCGCGCACGGCTCGCTCGATCTTGGCATCCCGATCGTGCTGGCGAAGAAAACGTTGATCTATCCATTGGCTGGTGTGGGCCTCAGCACCACGACGGTCACGCTGCGACGGAATGGCGCCGTGAACTTCGTGACCGACTTCCGCGACATCTCTTCGATTGGCGGCCGCAACGTGGACATTACGGCGCGCCGCTATCAGGGGCACGTCGGCGTGGGTCTGGATCGCGTCTTTCAGCCGCAGTGGCCGACCCTGTTGATGACGTTCGGTCTGCGCGCCGGCTACATGACGCCACTCGGCGACACCAAATGGCGTTCCGGTCCGGAGGATGTGATCGGTGCGCCGGAGCTTGGGCTCAAGGGTGCGTACGTGCGTCTCACGCTCGGGGGCGTGCTCGGCAAGCGACGCTATGTAGCGGTGCCGATGGTCGGCGCACTGCTTCCGTACATCGGGCGCTGACGCGTTTCAGCGTTTCCGGCAAGCGATCGAACGTCGCAGTTGCTGTTCCCCGCTTACATCACGACTGCGACGTCGCCGCAATCGCCGCGTCGTCGTCGTACTCGAGCGACTCACGGAACACCGTCGCCGCTCGCCGGATCTGTACCAGCTCTCCACCATCGATACGATCGAGATTCCGGATCATCATCGCCATTCGCGGATGGTTCGCGAAACGCTCGCGATGGCGCGCGAGGAAATCCCAGTACAACACGTTGAACGGGCAGGCATCGTCACCCGTCTTCACCTTCACGTCATACCGACACCCGCCGCAGTAGTTGCTCATGCGGTTGATGTAGGCGCCGCTCGCGACGTACGGCTTCGACGCCATCACACCGCCATCGCCCCACGTGGCCATACCGGCCACATTCGGCAGCGTCACCCATTCGTAGGCATCGGTGAAGGCGGCCCAGAACCACCGGGTGAGTGCAGCCGGCGTCACGCCGAGCAGCGTCGCGAAGTTGGACTGTACCATCAGGCGCGGAATGTGATGCACGCGACCTGTGTCGCGCACCGCGCGGATCGAGTCCGACAGACAGCGCATCTCGCACGCCGCGGACTGTGGCTTGCCGGCGTACCCCGCCTCGCCATCCGGCGCCCAGAACCACATGGGCAGCGGCAGCCATGCGTCAAGGGCGTTCGCATCACGCAGCCCCGGCATCAGGTGCCAGTAGATCCCGCGCACATACTCGCGCCAGCCGAGAATCTGTCGGATGAATCCTTCAACGCTCGGTAGCGACACCTCACCATCACGATACGCGCGCTCAGCGCGCGCGATCACTTCCTGCGGATGCAACAGGCCGACGTTGATGGATGACGCGAGCGCGGAGTGCAGCAGATCGGCGTGGCCATGCTGCATCGCATCCTCATACGGCCCGAATTCGCCGAGTCGCTCGACGATGAAACGCTCGAGCATCACCTTCGCGTCGGCGCGCGTCACCGGCAGTGAGAATCCCTCCGTCGACCCCCATCGGCCTGTCCACTTCCCGACCCGATGCATGAGCGCGCGTGTCGTCGCATCCGGCGCGAATGTCATCCGTTCCGGCACCGGCTTCTGCTTCGGCCACGCCTTCCGGTTCTCGGCGTCGAAATTCCATTCGCCACCGGTGGGCTTTCCATCCGACTCGATCAGAATGCCGTGCTTGCGGCGCATCTCGCGATAGAAGAACTCCATGCGGAGTTCCTTCTTCCCCTTCGACCATCGCGAAAAGTCGGCGCGCGTCGCAAGGAATCCGCGATCTTCGCGCAGTTCGAGCTGAATACCGTTCGCACCGAGCAAGACTGCCGCGCGCTCGAGTGACTGCACCATCTCCCACTCGCGGCCCTCCGTCGCAACCACGCGCGTCGCTGCGTGCTCCTGCGCGGCGGCCAGGAGTCCATCCTCGTAGGTCGCCGCACGCCGATGGTCCACGCGATAGCCAGCCGCGGTCAGCGCGTCGGCGAAGTGGCGCATGGCGGACAGAATCAGTACCAGCTTCTGTCGATGCCACGGCAGCGCAGCGCCCTTCTCGACCGATTCAATGAAGCACGCGACGACCGAATCGTCCGGCGTGCGCGGCAGCTGCGCGACGGCGCGCGAGCACTCCCACGGTGCGACGAGGATCAGCGTCGTCGTTGTGGTGGCAGCGGTGTGAGCCTGAGCGGATATCGATGCGGTTTTCACAGTCACTCAACACCGCACCGCCGCCGCCACGTTCCTCGATCCCACACGATCGACCGGCGAACCGAACGCTCAGGCCAGTCGTACGGAACCGCGCGAGGCCACGCGCGGGTCGACCTGGCGCGCCGTCTTGTCGCGATACATCGCGCTGTCCGACACGGCCAGCAGCGCAACCGGCGTATCGCCGTCACGCGGAAAGAGCGCCGCTCCGACACTGCCGTCCACGTTGATCGACGCATCGCCATGCGTCACGACGTGCTTCAGCGCCTCGCGCACCTTGCTCACCACCACCTCGAGATCGTCGCCGTGCCGCAGGTACGGCGAGATCGCCACGAACTCGTCGCCACCGATTCGGCCCACGGTGTCCGATGCGCGCAACAGGTGCTGCAGCCGCGCGCCGACCTCCTTCAGCACTTCGTCGCCGGCCAGATGACCGTACCGATCGTTCACTTCCTTGAAGCCATCGAGATCGATGTACAGCACGCCGACATTCGTGCCACTGCGCCGCGCTCCGGACACCGCCATATCAAGCCGATCCATTACGATCGTGCGATTCGGCAGGCCGGTCAGCGCGTCACTCGCCGCGCGGTGCTCGGCTGACATGATCGACGCATCCGCGAGGGCCCAGTCGCGATCGAGAATCCACACCACGAGGCCGATGCAGAGCGCGCAATGCGCCAGATACTCGATCGTCAGCAGCGGCTGCCACTGCATGGGATTCGTCGTCGGTGCGAAGCTGTAGTAGATCGCGATGCCGGCTCGGAGGGCGGCGAGAACCGCCACCACTGAAAGTGCCACACGCACGACACTGGCGCCAAGCAGCATCTTCGGGGGCGCCGCGGCTTTTGACACCACGCGGGCAATGATGAGACAGGCGACGCCAGTGCCACCGGCGCGGATGGCATTGCGAATCATGTCCTGCGCGATCGCGTCACGCGGTGCAATCAGGCTGATGCCGCCGGTGAGCGCGGCCGCCAGCATCGCACCGAGCACGGTGTCGCGCCGCACCTTGTCGGTCACGAAGTTGTTCGTGGCCAGCTCGGCCGCACCGAGCACCATGAAGCCGAGATACATCCACACGCCGAGCGATCGTCCGAGGTCGATCAGGGCTGCGTCGGTGATGTCGTAGCGAGTGATTTCGAAGAGCTGCATCACTGCCGCGAGCGCGAGGGCAATGAAGGCGCGCGATATATCCCGCAGCGCAAGCAGGTTGCGACGATTACCCAGTCGCCAGCAGAGCCAGGCCAGTCCAAGCGCGGCTGATACTTCCAGTCCGACAACCACGGGCACAGCGAGTGCGATCGTGTTCATGCGGTGTCAGCCGTGCGCGGGACGTATCGTAAACAGCAATCTTGCTTGCTAATACGAACCCACGGTGGGCGCTGAGTCAACGCCAGCGCCGTAAATTGCTGACGCTGAACACGTTGCGCAGAACGTGCGCGACAACGTGCTCAGCTGATTCAGCAATTAGATGAGTCTCACAATGCGACTCTTTATGAGACGAGCTTAATTGCGCGAGCCGTGATCGCGTCCACGCTCAGCCCGAATTCCTTGTAGACACGATCGGCCGGCGCCGAGGCACCAAAGTGGTCGATTCCGACCACGTCGCCCTGCCCGGCAATCAGGCGCCACCACGACATCGAGTGTCCGGCCTCGATCGCCAGGCGCGGAACGCCCGTCGGCAGCACGGTCGCCTGATAGGTGGCGTCGCTGGCCATGAACCGCTCCATCGACGGCACGCTGACGACGCGCGCCGCCACGCCCGAGTTCGCAAGCGCGTCACGCACCTTCAGAGCCAGGCTGACTTCGCTGCCCGTCGCCAGCAGCACGAGCTTCGCTGGCGTGTCCGAATCGGCCAGCGTGTAGGCGCCATGCGCGACGCCGGCACGTGCGATTTCGACCGGAATGTTCAGGAACGGCAGCTTCTGGCGAGACAGCGCGATGGCGCTCGGTCCCGTGCGATGCTCGATCGCCGCGCGCCAGCACTCGGAGACTTCCGTCGCATCGGCCGGCCGGAACACGAGCAGGTTCGGAATCGCGCGGAGCGCCGACAGGTGCTCGATCGGCTGATGCGTCGGACCATCTTCGCCGAGGCCGATCGAGTCGTGCGTGAAGACATAGATGCTGCGGACATGCATCAGCGCGGCGAGCCGGATCGCCGGCCGCATGTAATCGCTGAATACGAGGAACGTGCCGCTGTACGGCACCACACCCCCGTGCAGCGCGAGGCCGTTCATGATCGCGCCCATCGCGTGCTCGCGCACACCGTAATGGACGTAGCGGCCCGCGCGATTCGTCGGGCTGAACGACTGATCGCCTTTGCGCAGCGTGAGGTTGGATCCGGTGAGGTCGGCTGAGCCGCCAATGAGTTCAGGAATGTTGTTGCCGATCGCGTTCAGCACCGCACCCGAGGCCGCGCGACTTGCGACGGTGCCTGTTTCGGCGGTGAACGTCGGCAGCGATGCATCCCACCCAGCCGGTAGATCGCCCGCCATACGCCGCGTGAACTCTGCCGCTTCCGCCGCGTGCCCCTTCGCGAATGCCGCGAACGTCGTCTCCCACGCGGCGTGCGTCGCTGCGCGCCCGGCGACGAGCGATGCCCAGTGCGCAGTCGATTCCTCGGGCACGAAGAACGGCTCGTGGCTCACCCAGCCCAGCGCATCCTTCGACTTGATGATCTCCTCGGCGCCGAGTGGTTCACCGTGTGCCTTCGCGGTTCCAGCGCGATTCGGACTGCCGAAGCCGATCACGGTGCGCGTGATGATCATCGTCGGGCGATGGTGCTCCGCCTTCGCGGCGGCGATCGCCGTGTCGATCTCGCTGAGATCGTTGACGTCTGAGATGTGCAGCACCTGCCAGCCGTACGACGCGAAACGCTGCGCCGCGTCGTCGCTCAGTGCGACGTCGGTGCTGCCGTCGATCGTGATGCGATTGTCATCGTAGAATCCGATCAGCTTGCCGAGCTTCTGATGGCCGGCGAACGACGCCGCTTCGTGGCTGATGCCCTCCATGAGGCAGCCGTCACCGGCGATGAAATACGTGTAGTGGTCGACGACGGTGAACGTCTCGGTGTTCGTCACCGCCGCGAGGTGCGCTTCGGCCATCGCCATGCCGACGGCGTTCGCGACGCCCTGGCCGAGTGGGCCGGTCGTCGTCTCAACGCCGGCGGTGTGACCGACCTCCGGATGCCCCGGCGTCTTCGAGCCCCACTGACGGAAGCTCTTGATATCGTCAAGGGAGAGTTCGTAACCGCTCATGTGCAGCGCGCCGTACAACACCATCGACGCATGCCCGACGGACAACACGAAGCGATCGCGATCGGGCCAGTGCGGTGCCGCCGGATCGTGACGCATGTGCGTCGTGAAGAGGCGATACACGAGTGGCGCGAGCGCCATCGGCGTGCCGGGATGGCCTGAATCCGCCCGCTGCACCGCGTCCATGGCGAGCGTGCGGATGGTATTGATGCTGAGCAGATCGAGCGACGCTGTGGTAGCGGTGGCGGTCACGGGAGGGCTGGCGACGAGGACGCGAATAGGCGCGGAAAGCGCTGCGCAGACTCAAAGTTACGAGGTCGCGGCCAGCCCTGAAACCACAGCAGAGTCAGCTACACGACCCGATCCCGCGGCGGCCGCCCGGAAAGCCACTGCAGCGCGTTGTCCAGCGCCCGCAAACCCATGGCGGTGCGCGTCTCCGCGGTCGCGCTGCCAAGGTGCGGCAGGAGGACGACATTCTCGAGGCCGAGCAGCGCCGGATGGATCTTCGGCTCGTGCTCGTGCACGTCGAGGCCGGCCGCAAACAGATGACCGGAGCGAAGCGCCTCCGCGAGCGCGCGCTCGTCGACCAGCGAGCCGCGCGCCGTATTCACCAGGACGCTCCCCGGCTTCATCAGCGCGATGTGCTCGGCGTTCATCAGCTGCCGCGTCTCTGGCGTGGCGGGGGCGTGAAGCGACACGATGTCGCTCGTGCTCAGCAGCGCGTCGAGCGACGACGCCATTTCGGGATCGCGGACGCTGGAGCCGCCAGGACGGCCAAGCCACTGCACCCGGAGTCCGAAGGCGCGTGCCCGTTCGGCGACGGCGCGCCCGATGCGGCCGTAACCGATGATGCCCAGGGTGCGGCCACGCAGCGCATGCCCGAGGTGATGCGTCGGCGCGAGGCCGTGCCAACGGTTGGAGCGCACGAGACGCTCGCCTTCACCGAGTCGTCGCGACGCCATCAGGATCAGGGCGATCGCGATATCGGCCGTGTCGTCGGTGAGGACATCCGGCGTGTTCGTGACGACGATACCGGCGCGTGCGGCCGCGGCGAGATCGATGTGATTCACGCCAACGCCGACGTTGGCGATCATCATTGCACGAAATGGCGCGTGATGCAGAATCGTGTCGTCGAAGATGTCGCTGACGATCGGCACCATCACGTCGCAGACGTCCATTGCACGCAGCAACTCGGCACTGCTGCGCGGTACGTCACCGACATTCACGCTGACGTCGAAGTGTTCGGCGAACGCCGCCTCGACTGCATCGGTGTGACGACGTGTCAGATAAGCGACCGGTCGCCCTTGCTGCATCAGGGCCACTGCGACAGCAGCCGCTCGGTGAGGACGGTGGAGATGGCCATGATGGTTTCCTGCGGATTGACCCCGACGCCGGTTGGCAGCATCGACCCGTCAAAGACATAGACGCCGCGCACGCCATGCCGTTCGCCGCTGGGCGACACGCCACTGGTGGCGGGATCGGTGCCGATGCGCGCGGTACCGTTGACGTGTGCGCTGAAGAGCGTCAGGCGATTGGCGTTGACGCGTCGCGTGCGGATCTGCGCCAGGTCGGCTTCGTGGCGGATGACGATCGGTGTGCTGTGCAGCGTCTGCACCTCGCGTGCACCGCCGGCGAGGGTCAATCGTGCTGCGGCTTCGATCGATGCGGCGACATTTGCGGCATCGGCGTTGCTCAGCGCATACGAAATTCTGGGACGGCCCTTCGCGTCCAGCAGTACGCTGCCGCTCGAGTGCGCGAGATCGCTGCCGTCTCGCGTGAGCGCGATCGTGGATGAGAGATGCGGGAACTGCTGCATCAACGCGGCGTGCTGTGCGCCAAAGCCGGAGATCGCGGCCGCACCGATGGCCGGGTGGAGTGGCGGACATTCGAGCCAGAAGCCGTACCCGTTCGCATCGCGCGCGATGAACTCGTCACTCATCGCGCTGAGTGGAATGCCGGCGGCGCCGTAGATCTCGCGATCGTGAATACCGAGGACGACCGTCGTCGGATGCAATCGCAGATACTTCCCGACGCCGCCACCGCCCATGCCGGAACGCTGCA
>JBBRLZ010000045.1:0-35789 GCA_038231095.1 Gemmatimonadales bacterium
TACTGTCGACGACGGCGACAGCGACGAGGCAATTCGTCGATGTGGTCTGGGCGCGCGCGGTGCCTGTCGCAACGGTGGCGAACAGGACATGGGCGATCAGTCGATATCGCAAACAGTTCGTCATTGCAGCGTTGGAGGCATGCTGAGTGAAAGGCCGCTCGGACGGCGTGCAGATGAACTACGGATGACCTACGAGGGAAATCTGGTGCGTACGTCCGGCGGGCGCTGCGTAGAGCGCAATCCAACATTCTGACCGGTCGCCAGCGGCGAACATTCCCGCGGAGACATGCCGTCGACGCGGGCGGCGACTCCGTGGTCGCCTGAACACGATGACCGGCGCGGCAAGCGATAAGTTGGCAGCTGCCGCCGCAACCTTCCGCGACCGATTCGGGTATTCTGCCTCGTATGCGAACTGACCTCTTCCGTGTGCCACGCGTCGCGCTGGTGCTGCTGGCGCTCCTCGCACTCGCTCCAGCCAGCGTGCGATCGCAGGTGCCGGTCGTGCCGACTGCGCGCGATTCGAGCGCGCACGCGACGATCATGGGCGTCGTGCTCGACAGCCTTGGGCATCCGGTCGCCCGCGCGACCGTCCGGGTGGCATCCGGCTCGCCGCTCACGACGACGGACACGCTTGGACGCTTCCGTCTCGAAGGCGTGCCTGCGGGCGAGGCGCGCGTGCAGGTCACCCGGGACGGCTACACGCCGCTCGGCTTTGAGTTTGCGATCGCGGCCAACGTCACCGTTTCACTGCGACTGACGCTGCTCCCGGCACCGCCAGCGACCGCCGCACCGATTGCCGCCGCTCCGACCGCTCCAACCGCAACGGTGAGCGCCGGTCCGCCGGACACCATCAAGGCCCCGGCGGGACGGACGGTGATCTCCGGCAAGGTGATCGATTCTGCTGGTCGTCCGATCTTCGGTGCGGCGATTCAGGCGATTTCGACAGCGCAGGTGACGGTCACCGATTCGTCGGGACGTTTCCGGTTGCTCAATCTCGTGCCTGGGCTGGTGTTCGTTCGCGTGCGCAAAATCGGGTTCCTGTCCGAATACTTCCCGCTCCAGACCGAAGCTGGGCGCGTGGCGACGCTGACGGTGCGACTCCGCCCGGCATCCGGCGCACCGACGCTGGCACGCGTGGAAGTGCGCGCGGATGCCCGCCGCGACTCGCGCATGGTCGGTTTCTACGAACGGATGCGACTGGGCAACGGCGTGTTCGTCGAGCGCGAGGAGATTCTGCGGCGCAACGCGTCGGGCGTGACCGATGTGCTGCGCGGACGGAATGGCGTGAACGTCATTCGCGATGCGGGGAACAATCCCACGCTGTTCGGCCGCAACCTCACCGGCGCCGGTTACTGCGCGATGGGCGTGCTGATCGACGGTGTCTTCATCAACACGACGGGAGTCGGCATCGATCAGATCGCGAACGTGCAGGACGTGCGCGCGATCGAAGTCTACAAGACCGGACCGTCGGTACCGGCAGAGTTCCAGCGGCGAGAGACGGATTGCGGCGCAGTGCTGATCTGGACGCGCTGATCGCAAGCTGACGTCAGTGCGGCGTCAGCGCGTCACGTTGCACGCGCAATGATTTGGTGGCGGCTGCACGATTCCGGAACAGAGCTTTTCACCACTCGCACACAGCATGGTCGCGTCAGCGGTACGTCACTGCTGACGCGATGCCCGCCTCGCCAGAGATGCGCACATCGCACGCGCTCGACTCTGGCAGGAGACGATTTTCATGCGGTCATTCACAGCAGGACGGCTGCTCATCGTGGGCAGCGCCGTGGTGCTGGCAGCGTGCCAGGATGGAGTCACTGCACCACCACGCAACACATCGCACTCCCTGATCTCGCCGACGATCGGCGGGTGCGGCACGTGGCAACCGGAAAAGGCCCGGCAGTCGCTTGGCGACGGGTATCGGCTGCCAACCGTCACCATCACCGCGACGTTTCCATCGGGGGGGCTGCCATGGAACCTGTTGCAGCAGATGGAGTTTCCGCTCAACTCCGGGGCGGAGAATGCGGCGTGCCTGAACTCGCCCTTCGCGCAGTACACCGTGGACACCGTCTTCAAACCCGCCGAGCCGCCGCTGCCGACTCCGGATGGCGTCGACCCGACCTTGTGGGGAACCCTGTCCGCGCGTGAGCAGCGCGCTCTGGTGAAGGCCGCGGAAGAGATCATGCGAACGTATCCCGGATGGTTCAGTTCAGTGAGCTCGGTCATTCAGCGAATCCTGAAGCAACCGATCGTCGGCACGAAGGCGAGTGCCCGTTTGCGCGCGAACGACTTCCAACTCGGTGCAAACGAAGGGGAGCTGCTCGCCGGTGGCATCTACGGCTGCCAGTTGTATCGCACTTTCGTGGCGGATCCCGCGTGGATTCTTTCGAATGACGAAACGCTGCAGCTGGTCACCGATCTGGTGACGGCGTTTGCCGAGGCTGAGTTCTGGTATGTCCCGCTCCGCGCGCTGCAGTTCGGTCGCAATGGCGCGATTGGCGCGGGGATGGCGATGCAGGACGGTTTCGCGACGGAATGTGGCTCGCTGATCTTTCAATCCATTCCTGGCGGTAGAATCAACGTCACGGATCCGTATTCGCAGCCGCGGCCGTCCAACCCGGGAACCGGCTATGCGCCATCACCGCCGCCGCCCCCGCCCGGGAGTCTGCCGATCGGGTGGTGGGACCAGTGAGATGACGCCGCTGTGACACGCGTTCACAGCATGTCTACACATCCTGCGGGCGCGCATCACCGGATGCGCGTCCGCTCACCACGCGGAGGTGGAGGTTTCATGCGTACAACACAAGTGGCCGTGCTGCTGATGGCGGCGTTCACGGCGTCGCCGTTGGTCGCACAGCAATCGTCCGACACCGGTCGCAGAATCACGTCGCAGCAGGTCTTCGACAGTTTCGTGCGACTGACGGCATTTCAGGGCAAGCCGGCGTCGAATCTGGCGACCGCGTGGCCCGGTACCCTGCCAGGCCAGGCGACGAGCATCAGCTTCGCAGCCAGTGGCGCACATCGTGTGGCGGTGTCGATTGGCCACGGCTCGTTCGGTGATTCCACCCTTCGAGTGACTTCCGTGTCATTCGACGAGCGTGTGGCCGATACGCTCACACTGCAGCGTCGCGTCGAAGTCATCGTGCAGCAGATCGGCCGAGTGGCGGGTATGCCGGATCGGTGCTCGACGATCGACGGCCGACCATCTGCGCTCTTTCGCACGCAGGATCATTCGGTGGCCTGGACACGCGGACTTGCGGGCGCCACGACGACGCTCACATGGACCGTGGCTCCGGACAAATCGCTGGCGATTTTGGTCATCGTCGGCGGCACAACCGACGACGCTGTGACGCCACTCAGGTGCGGTACCAGACTGCCGTAGCTCGTTTGTGCCGGCGGTCAGCTCACGGTTCGCTGGAGCAGCCCCTCGACCAGCGCCGTCGCGCGATCGGCAGCTCCAACGCCCGACTCGACACGACGCTGTGCGCGCGCACCAGCGTCGCGTCGCGCCGACGCGGCGTAAGGAGCGATCCATGCCTCGAGCGCTGCACGCAGCGATGCAGCATCCGCGACAGACCGCGCCGCGCCATCGCTTATCAGCAGCGCCGCATCGCGACTGTTGCCGTACCGCGGCCCATAAAGCACCGGCGCGCCGAACGCCGCGGGCTCGAGCACCGAATGCAACCCCGCGTCGTGAAACCCGCCACCGACGAACGCGACGTCCGCCAGCGCATACAGATCCCCCAGCACGCCAACGCGATCGACGAGCACGACGTCGGCATCTGCATCGTTCTCGGCATCGAGTCGCGCGCAGCGCAGGCTCGCCGCCCGTGCCCATGCTTCGATCGGATGCAGATGCGACGCAGTCGGTTCGTGCGGCGCGATGATGAGTCGCAATGCGCCCGGCCATCGGGCGGCAAGTTCGCGCCACGCCGGCAGCAGCGCGCTCTCGTCCGCGGGCCACGTCGAGCCGGCAACGAGTGTGATGCGTGGGCGTTCACGGAAGCGTTCGAGCCACGGCGCCGTCATCGCCACGGCGCCTGCGCGCTGCCACACCTGATCGTAGCGCGTGTCACCCGTCACACTGATCACGCGCTCGCGCACACCGATCTCCACCAGTCGCGTTGCATCCGCATCGTCGATCGCGCCGACGGCCTGCAGCGCCGAGTAGGCGTCTCGTGAAATGCGGGCCGCGAGACCGCCGCGACGGCCGGAGGACTCCGCGAGCGTCGCGCTGATCATGCCCAGCGCCACGTTCGCCTGTGCTGCCTGCGCGACGAGCATGGGCCAGACATCGAGCTTGCTGAAGATCAAGGCCGACGGCTGCAGCGTCGACACGGCGATGCGCATGTCGTGCGCGCTGTCGAACGGCAGGTAGTCGCGGAAGTCCGCGATTGTGCGCTGCGCAAACGCGGCCGCGCTTGGCGAGAAGTGTGTGTAGGCCAGCTGCAGATCGGGCCGACGATCTCGCAATCGCGACATCACTGGTGTCGCCTGCAACCCCTCGCCGACACTCGGGGCGTGAAACCAGACCAGCGGTCGCCGGGAATCGCGACCGTTCGCCGCAAAGCGGCGATACCGATCGAGCAGTCCGCGGCGATCGTTCACCGTGCGGGCGAGTTTGCCGTCGCCGGGGACGCCGGTAGCGACCGCCAGTCGCGCCAGCGATCCGGCGCCGGCGTAGAGCGCGCGCAGCAGCGGGTTCATGGCGTTGTCAGTGCGCGCGACGACGTGCGGTCGTGCGAGGGCTCAGCGGCGCTTCGACGCGAGATTGGCGTCGATCATGCGCTTGAACTCAGGATAGGGCTGGGCGCCGCTCAACGCGCTGTCGCCGATGATGAAGGCCGGCGTGGCGGTGATGCCGATGCTGTTCGCGCGTTCCGCGTCGCTTGCGATCAGTGGGCGCGTGGCATGTGAACTCTGGCAGCTGTTGAATGCGGCCCCATCGATCGCCATCGTCTGCGCGAAGCGCGAGAACATCGTATCCGGCTTCGCGATCGCGCTCCAGCGTGGCTGTGCGTCAAAGAGTGAATCGTGCATCGCCCAGAACTTGCCCTGCACTGACGCGCACATCGCCGCTTCCGCAGCCGGCCACGCGTTCTGATGCATGCGCAGCGGCAGGTTCACGTATGCCATCCGCGCCTTGCCGTTGTCCACGTAGTTCGTGCGCACCGCAGGATACGTCGAGTCGTGGAACGACTTGCAGTACGGACACTGAAAATCGCTGATCTCGAGCACCATGACGTTCGCCGACGCATTCCCGGTGATCCGGCCGAGGTCGGCTTTTCGCAGCAGGGCCGTATCCATCACGACGGGAAGTTCATCGGGACCGTACGTGAGTACCGGTTTCGCCGCGCTGGCGGCGGCAACGGGTGTCGCACTTTCGGCGGTCTTCGCGCAGCCGAGCAGCACGGCGGCGATCAGCGTGCCGATGGCAAGACGAGCCGTCATGATCTTGGGGTGTGATTCATCCCGTAAAACTACTCTGACGGTCAGCGCAGGTCTGCCGGTCGTGTGGCGCGGCGTGACACTTCCCGGGCGTGGCGGCGTAGTATTCAGTGTCACCTCAAGCCAACTCGATGCACTTCCTCTCGGCGCTCGTCGCCGGTGTGTTCGCTCTGTTCCAAGGCGTGACGATCCCGGCCGCTCCTACCGGGTACGTCAACGACTTCGCGAAGATCCTTCCTGCCGATCGCGTCAGCCTGCTGACGCGGATCGCGGAGGATGTGAAGGCCAAGAGTGGCGGGGAGATCGCGATCGTGACGATGGCCGACATCGGCGATCGTCAGGCCTCGGAAATCGCCCTGCAGATCGGCCGGCAGTGGAAGGTCGGCCAGAATGTCGGCGTCGGGTCACGGAGCCGGAATGCCGGTGTTGTCATCCTTCTTGTGCCGAAGGAGACCAACAGCAGCGGAAAGGGTGCCTGCCGGATCGAGGTCGGGCAGGGCAGTGAAGGCTTCATCACCGACGGCATGTCGGGCGAGATCTGCCGGGCTGCCACGCCACTGTTCCGGCAGCAGGACTACGCGCGGGGCCTGACCGTCATCACGACGATGGTCGCGGAGCACTACGCGTCGGAGTTCGGCTTTGCGCTCGATACGACTCTGGTGCCTCGGCGGCAGCTGGACAATGCGCCGGAAGTCCGTATCAACCCGCTGGTCGTGTTGATCATCATCTTCATCATCATCTTCCTCCTCTCGCGTGCGGGACGTGGCGGACGGGGTGGGCGAGGCGGTGGCGGTGGCATCATTCCGGTGATTCTGCCAGGCATTGGCGGTGGTGGCTGGGGCAGCGGCGGAGGTTGGGGCAGTGGAGGGGGAGGCGGTGGTGGTGGTGGATTCGGCGGTTTCGGTGGGGGCGGCGGTTTCAGCGGCGGCGGGGGAGGATCGGACTGGTGACGACGTCAGTGCTACAGACCACCGAAGAGGCGAGCCCGATGGCCGTCGGCGAGCTGGTGGCCGCCGTGGAATCGCTCTACGGCTCCGCGCTGCGTGCCATCGTGCGCTTCGGCTCGGCCGTCGCGGGCGAGGTGCTGCCCGGCCAGTCCGACACGAACCTGCTGATCATCGTCGATGCGGTGCCGCTGTCGGCGTTGCTGCACAATGCGGAGGCCGTGCAGAAGTGGACCGCAGCCGGCAATCCGGCACCGCTGCTGCTGACGCTCGACGAGTGGCGCTCATCGGCCGACATCTTCGCGATGGAGTACGCGGACATCCTGCACCGCCATCAGGTGCTGGTCGGCGACCCGCCGTTCGAGGGTGTGCATGTGAAGCCGGCCGACCTGCGCTTGCATGTCGAGCGTGAGACGATGGGCAAGCTGCTGCAACTGCGGCGCGCGATCATGGCGGTGGGGAACGATCCGCGATTGCAGCTCAGGCTGCTCGCGAACGGCTTGTCCACGTTGATGGTGATCTTCCGCGGCGTCGCGCGCGTGGCCGGTGCCGCACCTTCGATGGATTATGTCCGACTCAGTCACGAAGTGGCGACGCTGGCGGGCTTCGACGCACGCCCCTTCGAACGGCTGGTGCAGCATGTGCGACATGAGGTGCAGATTCCACTCAGCGATGTGACGAGCGTGCTGACGGGAGTGCTGGACGGGATGGGGCGCCTGGTGGCGCACCTCGATCGGGCGGGTGGCACTGCCTGATCATCGCGCGGCGCGCGGAGCCACGCGTGTCGCGGTTACATGCCCCGGTGCTGCGTGATGCAGTGCCGTTCACTTCTGAACTTCGAGAGAGCGAAACGATGCGTGCAATGACGATGGCTCGACCTGACGCAGTGCGCGGCGCGCGTGCGCGATGGCTGCGACGTGCGGTGATGCTCCTGCCGTTGGCGCTCAGTGCCTGCGGCTACAACACGATTCAGTCGCTCGATGAAACGGCGGCCAAGTCGCAGAAGGAGATCGAGGTGCAGTTGCAGCGCCGCGCCGACCTGATTCCGAATCTCGTCGCGACGGTGAAAGGCTTTGCCGCGCAGGAATCCAGTATCTTCATCGCGGTCGCGAAGGCGCAGCAGGGCCTGACCGGCGCGCTGGCGCGTCCGGGTGGCGCCAATCCCTCCGAGCTGGCATCGGCGAACGAGAATCTCTCGCGCGCTGTGCTCCCGATGATGACGCTCGTGACGAGCTATCCGAAGCTGAGCAGCGATGCACAGTTCCTGAAGCTGCAGGATGAACTCACGGGTACCGAAAACCGCATTGCCGTCAGTCGCACCGACTACAACAACTCGGTGAACGAGTACAACAGCTACATCCGCAAGTTTCCGGCGGTGATGACGGCGAAGGTGCTCGGCAGCAAGCCGCGCGAGTACTTCGAAGTGACGGACGCCTCGAAGCGCGCCGTGCCGACGGTGGATTTCACGCCGCCGACACCGGCTCCGACGAAGCCGTAGCACAGTCTGGACGACTGTGAACCCAACCCGGTGTCGCTGCTCCGCAGCCGGCACCGGGTTGGTCCGCGTTCAGCGACCGGCGATGGCTGAGTCGATCGCAGCCCTCAGGGCGGTCATTGGCGCAGCACCCGGAATGACGTGCTTGCCGACCACGATCGTCAGCGGCGCACCCGCCTTTGCGGTGTCGGCCCAGTCGATGTCGTGCCGGATCTGGCGCAGCATGCGCTCCGTCTTCGTGCAGCTGGCGAGCATCATCGGGTCCACACCGGGCACGCTCGCGATCGAGTCGAGCAACGCCGGCGTGTCAGGCGACGCAGCCCAGCGCGCCTGGGTCGCGAACAGCTGCGCACTCGCTTCCCAGAACTTCTCCTGCGCACCGGCGCACATTGCGGTGTTTGCGGCGCGGACGGCCGCCGGGTGTTCGCGCAGCGGATAGTGCGCCCACACCAGCCGCAACGCGCCACGGTCCACATACTCGGCGCGAATGATCGGCAGCGTGCGCTCGAACCACGTACGGCACGCCGCGCACTGATAGTCGCTGATCACCAGCAGCGTGAGCCTGGTCGAGTCGGCGCCGAGCGTCCGCTGGTGATCGGCTTTCACCACCATCACGTCGGGCAATGTGCCCTGTCGATCCGGTGGCAGGTGCCGCACATCGGCGTCGGACACATCGGCCGCCGCACTCCGCGGAGCGCGACCGCACGCGGACGCACCCACCGACAGCGCGGCGAACGCCAGTACTTTCATGAATCGCGACATGGTGTGGTGCATGCACGCGAAGTTAGTCGTACTTCCGCGATCCGCCCAACCGTCGTAACCTGCGGTGTTCGCGCAGCGCGCCGGCGCGGCGGCACTTACTCGGGATCCTGATGATTCGTCCACGACTGCTCGTCCTCGGAGTGATTGCCATCAGTGCCATGAGCGCCGGCTGTTCACGCGACGCCGCGCCGGTGGATGCGCAACTCGTCTCGCAGTGGATGCGCACCTCGCTGGCGCTGGTACGCAAGGAGCGGCTCGGTCCTCCCGTTGCGTCCCGGATCTCGGCCTACGGTGCGCTCGCCCTGTACGAAGGCTACGCGGCCGATCCGCACTCCACGCTCCGCACACTGTCAGGGCAACTGAACGGCTTCGCTGCGTTGCCTGACGCGCCGACGGCCACGCCGGTCGATGGTCCGACCGTGGCCGCCGAAGCGGAGCGCACCGTACTCGATTCCTTGTTGCGCGATGCGATGACCGGGACACGGCGCTCGATTGACTCTCTGGCAGCGGCGCAGATTGCGGCACGCAAGCTCGCGGGCGTGAGTGACGCGTCGAGTCGCGCGGCAATCGCGCATGGCCGCGCCATCGGCAATGCGATTCTGGCGTGGGCGGCGACCGACAGCTTCTACGCAACGCGTGGTCGGCCATGGGCGACAAGCGGGAAGCGCGAGGACTGGACGAACACGAGCGATGTATCGCAGTTCATTCCGCAGACGATGTCCGGCCAATCAGATCTCGTGCTGCTGGCGAACCCGAATGTGCACGAGGACGTGGAAAGTGCGACGAACAAGGGCACCTTCACCAATCGCCCGAAGGCCGAAGGCCCGACCACGCTCCCGTCATTCAATCCGACGAAGCCCACTGAGCCGTATTGGGGTCAGCTGCGCACGTTCGTGCTGGCGAATGGCGAAGAGTGCGCGCCTCCCGCTCCGCCGGCATACAGCGAGCAACGCGGGAGCGCGTTCTTCGCCATGGGCCAGCAGTTCTACGACACCGTGAAGGCCATCTCGCCGGCACAGAAGCAGATCGCGCTCTTCTGGGCGGACAACCCGGTGGCGACTGGCACGCCGGGTTTTCACTGGATCAGCGTGGTGAATCTGATGGTCGCGCGTCGCAGGCTGTCGGCTGATGCGGCGGTCGAGTTGTACGCGCTCACCAGTCTCGCCATCGCCGATGCCTTCATCGGCTGCTGGAGCGAGAAGTATCGATCGAACGTCGTTCGACCGGTGACGTGGGTGCATCGCGTGCTGGATTCAGCGTACCAGACCGTGATCCCGACGCCGCCGTTCCCTGAGTATCCCTCCGGGCACTCGGTCCAATCCGGCGCGGCCGTCCACGTGTTGATCTCGATGCTCGGTGACAGCATCGCCTACATCGACTCCACGCAGGTGGACATCGGTCAGCCGCCGCGGCCGTTCGCCTCGTTCAGCGCGGCGCGCAGTGAAGTCGCGATGTCGCGTGTGTACGCCGGCGTGCACTACTTCCCGGCGGTCGTCGATGGGCTCACGCAAGGCGAGTGCATCGGGAAGAAGGTGCGCCGACTCACGACACGGCGCCCCGCGTGACGCGTCGCGCCGTGCGCGTCGGCGTGGCAACACTGCTGTTCACGGTTGGCTGCAGTCGCACGCCGCCAGTCGATACGAGCTGGCATCAGGAGGCTGGCTACCGCTGGCGTGAACTCGCGGTGCCGACGAACGGGCACGACGGTTTCGAACTGCTGACGTCATCGTCCACCGGGCTCACGCATCGCAACGACATCGATGTCGAGCGAGGACTCGCGAATCGCGGACTGCTCGATGGCGCGGGTGTGGCGCTCGGTGACGTCGATGGTGATGGACTCCCCGATGTCGTGCTCGCATCGGAGGAACATCCGGCCACACTCTATCACAACGCAGGCGCGTTTCATTTCACCGATGTCACGAAGGCCAGCGGCCTTGATTTCACCGGGCTGCAGACCACCAGCGTCGTGCTTGCTGACGTGGACGGTGATCGGGATCTCGATCTGATCGCCGGTACGTTCGGCGGGCCGGTCGTGCTGTTCCTGAATGACGGCAGAGGACATTTCACGAACGCGACCGCCGGCAGCGGGCTGACGGGTGGCTACAACGCGACCACCATGACGCTCGCCGACGTCGACGGCAACGGCACGCTCGATCTGTACGTGGCGACGTACAAGACGCACAACGCGCTCGACGTCTTCACCCCGCAACAGCGCGCCTTCGATCAGGTGCTGAAGAAAGTCGGTGACAGCGTGATCGTGAACGCGGAATGGACGAAAGAATACCGGGTCGAGGCGCGCCCCGATCTCGGTGGCTTCATGCGTTCGCAACGCGCCGAGCCCGATCTGTTCTTTCTGAATGACGGGCATGGGCACTTCACACCAACGCCGGTCAGCGGTCCGCGCTTCCGCGATGAACGCGGTGTGCCGCTCAAGGATGTGCCGGATTATTTCGGTCTCGCCGCGCGATTCTACGATGTGAACGGCGACGGTGCGCCCGACCTCTACGTCTGCAACGATCTCGAGGACCCGGATCAGTTCTGGCTCAACGATGGTGCCGGCAACTTCCGGCTCGCGCCGCAGATGGCACTGCGCGTGACGAGCAACACCTGCATGTCGGTGGACATGGCAGACATCAATCGCGACGGTTTCGTCGATCTGTTCACGTCCGACATGCTGTCACCGACGCTCGCGGGTCAGCAGCAGAGCATCCCGACGCACACGCCGCTGCAGAAGCCGGTCGGTTTGTCGCCGGAGCGCACGCAGTGGATGCGCAACATGCTGCATCTCGCGCGCGGTGACGGCACCTGGGCGCAGATCGGAGACTTCGCCGGCGTGACCGCGACCGATTGGACGTGGGGCAGTGCCTTTCTCGATGTCGATCTGGATGGCTACGAGGATCTGTTGACGGTGAATGGCCACCGGTACGATGTGCGCGCGGCCGATCCGTACGATCGCATTCGCAACAGCTTTCCGCGCGTGCCATGGAATCGCGAGTCGGCGGAATTTCCAGCGCTGCACACGCGCAGCGTAGCGTTCCGGAACGGTGGTGATCTCACCTTTCACGATGTGAGTCAGGCGTGGCAGTTCGGTGCTGACACGGCGATCTCGCAAGGCATGGCGCTTGCCGATCTGGACGGTGACGGCGCACTCGACGTCGTCGTCACGCGACTCGATGCGCCGTCGGTGGTCTATCGCAACCGATCACCCGCGCCACGCGTATCGGTGCGACTGCGCGGTGCGGGTGCGAACACGCAGGGCGTCGGCGCGACGGTTTCGATCCGCAGCGGCGGGCTGCCACTGCAAACCCGCGAAATTACATCAGGCGGATACTATCTCTCTGGCAGCGATGCGCAGCTCACGTTCGCCGCGTCTCGGGACAGCGTCACCATCATCGACGTCCGGTGGCGGAGCGGCAAGCACAGCGTCATCACGGCGGCGCGCGCGAACCGACTGTATGAACTCGACGAAGCGAGTGCAGTAGCGACGCCGACTGCCGTACCCGCCGCGACACCGGCGCTCTTCGCGAACGCCACCGCGCTACTCGGCGGCGCGACCCACGTGGACTCGCTCTTCGCCGACTTTCGCCGCCAGCCGCTGCTGCCATCGCGCCTCAGTCAGCTCGGCCCGGGTGTCAGCTGGATCGATGTCGATCACGATGGACGCGATGACCTGGTGTTCGGCAGTGGGCGCGGCGGCCAGCTGACGGTGCTTCGGAATCTCGGCGGCCGCTTCGCGCCGATGCCGGTGCCTGGTGCCGCTCAGAGTGCCGATCTGACGACGGTGCTGCCGTTGCCGGCCGCACGCGGCACGACGCTGCTCGCAGGCCAGTCGAACTACGAAGCGCCGGATGCAGCAAGCGCGAGCGCGTTGCCTGCGGTACTCGGTTTCGCGGCGGGTGCGAGCATCGGTGCCGGGGCTGTGCTCATCGGTGGCGACACGGCCAGCGTCGGGGCACTCGCTCTGGCCGATGTGAACGGCGACGGCGTGCTCGATCTCTTCGTCGGTGCGCGCGTGATCCCCGGCGCCTGGCCGTTGCCGGCGCGTTCGCACCTGTACCTCGGCACGGCCGCAGGTGGTTTTGTGCGCGATGACGCGAACGCTGCCGCACTGTCCGCGCTCGGCCTTGTCTCGGCAGCGATCTTCGCCGATCTGGACGGCGACGCGCGTCCGGAACTCATCGTCGCGACGGAGTTCGGCCCCGTGCGTGTGTTGCACAACGATGGCGGGCGCTTCCGTGACGTCACGGCAGCGCTGGGCATGTCGGCACTCTCGAGTCGGTGGAATGGCGTCACGGTTGGTGACTTCGATGGTGATGGGCGCCTCGACATCGTCGCGACCAGTTGGGGCCGCAACACGCCGTGGCGTACATCCGCCGATCGTCCATACGAACTGCTCGTCGCGCGGTTGCCCGACGATCGACTCGGCCTGCTGTTCGCGCGCGCGGACTCCGTCACGAAGCGCGAGATGCCGCTCGATGGCCTCGCGCGACTTGGTGCCGCGCTACCGTCCGTGAAGGAGCGTTTTGCGACATTTGCGGAATTCGCCCGCACCGACGCCGATGCTGTACTCGGTTCTGCCGCAGCGAAGGCCGTCCGCGTTGGTGCGACGACCTTTGATCACACCGTGTTCCTGAATCGCGGTAGTCATTTCGAAGCACACGCCTTGCCGGCCGCGGCGCAGCTCGCGCCGTCATTCGGCGCGGTTGCAGCCGACTTCGATGGCGACGGTCGCGAGGACCTGTTCCTCGCGCAGAATTTCTATCCGACCGAGATCAATACGATGCGGTTCGATGCCGGCGCAGGGCTGCTGTTGCTCGGCGGCGGCGCTGGCGGCTTCCAGCCGCAGACCGTGCTGCGGAGCGGAATTTCCGTGCTCGGTGATCAGCGTGGTGCCGCGGCTGCTGACTACGATGGCGACGGCCGAGTCGATCTGGCGGTGTCGCAGAACGGCGCGCCAATGACGCTCTGGCACAACGTCGGTGGCGCGCCGGGCCTGCGTGTGCGGCTCGAAGGGCCGGCGGCGAATCCGCTCGGCATCGGCGCGTGGATACGCGTTGTGCGAGGCGCCGAGCGCGGGCCAGTGCGCGAGGTCCACGCCGGCAGCGGGTATTGGTCGATGGACGCGGCAACTCAGGTGGTAGCACTACCCGCTGGTGCAACCGCGGTCTGGGTGCGGTGGCCCGATGGCACGTCCGAGACGGTACCCATCACGGCGGGGCAGCGTGAGCTTCGCCTGCGCATGCGAAGCACTACATCGTCGGTGCCGCACTAGCTGCGTTAGACGCTGTTGCATCCGCCGCAGTGGCGTGTCGGGCGCTACCGTAGTGCGTTACTTCTTCTTTTTGCGCGCCGGTCCCGATCTGGTCCAGATCACGATGACGCCGCATCCCGCGTTGCGACCGGCGTACTCACCCGGCACGTCAGCCGGGCCGGTATAGACCTCGATCGCCTCGATATCGCGAACCGGGGTGCTCGGGCCGAACGAGTTGTCTACGTTGTCGTCGATGACGTACTCCGGTGTGCAGCGCATGGGCGCACGCGCCATATGGATCGAGCACCCGAGGCCTCCGCCGCAATCGAGTGTCACGCCGCGCAGGCTCCGCACCGCATCCTGCAGCGAGCTGCCACCCGCCTTTTCGATCTGCTCGCGCACGAGATACTGGCCGGCACCTGTTTTCCGCCGTCGTTCGAAGTTCGCGTATCGCGGCCCCATACTCGGTGCTTCATCGACGGTTACCAGCGCTAGCTGCTGCTGTTGCACGCGCGCGCCCGGCCGCACCGGTTCGACGGCCGCGGTATCAGCCACCTTTGCGGCTACCGAGGAATCCATCTCGACGCGGCGTTCCATGACTTCACCCTGCGCCAGCGCCACGACCAGGGCCTGTTGCGGGAAGCCGGTTGCTCGAAACAGGAACCGTACGATGCCGACCGGGAGCTTCTCGAAGCGATAAATCCCGGTGGTGTCGGTCGTCATCGACTTGCCGTCGTGCAGGCTGACGACGGTGACACCCGAGAGCGGCTGCCCGGTCGCGCGATCGATGACCGAGCCGCCAAGATGACCGGCAGGTCGTTGCGCGCTCGCCGCCGAACCGAGGAATCCGAGCAGGGCGACTGGCGCGAGCCACGCGATCCGAGTCGAGACCATCATGGCGTTCAACGTGGGTGGTCGTTCCGCGGCGGTCAATGGATCATCTCAGTTGCGAGACAAGAATCAACAATCTCTGTGACACGAAATGACGTTGCACAGGTTGCCACGCCGTGCCATAATGGTTCTACAGTGATCAACGGCCAAGTGTTTCCGGGCCGTTACAGGCCGCGCCTACGCGTCCGCACATCAGGTACCACCCTGACCCGGTTTCAGAGGACCCGCCCCCGGGACACGGCCCACTCGGGGGGAAGAGACTGACTGCTGTGTTCGTGCTGTGCGATGCGCTGCTGCGACGCCCGAGAACCCGGCGTCCAATTGCGGTGCGTCCGATTCCGTGATGCACGTCCCTCCCCACCCCAGAGGTAACGAAATGGATGGTGTCTTGATCCGAAGGTCTCTTCGCTTCGCCGCAGTGACTGCGGCGATTGCCATGGGAGCCAGCGCGGCTGAAGCGCAATCCGCAGTATTGACCGGAAAAGTTTCAGCCGACGGTCGCCCGCTGGGCGGCGCCAGCGTCGGCATTCCGGAAATCGGCGCAGGTACGATTACCAGTCAGGATGGCAAGTACAGCTTTACCGTGGACGCATCGAAGTACGGTGGCCGCGCGCTGAACCTCGTGGTGCGCTACATCGGCTACAAGCCGAAGCGTCTGCCGATCACTCTTGCCGGTGGTCGTGTCGAAAAGGACTTCGTCCTCGAGAAGGATATCCTGAACCTCGATCAGGTCGTCGTCACCGGCGTGAATGCCGAGACGTCGCAGAAGAAGACCGCATTCGCTGTGGCCGTCGTCGATCAGACGGCGATCAAGGAAGCACCGGCGATCTCGCCGGTTGGCAGCCTCGCCGGTCGTATCGCGGGCGCCTCGGTGACCGCGGTCTCCGGTTCGCCGGGTGGTGAGCCGTCAATCCGCCTGCGCTCGGCGACCTCGCTCGCTGGTAAGCAGGATCCGCTGATCATCGTGGACGGCACGATCACGCGCCTCGGTCTGGCCGACATCAACTCGCAGGACATCGACCACGTCGAAGTCATCAAGGGTGCCGCCGCCAGCTCGCTGTACGGGTCGGACGCTGCGAACGGCGTCATCCAGATCTTCACGAAGCGCGGCGCGAACCTCGCCGATGGTCAGGCGAACTTCACGTTCCGCAACGAGTATGGGCAGAGCTACCTGCCGAAGAAGGTCGGATTGAACACGTCCACTGCCTTCCTGCTCGATCCGTCGAACACGACCGGCCTGTCGAAGGGCTTCAAGCTTGACGGCAACGGCAACCGCATCTCGGCGACGGACGACATCTCGAGCAACACGTACCCGTTCCTCTACGATGCCCTCGGCGAAGTGTTCAAGCCTGGCGCGACGATGAGCAACTACATCTCGCTCGGGCAGCGGAAGGGTGCGACGAACTTCAACGCGTCGATCCAGAACATTCAGGAAACGGGTGTGCTGACGCTCCTGAACGGCTACAGCCGCCAGAACTTCCGTATCAACGTCGACCAGGCCGTCAGCGAGAAGATCAATCTCTCGACCGGCATGTTCTACGGCCGCTCCACCGCGGATCAGACGGACGAGAACAACCTGTTCTTTGGTATCCGGTTCCTCGAGCCGAACATCGACATCACGGCCAAGAACCCGGACGGTTCACCGTACGTGGCAAACATCAAGCAGCCGCCGTCGTCGGGCAACCTGCAGAACCCGTTGTACCGTCTGGCGAACCAGCGAATCACGAACGATCGCAATCGCTTCACGGGGACCATGAAGCTGAACTATCGTCCGTTCAACTGGCTCACCGCAGAAGGCAACTTTAACTACGACCAGTCGACGCGGAACCAGAAGCAGTTCACGCCGGTCGGCTTCCTGAACTCGGTCGGCGCCAAGGGCCCGGGCAATCTGTTCCAGGGCTACACGAACAGTCGCGCGTTCAACACCGGTGCCACGCTGACCGCGACGAAGACTGTCGGCTGGGTGACGAACACGACCAAGCTCGCGACGGTGTACGAAGATCAGGTGGCGAATTTTCTTGGCGTCACTGCGCAGAAGCTCACCGTCGGCGGCGTGACGGAGTTTGGCGCCGCGGCGCAGGATCCGAATGCGCCGAACCTGCCGGGCTCGAACACGATCACGATCCGCAACCGGAACGTGTTCGCCATCTCGACGTTCGACATCCGGGATCGTTACATCATTGACGGCCTCGTTCGTCGCGACGAATCGTCGTTGTTCGGTGTGAAGCAACGTGCTGCCACGTACGTCCGTGGATCGGCCGCCTGGCGCTTCACGGAAGACATGAAGATCCCCGGCCTCGACGAAGGCAAGCTGCGCATCTCGTACGGCACGGCCGGACTGCGCCCTCCGTTCGACGCCCAGTACGAAGTCTTCTCGGTGAGCGGTGGCAGCCCCTCCAAGGTCACGCTCGGCAATCCGAATCTGCGGCCGGCGAAGTCGAAGGAACTCGAGGCGGGTTTCAACCTCAACTTCCTGAAGAACTACAGCCTCGAGTACAGCTACTCGAAGAAGAACACCAGCGACCAGATCCTGTTGGTGCCGGTGTCGTCGGGAAGCGGCTATCGCAACACCTGGACGAATGCCGCCACGCTCGATGGCAACACGCATGAAGTCTCCTTCGGTGCTGTGCTGGCATCGAGCAAGGACTTCTTCTGGCGCCTGAACATCACCGGCGATCGCACCCGGACGCGTATCTCGGAGCTGGGCGTCGCGCCGTATCTCACCGGCCCAGATGATGGCGGCGGCAACACGCGCATCTTCCGCGTCGCGCCGAATCAGGTGTTCGGCATCATCTACGGCTCGACGTGGATCACGACAGCGCAGCAGCTGGCGACGAACATCGCCAACGGCAAGCTGACGGGTGCCGCGAGCGACTATAAGGTCAATGAGCTTGGTTACTACGTCGCAAACTCGGCCTACGGCACGAAGACGGAGCGGCCGCTGAAGTACTATGACGCGACCGGCAACGCGCTGCAGCCAATCGGCGACGTGAACCCCGACCTGACGATGGGCTTCGCAAACAGCATCCAGTGGAAGGGATTGTCGCTGAACGGTGTGCTCACCTGGCAGAAGGGCGGCCAGATCTACAACTACACCCGCCAGTGGCCGTTCAACGAACTGCGTGACCCGGCCTTCGACCAGCGCGACGTGCCGGTCGCCGCGCGCAAGCCGCAGGGCTTCTTCCAGGCGTTCTACAACAACTTCGATCCGAACAGCCGGTTCGTCGAAGACGGTGGTTTCATTCGCCTGCGCGAACTCGCAGTGAACTATCAGGTTCCGAAGGGCATCATGCGCGCGGTGCACATGTCCGCCTTCGAGACGGCCCGTATCGGCCTGATCGGTCGCAACCTGTGGACGAAAACCAAGTACTCCGGTTATGACCCGGATGTGTCGGGCCCGGGCGGCAATCCGTTCGGCTATCGCGTGGACTACTTCACGTACCCCGCGTACCGGACGTTCACGGCCATGATCGAACTCGGTTACTAACCCACGCCTACTCAGGATCAGACTAGATGATGATGACTCGATTCATGCGAGCGGCCGGCGTGCTGGCGGCAGTAGCCCTGGCAGGGTGTGGCTCCCTCGACGTGCAGAATCCGAATGCGCCTGATGCCAAGCGCGCCTTGTCGGATCCAGTCGCGCTCGAGGCAGTCGCCGGCGGCACGATGCGCACCTGGTTCAACGCGTACGACGGTTGCGAAGGCAACTGCGTGCTCGTGACGCAGGCTCAGACGTTCTCGGCGTCGTGGAACAACTGGAACATGAACTTCTATTCCAGCATTGACGCCGACGGCAAGCGACTCACCCGTCCGTGGCAGAACGACCCGGCCGCGGCCGGCCGCACCAGCATCGAAGTGCCGTGGGGTGGCATGTACGCCACCATCTCGTCGGCGGTGGACGTGCTGAAGGCGATCCGTGTCACCAAGACGGTGATCAACAACGCGTCGGACACGAAGCGCGCCGAGGTCATCGCCGAGCTCATGCTCGGCGCGAGCCTCAGCTACATCGCGCTGAATTACGACAAGGGGTACGTCGTCGACGAGACCACCGACATCACGACGCTGCAGTATTCCAACCGGAAGCAGATGCGCGATGCAGCCATCGCAAAGCTGCAGTCGGCGGCAACGGCGGCCAAGGCGGCCTCGTTCACGACGGTCGCCGGCTGGACGAACGGAAAGAGCTACAGCAGCGCGCAGATCGCGCAGATCGCAAACACGATGATGGCGATCACGCTGGCGTACTATCCTCGCAGCGCCGCGGAGAATACGGCGGTGAACTGGGCGCAGGTGCTGACGTATACGAACGCCGGCATGTCGAGCGGAACGCCGTTGGACTTCGTCTTCGTCGGTGACGGGTGCGTCTCGTTCTGCCATGAGATCCTGACGTGGTTCGATGCCTTCGACACCGGCCGTGTAAGCACGCGTGTGGCCAACCTGATGGACCCGGCCACGCAGGCCACGCCGTGGCCTCTGGCTGGCAATCCAAAGCCGAACTCAGCCGACAAGCGTATGGGCGACGGCTCGTTCGGTGATGAATCGATCGTGGACGGCTTTGGCACGAATCCGCTGACGGCCAGTGCCGGCACGGACTTCGTGTACTCGCGGCAGGCGATCTTCCGCCCAAGCCGCGGTTCGTACCACCAGTCGAACATCGGCCACATCCGCTACGATCTGTCCGGCGTGCAGGATCCGGGCGGCATTTATGGCGGCTACGGGCCGGCACCGGTCATTTCGGCGACGCAGAACGACCTGCTGAAGGCCGAGGCGTCGATCCGCACGGGCGATCTGGCGACGGGTGTCGCGCTGATCAACAAGACCCGCGTGACTCGCGGTGGGCTGGCACCGGCAACGGCTGGCGATGGCGTTGCGGTGCTGCTCGACAAGATGGGCTACGAGAACGAAATCGAGCTGCTCGGCCTCGGTGCCGCCACGTACTACTGGCGCCGTCGCACCGACGCACTGCTCGCCGGTACGCCGCGCGAAATGCCGGTTCCTGCAAAGGAGCTCGGCGTGAAGGGTGAGGCGCTGTACACCTGGGGTGGCACGGGACCAGCCAACTCGACCGCGCCCTGATCATTGGGTCGTGATGTAGTGAAACGCGGGGGCGGAGATTCTTCTCCGCCCCCGCGTTTTACTTGTCCGAAGGGGAACAGCAGACTCACGGCGTACGAAGTGAAATCGTGGTATGCGTGCACTGCCCGATCACGAGTCCCTCGCGTTCGAGCCTGCGCCCGGACCCGAGTCGCCTACGGTCGGATCCCCGACGTCGCCGCGCGTGACGTGCCGGCATCGAAGCGTGTGAGCAGCGCATCGAGCGACTGGCCGTGATACACAAGCGCCCTGTTCTCCGCACGGAGGAATCCGGACGCTTCGGCGCCATCGAGCATCGTCAGCAGCGGCGCCCAGAACGCGCCCGCATCGAGCAGCCCGATCGGCTTGCGATCGATCTGCAGCTGTGACCAGGTGAGTGCTTCAAACAATTCGTCATAGGTGCCGTAACCGCCCGGCAGCGCGATCACCGCGTCGCTCAGCGCGGCCATGCGCGCCTTGCGCTCGTGCATCGAATCCACGAGCTCGAGTGACGTAAGTCGCGTGTGCGCGATCTCGCGCGACGCGAGACCGCGTGTGAGCACGCCGATGACCGAACCACCGACGTCGAGCGCTCCGTCCGCCAGTGCACCCATGCACCCGACCGACGCGCCACCGTACACCACGCCGATCCCGCGTATCGCCAGATCATGGCCCAGCGCGCGCGCCGCGGCCATGAAGCGCGGATCACTCCCCGCACTCGATCCGCAGTAGACGGCGAAATTTCTTGCGATGGTATGTGCCATGCCCTCAAATCCCGTGGGTGCGATGTACGGCGCGACGGTCGGCGCCACGAATCGATAGGCGCCAGCCGCTGGTGCACTTCACAACAAATCCCATGGCGCAGGAGCCCCGGCTCTTCTCCCGTTTCTCCCGCGCCGCGCTTGCGGCGCCTGCCGTTCGTTCTTGCCGTTCGAGCCGGAATCGAACTCAGATGACCTTGTTGCGCTCGAAGATCAGGTTTCGCGGTGTGATCCGCCACTCGTAGTTGCGGAAGAGCGGCGCACCGCCGTTCACGCTGCGATCCACCCGCTCCACGCGCATCCGCGCGCGGACCACGACCGACACGATGCGATCGTAGTCGTTGGTCGTGTCGGCGTCGAACCCGTTGGCCTGCGTCCGCTCGACGCCGTCGGTGAACTGCAGCCGGGTCGTGAACGTGTCCACGCCATGCGCGGTGATCGACGTGTGCAGCGTGCCGTCGAGATTGAAGCCGTCGGCGCGCACGAGCGTGCTGGTGCCCGAGTTCCGATACCAGGCGGTGATCGACAGCTTCTGCACCGCGACCCCATTGCGCGTCAGGCGCAGTCCGCCGGTCAGCCCGGCCGGATACACGAACAGCGTATCGGCGTTCGAGAACTGCAGTCGCTTGACGCCGGCGCCGTACGAGCCGACGCTCGTCAGAATGATCAGTCGACGCTCGTTCTGGACCTGGAGCAGCGCCACATCGCCAACGGTCAGCTGAAACGGCACCGCGTTCGGATCGGTCACGTCGATGCACGTCGGCCCGCACGTCCCACCGGGCGGCAACGGATCCGTCGTGTCCACCGGCACGACCATATTGTACACCTCGGCCTGGTTCGGCAGATATGGCACCGAGATGGCGAGGACAGTGTCACCACGCGTGGCCACGGCGCCGAACGGCTGCGACGATTCAAACGCCACGCCCGCGTCCTGCAGATCACGACCAATGGCGAGGCCGACGAAACGTGCATCGCGATTGAGACCGTCGCGCATGTCACTGCCGCGGCTCGACCGGAGCGTCGCCGCAGCGAAGTTGGCGGAGATGCCGATGATGATGACGCCGAGCAGCATCGACACGAGCAACTCGATGAGCGTGAAGCCAGCGCGTGGGGCAGCGGCGCGTGCTCTGTGCGGCTGACGCATTGCGGTACGCATCAGAGAATCGGCGTCATCGTGCCGCCGCGATAGGCGTTCGTCATCAGGCGGATCGGTACGGAGACGCCGGGACCGGTGACGACGACTTCGAGACGGAGGAGATTCGCGCGATCGACGGTCACCAGCAACTCACGCGTGAATGCGCCGGATGGATTGACTTGCCCATTCGCATCGACGTGCACGGCCGACTCGGTGGCGATGCTCCACGGATCGCGACCGCGCACGGTTTCGAGATAGCTGCGCGCGACGGTCAATGCGGCACTGCGCGTGGTGGACAGCGTTTGCGAGCGGATGCGGTTGGTGTTCGCCGCACCGATGGCCATCACGCCGGTGGCAAGCAGCACCACGGCGACCATGATCGAGAGCAGTGCGAAGCCGGTGCGCTGTGAACGCGGGGCGGTGTCATCGGCCGTCGGTGCGATGCGCTGTGTCATTGCCATGTGCCATCCACCCAACGCCAGACCCGCACGTTGGCAGCAGGGGTGACTTCGACCGCACTCACGGCTGTGAGATCGGTGTCGTACGTGAGATACAGGACTGCACTGGTGCCGAACGGCTCGGTCGTGCCACGCGGGCCGAACTGAATGCGACGGGTGCCGGTGGGTGTTGCGACGGAGTCGGTCGGAATGGGTGGTGCACTACCACGACCGAACTGCACATGCTGCCCGAGAATGCGGTTGTTCATCGGGCCGAAGGCGATCTGCTCGAGCGCGATCTCATTGATGGTCGTGTCGCGGTTCTGGTCGAGAAACGTCTGCCAGAGTGTGTCGCTGACGACGACCCGCACGAGCGCGCGCGTGGCATAGGCGCGCGTACGCGCCAGATCGAGATCCTGCGCGAGCAGTCGTGAGTTCTGTTCGACCGTGCCTTTCGACGATGGCCGGATTCGTGGCGCCGCGATCGACGTCAGAATCCCCAGCAGCGTCAACACGATCAGCATCTCCACCAGAGACGTGCCTCGGCGCGGCATCAGAACACGTTACGGTAGGAGATCTGCAGCACCGAACCGAGTCGCGGTGTGCCTGGCGGCAGCAGCAGCGGATTGCGGAAGCGCGTTTCGAAGCTCCAGTTACGCACCGGCGGGCTGTAGTACGCGCGCCCACCGTTCAGCGTGTGTCCCCACTGGCGCGCCGACTGCCGACTGACGAACAGCGACACCAGCGAGCCGGTGTAGTTGAACGGTGTGCCAAGTGCGCTGCCGCCCCAATCCTCGAGGAATCGTGGGAAGTTCTCGAGACCGCCCCCGTACGGTTGTGGTGATCCGCAGTTGCGCGCATCACACGGCGTTTCCGAGTTGCCGGCGAGCAACGCCGCCCACACACTCGTCGTCGCGAACGTCCGCGGACGCGGGAACGTGGTGGACGACGCATCGGTCCAGCTGTTGGAGAGGAACGATGCGACATCGGCGATCAGGGCCGAAGGCTTCCAGTTCGTCGTGTTGTAGTCGCCCCAGACGTACATCGCTGCGTTGGTGACGATCGTCATGCCGCCTGGATCGCCGGCAGTGGCCGCGTTCGGCAATTGCGTGGCGTTGCGAATGCGGAGGGCGGGATAGTCACGATTCAGAATCGTGCTGTCGCGCCCCTGAAACTCGACGTAGACCACGCTCACCTGTCGATCAGCTGGTGACGCATTGACGAACGATCGCAGCGCGTTCATGTCCAGTTCGAGCACGTCGGGACGCTTCATCTCGCGACCATCCCAGAACGCGTTGCGCACGAACTGGAAGATGAGCGGGCAGGCCGCGCCAAGGGGTGTACGAGCACCGGTGCGCAGGAATACCGCTTCGGTGCAGATGCTGGCGAGTGGCAGTGCGACGTTGACGACGATGCGCAGATCGGCCTTGTTCGCCATGCGCACCTGCGCCACGTCGGGCGTGTCGCCCGGCTGCGCGGGAAGCACCAGTTCGACGGGATCCATGCCGCCGGGCAGCGGCAGGCGCAGCGGACGCACGCCGCTGACGCGGCTCATCAGCTTGCCGTTGAACTTCAGATTGCTGCGCGCGACGAATGTGGCGCCAGGCATGCTGCGACTGTCAAAGTCGAGTGGCACCAACACACTCGCGTTGTTCGCGATGTTCACGCCGGCGAGCGTCGTCGGCGTGTCCTTGCGCGACCAGAACACGCTGTCGGCCGCGGTGATCTGGTTCATGTAATTCGCGTTCGCAGAGCTGAGATACAGGCTCTTGTTCGAGTGTACCCAGCCGCTGAACGTCATTGGCGGACCGTTGTTGATCTCCAGATCGCGATCGTAGAACACACCGAACTGGAAGATCGGCACTGACTGCACCGACACACCGAGCTCAATCGCTGCGCGATTGCCGGTAGGATCTTCGGCACTCACGCGCACGCTCATCGGTTGTTCTAGTGCGTACAGTCCGGCGAAGGCACCGCGCGTGATGATGCGGTTGACCGGTGCGCCGATGACCTGTGTCTGCTGCGTGAACGTGAAGCCGGGCAGCGTGGGCGGGACGAGGCTGGTGATGTCGCCCGGTGTGATGATGCCGTCGGCCATGTCGGCATCGAGCTGCGCCATGATCTGGTCGCCAGCACCTTCGGCGGCATACGCCACCCGGCTGGCCCTCACATCAACGCCTGAAGTCCTCGTGTAGACGGCAATCGCAGCGGTGGCGACTCCGATGAGGGCTCCGAAGAGCACCAACAGCAGCAGCGTGGACTCGAGCGCGAATCCTCCACGACCTGCCAGCACGTGCGCGGAAACGTCCGACCGACGGCGGCCGGGATGGACACGTAGCATACCACACTCCAGAGGCAGACTCGACCAGTGGACGATGGACGTGGGACACTGGTAACAGCCGAGTCTGGCTCTGGGTTGTGGTACTGCTATTGGGGTCGGTCGGAGTGGGGCGCTGCGGGTGTCTGAGTCGGGCGGCTCCAGTCTGTGGTAACTGTGGTCAGTCCTTCCGTGCCCGGCAGTAAGGCAGGGTGCGGACCAGTCGGGCTCTGGCATTGTAAGCCATTGATTCGTAGAGGCTTACTTGAATTCGGAGCGCACGATGAATGGCGGATGCGCACAGCGTTTCGCGAGAACTCATGCGAACTGCGGCACTCTTTCCGGCTCGGGTACCTCACGCTTGCGATGCCAGGGTCGGCGCCGATGCCACAGACGCTACCGAATCAGGAGGCAGGCGCTTCCTCACGGGGAAAGAGCGCGGCGCCTTTGGTCACACGCCAGCCTGACGCATCGACGGGGGCGAGGGTGGGCCAGCGGCGCGAGTGGACGGCGCCAGGGGCTCCGAGGGCCTCCCAGAGGGCCTGGGCCTTCGTGGGCATGAAGGGCGCGATGGCGATGGCCTGACGGGCCAGTGAGCGGCCCAGGAGGCCAAGGACGGTCAGCAGCGCCTCGCGCTGGGCCGGATCCTTGGCGAGCGCCCAGGGCTGCGACGCTTGCACGAACTCGTTCGCGCGCGCCGTCGTGCGCCAGATCGCAGCGAGGCCTTCGTGCAGCAGATAGCCACGCGACCCGTCCATTGCGGCGGCGGCGTCTGCGTAGTCGGCGAGGTCAGCGCGATCGAGGTCACTCTCGACCGCCGGCGGAATCACACCGCCGTTGTACTTCTCGATCATCGACGTCACTCGGCTCGCCAGATTGCCGAAGGCGTTCGCGAGATCGGAGTTGTATCGCTCGCCGAAGCGCTCCCACGAGAAGCTGCCGTCGCCGTCGAAGGGAATTTCCCGGAGCAGAAAATAGCGGAACGCGTCGGCTCCGAACCGCGCGATCGCTTCGCCAAGATCGAGCTTCACACCGGCACTCTTGCTGAAGCGCTCACCGCCGAGCAGCACGAAGCCGTGGCCCCAGACCCGCTCGGGCAGCGGCAGGTCGGCCGCCATCAGCATCGCGGGCCAGATCACGCAATGAAAGCGCGTGATGTCCTTGCCGATCACGTGCAGCTGCGCAGGCCAGCGCGCGTCCCAGCCGGCGGTATCGGGAAAACCCGTGCCGGTGAGATAGTTGGGCAGCGCATCGAACCAGACATACGTGCTCTGTTGCTGTCCGTCGCTGGTCGCACGCGGGAACGGCACGGCCCACGTGTTGCGCGACCGGCTTGCCGACACGTCCTCGAGGCCGACATCGAGCAGGCCGAGAATCTCATTGCGGCGGCTCGAGGGCTGGCAGAACGTCGGGTCGGTATCGAGCAACGCGCGCAGACGATCGGAGTACGCCGAGAGCCGGAAGAACCAGTTGCGCTCCTCGACCCATTCCAGATCACGCGTCGGGTGCAGCACGCAGTGGCGATCGACGATTTCCGCGTCGGTCTTGAACGCTTCGCAGCCGACGCAGTACCAGCCCGCATAACTCTTCTCGTAGAACGCGTCCGGCGATTTCTCGAAAATGCGTTCGATCAGCGCCTGCACACCGGCCTTGTGTGCCGGCTGCGTAGTGCGCATGAACTGATCGTTCGAGATCTGCAGCGTGGTCCACATCGCCTGAAAATGCGTGGCAATCTCGTCCACGAATGCCTGTTCGGACACACCGGCGGCGGCGGCGGTCTGCGCGACCTTCTGGCCGTGTTCGTCCATGCCGATCATGAAGTGCACGTCGCGGCCGAGCTGACGGTGCAGGCGCGCTATCGCATCCGCGCCGATTTTTTCAAACGCATGCCCGATGTGCGGGTCACCATTCGCGTAGTCGATGGCGGTGGTGATGTAGAAGCGCGACACGAAATGTCCTTGAAGTCCAGGTAAAGCGACGGTCGGCACCGCCTGTGGTGCGACGAATGCAATCTACTGAGCGGGGGTATCGTCGCCGGTCGGCGGGCGATTGCCGCGGCCGCGCCGTCCACCGCGGCGGCCACGACGACGACGGCGCTTCGGGGCGTCGCCGGCAACACCGTCCGCCTCGACCGTCGCATCGTCTTCGCCGATTTCATCGCTGTCGTCATCGGCGTCAGTCTCAACATCATCCAGTGGCTCGGCGATCGGTGCCGCGGGTGCGGCTTCGGCGATGATCGGCGAGGCGACGGGTGTCCTCACGAGCGGCGCCGGCGAGGCAGATGGCAGTGATGGTGTCACCGATGGCGTCACGGGCAGCACCGGCAACGTGCGATCCGACACCGGCAGCCGTGTGCGCTCGGGAATCGTCGGCGCGTCGTCGAACACGACCTCACCTTCTTCCGCGGCATCGCGCGCGTCGGACACACTGTATTCGTCAGTCGGACCCGGCGTCCAGCCCGACGTCTCGCGACGCAGCTCCACCAGCGTGATGATGCGCGTTTCGCCATCGGGTGCCCGCAGCGTCACGCGATCATGGAAGATGTCGTTCAGCATCACCTTCTCTTCGCCCTTTGCGGTGTTGATGATCTTGCCTTCCTTCGGAAAGCGCTTGCGGCTCTGCACGTAGAACTCATGTTCGTAGCGCAGGCAGCACATCAACCGACCGCACGCACCGGAAATCTGCGTCGGATTGAGCGACAGCTTCTGATCCTTCGCCACGCCCAGGTTGACCGGGCGCAGATCGGGCAACCAGGACGCCGAGCAATACTGACGACCGCACCGTCCGATACCGTCGAGACGCTTCGCCTCATCGCGCACGCCGATCTGCTTCAACTCGATGCGTGCCTTGAACGTCGCCGCCAGATCGCGCACCAGCGTGCGGAAATCGACACGCTTCTCGGCCGTGAAGTACAGCGTGAGCTTGCGATGATCCCACTGCCATTCGGCATCGGTGAGTTTCATCTGCAGCCCAAGCGCGCGGACCTGCGCCATGGCCTCGCGCCGCGTTGTTTCGTTCTCTTCAGTCAGTGCCTGCGCGCGCTTGATCTCGTCGGACTTCGCAATGCGCACCACGCGACGCGTTGCGTCACCCACGGCCGCGCCATGTGCCACGCCCGCGAAGCGCTTCTCGGCCTGCGCACCGATCGCATGCACCTGTCCCAGATCCTCGCCGCGATCGCCTTCGACGATGACGTGCGTCGGTGGAGCGGGAGGCGGTACCACATCCTCCCAGCGAAAGAACTCCTTCCGGTTCCCCTTGAAGGCAACCTCGATCAGGTCCGACATCAGCGGTGAATCACTCAGCCGATGAACTGGCCCATGCGCAGGAACTTCTCGCGGCGACGACGCACGAGCTTCTCCGGTCGCAGGCCACGGAGGTCGTCGAGCAGGCGCACGAGGGTGGACTTGAGCGTGGCGGCGGCGACTTCGTGATTCGTGTGCGCCCCACCTTCCGGCTCAGGCACGACTTCATCGATGACCTTCAGTTCGGCGAGGTCGGTCGCCGTCAGGCGCAGTGCCTTGGCCGCGCGCTCCTTGCTCTCCGCAGACTTGTTGTCCTTCCAGAGGATCGCCGCGCAGCCTTCCGCGGAAATCACGGAGTAGACGGCGTTCTCGAGCATCAGCACGCGATCGGCAACGCCGAGCGCCAGTGCGCCGCCGGACCCGCCTTCACCGATGACGGTGGCGATGATCGGCACCGCCAGCTGACTCATCTCGAAAATGTTGCGCGCGATGGCTTCGCTCTGGCCGCGCTCTTCAGCGCCGAGTCCTGGCCACGCACCGGGCGTGTCGATGAACGTGAGCACGGGCACCTGGAACTTCTCCGCCAGCTTCATGAGGCGCAGCGCCTTGCGGTACCCCTCCGGATGCGGCATCGCGAAGTTGCGCTTCAGGTTGTCCTTCGTGTCGCGACCGCGCTGGTGCCCGATGATCATCACCGTCTCGCCTTCGAGACGCGCCCAGCCGCCGACGATGGCAGCATCCTCGCGGAAGGCGCGGTCGCCGTGCAATTCGATGAAGTCGGTGAACATCCGTTCGATGTAATCGAGCGTGAACGGGCGCAACTTGAACCGCGCGACTTCGACGCGCTGCAGCGGCGTGAGCGTCTTGTAGATCTCCTTTCGGAGCTCTGTCAGCCGCTTTTCCAGCGGTTCGATCTCGAGCTGAACGCCGAACGACGCGTCGCCGGCGAGGCGTTTGAGATCATCGATGCGTTGTTCGAGTTCCGCGATGGGCTTTTCGAACTCGAGTGCTGCAGCAGTCGCCATGGTCCTATCTCCTCAGCGCGCTCAGTTACCGCGGACGAGCCGGACTCGCTCGTGCCCCAGCAAGGCGCGCAATTCGGTCAGGGCGGCCCCATCGGCCGCCATGGTCAGTGTTCTCGAACGGAAGCGAGACGAGCTGCCGCGCCCGTCAATCCAGCTCACTTCCAACGGTGCCGTCCCGGGATGGCTTTCGGCCACTGCCCGGATGTCTCCCATCACGGCAGGAGACAGCCCGACACTCGACTCCAACTTCAACGACACGATCACGGCCCCGTTGGTCCGCCGTTCGGCGAGCGGGGTCACCTCGTCCACGATAAACGTTGGCTTTTCGCTGTCCTGGTCGCGCCGCCCGTAGCCGCCTTTCAGCAACATAGGAACATCGGTCCGAATCCGGTCAGCCAGCACCGACCACGCCTCGGGGAATACTAGGACCTCGGCGGACCCTGAGAAGTCCTCGACCGTCAATCGGGCGAATTCCTTCTGTGAGTTTTTACTAACCTGACGCTTGACCGCCGTGATCACGACGCCGATGGCCATCTTCTCGGCGATCCATCCCTGCAGCTGCGAGACCGTGTGGGTCGCGAAGAGTTCGCACTCGGTGCGGAACGGTTCGAGCGGGTGCCCGGAGATATAAAAGCCGAGGATCGCCTTCTCCTGGGCGAGTCGCTCCGAGTCCGACCAGACGGGAGTGTTCGGCAGCGTCGGGCCGTGCTTTGCCTGACCATCCACCGTCGAGGCTGCCGGGCCGAGGTCGCCGAACAATGACCCCTGGCCGATGGTCGCCTCCTCCTGCTTGAGGCCGGCCTCGCTGATCGCGGCGTCGAGCGCCGCGATCAGCTGGGCCCGGTGGCCGCCGAGCGCGTCGAGTGCGCCGCTCTGGATCAGCGCTTCGAACACGCGCCGGTTGCAGAGGCGGAGGTCGACGCGTTCGCAGAACTCGAACAGCGATGTGAACGGCCCGGTTCTCTTGGCGGCGATGATCGAATCGATGGCGGCGCGGCCGACGTTGCGTACGGCGCCGAGACCGAAGCGAATGCGTTTGTCGCCGATGACGGTGAACTTGAAGTTCGACTCGTTCACATCGGGCGGCAGGATCTCGATGCCCATCTCGCGCGCTTCGGCGATGTACTTGATGACACTTTCCGTGTCGCCGATCTGCGACGAAAGGAGCGCCGCCATGAACTCGGCCGGATGGTGCGCCTTCAGGAATGCGGTGTGGTACGCAACAACCGAGTACGCGACCGAGTGCGACTTGTTGAAGCCGTAGCGCCCGAAGGTTTCGATCTGGCCGGCGAGCTCCTTGATGATCTTCGCGTCGTGGCCGCGTGCGACGGCCTTCGTTTCGAACTTGCCGAGTTCCTTGCCGATCAGCACCGCGTCCTTCTTGCCGACGGCCTTTCGCAGCACGTCGGCTTCGGCGAGCGAGATGCCAGCGAGCACCTGCGCAATGCGCATCACCTGTTCCTGATAGGTGATGACGCCGTAGGTGGTACTGAGAATCGTCTCGAGTTCAGGCAAGGCGTACGACACCGCCTCCTCGCCTTTCTTGCGGCGGATGTAGACCTTGTGCATGCCGGCGTCGAGCGGGCCGGGACGCAGCAACGCGTTGCTGGCGACGAGGTCGTCGAACCGGTCGCAGCGCATGCTGCGCAGCACGTCGGTGGCGAGTGCGGATTCGAACTGGAACACGCCCGCCGTTCGACCCGCGCGCAGCATGCGATAGGTCGCTTCGTCGTCCAGCGCGAGCGTGTCGAGATCGATCTGAATGCCGGTGCGCTCGAAGATGTTCTTCACCGCATCGGTGACGACGGTCAGCGTGGTGAGACCGAGAAAATCCATCTTCAGCATGCCAGCCTTCTCGAGGCTGTTCATGTCGTACTGCGTGACGACGACGGACTCGTCATCGCCCGAGCCGGCGCCCTTGGATGACTGCGTGCAGATCGGCACATAGTTGTCGAGCGGTCCCGGGGCAATCACCACGCCCGCGGCGTGGACACCGGTGTGCCGCGACAGTCCTTCCAGGGCCGACGCGTAGTCGAGCAGTTGGTGATAGCGATCCTCACCCTCGTAGCGCGCCTTCACTTCCGCCACGCCCTTGATCGCTTCCTTGACGGTGAGCGAGTTGTTGGGCGCGTTGGGGATGAGTTTCGCGAGGGCGTCCGTCTCCGATGGAGAGAAGCCAAGCACGCGGCCGACGTCCTTGACGGCGGCGCGGCTCTTCATCGTCCCGAACGTGACGATCTGTCCCACGCTTTCCTTGCCGTACTTCTGCCGCACATACTCGATCACTTCGCCGCGTCGTTCGAAGCAGAAGTCGACGTCGACGTCGGGCATCGACACGCGTTCCGGATTGAGGAAACGTTCGAAGAGCAGGTCGAATCTGAGCGGGCAGACGTTCGTGATCTTGAGCGCGTAGGCGACGAGCGACCCGGCGGCAGAACCGCGGCCCGGCCCGACGGGAATGCCGCGATCGCGGGCGGCTTTGATGAAGTCCCAGACGATCAGGAAGTAGCCGGCGTAGCCGGTTTTCGTGATGACATCGAGTTCGTACGCGAGGCGATCCCTGACCTCGTCGGAGTACGGCGCGCCATAGCGTTCGCGCGCCCCCTCTTCGGCGAGGCGCACGAGCAGCTCGTTCTCCGTCTCGACGCCGTCGGGAAGCGGAAAAGCGGGGACGAAGTACTGCTTCTTGAACTGCACATCCGTCTCGTCCGCAATCTTGAGCGTGTTCTCGAGGACGTCAGGCCGGTCGGGAAAGCGCGCGCGCATCTCCTCGGCCGACTTGAAGTACAAGCCGCCGTCGTAGTGCATGCGATTGGCGTCGTTCCGATCCTTCCCGAGGCCGATGCAGAGCAGGACATCGTGCGCGTCGTGATCGCCGTGCGTCAGGAAGTGCGCGTCATTGGTGGCGATGACGGGCAGGCCCATCTCGGCGCCGAGGGTGAAGATCTGCTCATTCAGCTTCGCCTGGCCGCCGGAGTCGTGCGCCTGAACTTCGAGGTAGTAACGATCCTTGAAGACTTCCGCGTACCAGGCGGCCGTGGAACGAGCCGCGTCCCATGCGTTGTTCTGCAGATGCGTGGCGACTTCACCGGCGAGGCAGGCGGAACTAACGACCAGGCCTTCGGAGTATTTCTCCAGCAGCTCGCGGTCCACACGCGGGCGGGTGTAGAACCCTTCGGTGTAGCCGAGGGATGAGAGCTTGATGAGATTCTGGTACCCGACGCGGTCGCGGGCGAGCAGGACGAGGTGGTAGTATGGCCGCAATCCGGGACCTGGACGGGCCTTCAGTCGTCTGTCCCCGGTGGCGACATACGCTTCCATGCCGAGAATGGGGCGAAGACCCGCTTTACGTGTCTTCTCCTGGAACTCCCACGCGGCGTGCATGTTGCCGTGGTCGGTGATCGCAAGCGCGGGTTGCTCGAGTTCTGCGGCCCGCCGGATCAGATCATCGATCCGGTTGGCGCCATCGAGCAGTGAGTACTCGGAGTGACAATGCAGGTGCACGAAAGACATGAGACCGATAACCTAACCAGACGCGGTTGACGCAGCGGCGTTCCGGCCCGACCCACATCGAGCGTAACTTCATGATGCAGAACAGTTTGAACGTCTCGTGGCACCGCGCGGCACACCTCGGCGCACTGGCGAGCGTTGGACTGCTGGCCGCGTGTTCCGGCAGCAAGGACATCACGCCGCCGCCGCCGGTGACGCCAACCGCGACCGCGGTGACGCTCAGCGTCTACGGCGCGAAGACTGTGACGGGGAGCGGTGGCGTATCGTTCGTGACGCCAGGGCGCTACGCCGTGATTCCGCAGTATGCCGCGGCGGTTGATTTCGCGACCGGAGCCAACCGGGCCTCCGTGGCGGACTATCCGTTCGCCATCGGAGGCCTTGGTACGGTCACGGCGCGCGTCGATCAGGTCACGCCGCCGCCCGCGACGCTGAGCGTGGTGGAAGCCTTCCATCTGCGCCTGCGCAACATCGAGAAGGAAGAAGCGCCGCGCTCGATCGCCTACATGCAGGAACTCCGCGCGCATCCGCCGGTGAGCCTGAAGGTAGGCACCGCCGCTGCCGCGCCGGCCGCGACGATGAACTTCAGTGTGCTGTCCTCGCTCACGACGAGCGCCTACACGAGTGTGTCGGCGCGTCTGCTCTACGCGGGCAACAACATTCTGCTGTACGTCGACAGTCAGTCGCCGACGACGAATGGATTCACGGATGCGCAGTACTCGGCGTTCGGTCGTCAGATGGATGTGGACCTGTTTCCGCTCGACACGGCGACGTGGGGGGCGACGTCGGATCTCGACGCCAATCAGCGCACGTATGTGCTCTTCACGCCGATTGTGAATCGCCTGACGCTGAGCTCCGGTTCGTGCGGCACGTACGTCGCGGGATTCTTCAATGGCGCGGATCTGTCGCCGACCAATACGAATGGCAACAAGGCCGAGATCTTCTATTCGTCGGTCCCGGGCGAACCGGCCGGCGGCGCGAGCTGCGCGCTCCTGAGTCAGGCGACGGTGCAGAACGCAGCACCGGCGACGTTCATTCACGAACTGCAGCACATGATCTCGTACAACCAGCACGTGTTGCTGCGCAGCGGCACGACGGAAGCCATCTGGCTCAACGAAGGCCTGAGCCACATGTCCGAGGAACTCGGCGGCAAGATCTACGAGACGCGGTATCCATGTCCGAATCTGCCGCCGTGCCCGGGTCCCGGGCGCGCGAGTCCGTCGCAGATCTTCCCCGATTCGTCGCAGGGCTTCCTGCCGCCGAATTTCGGCAACGCGTATGACTTCTTCTCCTCACGCCAGGACTTCTCGCTCACCTCACCGACCGGCTTCGGCACGATCGAGGAGCGCGGTGTCGCGTGGCTGTTCCTGCGCTGGCTCGCCGATCAGAAGGGCGACGCGAAGCTGCCGCAGTTGGTGCAGACGCGGAACACCGGTACGACGAACATCGAAGCGGTGATGGGTGAGAGCTTCCCGGTGTTGTTTGCGGACTACATGACGGCGGTGTTGCTGGATGACTTCCCCGGCGCAACCGCCGGTCAGATTTCGTCGCGGTATCAGTTCACCAGTCGCAATCTGCGCGCGATTTATGCGCGTCTGAATTCGATTGCGGCAACGGCGTTTCCGACGGCCTACCCGCTGGATGTGAACGATCTTCCGTTGTTGAGCAAGCTGACACCGGCGTCGGTTGCACAGACGATCCAGATGAAGCCCGGTTCGCTCGACCTGTTCCAGTTCACATCGACGACGGCGAATGCCGGCATGTCATTCAAGCCGACGACCGGCACGACGTTCCTGGCCACGTTGAACGCGCAGGTCACGGTGGTCAGACTCCCCTGATCGCTGAAGGCCTCGGATCAATCGGCGCAGTGCTGCACGACGTTCGAGTGATGCGGTGACGCGTCGTCGGATGTTCGTCTGGCTGCGTCGATTGCTGCTTGCTGCACTGCTGCTGACACTCGGGTTCCTGACGCTGATTCCGATTGGACGCTATCTCGCGCGCGCGGCGTTCGAGGAGGGAAAAATTCTCGCGCGACGCCAACCGATTGCGGCGTTGATTGCGGTACCGACCACGGATCCGCAGCTGCGCGCGAAACTGCAACTCGTGCTCGATGCACGGCGGTTCGCGATCGACTCGCTGGGGCTCTCGGCGCAGCAGGAGTTCACGACCTACTCGCGACTGGATCGCGACACACTGGTGCTGGTGCTGAGCGCGGCGTATCGCGACTCACTGGCCTTCCGCACCTGGTGGTTTCCAGTGGTCGGCCGCGTGCCGTACAAAGGATTCTTCGACTTTGAGGCAGGCAAGCGCGAAGCGAAGGCGGTGGATGCAGCGGGCTTCGACGCAGTGCTGCGGCCGGCGTCGGCCTTCAGCACCCTCGGCTGGTTCAATGATCCCCTGTTGCCGACCACGCTGGCACTGGACTCGCTCGAGCTCGCAAACACGGTGATCCACGAGTTGGTGCACACGACGTACTACGCACCGGGGCAGGCGGTCTTCAACGAGAGCGTGGCGAACTTCGTGGGTTCGCGCGGCGCCGAGCGATTCTTCGGTGCACGCGGTCAGATCAGGGCGGCGGACGAAGTGGTGCGACGCTGGAACGATGAGGTGGTCTTCGGCACCTTCTGGTCAGGCCTCTATTCATCGCTCGATTCGGCATTCACGGCACATCCGGGCGACCGCGCGGCGCGTCTGGTTGCGCGTGACACGGTGTTCAGTCACGCGCGACAGCAACTGCGAGCGAACTTCGCGCCGCGCCTGGCGACGATGGATTCGACGGCGATCGCGCGCGTGCGACTCAACACGGCCTCGGTCCTTGCGCGACGGATCTATCTGACGGACCTCGAGTTGTTCGAGCGCGTGTACCGCGGCACGAACAGTGATATCCGCCTGACGATCGTGAAGCTGCTCGCGCTGGCACGTGCGGAGCCGCGAACGCCGTATGGTGCGGTGCGGAAGTTCCTCGGGGATGCGGTGCCTGATAGCACGCTGACGCGCCTGCATTAGCGCGGGGGCGACTGACTGAAGCGTGATCGCAGTGCTGCGCGCACGTCGAGCGTGGACGTGGGCGGAGCAGGGGTGGCCGGCAATTCGGGCGCGGGCGGCGGCGCGATCTGGACGCGCTGCATCGTCGCGAGGACGCCGGCGTCGAGAAAGCGCGACTTCTGGTCCAGTGCGAAATCCGCGCTCCACCGCGACGCGTATGCGTACAGCGGATAGCTGACGTGCAGATGCCGCTTGGCACGCGTGAGCGCAACGTAGAACAGTCGGCGCTCCTCCTCGATCTGCTGCGCATCCTTGATCGCGCGCGACGATGGGATCCAGCCGTCTGCGGCCCAGAGCACGAATACCGCGTCCCACTCCTTGCCCTTCGCGGAGTGGATGGTGCTGATCACGAGTGCATCGTTGTCATCGGTGTCGCTGCCCTGCGCGAGGTCGGATGTCGCGGACGGCGGCTCGAGGGCCAGCGCACTGAGGAATGCACCGCGATTCGGGTAGCCACTCGCA
>JBBRLZ010000046.1:0-35605 GCA_038231095.1 Gemmatimonadales bacterium
GTTGCTGCCACCGACATCCGCGGTCACGCTCCTGCCCGACGCCACTTCGATGACGCGAATGCGCAGCTTGTTGTCCACGAATGCGATGCGCGAGCCATCGGGCGACCAGGTGGTCTCCCACGCCATCTTCGATTCGCCGATCGAGAGCGTGCGTGGCGCACCACGACCATCCTGTGCACCGATCAGCAGCTTGTAGCCGTCGCCCGCGTCGGCAAACCACGCCACCTGCTTACCATCCGGCGACCACACCGGCTGCCGATCCGCGACGCCTGACGACGCCGTGATGTTGCGCGCATCGCCGTTCTCCACCGGCACCGTGAAGATCTCACCGCGTGCTTCGAACAGCGCGCGAGCGCCTGTCGGTCCGAGTGATGCTGATTCGATCGACTTCGACACATCCTGCCATCGTGCATCGGCCCACGGGAAGTCGCCGGGAATCGTGATCGAGAGCTTCGTCGTTCTGCCGGTCGCAGGGTCGAGCAGGTGAATCCATCCATCCTGTTCGATCACCAGCATGCCGGCACCACCGGACAGCCGCTTCACGTCGGCGTCCTTGAAGTGCGTCACCTGCGCCAGCTGCTTCGTGGCGACGTTGTAGCTCCAGACGTTCGCGAGGAAGTCGCGATCGGAGAGGAAGTAGATCGAGCCACCAAGCCAGACCGGACGTGTGTCCTGCGTGCGGTCATTCGGCAGCTTCGTCTCGGAACGATCCGCGAGATCGAGAATCGACAGCGGGGTGTTCTGGCCACCGCGATAGCCGCGCCATTCGATGTCCCACCGTCGCACGCGATCGACGATCAATCGCTTGCCTGTCGGATCGTACGCGGCGTTGTGCGCCCACGATGCGGTGAGCATCGTCGATGGACCGCCGGTCGGCGGCACGGTCCAGAGTCGATCGTAGCTCGACGGCGCCGTCTCGCGCGCGGAAGCGTACAAGACGCGCGCATCATCCGGCGTCCAGCCGGTCGCATGCGATTCGGCGGGATACCAGGTCAGTCGCCGCGCATCGCCACCTGACGCGCTGACGACGTAGACCTGCTCCGTGCCCGAGCGATCGGAGGTGAATGCGATCCGCTTGCCGTCGTTCGAGAAGTGTGGGTCGCTCTCGACGGCGGGGGTGGCCGTGAGGCGTCGCGCGACCCCGCCGGACCGCGGCACGATCCACAGATCGCCGCCATACGTGAAGGCCACATCCGATGCGCTGATCGTGGGATCGCGGAGCAGTCGGGCCTCCTGCGCCGACGCGCGCGAAGGAAGCAGTGCGGCAAGGGCCAGCAGTGGCAGCAGACGGCGCATGGATGCGATGTGGTGAGTTGTGTGGCCACGCATCGCAGCCATGCGACGGTGACTGCAATCGTTGACGACGCAGGACGCCGGGTCGGCCCCCGGCAACGGCACGCTCACGGCAAGGCGAACGCGACATATGTACCGCCACTGGGCGCACCGTTCTTGCCGCCACCGCAGGCGATCACGATGTACTGCTTGCCGTTCACCATGTACGTGGACGGCGTCGCGTTGCCGGCGGCTGGCAGCATCGTTTCCCACAACAGCGCGCCGGTCGCCTTGTCGTAGGCGCGGAACTTGTTGTCGTAGGTCGTGGCGCCGATGAGCAGCAAGCCATTCGCGGTCACGATGGCGCCGCCGTAGCTGTCGGTGCCGGTGTTCTTCACCCCCTGCGCGGCAAGCTTCGGATATTCACCGAACGGAATCGTCCACGCGAACTTGCCGGTGTTGAGGTCGATCGCGTTCAGCGTACCCCACGGTGGCTTGATCCCCGGATAGCCTTCGTGATCGAGGAAGATGTCGAAGTACGCCGTGCGGTACTTGAGGAAGTACGGACTCTTGTCCATCGCGTGCGTCGCGGCAACCTTGCCGGTCGTCAGATACTCGACGATCTCTTTCACGGCAGTTCCGTCCATCGCGCCACCGAAGGCCGGCATGCGTCCGTTGCCTTCCTTGATCATCTGCGTGATCTGATCAGCCGTGCGGCGTTGCGCGATGTCCACGAGCGACGGTCCCCCGGCCCCACCCTGCCGGTTGTCGCCGTGGCAGCCCGCGCAATTCGCGGCGTACAACGATTCGTCGCTGCGCGGCACGAGCTTGAGCAGCCACGCCATTTCGTTGGAGTTCACGTACAGCAGACCCGTGCCCGGATCGAAGGCCGGACCGCCCCATTCGCCGCCGCCATCCACGCCAGGGAAGATGATCGTGCCTTTGGTGACGTTCGGCGCTTCGTACGGATCGGTGGGGTTGTACTGCTCGAACGTCTTCAATGCCGATGCATGCGCTTCCGGCGTGCGCTCGGTGAGATCGTTCTTCGTCAGCGACTGACGTGCGAACGCCGCCGGCAGAGTCGGGAAATGCTGCGTCGGCGACGGCTGCTCACCATCGAGTGCCACCGTCGGCATCTTCCTGTCTTCGACCGGAAACATCGGCGCGCCCTTCTCACGATCGAACAGCCAGACGTGGCCCGTCTTCGTGATCTGCGCGACCGCATCGATCGGCTTGCCGTCGCGCTGCACCGTCACCAGCATCGGCGCTGCGGGCAGGTCGCGGTCCCAGAGATCGTGCTTCAACACCTGATAGTGCCAGATGTGCTTGCCCGTGCGCGCATCGAGTGCGATGACGCTGTTGGCGTAGAGATTGTCGCCGACTCGATTTGCGCCGTAGAAATCGTACGAGGCAGAACCCGTGGCGGCGAACAGCATGGCGCGTTTCGGATCGACCGTCACGCCGGCCCACGCGTTCACGCCACCGGCGATTTTCCACGCATCCGGCGGCCACGTCTCGTAGCCGGCTTCACCCGGATGCGGAATCGTGTGAAAGCTCCACCGCAGCTTGCCGCTCTTCAGATCGAAGGCGCGAATGTCGCCCGGGGCACTCGGCAGCTGTTCCGGCACGGTGCTGCCCATGATGAGCATGTCTTCGAAGACGACGCCCGGCGTGCTCGCACTGACCGAGAGATCCTTTGCCGGCCGTCCAAGTCCCTCGCGCAGGTCAACCCAGCCGCTGTCGTTGCCCCAGCCCGGCATCGGCGTGCCCGTCTTGCGATCGAGCGCGAACAGCTTGTAGCGGTAGTTGAAGATCACGCGATCCGCGGTGACGACCACGCCGCGATGACGGAAGCGCGACGCGGGCGGCTTGCCGGCGTTCGGATCGAACAACCAGAGCTGCTTTCCGGTTGTCGCATCCAGCGCGAAGACATGCATTTTCGGCGTCGTCGCGTACATCACGCCATCGATGACGATCGGATTCGCCTGCATCTCCGACCCCTTGAACTCGTCTTTCGTCTCGAACGTCCAGGCAACCTTCAGAGACTTCACGTTCGCTGGCGTGATCTGGTCGAGCGTCGTGAAATGCGTATGGTCGGTGTTGCCGCCGTAGACCGGCCAGTCGACGGACGGACCTTTCGGGGTGGCGGCGATCTTCTGGCAGGCGGTCAGCGCGAGGGAGAGCGCGGCGACGCGCGCGATTGCAGACGTGAAGCGGAGACGCATCGAGCGGAGTGGTGAGGGTGGGTCGGGCGGACTCGACCAATGTGGCACGCGGAGCGGGCGAACAGTAGCAGCGCGGGTCCTGAGTGAGGTCCTGAGTGAGGTCCTGCGTGCGATGTCGAGGTGCAGCCGACCCGCTCGGCCGCCCACTGCGTCCGCGTTCTCACCAGTGGGTCTTCCGCACAACTACGCTCTTGCATGGGTTCGCTGAACCGGAGATGCTTCGCGGATGACTGGCCCCACTCCAGCCCCGGCGACACCGCTCCTGTCGCTCGTGGTGCCCTGCTACAACGGTGAACGACAGCTCCCGGGAAAACTCGAGGAACTCGCACGCTTCCTCGACGAGCAGCCATATACAACCCAATTGATACTGGTCGATGACTGCAGTCGCCCGCCGGCGGCTGGTATTCTCCGCGAATTCGTCAGCCGGCGCCGCGGCACGACTCTGCTCCGCAACGACGTGAACCTCGGCAAGGGCGCGAGCGTCGCGCGCGGCATGCTCGCCGCGACGGGGACCTTCCGGATTTTCACCGACGCCGACCTCGCCTATCCGCCGTCGCAGATCAATCGCATTCTCGACGAGCTGCGCAATGGCGCCGACGTCGCGATCGCGTGTCGAGTGCTGCCGGAATCGCGCTATGTGATGAGTCCGTCGTTCTTTCACTATCTCTACACGCGGCACCTGATGAGCCGCTTTTTCAATCGCGTCGTGCGCACGGTCCTGATCCACGACGTACTCGACACACAAGCGGGCCTCAAGGGGTTCACCGCCGCAGCCGCGGAACACATCTTCCCACGTCTCACGATCGCGCGCTTCGGCTTCGACGTCGAGGTGATCTTCATCGCACAACAGAGTGGTTTGAGCGTGAAGCAGACCGACGTGACCTTTCGCTATGACGATGAGCCGACCACTGTGGACTTTGCACAGTCGGCGGTCACGATCGGTGGCGACCTGCTGAAGATCCGTCTCAATCATTGGCGTGGCCGCTACAACTGATCGCCGTCGGCTGATCATCAACGCCGACGACTTCGGCCTCGCGCCTGGAGTCAACGCCGGCATCGTCGAGGCGCACACCGCCGGCACGGTGTCGTCGACGTCGATGATGGTGCACTGCCCGGGATGGCACGACGCGCTCCTCGCCCGCCGCAATGTACCGACCCTTGGTATTGGCCTGCACTTCAACGTGCTGCTCGGTGCACCGATCACGACCGCGCGCACGCTGATCGACCCGCGACACGGACAGTTCCTGCCACTCGGCACACTCCTCCAGCGCGCCCTGCTGCGCACCGTCAGCAGCGAAGACATCGAGGCGGAATGCGAGGCCCAACTCGCGGCACTGCGCGCGGAGGGGATCGCGGTGACGCACATCGACTCGCACCGACACACGCACGCACTCCCGGTGTTTCGCGCTGCGATTGCACGCGTGGCAGCGCGGCACGATTTGCCACTGCGGCGTCCGACGGAATCGCTGGTGCCCTTCGCGACGGACGTCCCGTCAGTGCTGCATCGCGCCGTCGTCGCGACGGCGTACCGCGTGACGTCGCCCGGAGCCGCCGCCACGCGCAGCACCGATCACTTCACCGGCATCGCGCTGCAGGGCGCCGACGATTTTGCCTCACGCCTGCTGCACACCCTTGCCACGCTGCGCGATGGGACGACGGAGCTGATGGTGCATCCCGGCCACGTGGATGCCGCCTTGACGCGTGTGGACGGTTACACCGCCGCGCGGGAGCAGGAGCTCGGCGCGCTCACCTCACCCGCGGTGCGCGACCGCCTCGCCGCCAGTAACATCACGCGCATCAGCTTTGCCGAGCTCTGAGTCATCGCGACGGTTGCGCAGCAGGCCGTGAAGTTCGAGCTGCATGATGATCCAGATCGGCACCAGCGGCACCGTCTTCAGCAGATAAGCCAGGTAGAAGCGCTGGTAGAGGTCGCGCGAGAGAATTCCTGACGATCCGCCGTTGACGAGCAGCATGGCGAACACGATCAGCGCGGTGCGCCAGACCGCCTTCTCGCTGCTCGCGTACCAGACGGCGACGCCGAGCATCGCGATCACGTAGCTCGGCGACTCGGACTGATGGTTGAAGAGCACCGCAAAAATCAGGAGCGACGCGATCAATTGCAGCCGGAAGTGCGCATCATTCCAGCGATCACGCCGGAAAACGATCGGCGCCAGCACGATCAACACGCCCGCGAGTTGCACCGGCCAATGTGGCCAGTCCACGCCAAACCAGACGTGCAGGCCACCCATCAGGCCAGCGTACAACCCGCCGCCGCGCCGCCCGTACTCCACCGGCACGGCGTCCAACGTCTCGATGCGCAGCCACGACTGATACTGCATCAGCAGGGACGACGGCGACGTGACCAGCAGCGGCAATACGACGCCAAGCGCCATCACGAGTGAGATCAAGGCCAGCTGGCGCACCTTGCGCGGGTAGAGCAGGAGCCCGGCGAATGCCGCGAGCGGAAAGATCTTCACGAACGCACCGACGGCACCGCTGACGGTTGCGCCAAGCTGTTCGCGCTTCTCGAAGCAACTCCATGCAATCAGCATCAGCCCCGCGCAGAGCGTGTTGGTCTGCGCGCGCTGCATATCCGTCACCACCGACGGCCACGCAATCAGGAGTGCGACCGTCATCTCCCGCTGCGTCATCTGACGGCTCATGCCGACGACCACCGCGATGATGCTGACGACCTGCCAGACGAAGTACGCCGGCACGACTGGCAGCATGGCGAACGGCGCGAAGAGCACCGCGAAAGTCGGGCTGTACTTGTAAAGATCCGCGTGCTCACGCGGATACGCGGCGTACAGATCCTGGCCGGCGACCAGATGATGGAACGCGGAACGGAAGATCCTGAAGTTGTTCTCGGCTGGGACGCCAATCCGCTGCGCCGTTACGACGAGCGCCCCAATCACGAACAGCACGAGCACGCCGTAGAGCGCTTTCGGTGAACGGACTGCGGACGTCTCGCCAATGCGATCAAGTGCAGGTGCTGCCATATCCGGAAAATAGGACTGCCGAGTCCCCTTTGGAATGACCGGTCCGTTAAGAAGTTGCTCTCAGATTGAGATCGCGCCTTTACTTGGATGAGTATCGGTGCGTTCTCATCTCAAGAATCCTCGCGGCGGAGGTATGACCGTCGCCGCCGCCACCGCCCGCCCCCCGCCTAGACCGGACCCACGCCGATGCGCGAGAATCATCCTTTTGCCGTCTGCTGCCGCGTCGGCTTTGGCCTGTGCGCGATGCTCGTCACGGCGGCGGCACCAGCCGTCGGTCAGGTTCCCGACGCGGCCTACTCCGCGCGACGCACCGAAGCGATCGCCAGGCTTGGCAGTGACGTCCTTCTCGTACCCGCCCGCACCTCCTTTCTCGCGGATGACCAGCTGGGCTTCATGCAGGCGCAGGACTTTCAGTACCTGACGGGGCTCAGTGAGCAGGTGGGCGCGGTCCTGCTGCTCGACGGCAGCGACAAGTCCGTGATACTGTTCGTCCCGCGTCCAAGTCCACTCGTGTCGCTCGGCATCATCACGCCGACCGTCGAGTCGGCACAACGCCTGCGCATCAACGAGGTGCTGCCGATCGATTCACTCGAGCCTCGCTTGCAGCGTCGATTCGCTGCCGCGCCGACCGCGGTGTTCATCGGCGCCAGCGACCCGCGCGGCGCCGTTGCAACGCCGCTGCCGATGGCGACCAGTGTCCTGCGCTGGCAAGCGTGGGTCAGGACGCTGGGCGCGACCGACGGCAAGCCCGCGACGCCGATCCTGCGTGCGCTGCGCGACATCAAGAGCGAGGAGGAGATCGCGATCCTGCGTCGCGTCGGCGCTGCCAGTGGCGACGCATTTCTGGCCGGCATCCGTGCGCTGCGCGTCGGCACGACGCAACGCATGGCGGAGATGGCCGTCGTGAATGCATGCCACGTCGCCGGTGCGCGCGGCGTGTCGTTCTGGCCGTGGACCATGAGCGGCCCGAACGCGCAATTCACGAACCTCTTCTCGTCGTTTCAGTCGTACGAACACATCGACCGCGTGATGCAGCGCGGTGAAGTCGTGCGGGTGGATGTGGGCTGTCAGCGCGAGCACTACATGGGTGACGTCGGGCGCACCGCACCGGTGTCGGGCCGATTCACCGCCGGGCAGCGCGAAGCCTGGGATCTGTTCATTGCCGGATACCGCGCCGGCCTGCCTCTGATTCGTGACGGCGCAGCAACGCGCGATGTCTTTGCGGCAGCGATCAGCGAGATCAGGCGCCTTGCACCAACCCTCACGACTCCCGAGGGCAAGCACGCCGCCGAGGTGCTGCTCGCAACCAATGGCACCGCGCCGTGGGAGATTCACGGCGTCGGGCTCGACGATGCGGAAGGGCAGCCGGCGACGTTGCGCGCGGGGATGGTGGTGGCGTACGAATTGATGTTCGTCGTCGACGGCGACGGCTTCTATCTGGAAGACATGATCGCGGTCGGCACCACGGGCCACGAAATTCTCACACCCGGATTGCCGTACACGGCGCGCGAGATCGAGTCCGTGATGCGCAGTGCGGCGCGTCACTCACGCCGGTAGGTGCCGCACGTAGGAGCCGCAAGTGTCTACCGCACGTACGTCGCTACCGCGGCGGTGTGGCCTGCGCTGGCGGTTGTTCACTGCCGGCGCCAAAACTGCCCACGAGTTTCTCGAGGCCTTTCGGTCCGACGTATCCGCCGAGTGCACCGGCGATGATCGAGACGATCGCGCTGCCGCCGGCCGAGAGCGCGAGGCCCGCGAATTTCGACCCACCGACAGCGGCAATCAGCGCCAGCAGAAAGCCGGTCAGCATGCCGCTCAACAGCACCCATCCAAAGCCCGTTGCATCCGGGCGCTTGCGATCACGTACGCCGAACAGCACCGCGCCCAGTGCAGCGCCGAACAGCGCACCGAAGACAAGGCTGTTTGGAAAGGCGTAGTCCACGCGCACGACGCCACCAACAAGCAATCCGGCGCTGGCGCTGATCGTATCCAGTCCCATGCCACGCGACCGCAACTTGATCGAAGCGGGTGTGCTGCCGGTCGGCTTCAGCACGACATCATTCAGCAGCGCACCGACCGCGCTGCGCAGACGAACTGCGATCGTGTCGTTCGGCGCGACGGCGCCACTTGGCAGCGTGACGGTGATGGTCGTCTCGTCGAGGCCAAAGCCGGCGATCGTCTCGGGACTCGCCTGCACCAGCAGCGTATCGGGGTGCACGTTGATCCACACGTCCACACCGCGATCCGAGAAGTCGGGCCAGAGTGTGACCTGCATGCCTTGTGTGGCGCGACGCGAGACCAGACGCGTCCTGGTGATGAAGACGTTCGTTTCGCCGATTTCGAGCAGATCCGGCGTCACGGAGTCCGCAACGGCAGCGACCGACATACGGATTTTCGGCGTCAGCAACGCCGGGCGGTTGGCGTGCAGGGTGTCGCGCAGGCCGACACGCAACGTGGCCACGTAGCCGCCGCGTCGGGAATCGAATCGCAGGCCACCGCCATCGTCGAACCACGGTTTGAGCGCCATCACTTCGCCGCTCTTCCTGTCCACGGCGACGTAGCGGAATGGCAGCACGACGCCTTCTGACACGTCGAGGCCGGGCGGAGCTTTCTGTTTCTCGGGTTTGTCGCCAACCCACACGCCCGCCGACCCTTCACTGGTCACACGTACCGTCGCGAGCCTCGCACGAGTGCCGTAGTAGGCCGCGGCCAGCGTGCGCGCGGCGTCGATCGGTGTCGAGTCGTTCGAGAGTTGCGGCACAGGCACCGGAGTCGGCATGTCCGGATGCTTGGTCGGTAAGCCAGTCGGCACCGGAGCGGGCGGCGTGACGACGTGCCTGCGCGCGGCGAGCACCAGCGGCGACATCGGCTTCGCAACCGTCGGCGCCACGACAACAACATCCGTCGCAGCAACTGCAGCGGCAGCCGCGACCGCCGGTCGCGTCAGTACTCGACGCGCCACGGTCGAATCGGGTGCGCTGAGTTGCACCGTGCTGCGCGCGCGAATGCGCGCGGTGGCGGTCGCTTGCCCGAGTAAGCAGTCAGCACTCAGCAGCGTGACGGTCCAACACATCACAACTCGCATCGGTACGCGCATACGCACTTCGATCTGCATTTGTCCGCTCCGTGGAACGTGACATCACCGCACTCGGCGCCCTCGAGCATACTGCCAGCAACGTCACTCACACCAGTGCTTTCCCGCGCTCTGCCGCTCACGGTGCGCATGGGCACGCTCACTGCAGCCGCGTCCGGTCGTGGGACCGACCGGGGTACGTTGCGTGTGTCGGCGTCTCACCCGACGACGATTTCGCGTACTCCTTCCTCTGCCGTTCCGGAGTTCCTGTGATGCACCGCGCCCTGTTGTGCGCCGCCCTCGGCGCAAGCATGAGTGCGTGCCATGAATCCGCCAAACTCGCCGTGCTCGCCGGTACCGGCCCGACACCGCAGCTTCCACCGCCCGTCACGCATCTCATCCCGACCACCAACGTCGCGAAGGCAATCGGCTGGAGCGCTGGCGATGTGCCGACCGCCGCGACCGGCCTCCGCGTCGCACGATTCGCCGACGGGCTCGATCATCCACGCTGGCTATACGTGCTGCCGAATGGCGACGTGCTGGCGGTCGAAACGAATGGCCCGCCGCGACCTGACGACGACAAGGGCATCAAGGCGTTCTTCAAGCGCCGATTCCTGAAGAGAGCCGGCGGTGCCACGGTCAGCGCAAATCGCATCACGCTGCTCCGCGATGCGGATGGTGATGGCATCGCCGAAACGCGCGAGGTCTTTCTGTCGGGGCTCAACTCGCCGTTCGGGGTCACGCTGATCGGTAGCACGCTGTATGTCGCGAACACCGATGCGATCATGCGCTTTCCATACGTGACCGGTGCGACGCGCATCACGGCGGCGGGTTCAAAGTTGGTCGATCTGCCCGGTGGCACACTGAACCATCACTGGACCAAGACGCTGTTGGCGAGCGCCGATGGGGCGACGCTGTACGTCGGCGTCGGGTCCAACAGCAATGCGGGCGAGAATGGCATCGAGCAGGAAGTGGGCCGCGCATCGATCTGGGCGGTGACCGTGGCATCGGGTCAGCATCGCGAACTCGCGACTGGCTTGCGCAACCCTGTCGGTATGGTGCTCGAGCCGGAGAGCGGCGCGCTTTGGACCGTGGTGAACGAGCGCGATGAACTCGGCAGCGACCTCGTGCCCGACTACATGACCGCCGTGCGTGACGGTGGATTCTACGGTTTTCCGTACAGCTACTTCGGGCAGCATGTGGATACCCGCGTGTCGCCGAAACGCCCGGAACTCGTCGCTACCGCACTCACGCCGGACTACGCGCTCGGCCCGCATACGGCATCCCTCGGCCTCGCGAATGCAACCGGTAACGCGTTGCCCGAGACATTCGCGCACGGCATGTTCGTCGGCCAGCACGGCTCATGGAATCGGGCACCACGCAGCGGCTACAAGGTCATCTTCGTGCCGTTCGCAGGCGGCAAGCCCGCCGGCATGCCACTGGACGTGCTGACCGATTTTCTCGATACGAAGGGTGACGCGCGCGGTCGGCCTGTTGGCGTCGTGATCGACCGACGCGGTGCACTGCTTGTGGCCGACGACGTCGGGAACGTGATCTGGCGCGTGACGAAAGGCGCGCCGTGATCGGGTGCTCGCAACGCGCTGCGTGAGACGTTGCGACTCAGGTCGCGTCGTGGAAGATCACGCCGGTTGCGAATCGGGTACCGCGCCGGATGCGACTGACCCCATGCCGTAACGTCACGCGATAGGTCCCACGCGTGCCGTTGACAGGGCGGTGATGCACGGCGAAGATCGCCGCGTCGCCGCGCTCGAGCGGCACGACTTCCGCAACGCGCGCGAGGAGAGGCGCTGCACCGGATTCGGGAATCAGTTCGGCGGCGTTCATCGTGCACCCTCGCGCTGCAGAATCGCGGCCTTTCGCTCAATGCCCCAGCGATAGCCCGACAGCGCACCGGTCGACCGTACGACACGATGACAGGGAATTGCCATCGCGATTTCGTTCGCGGCACAGGCACTCGCGACGGCACGCACGGCCGTCGGCTGCCCGATTGCTTCCGCCAGCTCCGCGTAGGTCATCGTGCGGCCGAACTCGATGTTGCGCAGCGCCTTCCAGACACGCTCCTGAAACGCCGTGCCGCGGATGTCGAGCGGCAGGTCGAGGCCAGCACGCGGCGACTCGACGAACCCGACGACCTTCGCGACGACCTCGGCAAAGCCAGCGTCATCACCGATCAGCGTGGCCTTGGGGAAGCGCTCCTCGAGCGTGTGCACGAGCGCCTCGGGATCGTCACCGATGTGGATCGTGCAGATACCCTTCTCCGTCGCCGCGACGAGGATCGCGCCGAGCGAACTCTGACCAACGGCAAACCGCACCGTCTCCCCCGCACCACCGCTGCGGACGCGCGCGGGCGTCATGCCAAGGCGCTGCGTGGACTGCTCGTAGAACCGGCTCGTCGATGAATAGCCGGCGTCGTGCAGCGCTGCGGTGATCGTGCGTCGATCCTCGAGCCTCTGCCGCATGCGCATGGCGCGCACACCGGCGGCATACGCGCGGGGCGTGATGCCGGTGACCTTCCGGAACACTCGATGGAGATGGTACGGCGAGAAGCCGGTGCGGTCCGCGAGTGCGTCGAGCGTCGGCGTCGGCTGTTCGGCAGCAATCGCGTCGTCGATCAGGCGACACGCCGCCGTGACGACCTCCGTGTGGAGGTCGAGCCACCCGTCTTCCGGATGACAGCGCTGGCAGGCGCGGAAGCCTGCCGCTTCGGCCGCGATCTGGTTCGCATGGAACGACACGTTCTGCTGCTTCGGCGTCCGTGAGGCGCACGACGGCTTGCAGTACACGCCGGTCGTGCGGACGGCGTAGAAGAAGGTGCCGTCGAAGGAGGCATCCCGGGCAACCACCGCAGCGTAGCGGGTCTCGTCAGTCAACGTCGATTCGGTCACCGTCGGAAAATACTCGGTCGATGGGGCGCGCAGTGTCTGTGGCATGGAGATGTCCGGTAGGGAGTGGGGCGTGCCGACGAGACAGAATCGCCTCACCCCGCGACGCGAACACTCCGAACCTTGCTGCCCAATTCGCGGCGTCGCCGGCGACTACATCTCGAGTCGATTTCCAGCCGACCTCGACAGTTAGTCAGCGCCGACCAGTGGCACTCGGCCAAGCGAGCCCGACAAGACGCGGGAGGGAGCTGAGCAAACGCGTCGGGACCATGAGTTGCATCATGGATTGTTCAATTGTGCCCGCGCTTGCTCCCATCGGGCACGACGTGCAGACTGTCGGGTGGTTGGTCGACGTCGGCGCGTGTATCACCGCGATGAACACTCTGTCGGTTCGGCGCCACACTCTTGTGGCGCTGTCCGCCGCCAGAGTGATCGCTGCGCGCCCATCCGCCTCATTTCCGGCATGACTGCTACTCGTACCGCAACCTGCCCATCCTGCAACACGATCCTCAGTGGCGAGGATCGTGTCTGCGCGCAATGTGGCGCGGTGTTGAATGTCTGGTCCGTCACACCGCAAGCGCCGTTGATTCTGCCCGGCAATCCTGCGCTCAGCGACGACGATACGACGAACGGCTCGAGCGCAATTCGTCGGGTCAGCGTCGCACTGGCGGCGATCGCGGTCATTGGCGGCATCACCTTCGCGTTTACCCGCGAGCCGGCAGCCAGCGACGCGACCGTCGCGGTCGCAGCCACCTCAGAGACCGAAACAGCCGACAGTGCGTCGGCAATGTCGAGCGGCGTCGTCGCGACCGAGGAAGAGCTGGCCCGCGCCCGTGCCGCGCGTGACAGTGCGACCGCCGATTCCGCGCGCGCCGCAAAGCGCGCGCTGGCGGTGCTGCCATCGGCGCCGAGTGCCGCACCGACACCGACCGCCATCGCGTTGACACCAGCACCGCGGGCGGCGATTGCGACGTCGGTCCCGCCGATTCCGGCGCCAAATACGACCGCCCGCGTGGTCGCCGCCCCAGTCGTTGCGGCTCCCGTAGTTGCGGCTCCAGCGGTTGCGGCACGCGGCACACCGATTCCGTCAGCGCCCACGATGCCACGTGCGGCTGCACCCCTCGTCGCGGCACGCACCGCCCCAGTCGTGACCGCGCCTGCGAAAGTGGCAGCGGCCTCGCCCGAGTTGCGCATGGCGCCGCTCGTATCGAGCGTGCTGCGCGCCGGCGACAATCTGCGGTTGCGTGGCAGCGTGCAGGACCGCACGACCGGTCGCGAACTGTCGGCGCCGATTCGCTTCAGCAGCAGCAATCCGCGCCTCGCTCGCGTTGACGGTCGCACCGGCATCGTACGCGGCGTGGCACCTGGTAAAGTGAAAATCACCGCCGATGCCGGCAGTGCTGGACGCATGGCGGTGGACCTGTCCGTCGTTCCGCGCGGCAGGCCTGTCGCAATCGCACCGGCAACGGCAAAGGTCGTCGTGCGGCCGACGGCGCCTGCCACGACCGCTGCGAAACCTGTTGCGGCAACCACCGCGCCGGAGCGGCCGGCGCCGATGGTGGTCGCGCCAGCGACGACGAAGCCGGCGATCAGCGCGCCCGTGACGACTGTCGCGAACGCACCGACCGCCGTTGTACCGGCTCCGCTGCGCGAAGTCCAGCGACCGGACGCGAACGAGATCCGCGTCGCGGCCGACCGTTTCGTGGGCGAAGTGAAGAGTGGACTGCGTCGCAACGATGAACTGAAGCAGTTCTTCGGCGACGGTGCCGATCATCGCGCCGCGTTGCTGGGCGCGCCGAGTGCGGTCAGCGAAACGGCCACCGGCGTGCGTGCGACGTTCGACATGCGACTCTCCAAGTTCGACGCTGCCGGGCGACCGCTCACACGCATCGTACCAGTCACGATCGACATCGTGAAGCGCGAAGGCGCGCTCAACACCTCGGCGGTGGCCATCGGCGCACTGCGCAAGCCGTGATCGTCGCTGCCGCAACCACTGCCGTATCACCCCGAACGACACCCATGTCCGAGCACGCTTCACATCCGCTCCGCCACCACGGTGTCATGACTGCGCATCGCGCGATCACGGTGCTGACTCTGGCCGCGGCACTGGGCGCATCCGCATCGTCGGCAGTGGCGCAGTCCGCGCAACGCTATTCCGTCCAGGTCGCCGCGCTGTTCACGACGATCAACGCCAGCGGCAGCAGCGCTGCCGGTGCCGGGGTCGAACCACAGTTCCGCATCAGCCGTGTCTACGCGACGGAAACGTTCGGCGCCTTGTCGGTGGGCGTTGGCGGGCAGTACACCGTCCATAACAAGGCGCAGGATCGCCTGCAGATCAAAGGCGTGTTCCTCGAGCCGCGCTGGGTTCCCCCGATCGGATTCACGCGTGTCTTTCCGTATCTGTCGGCGCGACTCGCACTGCTGCAGGTACACGGTGACTTTCAGTTTGCTGACGGCGGCACCAGCGCGGGCAGTGGCTTCGGCGCTGGTGGCGGCATTGCGGTCGCACTCACGCGTACGACCAATCTCGATGCCGGCGTACAACTCGTGCGGCAGCAGTTCAGCAAGATCGGCACGGTGACATTTCTGCCGTTCACGACGTACACTGCGAAGATCGGTCTCACCGTTGGGTTCCCGCAATGACATTCGCCGTGTTGACCCGTCGCCTGATCCTGGCCTGCGCCACCGCCGTCATCGCGGCATCCTGTTCGAGCGCCGCCAAGGATTCCTGCGGTGGGTTCGTGGCGCCGCTGCGCGTGTTGACACCGACACCAGCCACCCTCGCGCTCGACATCGGCGCGCAGAGTCAGGTCTCCGCCAACCTGTCCGGTGGCTGTTCCACTGACGATCCGAACGTGACCTGGGCGTCCAGTGATGCGCTGGTCGCCACCGTCAGTGCGAGTGGCGCAGTGAAGGCTGTCGCTGCCGGCACCGCGAACATCATCGCCACCGCCTTCGATGGCGTCACGCGCGCAACGATTCCGATCACCGTGCGCGCACGCGTGGCCACGACGATCGACGCACGTCCTGATGTCGACACACTCTCACCGCTTGGTACGCGTGCGTTGACGGTCACTGTGCGGGACCAGAACAACGCGGTGCTCGCGAACGCGCCAATCGTGTGGCGCTCGCTCACGCCGAACCTCGCCTCCGTGACCGCCACCGGTACCGTCAGTGCGATCGCAAGTGGTACCGCGACCATCGAGGCCGCGACGCCACGCACGTCTGCTGCTGATTCGCTGCGTGACACGGTGCGCATCCTGATCGTACCGGCGTGCAATCTCGTTCGGCCGGTGCAGCTCGGAAACACCTTCAGCGGCGCCTTCGACGCCTCCACCTGTCAGAACCTGTACGGCTACCGCATCGCCAATCAGTATTCCGTCAGTGCACTCACACAGACCTACTACTCCGTGCGTGTGGCGCCGACGGTGCCGACGACGCTGATTCCGCTCAACATCGGCAGTCAGCTGTTCGGACTGCCGACCACCGACACCGCGGCCACGGCGCTCGTCGTGATCCGTCCTGGCACCTTCGGTTTCGTGATCGCGGCGCCTGCGACGACACCAGGGTCGTATGCCGTCACGACGGCACTCGATCCAGATCCGAAACTCAGTTGTGTTCTGACGGATGTCACGACCGGCGTCAGCTTCCGCACAGCGGTGACACCGACGTGCACGACGCGGGACATCCGGATCCTGCCGGCGCTGACCGCAGGTCAGCAGGTCCGCATCACCGGCACGGCGCCAACGTACGCCGCCATACTCGAACTGCGGAACTTCGCCACGGGTGCACTGATCCAGCGTGCGGTCGCTCCCACGGTCGGTGGCACCGCGACCATCTCCGTCAACAACGGCACGGCGACTCCGCTCGTCTTCCTGCGGCTCTTCGGCGGTTTGACGGTGAACGACTACCTGACGATCACGATCGCGCCGTAGGCCGTTCAGGCGGGCATTGTTGGTGACGAGGGCTGGCGGCCGAGAGGCTTCCAGCCCTCGCGAACGATGGCCGCAGCCATCCGTACGATCACGTACGGGCTTTTCCCGCCAGTGTCTTTCCGGATGCGAAGAGACGTCGTGGTCGGTTGAATTGTCAACATGGTCACGCACGCGAGCGCCCGCACGGATTACGACAGCACGACGCACGTTCTGCCAGCACCGCGTGGCATCGGTGCGGAGACTGCTTCAACAGACAGTGGCCATGCCTGAGCGCGCGATCAACGCGGCGCTCGCACCGCTGCAAGTGGCGGTCGTTCGCGCTGCGGCACTCGGCACCGAAGGCGCCTCCGCCCTCGCGCTCGATGCCGACGCGCTGCTCGATGTGCCGCGCGTCGCCAGTGCGCTGGCGCGCAGCATTCCACTGATCACCTGCGAACGGTCGTCGCTTGTGCTGTGGGGTGCGATGTCGGCCGCCGACGACGTGTTGCGGTCGATGCTCGAACAGCACGGTGTCACAGTCGCGCAGGCGGAGATTCAGCGATATCGCGGACTGGATGCCGTGCGTCACCTTTTCTCACTGGCGGCGGGCCTCGAGTCGCCCCGGATTGGTGAAACCGAGATCCTCGGCCAGCTGCGCACCGCGTGGTGGCAGGCGCAGCGCGCCGGTCGCACCGACGCCGCGCTCGATGCACTCGTGCAACGCGTGATTGCGGGTGCGCGACACATCCGCGCGGCGCTGCCCGCGTCTTCGGTCGCGACGACCCTCGGCGAAGAAGCGCTGCGTGCCGCCGAAGCGATGCTGCCGACAGCGTGGTCCGCCTGTCGCGTGCTGGTTGTGGGCACCGGCGATGCCGCGACCAGCACGCTGGCCGCAGCATCGCGCCGAGCGCCGGCAGCGCTGACGGTGATCGGCCGAACACCGGAGCGCGTGACACATCTCGCATCCCGTTCCGGTGCGTGCGCGACGACGTGGGATCAGCTCGTGCCTGCGATGGGCCAACACGATGTCGTCTTCTTCGCCGTGCGTGCCGGTCAGCCGATTCTCGACGCCGCGGCCATCGCGCCGTTGCCGTCGAATGCCATCTGGATCGATCTCGGCGCGCCGCCAGTCGTGCACGACGCGACGCGCCGCAGCGATGTGCGGTACATGTCGCTCACGATGCTGCACGCGACGTTGCGCAGCGAGCCCGATCGCCTGCGCCTTGGCCGCGACGCCGTGGAATCGGAAGTCACGCGATATGTGGCGGAACTCCGTCGGCGGGCTTCGCGCGCGAGCACAGCAGCGGCAACGATCTCCGCGAACGCGTAAGCGCGCGCTCGTCGTAAGCGTCTGGTGCGTTCGCGAGATCTGGGTCTGTCGGACTCGGCACTGGCGCGTCTGCGTGGCGCGGCGACCGCGTCACCGCGTAGCTGCGCGGTCGAGCTCGTGAACGCGGCACGAATCACGCAGGACAGTTTGCTCATCTTGCGACTCTGGCGTGCGTTGTAGAGTCGTTGTGGTCATATCCGTCAGCGTCCGGTCCGTCATGGTCGTCGTTCAGCAGCATCGCGAAAGTTCAGGCCTCACGAGCGTTGTTCCGCGCCGTTGGCATCACATCCGCACCCATCTTTTTGCGGCCGCGCTCGTCGCGAGTCTCGCGAGCTGTGGAGGTGGCAGCGGGCAGGCGTGCGATGGCTTCGTGGAACCGAGCCGTGCCATCACCGCGTCGCCATCCACCCTGACACTTGACGTTGGCAGGCAGCGCGCACTCGTCGTCAGCGCGACGAGTGGGTGTTCTGCTGAAATACCACAAGTGCGATGGGCATCCACCGATACGCTGGTCGTGGTCGTTGATTCGTCCGGCACCGCAACAGCGATCAGCGCGGGCCTGGCGACACTGACGGCGACCGCATTCGACGGGCTGGCGCGCACCAGTGTGCCCGTGATCGTGCGACCACGGGTCGCGACCCGACTGGTAACGCAGCCTGACGTCATCTCGCTCGTCGTCGGCGATTCAGTCTCGCTGAGCGCGACCGTTCGTGATCAGGTGGGCGACGTCGTGCCCGGCGCCGTCGTCACGTGGCGTTCGTTGACTCCGACGCTGGCCAACGTGTCGGCACGCGGCACAGTCTCGACGATCGAGAGCGGCACGGCGAGCATCGAAGGCGCAACCGCGCGCGAGAATGCCGATTCGCTGCGAGACACGGTGCGCGTCGTCATCGCGGCGCGACCGGTGATCGTCCCGCCAACTCCAACGCCGACACCGACACCGACACCGACTCCAACACCAACGCCCACACCGACGCCAACTCCAACACCGACACCAACACCGACACCAACACCAACACCAACGCCCACACCGACGCCAACTCCAACACCGACTCCAACACCGACACCGACACCAACACCAACGCCCACACCGACGCCAACTCCAACACCGACGCCAACACCGACACCGACTCCAACTCCAACACCGACGCCAACTCCAACACCGACGCCAACACCGACACCGACACCGACACCGACACCAACTCCAACACCGACTCCAACTCCAACACCGACACCAACGCCGACACCAACACCAACGCCGACACCAACACCAACGCCGACACCAACGCCGACACCAACACCAACACCAACGCCGACACCAACGCCCAACTGTACGACGCTCCGTCCGATTCAGCCCGGCGCGTCAGCTACCGGACGCTTCGATGCCACGACGTGCGCGAACATCTACGGCTTCAGGCTCGGCGATCAGTACACGGTGAGCGTTGCATCACAGACCAGCTTCTCCCTCAAGCTCTCTGCGACGTTCCGCTCTGTCCTCGTGCCGCTGAACATCGGAGCTGATTTCGCCGCGCTGCCCGCGTCCGATACCGCCGTGACCGCAATTGTCGTCGTCAAGCCTGGCACGACCGGCTTCATCGTCGCGGCACTTACGCAGACCACGGGCACTTACACCATGACCACGGCGCTGAACCCCGATGCGTCCCGGCTGTGCGCTCCGACCTTTGCGACGCTCGGCGTGTCATTCAATTCGGCGTTGACCCAGAACTGTACGACACGCGATATCCGCATCGTGCCGTCACTGCGGCCGTCGCAGCAGCTGCGCGCGAGTGTGGCAGCCGTCGGTCGTGCCATCACGCTCGAACTGCGGAACGCGGATACCGGCGCGCTGCTGCAGTCGGTCAGCACCACAGACCAGCGCCCGATCGCAACGGTTACGTACACGAACGGCGCGCAGACTCAGCGAGTATTCCTGCGCGTGAGTAGTTCGAGAAGTGTGAACGAGATCGTGCCGGTGACGATTTCGCCGTAGCGACGACTGTGTGCGCCGCACACTCTGACCTGAATGCGCGATCGACAGCGTGGCTGGTGTCACCCCGTGCGCAGGACGAGTCGCTGAAGCAACGCGCTCCCCGCACATTCCGCCCGCCACGTTTCAGCGATCGCGATGCTCAGGCCAACGTGCGTCACGGGATGCTCATCCGCCAACCGAAGTGCCGACGAAAGCGCCAGATCGCCCGCAACGAGCAGTTCGTCCGCATGCAGCAGCGATGCCAGCACGCCATCGATCAACTCGGCTGACTGGTGCCACGGCATTACGCTCAGTATGCACGCGTCATGCATCTGATACTCCCTCGCGGCGCGTCGCGAGCCTTCCAGCACCGACTCGGAGCTGTATCTGGCCGGAGCGCCGGTTGTTTCATCGGCGCACATGAGGCAGTGACCCGACGCGACGCTGGCAGGTGTTCGCCGCTCCGGCAGCGCAGACGGCGGCTGACTGGCGTCATCGGGCACGAGCACTGGCAGCGCCGTGCGGACCGCGTCCGCCGACGGTGCGATCACGAGGCTGGCGCAGGACCAGACCTCTTCGACGCGCCGAGCCTCGTTCACGCGCTGCGGCACGAAGGTGAGCTCGTCCCAGAGACACGCCAGCAGCACTTGCACGAACGCCGGTCCCGCGGGCAGCGCACAAACCAGTACGTCACCCGCATTGAGCCCCATCGCACGGAAGGCCCGCGTCCACTCGCGCGTGCCAGCCCACAGAGACGCGGCCGTCCAGAGTGCGTCCGGCATCACGAGCAGCGGCGTTGGCTGCCCGCGGAACCTCGCGTGCAGGACGTCGCGCCATGGATTGTCCGAAGTGTGAACCATCGCCGCCTGTTGTGTGTTCAGAGCAGTGTCGGACCTGCCGATACAAAGGTTTACGCCACCAACGACGCCATCCGTTCACTGCCGGTCATGCCATTCCAACACGCCGTTCTCGCCACCCACGATCAGCCAGCAGGCGGCATCGACATCGGCGGTTCCATTGCGCCGGGCGACATCTTCGGTATCGCGGTCCTCGGCAACCAGGTGACGCGCGGTGAGGATTCGGCCGCGCGGATGCACGAGGCACACGCGCTGCTCCAGCGCATGGTGCATGAGCGGCGCCGGATATACGGTGTGACGACTGGGTATGGACCACTCGCCTCGCACCCGGTCACGCCGGAACATGCGGAAGAGTTGCAGCGGAACCTGCTCTACCATCTCGCGAGCGGCGTTGGTCGACACCTCAGTGAGGTCCATGTGCGCGCGACGATGGCCGCGCGTGCCGCAAGTCTGGCACGCGGACAGTCAGGCATCGGCGACCCACTCTTTCAACTGCTGCTCGACTGCCTCAACACCGGCATCACGCCGGTGGTCCCGGAAATGGGAACGGTTGGTGCCAGTGGCGACCTCACACCGCTCGCGCACATCGGACTGGCCCTGATCGGCGAGGGCGATGTGACTGTGAATGGCACACAGCTGCGGAGCGCTGACGCGTTGCGTGCGGCCGGGCTGACACCGGCAGTCCTCGGTCACAAGGAAGGCATCGCGCTCGTCAACGGGACATCCTGCATGACGGGCATCGCGGCGGTGAATGCGGAGCGTGCGCGTCGCCTCATCGCACTCGCCACGCGTGTCGCCGTGGTGTATGCGGAGTGCCTGACAGGCCGCGCCGAAGCGTGGGACGCGCGCATCGGGAGCGTGCGCCCGCATGCTGGACAGGTAACAACCCACGCCACCCTGAATCAGTTGAGCACCGGGAGCGCTCGACTGATTCCAGCCGATGTGCTTCCTCCGCGCCTCGACGAGACGCACGCCGTCGATGGCTGGCTGGCCGAGGGCGAGTGTCCCCAGGACCCGTACACCATTCGGTGCCTACCGCAGGAAATGGGCGCCGCGCTGGACGTGCTGGCGTTTCACGATCAGATCGTCACCACAGAGCTGCGATCCGTGACGGACAATCCTCTGATCCTCGCCGAGGATGGCGCCGTCCTGCACGGCGGCAACTTTTACGGACAGCATGTTGCCTTCGCTTCTGACGCGCTCGCGCTCGCGGTCATCAAGGTCGCGATCCACGCGGAACGCTGTCTGGCGCGATTGACCGATGTGGCGCAGAACAAGGGGCTTCCCGCCTTCCTGCACGGCGGGCGGGATGGCGTGAACTCGGGTTTCATGGGTGCGCAGGTCACCGCGTCGGCGCTGATCGCCGAGATGCGATCGCGCGCCATGCCGGCGTCGATCCAGTCCATACCGACCAACGCCAACAATCAGGACGTCGTCACGATGGGGACCATCGCTGCGCGAAAGACGGCAGAGCACCTCGACCTCGCGTGGCAGGTGCTCGCCATCCAGTCGCTGGCCGTCGCGCAAGCCGCGGAACTTCGTGGCGGACACGCACTCGTTGGCTTCGCACCCGCATCGCACGAGTTCGTGGCCTGGGTCCGAGGTCTCGCTCCGTCACTCGGCACCGACCGCAGCCTCTCTCGCGAGATCATGGCGGTCGCACGCGCGCTCGAAACCGTTGACTGGTCGAACAGTGCGCTGCCATCGGGCGCTGCGCGCGCGCCGATATCGCTCGTCTCCTGACGGCGTCTCACGACGGAGCGCACTCTCGCCGTGACGCGAGCCGCACCAGGCTTACGCCGCCATCAGCGCGCGCTCCACACGAATCGCCGAGCCGCCCAGCACTGCGCGATCCCACGTCGCAGCGAGGTCGAAATCCTCGCCGCGGATCGACGAGATGTCCGCCGCTTCCGCCACACACAACACTTCGCTCAGCGCGTCGCGCACGGCCGGCACCGGATCGCGATGGTGTGTGGCGACAGCCGCCGCTGCCGCGTCACCGAGATTCCAGTTGTGCACCGCCAAACCGCCGAGCGGTTCATGCAGCACGCGCAGGATCTCACGCAGGTCGGCAGACGGAATCACGACGTCGCGCCGCAGTTCGATACGCAGGGTCGTCAGCCGGTCGAAGATCACCAGCTTGCCGACGTCATGCAGCAGTCCGAGACCGAACGCCTCTTCCGGATCCGCATTGAACGCTGACGCGATGCGACGCGCGATCGGCGCGGTGCGCACCATGTGCTGCCAGACATCATCCACCATTCTGGCGTAGCTCCCGCCTGGACGGCAGAGCAGCGCTGAGACCGTATGGCCCATCAGCACATTGCGCGCCGAGTTGACACCGAGCTGCTGGAGCGCGTCGCGCACCGACAGCACCCGTCGCCCGCCACCATACATGCTGGAGTTGGCCTGCGTGAGCAGTGCCTGTGCCAACGTTGGATCTTCCTCGAACACTGCCGTCAGTTCATCAATCGGCGGTTCAGCGCGCTGCGTCAACGCAAGCGCACGCTGCGCCGCGGCCGGGAGCTGCCTGATGGTCGCTGTCGGTTCCGCTGCGATGCTGTCCAGCAGCAGGCGCGCATTGGTGTCGATCGTGCCCGCCAGAAGGGTAGCGGTGTGCTGCCGTAGCGCTGCCGTGAGGCCCACGACGCTCGCATCCACGGCCAGAGCCGGTACCGGCGCCGCTGGCTGAACGACTGCCACGACCGGTTGCATATCGGCTGGGGTCACCAATGCGATCACGGCCATCGGCGCAGGCGTGTCGTCGACGAGCGCATCCGGCGCGACGGCGACCGCTACTGGATGGCGGCGGCGAAACAGGCCGAGGAGTTTCCCGAACATGAATCGTGCCCTCAGGAGATTGGCGAGAGCGAGATGGTTTCGTCGCCCCACCGTGATGCAAGATCGGCACTGGCGCCCGAGATCAGCTCGACGGCGAAGGTCGACCAACGCTCGCGGTCCTCCGCGTGCAGCAGCTCCTCCACGCGTTGCATGACATTCGTGCACGCTGCCGCGATCGCCATCGTCAGCGGATGCGGTTCGCCGGTGCGCACCGCCTGGTAGTTCACGACCATGTTGCAGCGCTGCCATTCGAAGCGTTGTTCGAGCCACGCGCCCGCGAGACAGCGATACAGCTCATCCTCGCTCGTTGCGTCGCTCAGTGCTCGCGCCAGTCCCTTGAGCGCCCACTGCTTTCGTTCAGCGTATGCGTGCAGTGCCGCCGTATCCGCCGCATTCAGCTGCAGCGTCTCCGCGAGGCTCACCAGTTCGGGCACGAGGTTGGTATCGTCGGCAATCGCCGCAAGCGAAATGGCGAGCGTCATGACACGACCTCCTTCAGCTGTGCCGAGACGCGCTCGGTCGACAGGAGCTCGAGTGCGTAGCGCGAGAGCAGTTCGAGATGTGCGGCATCGAGCAGTGTCTCGAGCCGCGCCAGCACGAACGAACCGACCGCACCTTCGGCCGTGACGCGAGGCTCCGCGGTACCGCGGAGGACCGTCTGGTAGTTCATGACTTCGTTGTTGCGTTGCCACTCGAATCGCATCTCGAGCCAGAACGCGGCGAGCGTGCGATAGAGCTCGATCTCGTCGTCGGGCTCAGGCATCGCCGTCGCAAGATCGCGAATCGCTGCCACGCGGGCCGCGGCGTAGTCACGCAGTAACGCCGTGTCACGCACATCGAGGCCAACGCTCGCCGCAACCTCGTGTGCGGCGTCACTCGTGACACCGTCTTCGGCGATGACCAACAGTCGCTCGGCAAACATTGAAATACCGGAGAAAGGAATTCAGCCACCATGTGCCAGCCCCGCAGGGCCGGCGACCGCTGCCCGACGGTCAGGCCGCGCGCATGCCGACGAGGACCCAGTTGGTCTTCGACGCCGCATGACGCAGCAGCCGGATCTGCACGTTGGTCGGCTTCATCTTGTACGTGAACGTGTAGTTGAACTCGGAATCGAGGTCACCCTTCGCGACGCCGTCCTTGAACTTGCCGAAGACGAGCCGGTTGTTCGTGCACGGTGCAACCTGGGTGAAGAAGTTCTTCCCCTCCGCCGAGGACACCGGCACGGCGGCCATCTCTGATTCCCACTTGTTGTACAGCTGGATGACACCGGAGTCGTCAACCTGCACGACACCGAACGGCAGGGCATCGGCGCTGCTCCGCGAGATGCCGGGCAACTGACTGACGAACGTGTCTGGCACAAACGACATGACACACCTCAAAAAGAAAGAGTTCGGAACAACAACTGTGGGGACATCCGTGGGCACTGCCGTGCCCGGCGAATCAGGCGAATGCCTGCTCCATGAGCGCGGCCACCATGTCCTTCGCCTTGCTGCGACTGCGCTCGAGCTCTGCTTCCTTGGCGCGCAATGCGTCCACGAGCTCGTTCCGTTCATCGAGCAGCGCCGCAATCTGCGGCTCCAGGCTCTGCACCATCTGATTGGCCTCGGCGAGACCATACGCGTTCGTCGACTGCAGCTCGTAGAAACTCGCGAGCTGCTCCTCGAAGCTTTGAATCGTGGCCAGCAGTGTGCCCGTCTCGGCTGTACCGAGTTGCGCGGCGAACTCGCTGTCCTCACGCTCACGATAGAGCGCGTGCAGTTGCGCTTCGAGCGACGTCAGCGCCGCGGCCATGTCGCTCGCCGACCCGTCACCGTGCGCCTCGCGCTCGGCGTACAGGCCGTCGAGTTGCGCTTCGAAACTGGCGAGTGCCGTCTGCAGCTCGGCGACCGTCCGATTGCTCAGTGCGACCTTCTGCTCGTAGAGCGCAACCAGCCCGTCGGAATCACCACCACCGGTGGTGAACCCCGACGCTTCCTTCTCCTCGTACAACGACGTCACCTGCGCCTCGAGGCTGGCAATCGTTTCGCGCAATTCGTCGAGCGAATCCGACGAGCCTGCGCGAAACGCGTTGCGAACACTGAATGCCATGAACGACTCCTGGACCGTTCCGAGGTCCATCAGCGAAGGTTACCATCACCACCGTGGTGCCTTGACGTGCATCAGCCAGAGGTATCGGAGCGTCGGCGCGGAACTTGAGTACGATCCGTCCGCGTGTGGCTCGGACAGCCATCGATTCGCAACGCGTCGCGTGGGGCCACCATTCAGAAAAGCCGCGACGCGCCGATACCTGTTTGCGAACCTGTGCTCAGACATGCGCTGCTCACGCCATACGAATGCATTCTGCCGGTCACCACATGAAGCGTTATGGGATTGACACTGAGTGCCCTCATGGTGCGCTACGTCAGACGCAACCTCAGATCTCGCTCCGCCGACTCGTGACCGTCACGGGCCTCGCCGCGCGTACGCACGTCTCACCACGGCCGTCGCCGCGCTACCACTGATGTCTGACGTCGATTCTCGACACCTGCCGCTCCTGGTGCAGTATCTCGGCGGCACCGAGCACATGAAACGCGTGCGTGCCATGCTCGAACACGTTGACGGCATGGATGCCGGGCAACGCAAAGCAATGGCCGACGAAATTACACAACACATCGCATCGCTTCGGCAGTCACTCGTCGACCTGATCGTCGAGGATGACACCACGGAGGCGGAAATCGTGCTGCCATACATCTGGCTGGAGAAGCGCTTCGAGTGGATGCGCCTCAATGCCCAGATGCAGTACCAGACCGTTTTCCGGGGTCAGGCGGATCCGAGCCTGATGGCGCGCGGTGCCGCACTCTCGGACCTGATCAGCGTCTTTGAGAGCTACCTGCCGCCGGAGACTGCGTTCTTCGCATCGAAAGTCGCCGCCGATCCACTGGGCATCGCACGTGCCGAACTGACGCGCAATGAACGCCTGTTCCAGGCGCTCGAATCCGCAGGAACCGGCGGCAGAAATTCGGTTGACGCGATCAGCGTTGCCAGCGTTGTGGCCGAGCGATACTCATCCGACGAGCGACTGCTCGGTGCACTCGATACCGCCAGCGCCACTGTCATCGAGGAGCTCGGCCGCAACCTGCGCATCAACGTGGAAGATTTCCGCATCGCGCTCGAAGCCGAGATCGTCGGCCTCCTCGGTGACAGCCCGTTGCACATTGCACTCGAGTCGACCGCAGGCGATGTCAGCGCGGTGTTTCCTGCTGCAATCGCGCGCGGAATGCGGAAGATCGTGCAAATGTGGCTGACGCAACTCGTGCACACCACCAGCGGACCGGCCGCACGCATCAAGGCCGGACGCAGGTCCAATCTGGTGCTGACGCTGGACGTGGTCGTCGAGCCGAGCGAGTTCACGATGCACTTCACCGACGATGGTGACGGCACGGAGGAGTTTATCCTCACACCGCCGGATCGGACGCTGCGCGACATGCATATCACGCACGTGCGTACACCCGGCGAGGGCAGCACCCTCACGGTGCGCTGCGGGTTGCGCAGCATGAACGAGTACCTGATCGTGAAGGCCGGCGCAGAGGACGGCGATGCGACCATCGCCATCCCGCTCGAGTCCGTGGAGCGCATGACTTCTGCCGACGCGAACGACCTCGCCGTGCACGGTCTCATGCTCCACTCCGCGCAGGAGAGTGGCGGACTCCCGATCGTGGACCTCGGCGCACGCCTCTACGACACCGACGTGGATCCCGCCGCCGCCATGTATGTGATCGTGCAATGCGACACCGCCGAGGGCATGCGGCGGGTGGCGTTGCGCGTGCGAGAACTGCGCGGGATGTGCCGAGGCTCGGTGCGATATGTACCGGAGCACTGCCCGACAGAATGGCTGCGTGGCTTCATCATGAATCGGCGACAGATGGTCGGCGTGCTGGATCTGGCGCGGGTGGCGGCGTAGGTCGTCGCAGGGGCTCAGCCGGAGTCCATTGCCCGTGACGCACCAGGCCGGCGGGGATCGTCACATCGCCCAAGAATACCTCATCAGGTTGAACGTCGGAATTTCACCGCGACGAGCCTGACAGTTTTTTACGCCCCTGACACCTTCGAAATCCGTGCGACGCGCGCCGCATCCGAAGGTCGCCACGTTCTCGGTTCAAACGTGCGTGGCGGCGTCAGCAGGCTGCACGAGTAGTTGGACGTCTCGCAAGCGGTAAGCTGCCGTGCGATCAAGCGCTGGCCGCCGCAGCGCGATAGCGCCGCACCGCGCCCCTTGATTCGACCCGGTTTCACACAAAGATTCTTCTCCGAATACAGCCGCGAGCCCGGCACAGGCAGCGCACATGGGCTCTTTCTCGGCGCACGACCTGAGGACCGTGATCGATGCCCCAGCTCCAGCTCGGCTCCGGACTGTCGCTGAATTTCCCCGACAGCGTTGCGGCCACGACGCTGGCCGCTCGCCGTACCAGTGCCGTACCGCCGAGTGCGCCACAACGACGGCGGGCTCGCGCAGCACGCGAGAACGCGACGCGCGATATGTCGCCGCTGCTCACTGAACTCCGCAATCAGGGCTTCGAGCTCGCCGGCGAGTTCAGTCTCGCGCCGAAACGTGGACGGCGGAATCAGGCGCAGAGCCGTCGCGCCCTCCCCGGCATCGGTGATCAGCGCTCCACGCTGACCGTCGACCTTGCCGCTGACGAAGACGCCGTCGTGATGACCGTTGACGAGAACGACGAGATCGATTGGGTGTTCGCCGACGGTTCGACGGTGAGCGGAAAGGCACCGCCCCGCGCGCGCAGCGGACGTGCCACGCGTGCGAAGAAACCCACACCAGCACGTGCGGCAGGCACCGCCGGACGGGTCACGTTTTCTCTTGGTTCAGCAACACCCACGAAACCATCCACTGGCCGCGCCGGCACTCGGCGTGGAGTGTTCGGCGCAGTCCTGAATGGCATTGCCGGATGGGTGTTCAAGTTCGTGCGGAAGAAGATCACTGGATCGCTGATCCACCATCTCGAGCGCAACATCAAGCACGGCCTCGTACGCATCACCAGCGACATCCCGTCGGAGTGGAGCATGCTCGGCCAACGTGCCCTGTTGCCGACGACGGAGCGCGCCGTTGCGACGCCACCGCGCGTCCTGCTCCTTGTTCATGGCACGTTCAGTTCGACCGTCGGCAGTTTCGGTGGACTGGCCTTCTCAGAACCCGGCCTTGCCTTTCTCAGCGCCGCGCGATCTCAGTATGAGCAGATTTTCGGCTGGGATCACAGCACGCTCAGTGCAACGCCGGAAGACAATGCGAAGGAGATCCGCGACTTCCTCGATCGCATGTGGCCACCGGGCACGACAGCGCCGGAGATCGATGTTGTCGCCTTCAGTCGTGGCGGCCTCGTATTCCGCACGCTGCTCGAGCAGCTTCTGCCCGGTACGCGGTGGACCGAGCAGTTCCGTCGCGTCGTATTTGTTGCGAGCACGCTGAGCGGTACGAAGCTGGCGCAGAAGCAGAACTGGAAGGCGTTCATCACGATCCTCTCGAACCTCGCCGTGGCGGCGTGTCGCGGCGTCGCAACCCTGATTCCACCGGCAGCAGTGGCCACGGTCTGGGTGGAAACAGTGGCGCGCGGCATTGCGGTCCTGGTTCGATTCCTTGCCACGGCAGCACTCGATAGCGATGCCGTGCCAGGTCTTGCTGCAATGGATCCCGACCAGAAGGTCATCAAGGCGCTGAACCGCACCGTGCCGCCGGACGTGCTGGTGGATCGCTATCACGCCGTCACGAATGATTTCGAGCCGAACGGGCCCGGCGCTGCGGAGGCGAGCGATGCGATGCCGTCAGGCCTGTTGTTGCGTATGGCCGACCTCGTGATGGATGCGCAGATGCGCGAAGCCAACGATCTCGTGGTGCACGAGAGCTCCATGCGCAGCATGGGAGGCAGCGGATTGCCGGACGATCGCACGCTGCGCCTGCCGCAGAACGGTCGGACAATGCATACCACGTCGTTTCGCGACCCGGCCGTCATCGCGCAGCTGTCAGCGTGGCTGATTGACGGAGTGACGACGATCGACACAACCGATGCGCAGCCCGGGCGACGCAGCGGCGGTAAACTGCGCGCGCGGCACAGCCAGCGTGCCACACGACGGCGGACCGCGATACGCTGACGCGCCACACGATATTCGCCGGCCTGCCTGATCAGGTGTCGAGCAGCATCTTCATCAGATTCGGCAGGCCAGCGCCCTGCATCGACCGCGTGCGGCCGAGGTCCGTGCAACTGCCCAACAGGATCTCCTTCACTCGATCAGGCTGGCCAATGAATTCGCGTCGCATGGAGAGGAAGGCGGCAATGATGCCCGACACGTGCGGTGCCGCCATCGACGTCCCGTCCATCGCCACGAACAGGTCGTTCAGCTGATACGGTTCCGCTTCGGGAATCGGTTCCGGACCGCGCCCCGCGTTCGGCGCTCGATCCACCCAGTCATGGCGACACGACAGGATCTGTTCCCCTGGTGCGACGCAATCGGGTTTCTGACGACCGTCCGCCGTCGGCCCGCGCGACGAGAAATGGGAGATACCGTAGGTGTGCGGCTTGACACGATGCACCGACCCCACCGCGATCGCCTCTTCAAGATTGGCCGGGTCTTCGATGGACATCGACATGTTGAACAACGCCGTATTCGGGTGATCGGCGTCCTCGCCGTCGGTAAGCAACGATGCCTGTCCTGAATTCCCCGCAGCCAGTACGACTACCACGCCCTGCCGCCACAGGCGGCGCAGCGCATCGCACAACGGCGTGTGCCCACAGCCGAAGGCTTCGGTGTCGAATGGACCGGCGAGGCTGAGGTTCACGCCAGCGATCTGCAGCGTACCGGCGCGTTCATTCACCTGCTCGATGTGATCGAGCGCCTTGATGATCCACGCGTCGGACCCTTCACCGTCGTCATTCAGCACTTTGTACGCGTGAATGCGTGTCTCGGCCGCGATCCCGCGGAAAAGTGACAGACCATCGCGCGCCAGCGCACGCGAGCCCGCGCCGTCGGCGTTGTCGCGACGGTCACTGATGCCGGTTTCGAGCATCACTTCCGACCACCCGGCAATGATCCCCGCGACGTGGGTGCCGTGCCCGTTCAAGTCGCAGCCGTCGTCAGCCGTTGCGATGCAGCGCCTCGGCTCGGCAACGCGGTCGAGCTGCCAGCGACGAGCATCCTTCGTACAGTCCCATCGCGCCGCCACCAGCGTGCCGACCAGGTCCTTGTTGAACGGTCGTGATTTGTCCGCAAGGTCGTAGAAATGCGAATGCAGTGAGACACGATGACGCACTGCGTCGAACCGGCCAAGTCCGGTGTCGAGCACCGCCCAGTCAACGCCGCGCCCAGTGGCCCCGTACGCCTGCCGCGCGGGAAATGCCTGCACCGTGTGGGAAGAGCGACTGATCAGCGCGTATTTGCGGCCATTGCGCCACGCGCGGTAGATGGCCTTCGCCTTGCGACTGCCTTCCACGGCAGCCTCGACGTCCTTCAGTTCATCCGCGTCAACGCCACCGTCCGGTCTCAACTCGAAATCAGCGGTCGCCACCGCGGCATACAGCTGTGCGCGCGTCAGCCACGCACCGACGTAGTGTTTGAGTGGCGTGATCTCCATCTCCGCCAGTTGATCGCGCTGCTTTCGATTGAAGGCGGCGACGCTTGCCGCGATATCCGTTGCGTTCCAGAGATCCTCGACATTGACGCCGTCGACCAGTCCTGTCAGTGCCTTCACCGTCGCGCGCCGCACGTCTTCGATCGTCGCCTGTGTCGCACCTTCGGGCTGTGTGAGCTCGAAGAGCACCTCGGTCTTTTCGTCACCCAGCGCGTCTTCAATCGCGCGCACCAGATCACGTGTCAACGTGACGCGTCCCAGACGCTGCAATCGCCCGTTCGCGGTATGGGTGCGCACGAGCTCCCGCAGAGGCGCCAGCGCCAGATAGGCGGTGGCGGCGTGACGCCGGAACCATTCGTCACTGCCGGTGCCAGCACGCACATCGCGCGAATCAGCATCACCGGCCGTCGCCGGTGCTGCAGGTTGCTCGTCGCCTGCCAAGGCGACGGTCGATCGTCCCGGTACGTCCGACAACTTCAGCCGGCCAGACAGCGGATCCGCCGTGTTGGTACAACGGTACGTACGCGCGACGTTGGTCAGTGCGCCCGCCATCCCGTCCGCGCGCCACGCCGTGCTCACCTCCGGGACGACGTCCGGCGATGCGATCAGAATCAGCAGCGCGACGTTGCGAGCGACCTCCGGGCGCTGTGCCAGCACGTCGCACGCGATCAGCGCCCCGATCCCGTGCGCGATCACCACGAATGGACCGCCAACCGGCATGAGCGCGTCGACGATGGTGCGCTGCATGGCAACGCGACGGTCTTCCACGTACAGATAGTCGAACAGTGCGGGCAGCGCCGCACGAACCATGTGCCGTGCCACGATGGCCTGACCGACGGTCGCCGAGGGCTTCATTCGCCCGTTTTTCTGCATGTACGCCTGCAGCCAGAACGCCGCCGCCGACCGCAGCACCTTCGCCGACCCCCGCGGCCCGCCAGCGGCAATCGCACGCACGTCGGCCGAGATGGGCTCGAGAAACGGGCTCGTGTCCAGCTTGCGCCGCTCTTCCACCGTGACACCGTTTCGCGCGCTCACCGGCAGCGGAATCGCATCGTGCTCCGTGCTCTTGCTCAGCAGCGTCACCGGAAAGCGGTCGCGACTGACCCAGTATGCCATGCGACTGCGCTCACCGAGATCGAAGCCGAGGAGCGCGCGATCCCATTGTGCCTTCAAAATCGACGGCTTCGGCTTGTTCCCGGCACCGTGGACGTAGACGAGCGTTTGTGCGTCGGTACTGATCGGGATGGCGGTCGGCGTTGCTGGTGCAACGCTCGTGATCCGGGGACGCGACCTCGCTGGAGTCATGGCAGTCGTTGGTCAGTGTGATGGCCTGCGTCGGACGGGATGCACCGTGCGCCGCGTGGCGACGCGATCCCTGATTCGTGTCGTACGGAACGTCGTGCTCAACGTGCGATCATGGCCCACCTGCGCTCAACATTCTGCCGAGTTGCAGCACCTCCGGATTGGCGGTCGTCAGGGGCTCGGCGGCGATCTCCTGCTTCTGATCGTCCACGGTGCTCGGCGAGAGCCAGGGCAAACGGTACGTCGTGGACGGCAGCTCTTCCTGAAAGCGACGGAGGTCTTCGTAGCCATGGAAGAGAAACACCAGTTCCTCCGGTCGATTCGTCGCGTGCCACATCCGAACCAACCGCGACAGGCCACGCGCCAGCGCCGTGCTGGTCAGCTCATCCATGTTCTGCAATGGATCATCGAAGATCAACATCGGGATGGGCTTCTCGACCCGGCCAGCGCAAAGCAGAAACAGCGCGACGGTGAACAGGTTCAATGCGGCCGTATTCAGGCGCAACTCGGCCCGCGCCGGTGCCGTGCCGTCATTGATGGCGAGTCGGAGCGCCAGCTTCCCGGCACCGACATCGGACGGCAGCTGAATGTCCTGATAGGCCCAGCGTGCCGGCGTGAACAGCGCCAGCAGCTCATTCAGGGCAGCGATCAGCGAACCGTCAAACTCACCGTGCTTCCCGGCTTCTGCGCGTAGTTGCGACTCGAACGTTTCGCTCAACACCGCGCCCGCCTCGAGCATTTCCTGCTGCTTCACGACGGCGGCAGCAAAGTCGGAGCAGTGCCCGTAGCCCGGCCACTCCGGCACGGCGTTCGAGACCAGCGCAGCGCACGCGGCTGAAATCGCATCAAGACGAACCGTGAGCGAATCAGTCCAGCCATCCGCGCCGATCACCACGGTGCCATACGTGCTTCCCATCTGCCCATTGAACACACGATCGACGCGGTCACCGAACGCGCCCAAACTTGCCAGCGTGCTCTCCTCGAACAGCCACCCGCTGACGACGTTCAGCGCACCGATCTGGTCGGTCGTCAGTCCCTGCACCGACGCATCGTCGTGCGTCCGTGATCGCACAGAAGGCCTGGACGCCGACATCGTCGACTGGATATCGTCCTTCTCGCGTGTCCATCGCGCGATGGCCGCCGGCAGCTCCGCGTCGGGCTCCAGCGCCGAGATGGCGGCGGCCTCGTTGCGCCGTCCGCTCCACCCGGCAACACGCGCGCGAGACAGCGCCATGCGCGCCTGCTGCTCCTTGTCGCCAATATCGATCAGCGCCGTGAGCTCGAGCCACCGATTCAGCTGCGCGACGTACGGCTCGTTCGTCCGCGCGCGCTGAACCGTCTTCCAGTCTTTCATGACGTTCAGGCACTCGCGCGCGCGTCGCAACTCCTCGACGCGCGGCTCGAGCGCTGTCAGCGCGGACTTCAGCGAGTCATCCGCCACCTGATAACGACGCAGCGGGTCCTGCGCCTCGGGAAAAAACGCATCCAGATAGTTGCGCGCACGCTGGTGTGGATATGACCCGACGAGACGCTCCATCAGCGGCTGATCCATCCGGAACGAGCCGGCATTCAACGAGGGATCGAGCGGCGCGCTGAATCCGCCCGACGTCACCTCGCCCTCGCGCCACGTCTTCCCTTCGTCGCAGCTGAGCGCCACCAACGCCGGCGATGTACTGGCACGATTCTGAATCACGCGTACGTAGTCCTTCTCATCCGCGAGATCGATGCGCTCAGCGCGCCCGCGTGACGCCAGCTCGAGGGCTTCCACGAGCGACGTCTTGCCGCTGCCATTGGGACCGTGCACGAGATGGACGCGATGATCGCGATGGAACACCACCTCGCGCAGTCCGGCGTGTCGATAGTTCGTCAGACGCAGGTTCGTCAGCCGGCCGAACGGTATGGCCGCCGGCGTCAGCGATGACTTCGGTGCGCGCGACCGGCTGGACGCAAACCATTGTTGCGTGGCCGTGAGCAACCACGGTAGTGCGCGCCGCAGGCGACCGGCATACCCGTCTGTCTCGTGGTGTTGGAGCACACCGACGCCTAGCTGAAACAGCGAGTCGGTGTCGCGCAGCAGTTCGCGCAGGACGACGCCGATCTGGCGCACCGTGTCGTCCGCCACGGCAATCAACGCCAGTTCGATGGTAATCGGCGACTTCCGCTCCGCACTCGCGCGCTTGAGCAGCAGGTGTCTGGCGTACGCCGCCGAATCGACATGCTGCTTCAATTGCGAGCGAATCTCGGCGTCAGTGCCTTCGTCCACGAACTCCACGATCCCCCACGTCGCGAGCCGCTGGTCGAGGATCACGAACGCCGGTCGCATGTCGAAATGCCCCGCCATGCGGATCGAGCTGCTGGGGCGGTAGTAGCTCCGCGATGCGGCCGTCCACTCGTTCAGCGAATTCGTCCGCTGCAGCTGCATCGTGTCACGCAGTGCCACGTCGAACGCATCGAGTGCCGCGACGCGCCGCGACGCTGCCGTCTTCGAGTCTGTCATGTGCCCATTCCGAGACAGGTGGCCGCCCAGCACCACGCGGTGTGCACTGCATCCGGCGATGCGCCCCAGCCGGCGTCACCGAGCGCGAAACGCCAGATGATGTCAGCCGGCGGCGTCAGCGTGCCCGGCTCGAGCCAATCCTCGCGCTCCTGCCAATCCCACGCCGGCCACGGAACGTCCTGTTCCGTGAATTCCCAGACCACGATGCGACGAAAGGCACCAATCATTCGCACCGGGCGACCAATCCGATCAAATCCGCGCAATCGAATGCAGAGTGCCACCGGCTGAGCGCCGTCGCTGTCGGGAAATGACACCACGGCAAATGGGCTTTCCTCCGCCAGCACCCCGGTCGGTGCACGTGCCCGCACGGACGAGCCGCGAACCCACTGCACCATTTCCTGAATGGCCATTTCGAGAATCGCCGCCCATGCGGCCCATTCCGGACGCTCCGAGACGGGATAGTACCACGGGGCATCACGCACGCCGTCCGGCGCGTCGCCAGGCCCCTGCCGCGCTTCGACCATTTCCGCGAGCGCCAGTTCGCGCATCAGACCGGGAAGAAACTGCCATGTCCACCCGACCGCCGCATCGAATGACCGGCGCATGGACAGTCGCACCACGGCTGCATCGCTAGACGTCGACTCGCTTTGCATCACTGCCGCGATCTCGCTCTCACGCAGTGCGGCGAACCGCGCCAGCAGCATCGTATGTTCCGCGTCCGGGCATGCACGCTTGAGCAGCCGGAGCGACAGGCGCCGGCCGCGTGAGAGCAGTGCACGCTGCTGCGTTTCGCGCATCACGAAGTGCAGCA
>JBBRLZ010000047.1:0-34299 GCA_038231095.1 Gemmatimonadales bacterium
GGCCGTGATGTCGATGTAGCGCGCGAGCTGACGCGACGGCGTATCGAGTTCACCGCCATTGACGAGAATGCGCCGCAATTCTTCCGGCGTCGTGCTGGCAGGGAGACCGGGGGCGAACACACGCGCCTTCGTGTTCTCGGTCACGCCATCGATGCCGCGCGTGTTGCCGACCATGTCGTTGTTGATCACAGCGTCGATGCGCCAGCCTTCCTTCTTTGCCATCCGCGCGACGATGTCACCACCGACGAGACCCTGCTCTTCAGCCGACAATCCCAGAAACACCACCGATGCGTTGGGCGTGTGCTTCGTGATCACGCGCGCCGCCTCGAGCACCGCGGCCATGCCGCTCGCGTTGTCGTTCGCGCCGGGCGAATCAGCGGTGCCGTTGTTGACATCCGTCACGCGTGAGTCGATGTCACCGGTGTGCACGACGTAGCGATTCGGCTCCGTCCTGCCGCGCAATGTGGCGACTACGTTCACGATGTTCACATCCTGCTTGATACGCGCGCCGGGATCGCCCTTCCACAATTCCGACACGTAGCGCACATCGAGGCATCCGCCGCAGTCGGCCGAAATCCTCTTGAACTCCGCGAAGATCCAGCGGCGCGCTGCACCGATGCCGCGCGTGGCCGACAGCGTGTCGGAGAAGGTGTTGCGCGTGCCGAAGTTCACCATCGTCCGGATATCGCGCTCGATGCGCGCGGCGGAGACGGCGGCGACGAGCGCGTGAATCCGCGGATCCTCGGCGATCGGTGGAACGCCGACCGCGGTCTGGGCATGCGCGACGGATGTCCCAGCCGCCAGCGTCAGGAGGAGTGCGCGCGCGGTAACGGTCAAACGGATGAAGTGCGTCGGCATGACGAGGCGATGTCTGTGAATGGTGATCAGGGCGTACGCCAATGCTCGCGCCTGAACGCGACAGGTACAAGCGCCCGAGTGATCGCGAACCGCGAACCTCGGCGCGCACACTGCTCACGCGCTCTGGCGTTCCGCCGCTGGGCCAGTGTCCCTCGCGCCATCCGGCAGTGTCACGCCGTCGTCTGGCGAGGCGCCGATGCAGAGTCCACGGCCACCACGTTTCGCGCGCAGCAAACGCTGGTCGGCAACGTTCATCAGTGCTTTCGGCGTCGCAACCAACGCATCATCGGGCGTGCCAGCGATGCCCGCGCTGAAGTCCAGCCGGAGTACTTCACCACGACCGAGCACGATCGGTGTGGCCGCGACCTCCTGCCGCAGCACCTCGATGCGCGCCAGCGCGATGGCCGTCGTCGTCCCCGGCATCAGCACCACGAACTCCTCGCCGCCATACCGGGCGACGACATCCGTGCGACGCATGGCACCCGACAACACCGCTGCCACCTGACGCAGGGCCTGGTCGCCGAGGTCGTGGCCGTGCTGATCGTTGATCTGCTTGAAGTGATCGATGTCCAGCAGCGCCAGCGCGAGCGGTCGCGCCTCGCGTGCCGCCGTATCGATCGCCATCGCGAAGACACGATCGAAGTGTCCGCGATTGAAGAGGCCCGTGAGACGGTCGCGTGAGGCGAGATACAGCAGCTGTTGTGCGCGGCGCACGATCGCGACCGAAAGAATCGTCGCCACACCGAGCAACAGCATGCGTGTGGCAGAATCGACGATCGTGTACGGGCCAGCGGTGGCGACGTAGCCCGGATCGTGCAGATTAAAATGCGTGCCGGCCCACAGCCAGATCCCGCCGAACTCACCGATCGCCAACAGGCCGATCACGATGCAGATTCGCGCGTCGTAGCGCAGGCTGGTCGCGACGATGGCGAGGAAGTACATCTCAAACGTCACGGTCGAATTGAGCGCCATCATCGGCGACGCCACGATCATGAAGCTCGTCAGCGCGAGGCTGACCATCGACACGTCGAATGCGCTGGACGCGAAGCTGATCCACACGCGCCACTGCCCGCGCTTGAGCGTCCACCAGATGGCCACCGCAACCAGCGACGCGAAGACGGTCACGGCAAAACCGGTCTGGTACATCGGCCGTGCGGGGTCCTCCACGACGTTCCACGTCGGCGCGATCATCAGCAGCGCCATCGCGACCAGACGCACCCGCGCGACGACATATTCGCCCTCGACGCCTGCGGCCGCCAGCGCTGCGTCGGGCTTCGCCCACAGCGACGCCGTGGCGCTGTCCTCCGTGACGCGATTCACCGGACCAAGCGTGGTCATGGATGCACAGTCTCACTCGGCGCAAGGGATAGCAAGGCAGCCCCAGCCTGCGAGTGTCGGTCCGTCGGCGCCGATGCCGCCGCATCGCGCTGAGCGACGAGCGTACGACTACACCGGCCGTACCCGCTTGCCGAGTGGGGCAAACGACACCGCTGCCAGCCGGAAATGCGCGAAGCCGAACGGGATGCCGATGATGGTCATGCAGTATCCGACGCCGGCGACGACATGCCCGATCCACAACCAGATTCCGGCGAAGATCACCCACAACACATTGGCAAGCTCGGTGCCAACGATCTGCGACTCGCCGAGCTCCCGCGCGTCGACCAGCGTCCGGCCGAACGGCCACGCAGCAAAGCCGGCGATACGGAACGCGGCGACGGCGAACGGCAGGCCGACGATGGAGAGCGCCAGGATGGTGCCGAGCAGCATCCAGGCAAGACCGGCGACGAAACCGCCGCCGATCACGAACCAGAGAAGATTCAGCAGGAGCGTCATGATGGTGTCGAGGTGACGAGGCGTCACGCGTGGAGTGCGTGATACGCCTCGTACTACGCCGGCACAACGACGATTGATTCAGCCGATTGCGGCCCTCACTTCCACGGCGCCCGCACGACGTCCATCGGCATGCTCTTCTTCGCCTCGCGCACCAGCGCTTCGACGTCACGCATCACGTTCGCATTCTCGATCACGATGCCATCCTTGATGGTGTGGACGATCCCGCGCGTGCGCGTGACGACGCCGTCGGGCCCGCGGACCAGATCGCCGAATGCATAGAGCAGCTTGAGGTTTGCGGCCGGGTTGCCATCGACGATCAGCAGGTCGGCGAGGTAGCCGGGACGCACGAGACCGAGCTTCGGCACGCCGAGCGTGTTGGCGCTCGAGAGCGTGGCGGCCTTGAGGACTTCGAGATTGTGCATGCCCGTCTCGCGCATCAGCTGCGCCTCGCGCACGGTCGAGAAGCCGGGCGTCGCCCAGATATAGTTATCATCCGTCCCGAATGCGACTCGCCCGCCCTTCTGGTTGAACGCGAAGATCAGGTCGCCCCACAAGCGGTACGCCTGGGTCCAGTTGTACTCGTCGTCCGATGTCCAGTCGGCGTGATAGGCGCCGTGATTGTCCGGATTCGGCAGGTTCCAGTTCCAGAGCGCCGGATGGGTGTACTTCTCGTGCCACGGCAGGCTCATGGCGCGCACCGCGTCACGATTCGCCTCGTACACCACGCGCGTCGGCAACATCGTCACGCCGCACTTCACGAGCGAGTCGGCGACGGCACCGAGCAGCTTCGTGCGATCGGCCTCGAGCCAGACCTTGCCGGCGTAGCGGAAGCGCTGCAATTCGTTGCCGAAGCTGTATTCCGGCCCGAAGTCCTGGACCGTCCGCGGCAGGGCGGATTCGGCGTAGCCGTAGTGATGTTCGATCATCGTGACGCCGGAGCAGGCCGCCTGCACCGCGTTGACCACGGCCGTCGTGGATGGCGGGATGTGAAAGCTCGTGATCTGCCCGTTCGGCTTTGCGGCACTCGCGATCGCCTTCACCAGGTCGGCGCTCCAGCCGTTCGCATCCATCGAGATTACGCGAATGCCACGCGCGGCCATCGCCTTCGCAATCTCGGGTGCACGCGTCGGATCGTCGATCTCGGCCCGCGAGAAGCGCGTCCCGCCGCCCCAGCTCACGAGCGGATAGAGTCGCGGCGCGAGAATCCTGTTCTGCCGCGAGAGATCCGCCTGCGTCAGTGCGCTGTCGACACCGCGATCGCTGGCCGGCACCATCGTCGTCACACCCATCGCGAGCTTGAGATAATAGACGTACGACAGCGGCATCGGCTGCGTCCGGATGTGCGTGTGCAGATCGAACATGCCGGGCATCACGTACATCCCGGCGGCCTCGATCACACGATCGCCCGTCGGACGTTCCGTGCGACCGCGCCGCGCTGCCGTCACCGGATCGAAGGCGATCATCTCGGTGCTCGTGTTCCCCTCGACCACGATGTCGTACGGGCCGGCTGGCGGGCCGCCGTGGCCGGGGATGACCATCGCGCCGCGGATCACGAGGCGCTTGTACGGGCCGGCGGCGAGATCGCCGAAGCTGGCGGTCTCGCCAGGCGTCGTGCCCTGCGCAACGAGCGCGGTATGCGTGAGGGCGATGGCCACCGCGACGGATGCCACGGCGGTAGCGAGACGGCGGCGGGGGGAGCGGCCGGCGGGTGCGCGCATGATCTGGTGGGGCTGAGAGTGCTGATGTTTTCAGGCTCTCAGCCAACGTGCACCGAACTCGGCGCGTTGCCCACTCGCGTGCGATCCAGACGGGCTCATCCATACCGACCCGCCTGTGGCACATCCTCTGCACTGAAGATCACCTGTCGAGATCCCTTTCCGCCGTTTCGGTGTAGAAGGGTGTGGAGCCGAGCGACGACGCGCGGCGCGACTCAGAAGCTGACCGGGTCTGGACGGACCGGGATCAAGCTGTCTGGCAATGCCGGTCCATGGACGACGGCGCGCTGATGGCACCGCGCCACGGAACTGGCTCCTCTTCGCAACAGATCCGTCACCATGAAGCAGCCCCTGCTCTCCCGGGTGCGCGCGTGGGTTTCCACCTTCGTTCAAGACAATCGCCCATCGCGCGTCGTGCACATGGCGTCGCGCGCCACCGCGGCCGCATGCCTTGGCGCCACGGTGCTTCACGCTGGACCGCCCGCCGCCCGCGCTCGCGTGTCGCATGACTCCATCGTGGCCGCGTCACTCGACAGCATCGCGTCGCGGGGCGTGATGACAGCGCTGCATTGGTCGAACCTCGGCGATGTCAGCGCACCGTTGAACCAGCTGTACGCTGCGCGCGCCTGGTCGCCGCTCTGGTCCACCGGCGGTCGCCTCACACCGGCGGCACGCGCGATGGTCTCGTCGCTGGCGCGCGTGGCCGAGCGCGGTCTGGACCCGCTCGACTACGACAGCGCGCGATTGGGCACACTGTCGCGGGCATCGTCTCTCGACGTGAACGAGCGCGCAGAGTTCGACATGACGCTGAGCGTCGCGACACTGCGCGTAGTCCGCGGACTGTACTTCGGTCGCGTGGCACCGGACGTCGCGGTGCCGACGCTGCACATCGCACGCGATTCCGTGGACCTCGCCTTGGTGGTGGAGCAATTCGTCACGTCTCCATCGCCAGATCAGGTACTCGATGCCGCAGAACCGCCGTTTGCGCAGTACCGCGCGCTCAAGCGGACGCTCGGCGTGTATCGCGAGCGTGGCGTCACTGACGACTTCGCGCGTGCGCGTGCATCGCAAATCGCGATCACAATGGAACGGTGGCGCTGGCTTCCGCGCGACACGACGGCGCCCGCCATCATCGTCAACATTCCGGCCTATTCGCTCGACGCATTTGCCGAGGACCGGGATTCTGCCGCTGTGCACATGGGCGTCGTCGTAGGGCGCACTGACCTGCACCAGACGCCGCTGCTCGCCGACTCGGTCCGCTACATCGAGTTTGCGCCATACTGGATCGTGCCACTCAGTATCGCGAAGGCAGAGTTGCTGCCGATGGCACGGCGTGATCCACACATCCTGACGGTCAACAACTACGAAGTCGTGAGCAGCCGCGGCAAGGTGCTCGTGCCGAGTGCGAAGACGCTGCGTATGGTGACGGCAGGGACCGCATTCATCCGGCAGTTACCGGGCGGGCTGAACTCACTCGGTCGGGTGAAGTTCATGTTCCCGAATGCCTTCGATGTCTACCTGCACGATTCACCGGTGCGCGCGGATTTCGCGCGCGCGCGTCGCGACCAGAGTCACGGATGCATCCGAGTCGGCGATCCGACGGGTCTCGCGACGTGGCTGCTCCGCGATCAGACGGACTGGAACGCCGAGCGCATCGCCACGGCGATGAATGGTTACGCGCCGACGCGCGTCGCGCTGACGCACCCGGTGCCGGTCTATCTGTTCTATGCCACCGTCGTGGCTCAGAAGGATGGCGGCGTGCAGTTCCATGACGATGTGTATGGCTACGATGCGTCGCTGGCCGCGTTGATCAGGGCGGGTGGCACGGCACGGGTGGCGACGGCCGACGGACTGGTGGCAGCGGAACCGGTGGCCCCGGCGTACTGACCTCGTGCCGCGATGCCGCGCGCACAGGCATCATGGCGCTGGTCGGAGACGCAACCGCGACTGATGAACCGCGGCTGAATTGACGGGACCTCGGCGATAGGTGACCTTCGCGGTCCACACCGTTCCGGAGTCTTGCATGACCCGCCGTCTCCCGACTGCCGCCTGCGCGGCGGTCGCCCTGCTGCTGGCGTCCGCGCTGCTGCCAGTTCGCGCCGTCGCGCAGCAGCCGATCACCCCCACGAAGCATCCGCTCACGATGGAGGATCTCCTCTCGTGGAAGTCGATCCGCTTCCCCTCCCTGTCGAACGACGGCCGCTGGATGGCGTACGTGCTGGCGCCGAACGAAGGCGATGCGGAAGTCGTGGTCCGCGGCACGACGGCCGGCGCGAAGGAGACGCGCGTCGCGATCGGTGAACCGCCCGCGTCAGCGGGACCGGCTGCTGTCGCGCCGATCGCCATTTCCGGCAACAATCGCTGGGCGGCGTACACGGTGTATCCGAAGGCGGATGACGCGAAGAAAGCGCGCAAGGAGCGCCGCACGTTGCCCACGAAAGTCGGGGTGATCGAGCTGGCGACGGGCACGAAGCGTGAGTTCGAGCGCGTGCGCAGCTTCAAGTTCGCAGGCGATCACTCGAACATGATCGCGCTGCAACTGATGCCGCCGGACGCGCCGGCCGGTGCCGGTGCCGGTGCTGCGGCCGGTGCAGGCGCTCCCCCTGCGGCGGCGAACGGCTCGGTGGTGATGCTGGTGGATCTCACCGGTGGTGCGCCGATCACGTTGGCGTCGATCGGCGAATTCGCGTTCGACGAGTCGGGACAGTTCCTGGCCTACACCATCGATCAGCGCGACATGCTCGGCAACGGCGTGCAGGTGCGCGAGCTGTCGAGCGGCGTGGTGCGCGCGCTGGACGGCGAGAAGGCGATGTATCGACGCCTGACGTGGGCCGACAGCGGCGACGCGTTGGCCGTGATCCGCTCGGTGGCCGACAGTGCGAGCAAGGATACGCTCAGCACGATTCTCGGATGGTCGCATGTTGGGACGAAAACGCCGACTCTGCTCGCCATCAACGAGAAGAGTGCTGGTGTCACCGGCAATGCGGTCGTCAGCGCCGACCGGGCGCCGAAGTGGAATGACGCGCAGACGGTGCTGTACTTCGGGCTGCGTGAGCCGAAACCGGCGCCGCCCGCGCTGACTGGTGCGCCGCTGGCTGGCGGGCCGAGTTTCCCGGCACCTGGCGCGGGCGCCGGCGGGCAGGTGGCACCGGCGCGGCAGGACGACGAGACGCCGTCGCTCATTCTCTGGCATTGGAAGGACCCGCGTCTGCAAAGCGCGCAGGCCGTGCAGGAATCGGCCGACAAGAGCTTCAGCTGGATGGCCGCGTGGCACGTCGCACAGCCGAAGGTCGTGCAGCTCACGGACGACAACGTGCGGACAGTCAGCATTGGATATGGCGATCGGTTCGCGATCGGCGTGGACTTCACACCCTACGAGCGGCGCGCGAGCGTCGATGGTCGCCAGCTGCGTGACCTGTACGCCATCGACATGACGATTGGCGCGCGCGCGATCATCGCGAAAGGTGTGCAGAATCCCGGCGGCGGTGGTTTCGGCGGCGGATTGAATCAGCTCTTCTCACCGGACGGGCTGAAGGCTGTCTGGTACGACGACGGTCAGTGGAGCGTCTACGACTTCGCGACGAAGACGTCGCGCAACATCACAGCGACGATCGCCACCAAGTTCTGGGACGAGGAGGACGATCATAACGTCGTCAAGCCGCCCGCCGCGCCGCCGCTGGGCTGGTCGCGCGATTCACGCAATGTGTTCCTGCGCGATCAGTGGGATGTCTGGCGCGTGCCGGTGATCGGTGGCGCTGCGATGAACATCACCGGCAACGGCCGCTCGAGTGGCATCCGCTATCAGACGCGCGTTGCGGTGCAGCCGCGTGAGCGCGGCATCGATCTGTCGATTCCGCTCTTCCTCGAGACGTATGGCGAGCGCACGAAGAAGGAAGGGCTGGTGGCCGTGGATGCCGTGAAGGGCGGCGTGCGCGTGATGTCGTGGGAAGACGACAAGGTGGACTATCGCCGCGCGCGGGATGCCGACGTGTGGGTGTACTCGCGGCAGACGTTCGTGCACTTCCCTGATTTCTACGCTGCCGACGCCGGGCTCGCGAACGAGCGTCGCCTGACCGATGCCAATCCGCAGCAGGCGAATATCGCGTGGAGCGCGGGCGCGAGACTGATCGACTACACCTGCGACAACAACGGCGACCACCTGCAGGGCGCGTTATTCCTGCCCGCGGGCTACGAAGCGGGCAAGAAGTATCCAACGGTCACGTACATCTACGAAAAACTGTCGCAGGGATTCCACGCGTACTCGCAGCCGAATGCCACGCGCTACGCGAATCCGAGCGTGTACACGTCGCGAGGCTACGCTTTCTTCATGCCGGACATCAGCTACAAGCTGGACGATCCGGGGCGTTCTGCCGTCTGGTGCGTGGTGCCGGCAGTGAAGGCCGCCATCGCGAGCGGCATCGTGGACTCGTCCAACGTCGCACTGCAGGGGCACAGCTGGGGTGGCTACCAGACGTCGTTCATCACGACGCAAACCAACATTTTCAAGACGGCGATCGCCGGCGCACCGCTCACCGACATGGTGTCGATGTTCAGCTCCGTCTACTGGAACACCGGCACGACGAACCAGGGCATCTTCATCTCGAGTCAGGGTCGCTTTCGCTCGAGCTACGCTCGCAATCCCGATGCGTACCTGCGGAACTCACCGAACCGCTTTGCCGACAGCCTGAACATCCCGTTCATGATCCTGCACAACGATCGCGACGGCGCGGTGGATTTCAATCAGGGCGTGACGTACTACAACACACTGCGCGAACTCGGCAAGGAAGTGGTGCTGCTCGAGTACGTCGGCGAGAATCACGGCCTGGCGCGTCCGATCAACCAGAAGGACTACGCCCTGCGGATGCAGGAGTGGTTCGATCACTTCCTGCAGGGCAAGCCGGCGCCGGAGTGGATGCAGGACGGTGTGCCGCGGCTGAAGATGGAAGAGCACCTGCGGTCGCGGAAACCGATGCTCGATCCGAAGGCGAAGGTCGAGGTGAAGAAGGTCGCGATGGAATAGCGCGTCGCGCGCCAGACGCACGCGACACACTCAACGGGCGGTGGGCTCTCATGAACTGAGAACCCGCCGCCCGTTCTCGCGTTCGTTGACAGGTCGCGAGCCGACGACATGATTGTCGCGTGTTCCCACCACTGGAGTCGGACTGATGGCTGCATTCGCTCCACAGAGCATTCAACCATGGCCTGCCGATCGCGCAGTCCTGATGGTGCACGGCATCGGCGACGCCAGCGCAGGCAACGCGCCATTCCCCGTCACGGAATTGAAAGCCGCGCTCGGTACGCAAGCACCGAACGTCGCGGTCTACACGCTGAACTACGACTTCATCAACGACTGGGCGGTGCGCAAGCTTCAGCTCGCCGCAGGGATCAAGACGCTCGGCTCCGCAATTTCAGCGCGATTTGCGAATGATGGGCTCGATGACAAACTGTCCGAATACGGCGGTGACGTGCTCTGGCCAGTCTTGCATCAGGACACGCGCCTCGCCATTCGCGATGCCTACATGGCGCAGCTGCAGCAGATCGTGCTCGACTGTGGTGAATCCGCGCTCGCACGCGGCCACGATCCGCTCGACTATCGCGTCAGCATCATCTCACACAGCCTCGGCTGCTATCACACCTACGAGGCGCTGCACGCCGCGGTGAACGAGCCCGAGTACCGCTTGCGACCCGGCTCCGACCTGACGCAGCTGGAATGCGTGGTGATGATGGCCTCGCCGGTGCAGCTGATCCGCACCATTGCCGGCGATATCGGCGCGGCGATTCCAAAGCCCGAGCAGATCGCGACGCTGAATCCGAATGGACTGTCATTGCCAGCTGAACAGATGGGCACGAAGAAGGTGCCGGCCACGCGCAAATTCGTCGCGGTGACCGGCACGCAGGATCCCGTCGGTGGCCATCTGCTCGGCAAGAAGAACAACTGGGCCTTCATGAACATCGCGGGCCAGCAGACCGAGATCGTGCCGCAGACACTAGCGGGCCCTGACCCAGTCGCCGCGTTGGTCAAGGCGCTCGGTTCCGGCGACGGCATCGGCGCCGCGTTGCCTGATCCACATTCGTGGAGTGCGTACGTGACGAATGAAGGCACACTGCTGTCAGGGCTGCTCGCATGACGCGCACATCATACTTACGACCAGGTGCGGCTGTCTGCGCGATCATCTCGTTGACGTCAGCGTTGCAACTCAGCGCGCAGGCTGGCGACTCCACGTTGTTGGCGCGCGCCGACTCGCTGACGGTTGGTGATTATTGCCGAGTGACGACGCAGGCCGTCGCGCAGCCAACTGTGGTGACCGCGCTCGCTGGCGAACGCGCGATCGTCACGACGGCGCTGGAGAAGGTGTGCGACAAGGGCGTGGCCGCGCTGCGCCTGCGCGAATTGACGGCCACCGGTGCGGCGACATTCCCTGCCGTCGCACGACTGCGTCAGGGCGAATACCACGACATTCTGCGCACGCCGCTCGACAGCGCGATGGGCATTCTTGGCAGCCGACTTCGCGGATCCGACATGCGGCCAGTCGTGAAAGCTGCACTCGGTGATTCCGCGAACACCGCCTTCTTCACCGTGACCGAGACAGCGCGCCTGATGTTCGTGCGCGAAGCACGCGACCGGTCACTGGCTCGCCTCGCCAACTATGAGCGCAAGCTCGGCCTGCAGTCGCCGAAGCTGAACGGCATCGAGGTGCTGCTCAACTACGCCGCGCAGCGCTGGGTGCCAGGCTTTGCCGCCACCGTCGCAAAGGGGCCGTCGCCACTCGAAGTGATCACGTCGTATGTGCCGACGTATGGCACCTATGCGAACAAGCATTTCGTGGCTGCGTCGGCGTCGGAGGTCGGGCTTCGGCACTACATGTTCGGCAGTGACTGGGGCGAAGCCGGATGGCGCGGCCTGATCCGTCCGGCGTACATCTCGGCTGGTCTGATCATCGCGAACAACCGCACCGGCGCGCTGGTTGCGCCGTGGGATGGGTCGTCGCGCAGCGGCGCGTTCGTCGGGTGGGGCGAGACGAAAGTGGCGTGGGTGCCGGGGCGGACGGGGGCGTTCCTCATCACGCGACAGGTGCAGTTCATTCCGTTTGCGTTCTGAGCGAAGTCGCACGACGGATTACACAAAGGGCAGCCGCGCATCATTCGCGCGGCTGCCCTTTTCGTGCAGACCCGACACTCTACTTCTGCCCCGCCCCCACCGGCAACGCATCATTCGTCATCCACCACTGCTTCGGCAACGCCTTCGCCCGCGGCCACACTTCGCTCAGCGTATTCCCCTCGTACAGCCGCCCGTTCTTCATCACCCAGTGAATCGTGTTCGTATTGCGGATGTCGTCCAACGGGTTGCTGTCCAGAATCAGAATATCCGCCAGCTTCCCCACCTCGATCGACCCGATCTGCTTCTGTAATCCAATCGCCTCCGCACCGAAGATCGTCGCCACACGCAGCGCGTCGAACGGCTTCATGCCGCCGCTGGCGATGTTCCACAGCTCCCAGTGCACGCCGAGTCCCTGCAGCTGACCGTGTCCGCCCAGACCGATGCGTCCGCCGGCTTCGACGACCTTTTTTGCCTGCTCGGCGAACAGCTTGTACGAGTACTCGCTGTCGCGGAACCACTGTGGACGGCGCAGGCCACGACGCGCGAGTTCTGAGTAGGGCGTGAAGTGCGCGAGCTTCGGATCGGCGAGAATGTCGTAGTGCTCGTACCACCAGTTCTCGGCCCACGGCCCGCCATACTGCACCAGCAACGTCGGCGTCCACGTCGTGCCGCTCTGCGCGAAGAGTCCGATCGCATCCTTGTACATCGGCGCAATCGGCAGCGTGTGCTCGATGCCGGCATAGCCGTCCATCGCCTCGGTCATGTTCTTCTTGAAATCCAAACCGCCTTCGAGCGTCGGCGTGATCATCTGCGCCTTCGCGGCCATCACGATCCACTGCCGCTGACGACGGTCGCCCGCCATGTACTGCTTGATGGTCTCGGTGAGGTAGAACTCCGAGTAGCGACGCATGACGTCCTTCGCATCGTCGGCGCTGTTCACATCGTCCTGGATGAAGATGCCAGGCCCCGTGGTGTAGATGCGCGGGCCGATGATCTGGCCGACATCCACCGCGTCGCCATACGAAATCACGTCGGACGTGGACGTCTGCGGATCGCGCGTGGTGGTGACGCCGTACGCGAGATTGGCCGTGTACATGTACGGCTGCGGCGAATGCACGCCCCACTGCGGCCACATGTGCGCATGCACGTCGATCAGGCCGGGCATGATCGTCTTGCCCACCACGTCGATGATCGTTGCGCCTGAAGGCACCGGCACACTGCCCTGCTCACCCACGCCGACGATGCGATTGTTCGTGACGACGACATCGCCACGCGCGATAATCGCATCGCCCTTCATGGTGATGATCCGCGCGCCTCGCAGCACGACGCTGCCACTCGGACGATCCTTCGGCGCGGTGATCGCGACATCGACGCGCGCCGCTTCGTACACAGGCTTGTTCGGCCCAGACGCCGGACCGGTGCGGCCCTCGCCACGCGTGGGCGGCGCCTTTGATACGGAGTCCGCAGCAAGCGAGTCGGCACGCGCGAGGTCGTACTGGAAGAACGCGCGACCAAGCGAGTAGAACACGTTCTTCGAATCGGCGTTCCACCCCATCCAGTCGCCACCGATGCGCGACAGGCGACGGAACGGCAGCGCACCACCGGTGGCCTGCTGGACGGAGATCGACGGCGTCGTGCCGCCCGTCATCGGGAGCGGGACGACGAAGATGCGATTGTCCACCAGCGCCAGCACGCGATTGCCATCCGGTGAGACCTGCAGCTCGCTCGCCTGACGCGGCTGTGCGTTCGGACCGGCGTTCGGTTGCGCAAATCCCGTCACCTTCATGTGCGCCTTGCGATCGGTGCCGTCATACCGGAAGCTCACCAGCCCTTCACTCGGCTCGTAGATCCAGATGCGCGTGGAATCGCTCGTGAAGTGCGGACGACCTGCATTCGTGATCGATGTGATGAAGTTCGTCGCACCACCGGTGGCCGGCAGCCAGACGAGATCCGTGATGACGAGGTTGGGATTGATCTCGTCGTTGACGATCGCGCGCTGCGTGCGCGCTGCGCGTGCAGCAACGAGCCGTGATCCGGTCGGCGAATACATGATGTCATCGTAGAACGCCGACTGCGTGGTGAGCTTCTCCGGCTTGCCACCCGCAGCGGGCACGCGCCAGATGTCACCGCCGTCTTCCGTCCACGACACATACGCGATGTACTTGCCGTCCGGCGACCACACGGGCATGTGCTCGCCATCGGTGGACGTCGTCACGCGCTTCGGCGTGCCGCTCGGCAGGTCCATCGTCCACAGATGATCGAGCGCCGAGAACGCGAGGCGCTTGCCGTCGGGGCTTGGGCGAGCGCCGCGGATCTGGCGCACGGTGAGCACCGAATCGTTGATCGGATATTCGAACTTCACCAGGTCGCCGATCAGCTGATCGACTTCAGCGGTGAATGGAATCGGCGTCTGCTTGCCCGATGCGACGTCGAGGCGCCAGATCTTGCCGTGATGCGCCAGCACGATCGCCTTCGAGTCAGACGTCCATGAATAGCCCGGCAGCAGATCGCGTGATCCGCGCGATTCGATGTCGTCGCGCTGGATGTCGTTCGAGAGCCAGCGTTCATCGCCCGACGACAGTTCGCGCAGCTTGAGGCCCGTGACGGCCATCTCGCGCGATGCATACGCGAGGTACTTGCCATCGGGTGAAATCGCGGGACGGAATCCGTTGCCGAGGTTCAGCGTGCGCGTCGCGAGGCGACCGGTCTGGCGATCGTACATCACGACCTGCGTCGTGCCCAGCATCTGGTTGTAGCCGGCCGGACCGGTGCGTGCACCGGCGTAGATGTAGCGTCCATCAGGCGAGACCGACGCGCCCATGAAATTCGTCGGCTGCGCGCCGCCGCCACCACCGGCACCAGGCGCTGGCGGAGGCGTCAGGCCCGTGAGGCGCAGGCCGCTGCCACCGCCGACGTGATACAGCCACAGATCATTGCTCTTCGACACGACGACGTACTGACCGTCAGGCGTGAAGTCAGGTGAAACGAACGCCTGATTCGGACCGCGCGTGAGCGGGCGCACTCGCTTGCCGTCCGGATCGACGAGATAGAGGTTCTCGCTGCCGAAGCGATCGCTGACGAACACGATCGACTTGCCGTCCGGCGAGAAGCGCGGCTGGCCATCGAAGCCCGAGCCGCTCGTGATGCGCGTGGCGGCACCGCCAGCGGCCGGGATGGTGTACAGGTCGCCGAGCATGTCGAAGACGATGGTCTTGCCATCGGGCGACAGGTCAAGCGACAGCCAGGTCCCTTCATCCGTGGTGAAACGGAGCGGGCGCGTGGGAATCAGCGGGAGCTCGGACTCGGGTGCGGTGCGCCGCGTCGAGTCAGGGGTGCCTTGCGCCGCGAGCAGCGTGGGCAGCAGGAAGAGCGTCGCGGCGACGGCACGACGGGCGAACTGAGTGTGGAACACGTGCACTCCGGCAGTGAGGGAGAGGACGGTACGGACGGTTCCGGCGCGCTTTCACCCCACGCGACGTCGGCTGGCTTACGCACCCGGCGGCGGGAACGCTTGATTTCTCATGCAATCGCGCAAACTGTCGCGCGTCAACCGCAGCGGTCCCTCCTCGAGTCTCCGATGAACATGCGCACTTGTGGGTTGGTGGCTGGTGTCGTTCTCCTGGCCTGTACGCTCCCGCTGCGCGCGCAGCCGGCGCGCGTGACCGAGACGGAGGTCTACGCCGTCCGCTATGGCACCCTGAGCAACTTCCCCACCGCCAGCCTCGTCGCTGGCGCCGATACGTCGCGTCGCTCCGACGGCGCTCTCTCGGTCTGGCTGATCCGTCTCCCTGATGGCCGGAATGTGCTGCTCGACGCGGGGTTCTATCGCGAAAAGTTCATCACCCGCTGGAAGCCGGCCGACTATCAGAAGCCGTCCGATGCGATTCGCGGACTCGGCCTCGCACCCGACGACATCACCGACATCGTCGTGTCACACGTGCACTGGGACCATCTCGACGGCGCCGATCTCTTTCCAAAGGCGCGTGTCTGGCTTCAGCGCGCGGAATACGAGCACTACGTGGACAGCACTGGTCGCGCCCTCGATCGGGCGATCGACAGTCTCGATGCCACAATGCTGCACCGCCTGCGACAGGCCGGACGCGTTCAGCTGATCGACGGCGATTCGCAACCCGTGCTGCCGGGGATCACCGCGTACACAGGCGGTAAGCACACCTTCGCGTCGCAGTACGTGAGTGTGATCACGGCAGCGGGGCTCGTCGTGCTGGCTTCGGACAACGCCTACCTGTACGAGAACCTCGCGACGCAGACACCGATTGCGCAGACCCTCGATCCAGCGTCGAACCGCGCGGCACAGGCACGCATGCTACGACTCGCCGGTGGCGTGCGCCTCGTGATTCCAGGGCACGATCCCGCCGTCTACGAGCGATTCCCTGCTCCGGGCCACGGGATCGCCCGGATTCGCTGACATGCGCTCGCACGCGATAGGTCGCAGGCTCGCCGCGCTCCTCCTGTTGGTCAGCGCAAAGTCACTTCACGCGCAATCGCGCTCCGTCACCGACTCGGCCGCCCACGTGGCGGTCACTGCGCTGCTGGCGTCCGCACGCGTGCCCGTGATGCGCTGGCCGACGATCAACGATGTCGTGCCGGACTTGCAGCAGCTGTACGCAACCGCCGACACGCCGCTGCTCTGGTCGCGCAACGGCGTGGCGAGCGCGCCGAGTCGCGCGATCGTGAACGCGATCCACCGGCTCGACGTGCGCGGCCTCGACCCGCACGAATACGACGCAGCGTACCTCGACTCGGTCGTTGCCGCACCACTGACGACCCTCGAGGCACGTTCGATGTTCGATGCGGTGCTGAGCGTGAACGCACTGCGCGTGCTGAATGCGTTGCGCAACGGCCGGATCGCGCCGACCGATGCGCATGCAACGCTGCAGCTGCCGCGGGATGTGGTCGATCAGGCCGCGACACTCGTCTCGCTGGTGCATGCCGCGGTGGCCGACAGCGTGTTCGATGCGCAGGAGCCACCATATGTCCACTATCAGCTGCTCAAGCGCGCGCTCGCGCGCTATCAGGCGCTGGCACGCGCGGACGCCACGATCGCTCCGTACGTCAGGCAGATTGCGCTCACGCTCGAGCGGTGGCGCTGGCTCCCGCACCACTTCGAGACCTCGCCGATCATCGTCAACATCCCCGCCTTTCGCCTGCACGTCCTGGCGCCCGGGAGCGATCGCGAAAACGAGATGCTGACCATGGATGTCGTCGTCGGGGACGCATACAACCACCAGACACCGGTGTTCAGTGGCGTCCTCGACTACCTCGTCTTCGCACCGTACTGGGATGTGCCCCCGGCCATCGCGAAGGCAGAACTGGTGCCCATCGCGGCGCGCGATCCGTATCTCCTGACGCTCAACAACTACGAAATCGTAAGCGCGGCGGAGCGTGTGATTCCAACCACGCCGGCGGCGATCCGCGCGGTCGCAGCGGGACGCGCACGCATCCGGCAACTGCCCGGCGGGTCGAACGCGCTCGGCCGAGTGAAGTTCATGTTCCCGAACGAGTTCGACGTGTACCTGCACGACACGCCGGTGCAGACGGCGTTCGAGCGCACGCGCCGCGACCTCAGTCATGGGTGCATTCGCGTTGCGGATCCGGTGGCGCTGGCCCGGCTGCTGTTGCGCGATCAGCCGCAGTGGGACGCCGCTGCAATCGACGCCGCGATGGCGGCCGTGACGCCGCAACGCGTCGACCTGCTGACGCGTGTGCCGGTGCATGTGATCTACATCACCGCGATTGCGTCGGAGGACGGCACTGTCACCTTCTACGACGACATCTATCAGCTGGACACGGCACTCGCGACACTCCTCACGCACGGCTATCCGTATCGGCGCTGACCCGCACTGCTGCTACGGTACGATCACGAACGGTGAGTCGGCGAAGTTCTTCACACCGACTGGCAGCGGCGTTGGGCTGTAGTAGTTCCGCTTCGTCACGTCCACTGTGGCGGGACGCCACGGCCGCGGGCCCGCATACATCAGGTCCGTCGGATCGGTGCTCACATGACCCGCAAGCGTCTGATCCGGCGCTTGCGGGCTGACGATACCGAGCAGATGAAACAGCTCGTGCAGCATCACGAACTCCATGTAGCCTGGCTCGTCGTTCGGCGATTCGGCAAACTCGTTGTCGTCGCAGGGCAGCTCGGACTCCGGCGCTCCGTGCAGGTACATGACCGCCGTCGTACCCGCGATCACCGGCGGCCACGCCGCACTCGCGCAGCGATTGATGTGCCGGCCCTCGTAGTAGGCGAGCAGCAGCACGTCACGCTGCGTAAAGCCGGCGGCACGCAGATCTTTCTGGATCGAATCGCGAACAAATTCGCCGTAGTTGAAGTACGTCGCCTCGGTCCGCGGCAATCGCACGAATGTGATATCGAGCGCATCGTCGGCGACATCAAAGCGGAGCGTGCGTCCGCCGGTCTGCGACGCGAGCCAGCGCTGGCCGCTGCCGATGCTGCGCACGATGCTGCCATCCGTATCACGTCGCCGATCGGTGCCGTCACTCGGCAGCACATACAGCAGCTTGACGCGTGCGGCGCTGGTGACGTCCGCGCGATTGGTGGACGAGCGAGCCAGCAGTCGGAGCGTGGCCACACTGCCAGGCCGAGTCGAATCACCGACCGTCACGATCACGGCGGTACCGGACGCCGCAGCTGACGCTTGCGGCGCGACCCCGCCTTCCGATCCGCTGCACCCGATCAGGGCGGCGGCGGCGACACCTGCGAGGGGAACCCGGTGGAGCGCTCGAACCCACATCCTGCAGTCCCGCGTCGGGACCCTGGCCCTGCCAGCCCGTCGTCGGATGGACGGAGGAACAGTGGCGTGGCGGACTCGACCGCGAAAGGGGGCTGCGGCGAAATACCGCTGGGTCGAGCGCCATCCGTTTCCGAGACGATGCGTTTTGGTTGCTCAGCGCGCTCTTATCCGTCCTTTCATCGATGCAGGCCGCACCCTCTCGTCCCGCGGCGCCGACCCCTCGCTCGAGCGCCATCTTGTCCCCGCCCCCCGGCGAGGCAGGCCTGCTCACGCTTCTGACCCGGCTCCAGGTCGCGCTCAATCGCCGCCGGACGTACGGCGCCGCGCACCCAATGGTGGTGCGCACGGAGGAGGAGGTACTCGTCGCGCTCAATGCCGTACTGGCGACGCGCTCCACTATCACGATTGGCGTCGCCAAGGCGGACCTGCTGCTGAATGGGCAGCCGATACCCGGTGCCACGAACATCGCCAAGGAACTGGCCAGCCGCCTGCACCGCCGCGGCGTCGGCGCGCTCACGTTGCACGCCGGTGTCGACCTCGAACGGCTGCAGACGATGCTCGCCTGGCTGGCCTTCGAGCCGTCACGCGAGCCGAACGCGGACGAAACTCCCGATGTCGATCCACCGCAGATCAGTGGCATCATCATCGGGCGCCTCGCCTACGACGCACTCATGCTCGGCGATCCCGACACGGTCGCCGATGCGTCGATCTTTGCGCTGTGGCAGGCGCTCGCACAGATCGCGTCGGACGGCACCGGCCGTCAATACGGATTCGGTTCGCATCGCAACTCGACGCAGACAGAAGCCAGTGGTGATGGCGACGCCGCCTTCGACGTGCTGGTGCGCGAAGAGGAGCATGTCACCGACATTGCCCAGTCGCTGCAACAGCTCGTCGCGCAGCCGGAGTTCGCTCGGCGCACCGCCGTCGCGCTGATGAACCTTGCGGCACAGGGCGCACAGGCACCGCCGGAGTTGCGCGCCCGCATCGGCCAGCGACTGCACTCGGTCATCTCGCGCCTTGGAGATTCGTCGTTCGCACCGATCATCCGCGGGCTCGGCGCGCGCGCCGAGCAGCAGGAGTTCATGCTGCAGGTGGTCGACGTGTTGCCGGTGCTGTCGGTCAGCAACTGGCTGCAGGTGGCGGCGCGTGCGACGGAGCAGCAGCTCTCGCATCATCTGCTGCGGCTGATGACGAAACTGTCGCAGCACGCGGTGGGCAAGCGCGAGGGCGTCACCGACGCGACGTTCCGCAATGCAGCCAAGGAACTCGTCGAGGGATGGGTGCTGAGCGATCCCAATCCCGAGGAACATGTGCGCCTGCTCGACCGCATCGCGCTGGCGCACGAGGGCACAGTGACGTCGCTCGGTACATCACTCGATCGCGACGAGAGCGGCGTGACCGAAGCATCGCGCGTCGTGAAGATGGCGCTCGAGATCGACATCGTCGGTGCCGACGCCGTTGCCGCAGCAACCGCCGTGATCGACGCCGGCAATCTGCCGGAACTGCTGCAGTGGCTCGACGCCGCAGCCGGCAAGGACAGTGCGCGCGAGTTCCGGGATCGCATCATGGCGCCGGATGCCGTGCGCAAGCTGCTGCAGGCGAATCCGGTGGATGAGCCCGCGGCACGTGCGCTGCTGGCCACGCTCGACATTCACATGGCGGATGTGCTGCTCGAAGCGCTCGCGAGCGCCGAATCGCGCGACGCCCGCGAGCTCATTCTCGAGCGGTTGCGCAGCTTTGGTGAACCGCTGCGGACCACGCTCATCGCGCGACTCGACGGCGCGTCGTGGTTCTTCGCGCGCAACCTGCTCGGCCTGCTGCGCGATCTGATCGTCGCGCAGAAAGGCAACAGTGACGTTGGCTCGATGCTCAAGTTTCTCGACCACGAGAATCCGATGGTGCGCGTCGAGGCGGTGCGCATGCTGCTCGATGTGGACGCGGTGCGTGACGCCGTGATCCGGCGTGGGCTGCAGGACGTCGACGAGCGCGTCGCCACGACGGTACTCGAGTTCCTCGAGCGTTTCCTCGGCACACCGCGCGAGGGTCGCCAGGTCTCGCTCTCGATCGGTGCCACCGGCCATCTGGTGAAGTTCGTGAACGCCGGCCAGCACAGCCTGCCGCTCCGGATCATCGCGATGCGAGCCGCGGCGACGTCGGGCGCGACATCCGTCCGCGACTGGCTGCTGAGTCGCGTTCTCACCAAGAGCACCTTCCTGCGACGCCCGGTACTCGCCAAGCCGTCAAAACTGAATGCGACGGCGCTGAGCGCGTTGCAGCACCATTACGCGAACGATCCCGCAGTGGCCGATGCCATGACACTGGCCAGCACCGTCAGGTCGGACGCGCAGTGGCGCGCGCCAACGCCGTACCGCGGCAGCACGGCGGTCCAATGACTGCCGTCATCAGCTTCCTGACGGCGCTCGGCAAGGCGCTGGCGACGATGTCGCTGTATGGCGACGAGCACCCCACGCGTCATGCCGTGCTGGCACGAGCACACGAAGCGATGCTGCGCATGCTCGAGGACAACGGCTCGCTCACGCTGTCGCTGATCGATGGGGACATCGTGCTCGGCACACGTGTGGTGACAGAATTGAAGGGATGGGAATGGAGCGCGCGTCTGGCGGCCGTTGGCGTGCAGCGCATCGAGATCGACGCAACCCAGCCGCCGAACGGTGAGGATCTGCAGAATTTCCTCGCGGCACTGCGGGTGCGGCTGACGATGGCCGGCAAGATGGCGCCAGCGTGGCATTGTCGTGGTATCCGCATCGGCGCACTGACGGTGGCCGCGAGCGGTGACGAAAACATCTCCGAGACGCTCGCATCGGTGGTCGAGTCGCTGTCACTGACCACGCTCGCCGAGGAAGCGGATGCCGTGGAGTACGTCCACGAGGAAGTCGCGGCGGGCCGCGCGGTGCCGATGGCAGAGGTCGAAGCGATCGTGCACGGCCTGGCCGTGACCATTCACCGTGAACAGCATCTTGTGATGCCGCTGCTCGAGCTGAAGACGTTCGATCAATACACCACCACGCACTCGTGCAACGTGGCCATGCTGTCGATCGGTCTCAGTGAAGAACTCGGCCTCGATGGTTCGATCGTACGCGCAATCGGCACGGCCGCGCTGCTGCACGACATCGGTAAGGTGAAGGTGCCGCTCGACGTGTTGACCAAGCCGGGCAAGCTGAGCGACGACGAGTTCGCCCTGATGAAGTCGCATCCGGTCGAAGGGGCCAAGATCCTCTCGTTGCGCGGGAGCGGCCATGCGCTGTCCGCGACGGTGGCGTACGAGCATCACATCTGGTTCAACGGGCTGGGCGGCTATCCATCCGTCTCGTTCAAGCGCGACGCGCACTACGCGAGCCGTGTCGTGCATGTCTGCGACGTGTACGATGCGCTCTGCTCCAAGCGGCCGTATCGCGCCGCCTGGTCGCAATCGCGCGCGCTGGATCTGTTGCGCGGCTTACAGGGCACGGAGCTCGATGCGGAGATCTATCCGGCGTTCGAGCGGATGGTACAGCGGGCGAAGGAAGAGCGGACGGTGCTGAGGCCGAGTGAGGTCGCTGGTGTCGGCTGATTAGTCGCTGAATGTCTTGAGTCGGGGCATTTCCTCGTGAGAGTGTCTGCGCGGCCCGGACCGGGCACTGCGCATTCCCTCTCGCGGAGACCGACATGCGACGTACCCTCACGCTGCTCACGGCAGCGCTCCTCACTCTCGCCGCGTGTAGCGACGCACCAACGGTGTCCGAGCCGCAAGCGGCAACCAACCCACTCGTCTCGGCGTCGGTCGAAGGCTCGCGGCATTCCCGTCAACCGACGAGCAGCGTCCGCTGGAATCGTCAGGCCATCGCGCTTTTCCGTGCGCGCGGCGGCGGCGCCGGGCGCATCACGGCGTACGTGTCACTGGCGCAGTACCGCGCCGTGCTGGCTGCAAAGCGTGCCCGGCACGGACACACGCGGCCCTCACTGGCAGGCGCAGCGGCTGGCGCAGCGGCGGTGGTGCTGTCGCAGTTCTTTCCGCTCGACGTCGCCACAATCAATGCGGCGTTGCTCGCGCAACGCGGTCAGGCCTCCGGCGACGATGATGACGACGACGCAGCGTCGTTCGCGGCTGGCGAAGCGATCGGGCGCGCCGTCGGCGCCGCGGTTCTCGCGCAGGCAGCAACCGACGGTGTCGGCGCCACAAATCCTGGCGTACCGCCGGTCGGCGCCGGATTCTGGTTCAGCAACGGCTCGCCGACAGCGCGCGGCAACTTCGGCGCGCGGCCATTCTTTCTGCGGAGCGGCAGCGAATTGCGGGCCGATCCGCCACCCGCGTTCGGCTCACCCGCCTACCTCGCGGCGCTCGCCGAGGTGAAGGCGATTGCCGTGAATCGCACGCCGGAGCAGGTCGCGATCGTACTGAAGTGGGTACCGTTCTCGGGTGTCGTGTTCAACGGTATCGCGACTGATCTGATCGACAAGTATCATCGCTCGGAGTTGGAGGCGGCGGCCATTCTGGCGTACAGCAACGCCGCCGCCTTCGACGCCATCGTCGGTTGTTTCGACACCAAGTTCGCCTACTGGTTCATCCGCCCGACGCAAGCCGACCCAAGCATCACGCTGGCCACGGGGCTTCCGAATCATCCGTCGTATCCGTCCGCGCACTCGTGCGAGACCGGGGCATTTCAAGGCATTCTCTCGATCGCGTTCCCGCGTGAGCGGGCGTCGCTCGACGCGACCGCGCAGGAGGCGAGCCTGTCACGCGTATACGGCGGGCTGCACTACCGGTTCGATGGGCAGGCGGGCTTGGCACTCGGTCGCCGGGCCGCGCTGCTGGCAGTGACACGACTCGGGCTCGAGTAAGAGCTGCGGCGCGCCGGCGAACGACACGCGTGGCCGGCGCGCCGATGTCGTGATCTGACCATGAATCTCGTGTTCGACATGACAGGTGCGTCCGACTCCGGTGATCGACGTTCCCCTACCCGCGCCCCGCGCATCGACGTAAATCCAATCTGCGCGTGGCGTCGGTTCTCTTCAGCCTCCCCTGACTGAGTCTCTTCATGCCCGAACTGCTCACGAAGTCGTACATGCGTTCGACTGCCGCTGCGTTCGCTCTCGTCGTCGGCGCGTGTGCCGCGACACATCCGGTGCGCGCGCAAGGCTGCGAGCCGATCCGCTTCACCACGCCGATCAATCTCGGCGGCGAAGGGAAGGCGTATCAGCCGGCGCATGAATGGCAGTTGACGCTCGCATATCGTCAATTGGAAGCGGAAGACTGGTTTGTCGGCAGCCAGAGAGTTTCAGCGGCGCCATATGGGCTCCCTGGTGTCTTCAAGATTCACACGTTCGTGGGCGACGTGTCGTATGCGGTGAATGACCGCCTGAGGGTGCGAGCCAGCGTCCCGTTTCAGACCGCCGCATTCAGCCGCATCTGGGGCGATGGCAAGGTCCACGAACAGAAGTCCACGGGTATTGGCGACATCAGCGCGATTGGTGAGCTGTGGCTGCTCGATCCGCGTACGAGTGAGCGCGGCAACGTCTCCGTCGGGCTTGGTCTGAAGGCACCAACGGGAAGCCACACGCAAGCAAGCAAGTTCTACACGCCGACGGCGGTGATTGACTTCCCGGCCGATCAGACCATTCAGGCCAGTGATGGAGGCTGGGCAATCCTGACGCAGGCGCAAGCGTTCCGGCAGGTGACTGAGCACGCCTTCGCATATGCGTTCGGTTCGTACATGATCAGTCCCAAAGCGCAGAGCGATGTCGTCGCCGCGCCAGGCTCGACGCTTCACTGGTCGGTCCCAGATGTGTACTCAGCGCGCATCGGTGCCGCGTTCACGGTGTTGCCGGCTCAGCGCCTCACGATCAGCCTCGGCGGTCGCATTGACGGCATACCCGTGCATGACCTGATCGGCGGTGGTGACGACAACACGATCAAGCGTACCTCTCACGTGATCTTCGTCGATCCCGGGCTTTCTGTCGCGATGGGTCACGGCACGTTCACGCTCAGCACACCGATCCGTGCGGCAGTGAACCGTGTGAAGAGTGTGTACGAGCAGAAGACGAACGGCCTGAACGGCGGCGGCTTCGCGCAGTACCTCGTGTTTGCCAGCTATTCCTACCGCCTCTGAATGATGCGGACGCTCCGTGGAATACGTGCCGCTGCGCTTGCGACCCTCATCATGTCGCAGGCGCTCGGCGCGCAGGCACTGCAGATCGGCGTGCCGGCCCCTGAGATCGATCTGCCGTCGCTCACGGGCAGTCGTGTACAGCTTTCGGCGCTGCGCGGACATCCGGTCGTCGTGTCATTCTGGGGAACATGGTGCCCGCCATGCAAAGCGGAGTTTCCTGAATTGGTGCGCGTGTTCCGTGCCAACTCCGCATCGGGCCTGCAAGTGCTGGCCGTGAACGGGCGGGATCAGGAATCGAGCACGAAAGCGGTGCAGAAATTCGTCGACCGCTTTGCGGCGCCGTTTCTTGTCGTACTGGACGAACGTGGTTCAATGCGACAGTCGCTCAAGCTGGTCGGATTGCCGACGACGGTCTTCGTGGACAGCGCCGGTGTCGTGCGACTCGTGAATGTTGGGCCGATCAGTCCGACGGAACTCGACCGCGGCGTGGCGCTGATTCTGCCGCGGCACTGAGCATCAGCGTGGTGGAGACGACGGCAGTTTGATATCGCCGAGCCCAACACGTTGCAGCAGTGCTCGAAGCCGTGCACTGGGCCAGAGCGGAGCATAGAAGGGCTCGAGCACAGACCTGCCCGCCGGCCACAACTCACGCGCATCTGTCGACTGCCCGAGCGCGAAAATTGCCGCAGCAGTATCACGTGCGCCATCCGCATCGCCTGAGTCATACAGCGGCACGATGTTCGGATGCCGCAGGCGCGCCGCAATCGCGATCTCGCGCAGGAACCGTTCTCGGCCGAGTGATGCCGCCAGATCGGGGGGGGATCACCTTCACCGCCACCTGGCGATTGTGCTTGGTGTCGAGTGCCAGAAACACACGCGCCATGCCGACGCGGCCGAGTTCGCGTTCGATGCGATACCGATCACCGCGCAGATCGGGCAACGGCTGTACTGGTTCGTCCGCGATAAGTTGTGCGAACCACTCAGGTGCCGGCACGTCGAGCTGTGGCATCGCGCGTTCGCACTCCGCGACCAGCGCGCGCAACGTAGCGGCGCGGTCGGCGTCGCCGTCGGTCAACTCAAGAATGCGCGCTTCCCGATCTGCAGATGGCAGATCCAGCACCGCGTCCACCAGCGGTGAGAGCGCCGCCCAGCCGTGCGGCAGAATACGCGTCCCGTCGTTCCCTGCGGAATCGGGCTGATCGTCCATACAGCCACGCTCGGGCCGGTCTCCGGATGCCACCGTCAGTGTTTTCCTGCCGTGGGAAGCACCACATCCCCAAGGCCCACGCGCTGCAGAACTGCGCGAAACCGCGCGCTCGGCCACAGCACGGCGTACTGCGGATCCAGCACCGAGTTGGCGGTGGGCCACGGGGCTTCCGGAGAAGTCAGTCGCTCCAGCGTTTGCAGCGCTCTTGTGGTATCGCCCACCACGAGCATCAGCCGCCAGTCGTCCGCGTGCTCGCGGCGCCGCAGGAGCGCGAAAGCAGGCGCCGAATCGCCCTGCGCCGCCAGCACCCAGGCGAGCTCAGAGCGCTCTGGCCACACTCTCTCCGCCTGACGCCGCGCCTCCGAGGGCAGCCCCGCCCGTTGTAGGATCACAGGGCCGACTCCGACCAGAAAGCGGTGCGTCGAATCGCTCTGATACGCACGACGGATCTCGACGACCGCGCTGTCCAACTGCCCATCGAGATAGTACCCGTAACCGAGCCAGGCAGCCACCACCGCCGACGCCGGCTCGGTCTGGCGGGCAATCATCAGTTGCCGCATCGCCTCGCCGACGCGCCCCCGGAACATCAGATGCCGTCCATACTGAATCAGGGGCTCCACGTCACCCGCACTGCGTAAACGCACCGCCGTCTGATATTCAATCGTGGCGCTGTCCCACCGAAAGGCGTGCTGATGCGCGAGTCCAAGCGCGACATGCGGGGCGGCCAGGGTGGAGTCGAGCGAGAGTGCGCGCGTCGCCGCAGCGCGGACTGCGGGCTCGACCGCTAGCGCAGTAACCTTGGTGAAAAGCGGCGTCAGCGCGCGTGCGAGACTGAGACCCGCCCACGCGTCGGCGTAGTTGCTGTCGATTGCCACCGCCTGCGCGAAGTTGTCAACGCTCGCCTGAATCGAATTTCCGCGCCGTTCGAGTGCACGCTGCGCCAACAGGTACAATCGGTATGCCTCCGGATTCTCGACACGTTCAGGTCTTCCCACTCTGCGGCGGCCGATGCGCGCTGACGCTGGCACCAGCTTGCTCAAGGTGTCACCGATCGCGCGCACGATCTCGTTCCGCACGACACTGAGCTCGTTCTGCGCGCGATCGAACTGATCGCTCCACAGCAAGGTGTTGTCGGACGCACGCACCAGTGATGCCAACACGCGCAGCCGGCCATCCACCTCACGCAACGTGCCCATCACGAGGAACCGCGCACCGAGCGCGCGCCCGAGTTTGTCGGTGTTGAGTTCGCGCTGATCGCGATAGTTCGCCACGCCGCGACGGCTCATCACGTGAATGCCCGGCACGCGGAAGAGCTGTGTCGCCACTTCGTCACTGAGGCCTTCCGCGATCGCGCGCTGCTGCGGATCGTCAGAGCTGCTCTGCAACGGCAGGACTGCAACCGTCACGTCTGGCAACGGCGGTGGGTCCACGTTTGCGCGAAAGAGCAGAAACAGTACGACACCAACCGCGACAATCGCGGCCGCGAGAGCCACGAGCCGACCCGTGTGTATACGCTTCGCCGACAGATCGACTCTGCTCGCACGTAGTTGTTCGTCGGTCGCAGTTCCTTCGAGCCCTTCGAGGAGGGCCGTCGCCGTCTGCGGGCGGTCTGCTGGTTCTTTCGCCAGACACTGCATCACGAGCGACGCCAATCGCTCGTTCACATCCGGCTTGATGCTGCCGATCGCAGTCGGCACCACCGCCACGTGCGCGGCAATGAGTTGATGTACCGGCAGATCGTGAAACGGCGGCTTGCCGGAAATCAGCTCATACGCCAGGCAGCCGAACGCATAGATGTCGGCCCGATGATCGCTGGCCGGATCCCCCACCGCCTGCTCCGGCGCCATATACGTCGGCGTGCCGATACCGCTACCCGTCTGCGTCAGTGTCGTCGTGTTGCCGGTGCTGCCCTGCGCAACACTGACGGCTTTCGCGATGCCGAAGTCGGCCACCACCACAGCGCCGCCGCTCAGCATGACATTGTCGGGTTTGATGTCCCGGTGTACGACGCCGTGCTCGTGCGCGTACGCCAGCGCGCGTGCCACGTCGCGTAACACACCGACATACTCGCTCGCGACCAGCGGCGCTTGTTGATCCAATCGCTGCCGCAGCGACTGCCCCTCCTCGTACGGCATCACGAAATACAGCACGCCATCCGCATCGCCGGAGTCGTACAGCGGCACGATGTTCGGATGCCGCAGGCGCGCGGCGATGGCGATCTCGCGCAGGAACCGTTCGCGGCCGAGCGATGCCGCCAGATCGGGACGGATCACCTTTACCGCCACATGGCGATCGTGTTTCGTATCGAGTGCCAGAAACACACGCGCCATTCCGCCGCGGCCGAGCTCACGTGCGATGCGATAGCGATCGCCGAGCAATTCGGGGAGCGGCTGTTCGGGCTCATCCGCGATCAACCCAGCAAACTGTTCCGGCGCCGGCACATCGAGCGGCGGCGTGTCGCGCTCGCAATCCGCGACCAGCGCGCGCAACGCATCCGCGCGCGAAGCGTCACCGTTGCTCAATTCAACGATGCGTGCCTCGCGTTCGGCGACCGGTGCATCGAGGACGACGTTTACCAAGGGTGAGAGCGCGGCCCAGCCCTCCGGCAAGATCCCGTCGCGCCCCTCCTTTGGCGTTTGCGAACCAAAACTCATCTCGACAGACTCCGGCGCGTCGTCAGGCTTCGCAGGTCATCGCTTTGGCGCACGAGGTAACTCCATCTCACCGAGACCGACTCGTTTGAGCAGTGCGCGAAATCGCGGGCTTGGCCACAATGGCGCAAAAACCGGATCGATCGTCGACTGAAGCGATGGCCAGATCTCATGTGCGTCGGTCGCCTGCTCAAACGAGCGAATTGCGGCGGCGGTGTCGAGTGCGCCGAGCATCGCAAATGCGCGTGCCGTAGCGATCAAGCCGGGGCGTGGCAGCCGCGATTCGCCCTTCCGAATGGCCGCGAGCGCGCGGGTCGAATCGCCTTGCGCAGCCAACACGAACACGTGCGTGAAGTTCATCGGCGGAAGCTTATCAGCCAGTCGCCTCGCATCGGCCGACAAGCCCAACGTCTGGCGCATCAACCCCACCAGACTGAGCGTCGCAAGATTGGTCGTGTCACTCTGATAGGCCCGACGGCCTTCGGCGAGCGCGCTATCCGGCCGGCCGTCGAGATAGTACGCATACGCGATCCATGTCGAAACCAGCGCCGATGCCGGTTCTGTCTGCCGAGCCATTCGCAGCAGACGCATCGCCTCCTGCGGACGGCCCTGGAGCAGCAGATGTCGCCCGTATTGAATGAGCGGCTCGACATCACCAGGCGACCGTAATCGCACCGCCGTCGAAAATTCGGCGCCGGCGCTGTCCCACTGATACTCGTGCTGATGCTGCAAGCCAAGCGCAACGTGTGCAGCGGAGAGGGTGCTATCGAGTCGCAACGCACGAGTAGCCGTAGAGCGGACAATGCTGTCCTCGGTCAGCGCATTGGTGAGCTTGAAGTACGGCGATAGCGCGTGTGCGAGACTGAGGCCGGCCCACGCCGCCGCATACGTGCTATCGATGTCGGTGGCCAGCAGGAAGTTGTCGATGCTCGCCTGAAATGAAACCGAGCGTTGAGCGAGTGCTCGCGTTCCGAGTACGTAGAAGCGGTATGCCTCTGGATCGACGTCGCGCGGTGCAGGCCCGGTGAGCGGCCGCGATGCGATGGCGGGTTCGAGCTGGCTGCGCAGTGTATCTGCGACGGCGCGCGCAATGGCGGAGCGCACAACGCTCAGGTCACGAACGTCGCGCTGGAACTCCTGTATCCACAGAATCGCGCCTGACGGTGCGTCGATGAGCTTCGCACGAATCTGGAGCTGCGCCGCTTCCTCACGATAAGTGCCCATCACCAGGAAGCGCGCACCGAGTTTCCTGCCAAGCGCAGCCGTCTCGACATCGCGTGAGCCGCGGTAGTCGGCCAGCGTGCGTTGACTCATCACGCGGACGCCTGGCACGCGGAAGAGTTCAAACGCGATCTCGCCACTGAGGCCTTTGGCGAGATCGACCTGCGTTGAATCGCCGCCGATGCTCTGCATCGGAAGCACGGCGACCGTTAGTTCACGCGACAGCGGAGCAGTGCTGGCACGGGTAAAGAAGTACAGCATGCCAATCAGAGTGAGGATCGCAACGCCAAACAGCAAGCCACGCTCTCTCGAGCGACCGTCCGGCACTGGCGTGAGCGCCTGCATACGTGGCGCCCCGCGCAGTGCTTCATCGAGCGCCGACAGCAACGCATCCGCCGACTGAGGTCGAGCCGCCGGCTCCTTCTCCAGACACTGCATCACGATCCGCGACACCGCGTCCGGCACATCGGCACGCCGTGCTGCGATGTCGACCGGTGTGGTCGCCACATGCGCCGCAATCAGCTGGTGGATCGGCAGATCGTGAAACGGCGGCTCCCCGCTGATCAGCTCATAGGCCAGACACCCGAACGCGTAAATGTCCGCGCGATGATCGGTATCCGGATCGCCCACCGCTTGCTCCGGCGCCATGTACGTTGGCGTCCCGATGCCGCTGCCGGTTTGTGTCAGCGTCGACGTGCTGCCGGTGCCACCCTGCGCCACACTCACGGCCTTGGCGATGCCGAAGTCGGTGACCACCGCGGCGGCGCGCGACAACATCACGTTGTCCGGCTTCACGTCACGATGCACCACGCCCTGCTCGTGCGCGTACGCCAGTGCACGGGCCACATCGCGCAACACACTCACGTACTCGCTGGCCGCGACCGGGGTGTGCTCATCGATCCGCTGCCGCAGTGACTTCCCGTCTTCATAGGGCATCACGAAGTACAGCACGCCATCGGCATCGCCCGAGTCGTAGAGCGGCACGATGTTCGGGTGCCTGAGGCGCGCGGCAATCGCAATCTCTCGCAGAAACCGTTCGCGGCCGAGTGACGCGGCAAGCTCGGGACGGATCACCTTCACGGCGACGTGGCGATTGTGTTTGGTATCGAGCGCCAGAAAGACCCGCGCCATGCCACCGCGGCCGAGTTCGCGCTCGATGCGATACCGATCCCCGAGCAGATCGGGCAACGGCTGCTCCGGATCCGTGGCGATCAGCTGTGCAAACTGCGCTGGCGCCGGCACGTCGAGCTGCGGCATCTCCCGTTCGCAGTCCGCAACGAGTGCGCGCAGCGCCGCCGCACGGGCGGCGTCACCAGCGGTCAACTCGATGATCCGCGCCTCCCGGTCCGCGCTCGGCACATCCAGCACCGCGTCCACTAACGGGGAGAGCCCGGTCCAGCCGTCAGGCAGCATCGACTCGCTCATTCGGCGAGGAGACGGCAGAATAGCATGGCCGTTGCGAGTGGAAGGAAGGGCATCACAGGCACTCAGCGCGATCGTACAGGCGGCACGACAACCTCGCGCAGTCTGACACGCTGCAGCAACGCTCGGAATCGCGCGCTGCCCCACAACGGCTCGAACATCGGATCGACCGCCGATTCAAACGAAGGCCAGCTCTCACCGGCATCGGTGGCACGCTCCAAGCCGGTGAGCGCCGCGCTGGTATCGCCGAGTCCGAGCATGGCGAAGGCCCGATTCGTCTCGAGCGTGCCGCTGCGGGGCTGGCTCCGCTCGCCCTCCCTGATGAGACGCATCGACTCAGCGGTGTCACGCTGAAGGGCGAAAATATAGATGCGCATTGCGCCGAATGCTGGCGATTTTCCGGCGAAGCGATGCGCTTCCTCAACCATGCCAAGTCGCTGCCGGACGACCGCTCCGAGCGTCAAGGTCGTCATGTTCGTGGAGTCATTCTGGTATGCACGCTTGCTTTCGGCCAGCGCGCTATCGAGCTGACCGTCAAGGTAATAGGCATATGACACCCAACTCGAAACGAGCGCGGAGGCGGGCTCCGTGAGCCGCGCGGCGCGGAACTGCGCCATGCCCTCGCGCACGCGGCCGCGGAACAGGAGGTGCCGTCCATATTGGATCAGGGGCTCGACATCGACCGCGGTGCGCAGGCGCACCGCGGCGCGGAATTCCGTCCCCGCGCTATCCCATTGATACTCGTGCTGGTGCTGCAGGCCGAGCGCCACATGCGCCGGCGCGAGCGTACTGTCGAGTGAAAGTGCGCGCGCGGCGGCGCGACGCACGACACTATCCACGGACAGTGCGGACGTGAACTTGAAGTACGGAGTCAGCGCGTACGCCAGACTCAGCCCAGCCCACGCCTCGGCGTAGGAACTGTCGATCGCGACTGCCTGTGTGAAGTTGTCGACGCTTGACTGGATGGACTGGCCACGACGATCAAGCGCGCGCTGCCCAAGCACGTAGAAGCGAAACGCTTCCGGATTCACGACACGCTCAGACCCCGCCGGCCCACCGCGAACGATGCGCGCTGACGCCGGCACCAGCTGGCTCAAGGTGTCACCGATCGCACGCGCGATCTCGTCGCGCACCGCACTCAGTTCGTTCTGCGCGCGATCGAACTGATCGCTCCACAGCAGTGCATTGTCTGATGCACGCACCAACTGCGCCAACACGCGCAAGCGCCCATCCACTTCACGCAGCGTTCCGGTGACGAGGAACCGGGCCCCGAGCGCGCGCCCGAGTGTCTCGGTATTGAGTTCGCGCTGGTCTCGATAGTTCGCAACACCGCGACGACTCATCACATGCAGCCCTGCCACGCGAAACAGTTTCGTCGCGACTTCGTCACTGAGGCCTTCCGCGATCGCACGCTGCTCCGCATTGTCGCTGCCGCTCTGCAACGGCAGCACCGCCACCGTGACTTCCTGCGTTGCCGCACTGACCGGCCTCCGCAGCACAGCGTAGCCGGTGATCGCTGCGGCCAGCGCAGCGCCGATGAGCAACAGACTTCGCGTGCGCATTCGCGCCGTGCGACTCTGCACTACACTGCCAGAGGCACCGGCCGGCGGCGAGGTGGCTTGCCCGCGCTCGAGGACGTCGAGCAACGCCTTACCCGTTTGCGGCCGCGCGTCGGGATCCTTGGCGAGGCATTGCATCACCAGCGTCGCCAGACTGTCCGAGACGTTTGCCTGCACCTCGCGAATCGGGATCGGCGGCAGTGCAACGTGCGCCGCCACGATCTGATGCGCGGGTAGATCGTGAAACGGTGGACGACCGGTGATGAGCTCATACGCGACACACCCGAACGCATAGATGTCGGCGCGATGATTCGTGGCCGGATCGCCGATCGCCTGCTCCGGCGCCATGTACGTGGGCGTGCCGACGCCGCTGCCGGTCTGCGTCAACGTAGTTACCGTGCCGCTGCTGTCACCCTGCGCGACGCTGACCGCTTTCGCGATGCCGAAGTCGGTCACAACGGCCGCACCGCCGGACAACATCACGTTGTCGGGCTTCACATCGCGATGCACGACGCCCTGCTCGTGCGCGTAGGCCAGCGCCCTCGCCACGTCACGCAGCACGCTCACGTACTCACTCGCCGGCATCGCCGTGCCTTGCTCGATACGCTGCCGCAGCGACTCTCCGTCCTCGAATGGCATCACGAAGTACAGCACACCGTCGGCGTCGCCTGAGTCGTACAGCGGCACGATGTTCGGATGCCTGAGGCGCGCGGCAATGGCAATCTCCCGCAGAAACCGTTCGCGACCGAGTGACGCGGCAAGCTCCGGCCGGATCACCTTCACGGCCACGTTGCGATTGTGTTTGGTATCGAGCGCCAGAAACACGCGCGCCATGCCACCGCGGCCGATCTCGCGTTCGATGCGATAGCGATCGCCGAGGACCTTGGGCAACGCCTGCTCCGGTTCGTCTGCGATCAACGCCGCAAATTGTTCGGGTGCCGGCTGACAGAGTTCTGGCATGTCGCGTTCGCAGTCCGCGATCAGCGCGCGCAGCGTTTGCGCGCGTTCGGCGTCGCCATTGGTCAACGCCAGAATCCGCGCTTCCCGGTCCGCGTTCGGCAAGTCCAGCACGGCGTCCACGAGCGGTGACAGAGCCGCCCAATCGTCTGGCAGCATCCCGTCTCGCGCTTCCGGGGGTGTTTGCGAACCGGAACTCATCTCGACAGCCTCCGGCGCGTCGTTGGGCTTCGGCTCTCAGCGCCGCGGTGCGCCGGACACTGCAATGTCACCGCGGTTCAAGGATTTAAGTAGTGCGCGGTCGGGCGAGACCTATCGCAGCGCGGCCTCGCTATCGCGCAATGTCGTGTAATGCCACAGAATGTCGTGTATGTCATGAAACCGCGTCAGCCCACTCAGCTCCGAAGGGGAACATCATGATGACCCAGCGACGTCTCACAGCCCGGCTGCTGATCCTGTTTGGAGTGACCATGGCCGGCGGTGCCGGCGCGACATCGCTGGCAGCGCAGGGCTGCGAGCCGATTCGCTTCACCACGCCGGTCAACCTTGGCGGACAAGGCAAGGTTTATCAGCCGGGGCACGAGTGGGAGATGGCGCTGTCATGGCGCCATCTGAATTCCGATGACTTTTATGTCGGAAATACCAAGCTCAACGGTCTGGCCCCCATCTTCGACATCAACACTTTTGTTGGCAGTGTGTCGTACGCCGCCACCGATCGGATTCGAGTCATGGTGAGCGTGCCGTTTCAGTTGGCGTCTCTCGTTAAAGGCTTTCCTGACGGTCAGGGCCACGAGCAGACGACGAAGGGGATCGGCGACATCAGTGCGATGGCTGAAACCTGGCTGCTCGATCCGCGGACAAATGAGAGCGGCAATGTTTCGATCTCACTCGGTTTCA
>JBBRLZ010000048.1:0-34176 GCA_038231095.1 Gemmatimonadales bacterium
CAGGCGCCGGCCGTCGCGGAGCGCCTCGCGACCGTGCTCGGATTTCCGTATCGCACGATCGACTGGCAGGAACAGAACCGCTCACTGTTTCAGGCGCTCAAGCTCGAGAAGCTGGCGATGGGTGTGATCCTGCTGCTGATCGTGCTGGTGGCCGCATTCAACATCGTCAGCACGTTGACGATGGTCGTGACCGACAAGACGCGGGAGATCGGCATTCTGAAGGCGATGGGCATGCCGGCGGCATCGATCCGGCGGATTTTCCTCTGGCAAGGCGCCGCAATCGGCGTCGTCGGGACGGGACTGGGAGTGCTGCTCGGACTGGCTGGGGCGTGGGCGCTCCGGAGCTTCAAGCTGATCGCGCTGGATCCATCGGTGTACTTCATCGACAAGCTCCCGATTCAGATCGCGCTCAGCGACGTCGTCTGGATCGTCGTGGCAAGCCTGAGCATCGCCATGCTTGCCACGCTGTGGCCGGCACGACAGGCGTCGCGGCTCTTCCCGGTGGAGGCCATTCGCCATGAGTGAGGCGATCGGCACGCCGGTGCTCGAAGCAATCGACGTGGTGAAGGAGTACACCAGCGGCGACGGCTCGACGCTGCGCATTCTCGACGGCGCGTCGCTGACGATTCTGCGCGGTGAGATGGTCGCGATCATCGGGGAGAGCGGTGCCGGCAAGAGCACGCTGCTGCACATCCTCGGCGCGCTCGATCAGCCGTCGTCGGGGGAAGTGCGCATCGCAGGGAGGGCCGTGCAGCACGGCAGCGACGAAGGGTTGGCGGAAGTGCGCAATCGCTCGATCGGATTCGTCTTTCAGTTCCACCACCTGTTGCGCGAATTCTCGGCCCTCGAGAATGTGATGATGCCGCTCCTGATCGCGGGCAACGCGCCGGGAGCGGTGCGTGGACGTGCGCTCGACCTGCTGACGTCCGTCGGGCTCAAGTCGCGTGCGGATCATCTGCCGTCGGCGCTGTCGGGTGGTGAGCAGCAGCGGGTTGCCGTCGCGCGCGCGCTGGCGCCGAACCCTGCACTGCTGCTGGCTGACGAGCCGTCGGGCAACCTGGATCGAGGGAACGCCGAGCGCTTGCACGAGCTTTTTTCTACGTTGGCATCGACGCATGGCGTTGGTGTCGTCGTGGTCACGCACAACCGCGCGCTGGCGGCACGCGCCAATCGCGTGCTTCTGCTGGATGCGGGACGGGTGGTCGAATCGTCAGCGATGGCGGAGGAGGTAGGCTGATGGTTTGCGATTCGTGTCGTGAGCGCGATGCGGTAGTCCATCTGACCCAGGTGGTCGACGGTGCGGTGACGCAGGTGCATCTCTGTGAGAAGTGCGCGGCCGACAAGGGTGTCGAGACGACCGTGGCAGCACCGAAGACGCCCCTCACGTCGCTGTTGCAGACCGTGCAGCAGCAGCTTGCGACCGGTACGTCAGATTCATCGCGATGCACGTTCTGTCAGGCGACCTATAAGGATTTCCGCGCGTCCGGTCGGCTCGGGTGCGCGCGGTGCTACAGCACGTTCGAGCCACAGTTGCGCGATCTGCTGCAACGTGTGCACGGCGCGACGCGTCACACCGGTCGACAGTACGGGCCGCCGGCACCCGATCAACTGCAGCGCGCGTCCACGGTGCTGGAGCTGCGGGAGCAGTTGCGCCGTGCGATCGAGCTGGAGCAGTTCGAGCAGGCGGCGCGGTTGCGGGATCAGCTGAAGGAGGTGGCCGAATGATCGACTTCACCTTGCTACCGGACGGCGGCACGCGATGGCTGGACGGCTCCGGCGAGCATCCCGAGATCGTCCTCTCGACGCGGGTGCGACTGGCCCGGAACGTCGAGGGCTTTGCGTTCACGACCCGGGCTCGGGATGGCGAGCGGCTCCGGGTCCTCGGACAGCTGCGCGATGCGATGCCGAAGGTCGGTCCCCTGAAGGGTGGCGTGATCCTGCGTGTGGATGAACTGGCGACGCCGGATCGCCAGTTGCTGCACGAGCGGCATCTGGTGAGCAAGGAGCTTGCCGGGCTCGACGGCACGCTCGCCGTTCGGACAGGTGCGGCGCTGGTGCTTGCCGACGACGTTAGTGTCATGGTCAACGAGGAGGATCACCTGCGTCTGCAGGCGATGCGCTCCGGGTTCGACCCGCAGGGCGCCTTCGGGGCGGCGATGGCTCTGGACGATGAGCTCGGTCGCCACATTCCGTACGCATGGCACGGCGAGTTCGGTTTTCTGACCGCGTGTCCGACCAATACGGGCACCGGGCTGCGGGCGTCGGTCTTGATACACCTGCCGGGCCTGGTGCTCACGAAGGAGATTTCCAAGGTTCTGGCCGGCCTGCAGCAAATGGGGCTGACCTATCGGGGTTTGTACGGCGAAGGGAGTGAAGTCGTCGGGAACTACTTTCAGATCAGCAACCAGACGACACTGGGAAAGAGCGAGGTCGAGTTGCTCGACCAGTTGTCACGCGTCGTGCGGCACGTCGTCGAGCGTGAAGAGGAAGCACGGCATGTACTGCTGCGCGATGCCGGGTATATCATTGAAGACAAGCTGTGGCGGGCGTACGGAACGTTGCGGTATGCACGGAGTCTGACGTTCGACGAGGCGATGAATTACCTCAGTGGTGTCCGGCTCGCGTTGAGTCTGAAACTCCTGAGTTCACCGAGTGTCTATACGCTCAACAAGCTCCTGATTCATTGCCAGGCGGCACATGTGGCGCAGTATGATGGACGTGCCACATTGTCGGATGGTGATGCCAGCGTGGCGCGTGCACGGTTTGTCCGGGATGCACTCGCTGCCGACGTAGGATCGCACGGATGATCGGCCACCGACTGCCGAACCAGAGGTCAGCATGAACGGGTACAACTTCACCGAGCGCGTACGGAAGGTGCTCGCCATGGCGCGCGAAGAAGCGGCGCGCCTGCACCACGAATACGTGGGCACTGAGCACATTCTTCTCGGCTTGATCCGCGAGGGCGAAGGGGTGGCAGCCGCTGTGCTGCAGAGCCTCAACGTCGACCTCGACGAGATCCAGCAGAAGATCGAGGATACGGTGAAGAAGGGAAAGGCGGCGCAAGCCACTGGCCCGGACTTGCCGTACACATCGCGCGCCAAGAAGGTGCTCGAACTCGCGATGAGCGAGGCGCGCGAGCTCAATCACAGCTATGTGGGGACCGAGCATCTGCTGCTTGGCCTGCTCCGCGAGGAGAAGGGCATTGCGGCACAGGTGCTGACCGACAGCGGCGTGAATCTGGATGCCGCGCGTGCGGAGACCCTGCGTCTGCTGGGCACGGAGATGCCGCAGGGTGGCACCCCGACGGCTCAGGCCGGCTCAGGCGCGACGCCGGGTGGCGCTGCGAGCAGTGGTGGCGCGGCGAAGGCGGAGAAGAAGTCCAAGACGCCGGCGCTCGACCATTTCTGCCGCGACCTGACGGCGCTCGCCGCCGAAGGTGCACTCGATCCGACGATCGGTCGTGCGAAGGAAATCGAGCGCGTGATGGAAGTCCTGTCGCGTCGCAAGAAGAACAACCCGGTGCTGATCGGCGAGCCGGGCGTGGGCAAGACGGCGATCGTCGAAGGCCTGGCGCAGTTGATCTCGGGCGGCAACTGCCCGGACAACCTGCGTGACAATCGCGTGCTGTCACTCGACATGGCGGCGGTGATTGCCGGCACCAAATATCGCGGTCAGTTCGAAGAGCGACTGAAGGCGGTGATGAATGAGATCGCGCAAAACAAGAACGTGATCCTGTTCATCGACGAGCTGCACACACTCGTCGGCGCCGGCGCGGCCGAAGGTGCGATCGATGCCAGCAACATGCTCAAGCCGGCGCTCGCGCGCGGTGAACTGCAGTGCGTTGGTGCGTCCACGCTCAACGAGTACCGCAAGTACATCGAGAAGGATGGTGCGCTCGAACGTCGCTTCCAGACGGTGATCGTCGATCCGCCGTCGGTGGACGAGACGGTCGAAATCCTGAAGGGTCTGCGTAAGAAGTATGAGGATCATCACCGCGTGACGATCCCGGATTCGACGCTGATGGCGGCCGCGAAGTTGTCGGAGCGCTACATCACCGACCGCTTCCTGCCCGACAAGGCGATCGATGTGATCGACGAAGCCGGTGCCCGCGCCCGTCTGGCGGCGCAGGTCCCACCGGCGGACGTCGCGGATCTGCGTGGACAGCTCGACCAGGTGAACGTGGACAAGGAAGGGGCGGTTCGCGATCAGAACTTCGAGAAGGCAGCGTCTCTGCGTGATCGCGAGCGCGAGCTGCAGTCGGAGATCCGTCAGCGTCAGGAAGAGTGGGAGCAGCGTCGCCAGTCGTTCCGCCCGGTGCTCGGTGAGGAGGAGATCTCCTTCATCGTGAGCCGCTGGACCGGTATTCCGGTCACGCGGCTGCAGGAAGCGGAAACGGCGCGCCTGCTGCGCATGGAAGAGGAGATGCACGCGCAGGTGGTGGGTCAGGAGGAGGCGATCAAGTCGCTCGCCCGCTCGATCCGTCGCAGCCGCGCGGGGCTCAAGGATCCGAACCGTCCGATCGGCAGCTTCATCTTCTGTGGACCGACTGGCGTCGGCAAGACCGAAGTTGCCCGGCAGCTTGCGAAGTTCCTGTTTGCCGATGCATCGGCGCTGATCCGCGTCGATATGAGCGAGTACATGGAGAAGTTCTCCGTCTCGCGGCTCATCGGTGCGCCGCCGGGTTACGTGGGCTACGAGGACAGCGGCACGCTGACGAAGGCGATCCGTCGCAAGCCATACAGCGTGATCCTGCTCGACGAAATCGAGAAGGCGCATCCGGACGTATTCAACATTCTGTTGCAGGTGCTGGATGAGGGCCATCTCACGGACAACTACGGTCGGGTGATCGACTTCAAGAACACGGTCGTCATCATGACGAGCAACGTGGGCGCGAAGGAGATCACCAAGGGCAAGTCACTCGGTTTCGGAACGCTGGACAGCCGTGGCAGCTTTGAGCGAATCTCGGAGAAGGTCAAGGAGGAGTTGCAGCACACCTTCAACCCGGAATTCCTCAACCGGCTCGACGACGTGATTGTGTTCCACCAGCTGAGCCGAGAGCACATCGCGAAGATCGTGAGCGTGATGTTGCGCGAGGTGCAGAAGCGCCTGTCGGATGAGGAGCTGACGTTGAAGCTCTCGGATGCCGGCAGCGACTTCCTGGCGAAGAATGGGTTTGACGAGATGTACGGGGCGCGTCCGCTGAAGCGGGCGATCCAGCGGTACATCGAGGATCCGCTTTCGGAGAAGATCCTGCTCGGCGAATTCTCGAAGGGAGACGAGATCGATGTGGATGTGGCGGAGGACGGGACGAAGCTTCAGTTCCGGGTATCAGCCAGCGCGACGCCGGCGGCCTGACGGCTGGCATTGCTCTCCCGGAACAGCCGTTCCGTGAAACAGCCGACCGGGTCGCGGGTAGACCCGGTCGGCTGACTCGTTACCTTTACCTGCTTATGCCCGTTTTCCGTCACTCCGCGGTTGCCATCGTGGCTGCCGTCCTTTGCCTGCCCTTCTCTCGCGCCGCGGCGCAGTCGGAGGGGCCGGGACCGTGCGCTCTCCCCGACTCGATTGTGGTGGAGGGCAATCTGCGTGTCACGAACGATCAGATTCGATCGGACGCGGAGATGGCCACCGGCATCGCGCTGAACTTCAAGGCGGTGCAGCGGGCGATCAAGCAGCTCTACATCACCGGCAATTTCAGCGACGTCCAGATCGGCTGTCGCGTGCATGACGGCCCGCCGATTCTGGCGGCGATTGTGATCAAGGTCATCGAGCGTCCGATTCTTGGCGATGTCGACGTGGTCGGCGGCGACCGCATCTCGACGCGCACGCTCAAGGACAAAATCGACCTGCTGATCGGCCGTCCCGTCGATGCGGCACTGGTGGCGAAGACCAAGCAGCGCATCGACTCGATCTACGAGGCGGCGGGTTTCTATCTCGCGCGCGTCACGGTGGATACCGTCTCGATGGGCGATCAGCGCGCGAAGGTGACGTTCCGCGTGTCGGAAGGCCGGCGCCTGGCGGTCAGCGGCATCCGCGTCAGCGGTCTGAAGAATCTTGCGCCTGCCGATGTCGTCGCGACGATGAAGACGAAGCCGGAGGGTTTCCTCTGGTTCCGCAAAGGCGAGTTTGATGAAGACAAGTTTGCCGGTGACCTGACCGAGCGCATTCCCGAATTGCTCGGCAAGCAGGGATTCATCGATGGCGTCGTCGAACGCGACACGCTCGTTGTCGATCGTGAGCGCGGCAAGGGATTGATCGATCTCACGATCCGCGAAGGCCCGCGGTACAGCCTCGGCACCTTCGAGGCGCTCGGCAACCGCCGGTTCTCGAGTGAGGAGATCCAGCGACTCTATCCGTTCCAGCCGCAGTCGATCTCACTCACCGAACGCGCGAAGGGGCTGCTGCGTCGCAAGGGGCCGGCAGTGCCGCCGAACACCTTCGACCAGGGCCGCTGGGACGAAGGGACGAAGAAGGTCGGTACCGCGTACAGCAACGAAGGCTACATCTACGCCCGCGTCCGTCCGATCGTCGATCGCGACACAACGGGCGGCAAGCATGTAGCGAACCTCCGTTGGGAGATCGAGGAAGGACAGCCGGCAATCGTGAATCGTGTCGAGATCCTCGGCAACGATCACACGGTCGAGAGCTGCATCCGGAACGCGCTCCTGATCGTGCCGGGCGACGTCTTCAACCAGGATCGCCTGATCCGTTCGTATCAGAACATCTCCAATCTCGGCTTCTTTGAATCGCCGGTGCCCAATCCGGATACACGGCCCGATTCGAGTGGCGACGTGGACATCATCTTCCGCGTGAAGGAAAAGCAGACCGGCAACGTCAACTTCGGTGCATCGGCCGGACAGGGGCTCGGCATCGGTGGGTTCATTGGACTGCAGCAGCCGAACCTCTTCGGGCGCTGCAAGTCGGGGTCCGTGAACTGGAACTTCGGCAAATTCCAGAACAACTTCCAGCTCGCATACACCGATCCGCAGATCCGCCTGTCGCAGGTCTCGGGGACGATCAACGCCTATCGCACGCAGAATCGCTATCAGGGCATTGGCGGCTTCTCGAATTTCAACGGTGGCTACGGCCAGCCGATTCAGACCGGCTTCAGCCTGCAGCTGGGTTTCCCGATTCCCAGTTCACCGTACACGCGGCTCTTCCTCTCGTACGGTCTCGAGAGTGTGAAGTTCGGCGCGTCGGGTTTCCTTGGCGACCTGGCGTCGCAGTACAGCGGCTCGAACATCCGCAGCTACGTCGGTGCGACGCTCGGCTACGACACGCGTATCGACCTGCCGTTCGCATCGGCTGGTGCGCAGCGCACGTTCACGGCACAGTTCAACGGGCTCGGTGGGACGTCGCGGTTCCAGCGCTATTCACTCGATCTGAAGAATTACGCGACACTCGCGCAGCTCGGTGGCAGCAAGCCCGGGTCGCAGCCGATCAAGATCGTGACCGGGTTGACGGTGCGTTCGGGCGCGGTGCTCGGGAACTCCGGTGCGTTCCGTTATACGCAGCAATTCAACATGGGTGGTGTACAGTACGGCGAGCCACTGCGCGGCTATCCCGAATTCTCGATTACGCCCGACGGGTATCTGCCCGACGCGACGGCAAGTTCGGCGGCGTACACGAATCCCGGTGCCGCGTTTTTCTCGACCACCGCAGAAGTCGGCATTCGCTTCAACTCGATGTTCTACGTGAACGGCTTTTTTGACGCGGGCAACGTCTATCGCCGCGTGCAGCAGTTCGACCCGACCCGGCTGTTCCGAGGCACGGGTATCGGTCTGTCCACTGTGACACCGCTTGGGCCCCTCGGTCTGGATTGGGCCTACGGTATGGATCGCGTGGACAATCTCGGCCGCCCGGCGCCTGCCTGGCAGCTGCATTTCCGCCTCGGCGGCCAGTCGTTCTGATCATTTTCCTTGTGGAGTTTGCAATGCGTGTCGTGAGTCGGATGGTGTTGTCTGGTGCGATGCTGGCAGCGGTGGTGACGGTCGCAGGCGCCCAGGGTGCCGCGCCGGTGACGGCGGCGCCGGCCGGTGCGTTGAAGATTGCGTACCTGAATTCGAACCAGGTGCTGGAAGGCGCGCCGGGCCGTACCGAGGCGCTGGCGCAGTTCGAGAAGGAGACGCTGCCGATGCGCACGCAGATGCAGCGCATGAGTGACTCGCTGCAGGCGATGATCGGGAACTACCAGAAGGCTGCCCCGCAGCTGACGCCGGCGATCCGCGCGGAGAAGGAAGCCACGATTCAGGGCCGGCAGCAGGAGTACCAGCAGCGCGCGCAGGAGATGCAGCAGGCGGCACAGACGCGTCAGGAAGCACTGATGGCGCCGATCATGGAGCAGGTGAACAAGGTGATTCAGGACGTGCGCGCAGAAGACGGCTACGCCTTCATCTTCGATTCCGGTGCACAGGTTCCGTTCATCGTCTCGGCCGACAAGAACCTCGACATCACCGCGCGGATCATCGATCGCCTGAAGTCACTCGGCGCGCCGAAACTCCCCGCCATGATGGTCGTGGAACCGGGTGCGCCGGGTGCAGCGCCGGTTGCCGGTGCCGCGAAGCCGCCGGTGAAGGGTCCAGTTGCAACGCCGGCGGGCGTGACGCGCCCGCGTCCGTAAATCGGTGGCACTGACCGAGCAGAGCGCAGGATCACCAGCGGCGCTCAGCGCTGCGGTGATCGCTGCGGCCGTCGGTGGCACGCTGGAAGGTGACGGGAGTGTGGAAGTGATGCGCGTTGCGGGGCTCGACTCCGCTGACGCCGCATCACTTTCGTTCTTCAGTTCATCGCGCTATGCCGCTGACGCCGCTGCCACGCTCGCCGGCGCCGTGCTGGTGACCCCCGAGTTGCTGGAGCGTGTGGCGCACGTTCCCGCTCGCATCGTCGTCGCCAAGCCGCAGGAGGCGATGTTGTCGGTGCTTGGCTTGTTGTGGCGCGCGCCCGCATTCGAGGCAGGTATCCATGCGAGCGCTGTGATCGGGCACGGCCTCTCGCTCGGCGAGGGTGCCGCGATCGGGGCGCGCACAGTCATCGGCGATGGCGTGCGCATCGGTGCGCGGACGCGCATTCACGCGGCTGTGACGGTCGGCGATGGCGTGACCATCGGTGATGATTGCATTGTCTATCCGAACGTCGTCGCGTATGCGGGTACGGTGCTTGGCGACCGGGTGCAGATTCAATCGGGTGCGGTGCTCGGCAGCGACGGGTTCGGCTATGTCTTTCGTGACGGCGTGCACCACAAGATTCCACACGTTGGCCGTTGTATCCTCGAATCGGACGTCGAGATCGGTGCCAACACCACGATCGATCGTGGCAGCGTCGGTGACACCGTGATTGGTGCTGGCACGAAGATCGACAACCTGGTGCAGATCGGGCACAACGTGCGGATGGGACGCCTGTGTCTGGTGATGGCGCAGGTGGGGATCTCAGGATCGACGCGCATCGGCGACGGCGTGGTGATCGCGGGCCAGGCGGGGTTGGCCGGCCACATCACGATTGGTGCCGGTGCGCGCATTGCCGGCCAGGCGGGCGTTTTCGGTGACGTCCCGCCTGGCGAGACCTGGAGTGGTTATCCGGCGCGACCGCATCGTGAATCGTTGCGTGCGCAGGCCGCAGCCCGGCGACTGCCAGCGCTATTGAAGCAGCTTGACCATCCCACGAAGGGCACCGAGTGAGCGCACGACGGCAAACGATCCGCGGTGCCGCAACGGTCACCGGTGTCGGTCTCCATCTCGGTCAGCCCGTCACGCTGCGCTTCGAGCCCGCAGCGCCGTATGCCGGCATCACGTTCGTGCGTTCGGATCGGCTGGACGCTGAGCCGGTTCCTGCGCTCGCGAGCATCGCGCAGCTCGCCGATCGGCGCACGCAGCTTGGCGACGGTGATGCCGCATTTCACACCGTCGAGCATGTCCTGGCAGCCGTGGCTGCGTTGCAGATCGACGACCTGCGGATCGCGATGGATGCCGCAGAGCCGCCGATTGCGGATGGCAGCGCGCGGCCATTCGTGGACGCCCTGCGCGGTGCGGGCGTGGTGGAGCACGGCGGCCCGGCGCGGTATCTCACCATCGCGGCGCCGATCCGTGTCGTCGATGGGGAATCCGTGTACGAGGCGACGCCATCATCCCGCCTCGAGCTGGACGTCACGATCGCATTTCCGCATCCGCTGATCGGCGAGCAGTCGATTGCCCTTGTGGTGACGGCCGAGTCGTTCACGCGCGAGTTGGCGGGTGCGCGGACGTTCGGATTCGTGCACGAGGTGGAAGCGTTGCGTGCAGCAGGGTTGATTCAGGGCGCGAGTACGGCCAACGCCGTCGTGATGGATGCCGAAGGGCTGATCGACACGACGCTGCGGTGGCCGGACGAGTTCGTGCGGCACAAGGCGCTGGATTGCGTGGGAGATCTGGCGCTGGCAGGGGCTCGCGTTCGCGGGCACATCCGCGCATTCCGACCGAGCCACAAGGGCACGGTCCTGTTCGTCCGCGAGCTGCTCCGGACAGCGAAGGAGGAGACCACGGTGCTTGGTATCGAAGAAATCATGAAGATCCTGCCGCATCGCTACCCGTTCCTGCTCGTGGATCGCATCCTCGAGATGGAAGAAGGGAAGCGTGTCGTCGGCCTCAAGAACGTCACGATCAACGAGCCGTTCTTTCAGGGACATTTCCCCGGCCACCCGATCATGCCGGGAGTGTTGATCGTCGAGGCGATGGCACAGGTTGGCGGGATGCTGATGCTCGGCAGTCTCGCGGACCCCGATTCGAAGGTCGTGTACTTCACGAGTCTCGATAATGTGAAGTTCCGCAAGCCGGTGAAGCCGGGCGATCAGCTGCGCTTCGAGCTCGATGTGGTGCAGGTGCGTGGTCCGCTCTGCAAGATGCACGGCGTGGCGCGTGTCGAAGGCGAGGTGGTCTGCGAGGCGGACATGGCCGCGATGGTGCGCCCACGATGACGGCACCGACGACGAGCACGATTCACCCGACGGCGATCATCGCGCCCACGGCGGTGCTCGGCGAGCGCGTCGACGTCGGCCCGTACGCCTACATCGGCGATCAGTGCGTGGTGGGTGATGGCTGCGTGATCGCCATGCGCGCGACGCTCGAGCGCAACGTGACGCTGGCGGCCGGTGTGAAGATCGGCATCGGATCGGTGATCGGCGGTGACCCGCAGGATCTCAAGTACAAGGGCGAGCAGACGAGCGTCGAAATCGGCGAGAACTCGGTGGTGCGTGAGTACGCGACGATCAATCGTGGCACGACCCACTCGCTCAAGACGACTGTCGGGAGCGGCTCCTTCCTGATGTCGTATGTGCATCTGGCGCACGATTGCCAGGTCGGCAACGGCGTGATCATCGGCAATGGCACACAGCTCGCCGGTCACGTGAGTATCGACGACCGTGCGATCGTCTCCGGCCTCGTGGCGGTGCATCAGTTCGCACGCATCGGTCGGCATTCCTTCGTGGGCGGTTGCTCGCGCGTCGCGAAGGACGTGCCGCCGTACCTGAAGGCGGTGGGCAACCCGGTGAAGCTGTACGGGCTCAATTCCGTCGGTCTGCAGCGCAGTGGCTTCGACGAAGCGATCGTGCGCGAATTGAAGCGCGCCTATCGGCTCGTCTTCCGATCCGAGCTCAATGTGTCGCAGGCGCTGCAGCGGGCGCGTGCGGAACTGCAGCAGTTCGCGGAAGTGATGGCGTTTCTGACATTCATTGAAGAGAGCGAGCGAGGAATCGGCTTCTGAGCACTCGCATCGGAGTGGCAGGTGCCGGCGGGCTGGGATTTCATCACGTTCGTATTCTGCGTGACATGGCCGGCATCACGTTTGCCGGCTTCCATGACGCGAATCCCGAGCGTGCCGCGACCGTCGCCGCCGAGTTGGGCGTGCTCGCGCATCCGTCGCTTGAGTCACTGATTGCGGCCTCCGATGCGGTGAGCTGCGTGGTGCCGACAATGGCGCATCATACGGTCGGCATGTCGATCCTGTCGGCCGGGAAGCACCTGTTCGTCGAGAAGCCGATTGCGGTGACGCTCGATGAGGCGGATGCACTGGTGGATGTGGCGGCGTCAGCCGGCGTCGTGCTGCAGGTTGGTCATGTCGAGCGCTTCAATCGCGCGGTGCGCGCGGCGTGGCCGCATCTCGCCGATCCGCTGTTCGTGCAGAGCGATCGTCTCGCGCCGTACACACCGCGCGGCGCGGACGTGGCGGTGGTGCTCGATCTGATGATTCACGACATCGATCTGGTCGCGACCATCGTCGGCAGCCCGGTGATCGACGTCAGCGCGGTGGGCGTCCCGGTGCTCACCGACACGCTCGACATCGCCAATGCACGGCTCGAGTTCGCGAGCGGTGCCGTCGCGACGATCACCGCGAGCCGCGTGTCGCGCGACAAGACGCGGAAACTCCGCATCTTCCAGCGCAGCGGTTACGTCTCGCTCGATCTCGGCACCGGCGCAGGAATGTTCTTTCGGATGCGCGCCGATGTCGACCCGCGCGACTTCGCGGCGCAGGCGACATCGCTCGAACAGTTCGTCGAACCGGTGCCGCTGTTCGCACCGGATGGCGAGCCATTGCGCCTCGAGCTGGACAGCTTCGTGGCGGCAATTCGTGGTGACGCACCGGTCGTCGTGAGTGGTGCTGCAGGGCGCGAGGCCCTGTCCACCGCGCTCCGGATCGTGACTGACATCGAGCGACATGCGACCCGTCTGCGTGGTGGTGCGTTGAGGCCGGCGTGACGTCGCCAGAAGTGATGATCGTCGCCGGTGAACCGTCGGGAGACATGCACGCGGCGGCGATGGTGCACGCGCTGCGCGCGCGTCGGCCCGATCTGCACCTGGTGGGCGTCGGTGGCGGCCGACTTGCGGCGGAAGGCGTCGAACTGCTTGAACGCGCCGAGAAGATCGCGGTCGTGGGGTTCGTCGAGGTGATCAAGCATTTGCCGATCCTGCGCCGACTGATGCACAGCCTGCGCACGCGCATGGACGCGGGCCGCGTGAAGCTCGTCGTGCTGATCGACTATCCGGGCTTCAACATGCGCGTGGCGCGCGAGGCGAAGAAGCGCGGCATTCCGGTGCTCTACTACATCACGCCGCAAGTCTGGGCGTGGCACAAGAGTCGGGTGAAGGAATTGCGCGAGACGGTGCGCAAGGCCGCCGTGATTCTGCCGTTCGAGGAGAAGCTGCTGCGCGACGCCGGTATCGATGCCACCTTCGTCGGCTCGCCACTGATCGACGCGACGCAGCAGTTGCCGTCGCGTGACGATGCGTGCACGCTGCTCGGACTCGACTCCACGCGCCCCGTGCTGGCGCTCTTTCCCGGCAGTCGCGCAGGCGAGATCGGGCGGCATCTCCGCGATTTTGTTGCGACCGCGGATGCCATCGTCCGCGAGCGACCCGACGTGCAGGTGATCGTCAGTGCGCCGCCGAGCGTGAGCATCGATGCCGGCATCTGTGCTTACCCGGTCGTGCGCGATGCGTCACCCACGGTGTTCCGTGCGGCAACCGCCGCCATGTGCAAGAGCGGTACGACCACGCTCGAGTCAGCGGTCTGCGGCTGTCCTCTCGTCGTCGCCTATCGTACCAGTGCCGTGACGTACGCGATCGCCAAACGACTGGTGACGCTGCCGAACATCGCGCTCGTGAACATCGTCGCCGATCGCCGCGTGGCGCCGGAATTCATTCAGGATGCGCTGCGCGCTGACATTGTGGCGCCGGCATTGCTCCCATTGCTCGATGTGCATTCCTCAGAGCGCGCGCTGATGCTGATTGCGCTGGCGGAGGTGCGTCAGCGGATGGGCGAACCCGGCGCCGCGGTGCGTGTGGCGCAGATGGTTGACGAGTTGGTCGGATGATCGAAGCAGACGACGCTGGCGATGCGCGATCGGTTGCCGATGCGCGACGCGCGCGCTGGCTGTCGCTGATCGGCTCGTGGATCATCCGACTGCTCGGCGTGACGTGGCGTGTGCGCATGATCGACGCCGGTCCGATCGACCGCATCCGGCATGACGGGCAGCCGGTTGCACTGCTGCTCTGGCATGGGCAGTTGTTGCCACTGCTCTACGTGATGCGCTTTCAGTCGATTGCCTGTCTGATCAGCACGCACAAGGATGGTGAGCTGATCGCACAGGTGGCGCGACGCCTGGGCTGCAAGCTGATTCGCGGCAGTTCGTCTCGTGGCGCCGATCGCGCACTGCTCGGCCTCGTTCGCACGCTGCGCGATGGGTTCACCGTCGCGGTGACACCGGACGGTCCGCGTGGACCGTATCGGACGTTCGCACCGGGCGCGCTCGTTGCGGCGCATCGCGCCGCGGCGCCGGTGGTTGCATTCGGTGTCCACGCCTCTCGCGCGTGGTATCTGAAGAGCTGGGACCAGTTCATGATCCCGAAGCCCTTCGCGCGGCTGACGATCGTCTTCGACTCGCCGGTGCCGGTGCCGGGCGAATCGGCGCGCGATGCGGCGGACGCAGCCCCATTGTTCATCGACCGCATGACTGCGGTGGCTGCTCGTGCCGCTGGCTGATCTCGCGGATGGCATCTGGTATGGCGACTCGGTGACGAGTCGCGTGGCGCGCGCGTTGCTTGCGCCACTGAGCGCGGTTTACGGCGTTGCGATTGAGCGAATCAACGCGAAGTACGACGCGTCACCGCCGGCGCCTGGGCCGATTCCGGCGATCTCCATCGGTAACGTCTCCGTCGGCGGGACTGGCAAGACGCCGGTCAGCGCATGGTTCGCGCGACGCTTTTGTGATGCCGGTGCGTCACCGGCAATCATCATGCGTGGCTACGGCGACGACGAATCGCTCGTGCACGGCCTGCTCAATCCGGATGTCCCCGTGTTTGCGGATGCCGATCGCGTCGCACAGGTGCAACTCGCGGCCAGCCGCGGCGTCGACATCGCGATTCTCGACGATGCCTTTCAGCACCGACGCGCAGCCCGCGTTGCGGATGTCGTGCTCGTCAGCGCGGACCGCTGGACGGGCGATGCGCGCGTGCTACCTTCGGGGCCATTCCGCGAACCGTGGTCGTCGCTGCGTCGCGCGACACTCGTTGCCGTGACGGTCAAGGCGGCGGATGCGGCACGCGTCCGGGCGACGCTCGAGGCGGTTCGGGCGGCGACGGACGCACGCGTCGTGACACTGGACCTGACACCGGCGTCCTTCGTCGCCGTCGGTCGCAGCGGGATGGAGTCGATCGAGGCGTGGCGAGGACGGCGTGTGCTGGCGGTGAGCGGGATTGGTGATCCGGGTGCGTTCGTGTCACAGTTGAAAAGGTTGGGCCTGCTTCCGACGGCGCTGTCCTTCGCCGATCATCACTCCTACGGCACGGCGAGCATACAAAGGATTCGGGACGCCGCGACGGGTCATGCTGCCGTCGTGTGCACTCTGAAGGACGCAGTAAAGCTCGGCTCGCACTGGCCGAGTTCGGCGGTGCCCTTGTGGTATCTTTCGCAATCGGTCGTTCCGCGCGACGACACTGAGGCCCTGGACGATGTCGTCCGGTCGGTGCTTGAGGCGCGACGGATCACCCTCTCTCCCCCTGACCTCTTACGCTGACGAGCTGAACTATGGCGACCGACCTCCGGCTGCCGACCACCAATATCGTCCTTCCCGACAAGGACCGTTTCCTCGACGAACACAATCCGTTCGAGGCGATGATGTCGCGGTTCGACCGCGCCGCAGAGCTGCTGGATCTCGATCCCGGCATCTACAAGATCCTGCGCAACCCCGAAAAACAGCTCACCGTGTCGATTCCGGTGCACATGGACAACGGTGACGTCGAAGTCTTCACTGGCTATCGCGTGCTGTACAACACGTCCCGCGGCCCGGCCAAGGGCGGCATCCGCTTCGACATGCAGGTCAATCTCGAGGAAGTGAAGGCGCTCGCCGCCTGGATGACGTGGAAGTGCGCTGCGGTGAATCTGCCGTTCGGCGGTTCGAAGGGCGGCGTGATCTGCGATCCGTCGAAGCTCAGCGTCGGTGAGCTGGAACGCCTCACGCGCCGGTACACGTCGAACATCATCTCGCTGCTCGGCCCTGACTCCGATGTGCCCGCGCCGGACGTGAATACCAACGAGCGCGTGATGGCGTGGGTGATGGACACGTACTCGATGCACATGCGGCACACCGCCTCGGCAGTCGTCACCGGTAAGCCGCTCGAACTCGGCGGGTCGGCCGGGCGCAAGGAAGCCACCGGCCGCGGCTGCATGCTGGTGACGCGTGAGGCGCTCAAGGAACTCGGCATGCCGATGCGCGGCACGACGGTGGCCGTGCAGGGCTTCGGCAACGTCGGTTCGACGGCAGCGATGCTGCTCGACCGTGAAGGGTGCCGAATCACCGCGATCAGTGATCGCACCGGTGGCGTGCACAACCCGCAGGGTGTCGATATCGCGGCCGCGATCGAGTACGTGCGCCGCAATCGCGATCTCGAAGGCTTTGCCGGCGGTGATCCGATCACGAATGACGAGTTGCTCACGCTCGACGTCGACGTGCTGCTGCCCGCGGCGATGGAGAACGTGATCACGTCGAAGAACGCATCGAAGCTGCAGGCGAAGATCATCTGCGAAGGGGCGAACGGTCCGACTACCGCGGCGGCGGATGCGATTCTCGACGAGAAGGGCATCTTTGTCGTGCCGGACATCCTGGCGAATGCGGGTGGCGTGACGGTGTCGTACTTCGAGTGGGTGCAGAACCGCGGCGGGTATTACTGGACCGAGGAGACGGTGAATTCGCGCCTTGAGGAGATCATGGTGCGCAGCTTCACCGACGTGCGCGCGCTGGCACGGCAGCACAAGGTCAACATGCGCACGGCGGCGTACATGCTCGCGATCAGCCGTGTGAGCACGGTGCACAAGCTGCGCGGCATCTACGCCTGACCGGTGGAGATGGCACTGGCGGTGGTCGGTCGCGCGTCCGATGCGACACTCGGCGCGGCAATTGCCGAGTACGAACGTCGCGCGGCGCGCTACTGGCCACTGGTGGTGCGTGAAGTGAAGGAGGCCGGCGGGCGGAGTGTCGCGCCCGCGGTCACGCGTCGTCAGGAAGGGGAGCGGTTGCTCGACGCCTGTCTCGATCGCGGGGAAGTGGTCGCCTGCGACGAGCGCGGGAGCAGTATGACAAGTGGTGATTTCGCCGCGTGGCTGGGCCGCCTGCGTGACACCGGCGGATCGGTCACGTTCGTCGTTGGCGGCGCGTTCGGGCTCGACGACGCGGTCCGTGCGCGGGCGACTCGGCTGCTCGCGATGGGGCCGTGGACGTTGCCGCATGAAATGGCGCGACTCGTCCTGACGGAACAGCTGTATCGCGCCGGCACGATCCTGCGGGGCGAGCCCTATCACAAGTAGTCGATGCGGCGCATGCCCACCGCTGGTGGCGGGCGCTATCTTCGCTGAGCAGCGATGGCGGCGCATACGTGTGCCCGATCTGGTCTCGATCGATGTCCGGAGGTTCGACGTGGTGTTGCACGAGAGCGTGATGGACAGCCCCCGGTACGCGGCCAACGAGCGCGCGGTCTCCGCGGTGACGATGCGATGTCGGTGACACCGCGCGTCGAGCGACTGTCGCTTGCGATGGGTCCACTCGCCACCGCCGTGCGTGATGGCACGCTGCCGGCCGGGTTCACGGCCGAGACGCCGCGCTCGATGCAGGCCTGGCGCAATCACATCGCAGTCTGTCGAGAGCCGATGATGGGACTCGGCTGGGCAGACAATCTGCGCGAAGCGATGCGTCCGTCCGGCGCCGCTGCGGCGCGACTGGCGCGGGTGAGCGGCGGGCAGGGTGTGGTCGTGACGACGGGACAGCAGCCGGGCCTTTTCGGTGGCCCGATGTATACGATCGTGAAGGCACTCAGCGCGCTCGCACTCGCGGATCGCCTCGAGACAATTCTCGGGATTCCGACAGCGCCGATCTTCTGGGCCGCGACCGACGACGCGGATTTCGCCGAAGGGGCGACGACCTGGCTGCCATCGTCCGGCGGACTGCACGACGCGCGTCTGCATGCAGTGCCGCCCGACGGGACGATGATGTCGCACGCATTCCTCGGCGATCTCGAGGACGCGAAGGCGATACTCGCTCGCGCGTCAGCGGGTGCGGCGTGGCCGGAGTTCGTGCGCGCCGCGAAGGCGGCGTATCAGGAGGGGACCACGGTCGGGAACGCGTACGTCGAGATGATGCGTGAGATCCTGATGCCGCTTGGCATCACCGTCTTGAATGCAGCGCATCCAAGCGTTCGGCATCAGTCGGCACCGTTGCTGCGTCGCGCGCTGGCGGAAGCTTCGTCGATCGAGGAGGCGCTGAACACGCGCACGAACGAGTTGCGTGCGGCGGGTTTCACACCGCAGGTGGACCTGCTTCCCGATAAGTCGTTGGTGTTTGTCGTCCGCAATGGTGTGAAGGAACGGGCGACGGTTTCCGGCGCAGCGGCGGTCCTGCCGCGCGTGTCGGACGATCTGCTCTCGCCGAACGTGCTGATGCGACCGGTCGTCGAGCGTGCGTTGTTGCCAACGGTGGCGTACATGGCCGGGCCGGGAGAGCTCGCGTATTTCGCGCAGGTCGGTGCCGTCGCCAGTGTGCTGAATGTCGCGATTCCGCTGGCGCTGCCGCGCACGAGTGTGCGGGTCGTGACGCCTGATGTGCAGGCCACGCTCTCGCGGCATGCGCAATCCGCCGACGCGATGCGGAACACGACCGCGCTCGTGAAGTCGTTGTCGGCCGGTGCGACGCCAGACGCCGCCCTCGACGCGCTGGCCGCGTTGCGCGCGCAGATCCGCACGACCGTGGACACGATCCGGAACGCGAATGCCTCGATCGAACGCGCCGCGCTCGATGGTGCGGCCGCACAGTTCTCGCATCGTGCCGATCGCCTCGAACGTCGTGTTCTGGCGGCCTCCAAGCGCACCATCACCGCACAGTTGCTCAAAGTCGAGCAGGCACAGTCGCTGCTCTGGCCGCACGGTTCGCCGCAGGAACGCGTCGTGAATCCGCTGCCATGGTTCGCACGCTACGGGACGCCGTTACTCGAGCGACTGCAGCAGGTGTGCGCCGAGGACGCGGCAACACACGTGCATGGCAGCGACTGATCCGGCACCCGCACCGCGCGGGTCGGGCGCTGGACTGGTTGCCGCTGGAATCCTGATCAGCCGGATGCTTGGGTTTGCACGCGACGCGGTGATCGCGCACGTGCTCGGAACGACGCCAGCGGCCGGTGCATTGCGCGCGGCGCTGCGGATTCCGAATCTGCTGCAGAATCTGTTCGGCGAAGGGGCGCTGAGTGCCTCCTTCATTCCGGTGTATGCGCGTCTGCGCACGGAGAAGCAGGACGTGGAGGCGGTTCGCGTTGCCGGCGCGGTGTTCACGTTGCTGGCGCTGCTCTCGTCGACGCTCGTCCTGATCGGCGTCACCTGGTCCGCAGAACTCGTCGCACTGCTGACGCCGGGCTTCTCGGCCGATACGCGCGCGCTGACCACGACACTCGTGCGCATCATGTTCCCGGGCGTCGGGCTGCTGGTGCTCTCGGCGTGGTGTCTCGGCGTGTTGAACAGTCATCGCCGATTCTTTCTGTCGTACGTGTCGCCGGCGATGTGGAACCTTGCAATCATCGGCGCGGTGCTGTTCGGGCGACGCACGAGCCTCGATGATGCGGCACGACTGGTGGCGTGGGGCGCGATGGTTGGCAGCGCGCTGCAGTTCCTGGTGCAGTTGCCAGCGGTGCTGAATCTGGTGCGCGGTATCCGGTTCCGGCCCGCACTCGATGATCCGCATGTGCGCACCGTCGCGCGAAACTTCGGGCCGGCACTGATGAGTCGTGGCGTGCTGCAGGTCAGCAGCTTCGTCGATCTGCAGTTCGCAACCATCCTGTCGGAACGTGCGGTCGCGGCGCTCGGCCTTGCGCAGTCGATCACGTTGCTGCCGGTGACACTGTTTGGCACGGCGATCACAGCCGCCGCCTTGCCGGCGATGTCGTCGGTCGCTGGGGACAGCGATGCACGCAGCGCGGCGCTGCGGCAGCGGTTGGCAGCCAATCAGCAGCGCATTGCGTTCTTCATCGTGCCGTCGGCGGCGGCATTCCTGACGATCGGTGACGCGCTCGCGGCGGCGCTCTTCCGCTCTGGTCGATTCGGTGCCGCCGATGCGACCTGGTTGTGGGCGATTCTCGCCGGCGCATCGCTCGGTCTGCTCGCGTCCACGCTGGCACGGCTGTACAGCTCCGCATTCTTTGCGCTGCAGGACACGGCGACGCCGCTGCGTTTCGCGCTGGTGCGCGTGGTGGTCGGCATCGTGCTGGCGTACGTGCTCGGCATCCGCATGACCGGATGGCTTGGCATTGACATGCGGTGGGGTACCGCGGGCTTGACGCTTGCTGCAGGAATCGCCGGCTGGACGGAGTTCGCCTTGCTGCGGGGCGGACTGCGCCGGCGTATCGGTGCGTTGCCGGAAGTGCTGCCACTGCTGCTGCGATTGTGGGGTAGCGCGATCGTCGCAGCGGCGGCCACGTGGGCTGTGCGACTGCCGTGGCTGGGACGCGCGGGCGTGCCGCACCGTCTCGAGGCGGTCGCCCTGATGGCCGTTTTCGCGGTGACCTACGGGCTGATGACGCTGGCGCTCGGCATACCTGAATCGGCAGCACTGATGGGCCGCGTGCGGCGACTCGTCCGGCGCGGCGCAGCGCGTCAATAGCTGGCGTTGTCGTAGATTCCTGCATGGTTGGCATTCCCGACAACGTCGCAGGCAAGCTCGCCTCGCTTCCCGATTCGCCCGGCGTCTATCTCTGGAGGGATGACGCAGGCGGCGTGCTCTATGTCGGGAAGGCGAAGAGCCTGCGGTCGCGCGTGCGGAGTTATTTCGCCAGCGACCATGAGGCGAGCGTCAAGACGCGACACCTGGTACGCCTGATTCGTGACGTCGAGACGATCGTCGTGCCGTCGGAAGCGCACGCGCTGATTCTCGAGAACAACCTGATCAAGGAATACCGGCCGCGCTTCAACATCGCGCTGCGGGATGACAAGTCGTACCCGTACATCAAGGTCACGCTGCAGGAGCCGTATCCGCGTGTGTTCGTGACGCGGCGCTTTCAGTCGGATGGCGCGCGCTACTTCGGGCCGTACACTGACGTCGGCGCGATGCGGCGCGCGCTGCATGTCGTGAAGCGCATCTTCACCGTGCGCTCGTGCCGCTACGACATGCCGGCGGACATGCCGGAGCGCGCCTGTCTCGACTGGCACATCGGGCGCTGCAAGGCACCATGCATCCAGCTGCAGACGCTGGAGGACTATCGCGCCATGATTGGTGAGGTGGTGCAGTTCCTCGATGGTCGCCCGGAGGATGTGACGCGTCGGGTCCGTGCCATGATGGAAGCGGCGGCGGCCGATCTGGCATTCGAACGCGCGGCGGAGCTGCGCGATGCGCTGCTGAAGCTGGAGACGATCGAGGAGCCGACCGTCGTGATGCAGGTCGAGGGTGGGGATCGCGACGTGGTAGGATTCGCGCGCGACGGTGACGATGCCTGCGCGTCGATCCTGCGCATTCGTGACGGCAAGCTGCTGGCGCGTGACCATCGCTATCTCGCAAACGTCGAGGGCGAGCCGGACGATGCGATTCTCGTCGCGTACTTGCTGCAGCACTATCAGCATCAGTCGGATCGCGCGCGCGAGGTGTTGCTGCCGTTCGAACTTTCGGAGCTCGCGCTCGTCGAAGCGTCAATGCCGGCGTCGCGGCTGCTGGTACCGCAGCGCGGTGCGAAGCGCGAATTGATCGACCTCGCGATGCAGAATGCGCGGCATCTGCTCGAGGAGATGAAGCTCACGACCGACGAGAGCGACGAACGGGCGATCGATCCGGTGTATGATCTGCAGCGCGAACTCGGTCTCGCGGTGGTGCCGCGGAGTTTTGTCTGCTTCGACATCTCGCATGCGCAGGGCAAGGACACGGTGGCGAGCATGGTGTGGTTCGAGAACGGCCGTCCGAAGCGCGCCGAGTATCGCAAGTTCAAGGTGGAAGGCGAGTGGGGGAATGACGACTTCGCGTCGATGAATGAGGTCGTCACGCGCTACTTCTCGCGTCGTCTGAGCGAAGGGCATCCGCTGCCCGATCTCTGCGTGATCGACGGCGGCAAGGGGCAGCTGCACGCAGCGCAGGATGCGCTGGCCGCGATCGGCCTCGCGACGATGCCGCTGGCGAGCCTCGCCAAGAAGGAGGAGGAAGTCTTCCTCCCGGGTCGGAGCGAGTCGCTGCGCCTGTCACGCCGCTCGCCGGGCCTGCGCTTGTTGCAGATGGCGCGCGATGAGGCGCATCGCTTCGCCGTCACGTTTCAGCGTGTGCGCCGCACGAAGCGTACTGTCACGTCGCAGCTGCTCGAGATTCCCGGTGTCGGCCCGAATCGCCGTCGCGCGCTGCTGAAGGAGTTCGGCAGTGTGCAGGGCGTGAAGGACGCCGGCCTCGACGCGATTTCGAAAGTGCCGGGTTTTTCAAAAGCGATGGCCACGAAAGTCCTCGTTGGCCTTGGCATCCCGGTTCTGCTGGAGCAGGACGCGCCGGCGCCGGCAGTTGAAACCATCGCGCCGGCACCGGACGCGATGTCGGCCCCCGCATCGATCGCATCATCAACTCCCATCGAGAGCACCGCAGAATGAGTTCGACAGTTGTCGAGGCACCGTGGAGTCTCTACTGCAGCAGCTGTGATCAGACGGCGCCGGGTTCCGCACTGGCCTCACTCTGCCCGTCGTGCGGGCAACCATGGCTCACGAAGGTTGCCGTGCCTGCCGATCGCACGGCCGCTATCGACGTGCATGCACGCGGGCTCTGGCGGTATCGCAGCGTACTCCCCGTGACCGCCGACGAATCGGTCGTGGCGCTGGGCGAAGGGTGGACGCCGATGTTCGATGCGCCGGCGCTCGCGCGCGAGCTCGGCATCGGCCGGCTCTGGATCAAGGACGAAGGTCAGAATCCGACGGCATCGTTCAAGGCGCGAGGCATGGCGTTGGCTATGACGCGCGCCCGCGCCTTCGGTGTGGCCGGCGTGACGGTGCCGACCGCGGGCAATGCCGGTGCGGCGCTTGCTGCGTACGCGGCTGCGGCTGGACTCGCCGTGCGCGTCTACGCACCCCGCACCACGCCGCCTCCGATCCTCGATACCGTGCTCGCGTTTGGCGCGACGCTGATTCTGGTCGATGGTCACATCGGCGACGCGGGACGCGAAGCGCGACACTACGCCGACGAGCACGGCTGGTTCAACGTCGCCACGCTGCGCGAGCCGTATCGCGTCGAAGGGATGAAGACGATGGGATACGAAATGGCCGAGCAACTCGGCTGGCGCCTGCCGGATGCGTTTGTGTATCCGACCGGCGGGGGCGAGGGAACGATCGGGATCTGGAAGGCGATCGCCGAGATGCAGGCCGCTGGCTGGCTCGATCCGGCAGAGCGTCGGCCGAAGGTGATCGTCGCGCAGGCCGCCGGATGCGCGCCGATCGTGCGGGCGTTCGAGGCGAACGAGAGCAAGGCCGAGCCGTGGCTCGATCCAATGACCTATGCAAGTGGCCTGCGGGTGCCGACGCCGCTCGGCGATCGCCTGCTGCTGAAGGCGCTGCGCGAAAGCGATGGGATGGCCGTCGCCATTGACGACTCCGTGACCCGAGCGCAGACGGCACGCCTCGCGCACGCGACTGGCATCGATGCGGCCCCGGAAGGCGGCTGTGCGCTGGCGGCGCTGGAAGTGCTGGTCGCGCGAGGCGAGCTCGGGGCGAGCAGCGAGGTCGTGCTGTTCAACACCGGCAGCGGCGCGAGCTATCGCTGGCGCGAGTAATGCGCGCTGTCGGCTCGTGAGGATGGACTATATTGCGGGATTCTGTGTAGCAGTGTCAGCTGTTTTGCAGCGTACTTGCGGGTCTGCAGTGTCAGACTCGACCTTACGAACTCTGGAGATTTGACGCATGGCTTTTTTGACCACTCGCAGTGCCGCCCGCCGATCGATTGCCGCGCTGGTTGTCTTCGCCGGCTCGCTTGGCGCTCAGGCGCCGAAATGCGAGCTCCCGATGCAGGCACATCCACGCCTGCTGACGGCAGGCCTGCAGTTCAATGGCGTGTTCAAGGCGACCGCAAAGCCGGAAGAGAAGGTCAAGGCGCTGCAGTCTGTCGTGAAGACGCTGACGGATGACGTGGCGGGCGTGCCCGCGCCGATGCAGCCGAGCCGGAATTTCCTGCTCGCTCAGGCTCTTCTCGTGTGGCTCGACCAGCCAGGCACGGGTCTGACCGAACCCCGCGGGAAGCTCGGCTACACGGCGGATCCGACCGGCACCATCGACATCACGTACGCGCTCGACACGGCATTCACGTCGATCCGTGCGTCGAAGCCGGAATGCTCCGACTCGCTCAAGCTGTATACGAACGGCCTCTGGGGTCAGCTGATCAATAAGGCCGTCACGTTCACGAACACCCAGCAGCTCGACTCGGCCGAGATCTACGCGCGCCGTTCGATGCTGTTCGACAAGAAGCAGTTCTACGCCTACAACATCATGGCGAACATCGCGCTGGTGAAGGAAGACACCGCGTCGATGATCGAATGGTTCGGCAAGACGGCCGACGTCACGGCAACTGCCACCGATACGGCGTCGATCAAGGTTCGCGACAACATGTTGCAGAACCTTGCGTCCGTCTTCACGACCAGCGCGTCCGGGGCGACTGGGGCGAAGAAGGATTCGCTCACCAGGATGGCGCTGGCGTCCTATACGAAATACCTCGGTTACTACCCGAACGATCTGACCACGAAGCTGCGCATCATGCGCCTCTCGGGCGTGCAGCTGGACAGCCTCGCCGCCGCACGCTTCGTGGATACCGTGCTGGCCGGTGTGAATGCCGTGTCCGATGGTCAGCTCACCGACGCGGGCAGCGAGTTGACGAAGAACAAGCTGTACTCGTCTGGCCTGCGCCTGTTCGACGCGGCGCTGAAGAAGAATCCGTTCAGCCGCGATGGTCTGTACAACTCGGCCGTGGCGCTGAACAATCTCGAGCGCTTCGACGAAATCCGCCCCTACTTCCAACGGCTGCGGGACATCGATCCAAACAACTCCGGCATCTATCAGCTGGCGAAGAACGTCCAGGCAGCACGGAAGCTCAAAATTCAGACTGATGCGAACAAGGGCGTGAAGCCGAAGGCCGGCCAGACGATCATGCTGAATCCGGCGCAGCAGGCGAAGATCAAGGTCTTCAACGATTCGCTCGTGTACTACACGCAGCTGATCCAGAACCTGAATCCGACGGTCGACGTTCGGAACTTCACGATGGGTGAAACGAGCGCAAAGTTCGGTGCCGTCGTGCAGGTCCCGCCGGATAAACCGGCGGCGGCGTACAGCATCGTCGTCGAGTTTCTGGATCCCACCGGCGCCGCCATCGTGACCCAGACATTCCAAACGAAGCAGCTCACGCCCGGTGGCTTCGAATCCATCTCGGTGGAAGGAAAGGGTAAGGGCATCACGGGCTTCCGCTACAAGGTCGCGAAGTAGCCGGATCGAGGTGCCGAAAACGGCGGAAGTCACTGCCATTGCTTGATTTCCGCCCTCCCAGTTCGTACTTTTGTTGAGCCGCGCCCCGGCCTCCGCGGGCGCGGCTTTTCATTGGTGGGCTGTGGCTGAGACGGGTTCGAGGGAGGGGCAGGATGGTTCGTGTGGCGGCCGTCGAGGACGGGCAGCTTGGGTCGACGCTGGGCATCGTACGTGGCACCGAGCTGCGGGCGGTGAACGGTCGCGTCATCGAGGACTTTCTCGACTGGGAATTTCTGACCGCCGATGACGCCTTCACCGTCGATGTTCGTCAGCCGGACGGGAGCGAGCACACCTGGCACGTGACGCGACCGGAAGGCGCGTCGATGGGCCTCGAGCTCGAACCGCCGACCATTCGACGCTGCGCCAATCGCTGCGAGTTCTGTTTCATCGAAGGGCTCCCGAAAGGGCTGCGAAAGCCGCTCTACATTCGCGACGACGACTATCGACTCTCGTTCGCCTACGGCAACTTCGCGACGCTCTCGAACGTGAAGGAGCGCGACATCGCGCGCATCATCGAGTATCGCCTGTCGCCACTGTACGTCTCGGTGCACGCGACGCCGTGGGAAGCCCGCAAGGTGCTGCTCAACAATCCGCGCGTGCCGAACATCGTCGAACAACTCACGCGACTGGCGGACGGCGGGATTCAGTTCCACGGACAGATGGTGATCGTTCCTGGGCTCAACGACGGTGCCGTGCTGGAAGAGTCGCTGACGGACCTGTGGAATCTGCAGGACGCCGTGATTTCGGTCGCGCTCGTGCCGGTCGGCCTGACGCAGTTCTCGCATCTGTATACGGGCAAGAGCATGGACCGCGTCGCTGCCCGTGAGCTGCTCGACATTGTCGAGCGCTGGGAAAGGCGTGCGCTGGCCGAGCGTGGCGATCGCTGGGTGTACGGCTCCGATGAGCTGTATCTGCTGGCCGAGGAGCCGCTTCCCGATGCGGAGCATTATGGCGACTTCCCGCAGATTGAAAATGGCGTCGGTGCCGTGACGTCATTGCGCGAGCGTGTCGCTGACGGTCTGTCGCGATTGCCGCGCCTCGATGGCAAGCGCATCGCCATCGTGACCGGTGTCAGCATGGCGCCGCTGATGCCCCCGCTCCTCGCCAGCCTGACCGCGGCGACGGGTGCACACTTCGAGTTGCTGACCATCGACAACTCGCTCTTCGGTCCGACCACGACGACTGCCGGATTACTCGTCAGCGACGATTTCCGTCGCGCGCTGGCCGGTCGCACCGATTTCGATCTCGCGCTGATTCCAGCCGAGAGCATCAACGAGAACGGCGTCTTTCTCGACGACACCTCCTTCGTCGCCTTGCGCGAGGAGTTTCCGTTCCCGGTTTTTCCATCATACGATTTCATCGACGTGCTGGAGGCGGAATCAGCCGTCGGTTCGTCATTACGGAGTGCTGCGTGAGTATCCCCATCGTTGCCCTCGTCGGCCGTCCGAACGTGGGCAAGTCGGCGTTGTACAATCGAATCATCGGCGACAAGAATGCCGCCATCGTCAGCGACATCGCCGGCACCACGCGTGACCGGCACTTCGGTCGCGCGAACTGGAACGGTCGCGATTTCTGGCTCGTGGACACTGGTGGCCTGCCGGAAGACACGCTCGATCCGATGGATGTCGAGATCAAGCGGCAGGTCAAGGAAGCGATCGCCGAAGCGGATCTGCTGCTGTTCATCGTCGACGCGCGCATGGGTCTCGTGCCGTCGGATGTGAAGGTCGCCGACCTGATGCGCGAGAGCGGCAAGCCGTGGCTGCTCGTCGCGAACAAGTGCGACGAGTTCGGTGGGATCGGCCACTACGAGTTCTACCAGCTCGGTGCCGGCGATCCGTATGCCGTCTCGGCGCAGAACAGCAACGGGATCGGCGATATGCTCGACGCCGTCGCGGAGCAGCTGCCGGAAGGGATGGAAGAGGAGCCGGATGCGCTGCGTGTTGCCGTCATCGGTCGGCCGAATGTCGGCAAGTCGTCGATCGTGAATCGCCTGCTCGGTGAAGAACGTCTCGTCGTCACGGAAGTTGCCGGCACGACACGTGATGCCATCGACAGTCCGATGGTCTATCATGGACGTCGGCTGATCTTCGTCGACACGGCTGGTCTGCGCCGCCCGACGCGTGTCGATGACGGGATCGAGTTCTACTCCACGCTGCGCACACGGCGTGCGATCGAGCGTGCCGAGATCTGCGTGCTGGTGCTCGACGCGACCCTCGGCCTCGAGAATCAGGATCTGAAGATCGCGTCGCTCGCGTTCGAGGATGCGGGGCGTGGCTTGATCGTCGTCGTCAACAAGTGGGACGCGAAGGAAGAGAAGGGCGACAAGACGGCCGCGCATTTTCAGCGCGACGCCGGCGAGAAGGTGCCGTATCTCAAGTTCGTGCCATTCATTTTCACGTCGGCACTCACCGGCCAGCGCGTGACGAAGATTCTCGACGTCATCCTGCAGGTCGAGGCCGAGCGCCAGAAGCGCATCACGACGTCCGAGATCAACCAGACGCTCGAGGAACTCGTCGCGCGTCGTCAGCCGCCACAGGCGGCCGGTCGCGAGATCAAGTTGAAGTACGCGACGCAGATCGAAGTGTCACCGCCGGCGATCGGTGTCTGGGGCAATCATCCGGAGCTCGTGCAGGAGCACTATGTGCGCTACCTGCACAACGGCTTCCGCGCGGCCTACGGATTCACCGGGAATCCGTTGCGCATCCTCATGAAGCGGAAGGGCGACTGATGCATCCTGCGGTGGGACTCGTCATCGCCTACATCGTCGGTTCGATTCCGTCGGCATTCCTCGCCGGAAAGGCGAAGGGTGTCGATCTGCGCACGGTGGGCAGCGGTAACCTCGGTGCGACGAATGTGTTCCGCACGTTGGGATGGAAGATCGGATTGACCGTCTACATCGCGGACTGTCTGAAGGGCTTTCTGCCGGTGGCGCTCCTGCCGAGCGTGACCGGCACGACGGAGATCGGCTGGCGGATCGGCTGTGGCGTCGCGGCGATCGCGGGTCATGTGAAGCCGATTTTCCTGTTGGGGAAAGGGGGCGGCAAGGGTGTTGCCACCGCGTCTGGGGTGTTCCTCGCGCTGGCACCGATGGCGATGCTCTTCTCGATGCTCAGTTTCATCGCGATCGTCGCCGCATCCGGATACGTATCGCTCGGGTCGCTCGTTTCGGCGCTCATCCTGGTGTGCGCCGTTGCGATCCGAGGCACCGGCGGGATGCCGCTGCTGATCACAGTCACACTCGTCGCGGCGTTTGTGTTCTGGACGCATCGCGCGAACATCGCGCGCCTGCGCTCCGGAACCGAGCATCGTTTCGGCAAGCGCGGCAAGACGGCCGCTGCGAACACATCACAGGGACCAACGTCGTGACGACATCGACCATCGTCGGCGCTGGTGCGTGGGGCACCGCGCTCGCGGATCTGGTGGCGCGCAACGGCCACACGACAGTGCTGTGGGCGAGGGAGACCGATGTCGTCGCCGATGTGAATGCGCATCACACGAACACACGATTCCTGAAGGGCGTCACGCTGGCGCCGACACTGACGGCGACCGATGATCTCGTCGCAGCTGTCGCTGACGCGAGCACGATCACGTTCGTCGCACCGTCGCACGTACTCCGTACTGTAATTCGAAGCGCCGCGCATGCCGTGCGCGAGGACGCGATCCTGATCGTGGCCACCAAGGGCATCGAACGCGAGACGTTCGCCCTCATGACCGACATCGTCGCCGAGGAGCTGCCAGGGCGACCGGTGGTGGCGTTGAGTGGACCGAGTTTCGCCGCGGAAGTCGCGATGCGCCAGCCGACGGCGGTGGTGGCTGCCAGTCGTGAGGAGGCCGCCGCGCTGCGTACACAGCAACTGTTCTCGTCGCCAGAGTTCCGCGTCTACACGCAACGCGATGTGGTTGGCGTCGAGCTCGGCGGTGCGCTCAAGAATGTGATGGCCGTCGCGACTGGTGTACTCGATGGCCTTGGCCTTGGTTTCAATCCACGCGCGGCGCTGATCACGCGTGGTCTGGCGGAGATGACGCGGTTGGGCGTGGCACTCGGTGCGGAGCCGTTGACGTTCGCCGGCCTGGCCGGCATCGGCGACCTCGTGCTCACGTGTACCGGCTCGTTGAGCCGGAATCGGACGGTCGGGGTTGAGATCGGGCAGGGTCGTCCGATCGAAGAAGTGCTGCACGCGCGCGAGACCATTGCCGAAGGCGTGATCACGACGCAGAGTGCGCATGCGCTGGCGATGTCACGTGGAGTGGAAATGCCGATCGTCCGGACAATGCACCGCATCCTATTCGAGGCGATGCCGCCGAGAGATGCCATTGCCGAATTGATGGCGCGTGCGCTGCGCGCGGAGAGCGATTGATGGCTGTGTCCACGCGGGAACCTGTGCAGGAGTTCTTTTCGATCGGCGAAGTCTGCTCGCTGACGGAGTTGAAGCCGCACGTGTTGCGCTACTGGGAGGGGCAATTCCGCTTTCTCAGTCCGGCGAAGAACCGATCGGGGAATCGCGTCTATCAGCGGCGCGAGGTCGAATTGATCCAGCTCGTGAAGCAGTTGCTGTACACCGAGAAGTACACGATCGAAGGTGCCAAGCGTCGGCTCGATGATCTGCGGAAGGCCGGCGAGCTGAAGCCGAGTGCGCGGCAGGCGCTGGAAGTCGCCACGTGGCAGGGCATCGAGTCGGAGCTGCGCCAGATCCTTCGCGAGCTCACGTCGCCGGTCGCCAGCGCCGACTGATGTTGCGCGCGGCGTGCGTGATCCCGGCCTATGAGGCAGCGGATACGATCGCCGCTGTCATTCAGGGAGTGCGCGCGGTCTGTCCTGCGATGCCGATCGTCGTGGTCGATGATGGGTCGCATGATGACACTTTTCTGGTCGCTGAGGCCAGCGGTGCCGATCAGGTCGTGCGGCACGCGCGCAATCGCGGAAAGGGGTCGGCCCTCGTGACCGGCTTTGCGCAGCTGTTCGCGCGCGAGCCCCGCATCGAGGCGGTCGTCACGCTCGACGCCGATGGGCAGCACGACCCCGCCTGCCTGCCGGCCTTGCTCGAGGCACTCGAGTCGGCGGATCTGGTGATCGGTGCGCGACGCCGGCGCGGGACGTCGATGCCATGGCAGCGGCGCATCGCGAACGCGATCTCGACACGGGCCATCGCCTGGTGCGCGGGCCGCCCGATCCGCGACGCGCAGTGCGGATTCCGAGGAATACGGCGTACGCTGCTCGAGCGCGTGCCGCACGTCGGTGAGCGATACGAAGCGGAGACCGCGTTTGTCATCCGTGCGGCGCGCGCAGGCGCTATCATCGCTCAGACGGAAATTCCGACAAGGTATGGTCCGCCCAGCCATTTCCGTCCGCTGCGCGACGCGGCGAGGGTCGTAGCCACCATCTGGTCCCACCGTCCATCCCGCACGCCCGCATGCGACTCCTCTGCACCAACGACGACGGCATCCTCGCCCATGGTCTCGACTGCCTGGTCCGCGCCGCCGAACCGCTGGGGGAGGTGACGGTTGTCGCCCCCGACCGTGAACAGAGTGCCACCAGCCATTCGCTGACGCTGCACCATCCGCTGCGGCCCGTGCGCCGCGGCGACCGTCGCTGGCAGGTGGACGGCACGCCGACCGATTGTGCGATGCTGGCCATCGAAGCGTTGATGCCGGAACGTCCGGACTTCGTGTTGAGCGGCATCAATCACGGCCACAACATGGGTGAGGATGTGCTGTACTCGGGCACCGTGGCGGCGGCGATGGAAGGACTGTCGCTCGGCGTGCCGGCGATCGCGCTCAGCTTCGCCGGTGGTGATCTGCGCGCCGACATGACGAAGCTGGATGAACTCGTCGGACCGTTGACGCAGTTGCTCGGCCATCTGACGGCGCTCGAGATGCCGAAAGGGACGTTGCTCAACATCAACATCCCGCCGAAACGCGGCGATGAGCTGGCAGGCGTTCGGCTGACGCGACTCGGACGACGCGCCTACTCCAACGCGATCGCGAAGATGCAGGATCCGTGGGGGCGGCCGATCTACTGGATCGGCGGGGGATCGATCTCGTGGGAAGGCGATGACGATTCGGACTTCCGTGCCGTTCAGGACGGTTACATTAGCGTCACCCCTCTCCACCTCGATCTGACACACCACGCCATGCTCGACGCATCGCACACCTGGTGGCGCGCGCCGTGATGCTCACGCACGAATTGCGTGGCCCGCGGCGTCGTCTCATCGAGACATTGCAGGCGAACGGTATTCGTGATCTCGCGGTGCTTCGGGCCTTCGACGAAGTACCGCGGCATCTCTTCGTGCCGACCGGGGTGCGACACCGCGCCTACGAAGATGCCGCGCTGCCGATCGGTTCCGGGCAGACTATTTCGCAGCCGAGCATTCACGCGCTGTATCTCGATGTGCTGAAGCTGACGGGCAAGGAACGGGTGCTGGAAATCGGCACCGGCTCCGGCTTTCAGACCGCGCTGCTCGCGCGGCTCGCCGCGCAGGTCTTCACGATCGAGCGCGTTGCGGCGCTGATGGATCGTGCGAAGGACGTGCTTCGTGCGCAGGCTGTGAACAACGTCTCGTTCCTCGTTGGCGATGGCACGATCGGCTGGCGCGAGTATGGCCCGTATGATGCGATTCTGGTTGGTGCCGGATCGCCGACGGTGCCGAAGCCGCTGGTGGACCAGTTGGCGGTGGGTGGGCGGATGTTGTGTCCCGTTGGTGATCGGGACAAACAGGAAGTCATGCTGGTCACGCGTGACGTCGGCGGTGTGAAGACGAGCGTCGTGACGGATGCGCGCTTCGTGCCATTGGTTGGAACGCACGGCTGGGTGGACGGCTCGCCGGCGTGACGGAAAGCCTCGGACGCATCACGCCTTCAGGTACGATCCTGCACGTCATCGTGCATGGTCGCGTGCAGGGCGTTGGCTTTCGCTGGTTCGTCCGTACCGAAGCGCGCAGGTTGGGACTGGCGGGGTGGGTGCGCAACGTGCCCGATGGCACCGTGGAGTTGCGGGCCTCCGGCATCGCGCAGTTTCTGTCGGCACTGGAGCAGGCGATACAGCGCGGACCAGAAGGCGCGGCGGTGACGCAGATTACGCAGGTCGAGATTCCGGCGCCGGATTCGCGTGCGGACACACCATACCCCTTCATCATTTTGCGCTGATGACCGCGACGATCGAAGCGCAGGCGCAGTTGAAAGCCAGGATTGCGGAAGTCCCGAACTATCCGCGGCCGGGCATACTGTTCAAGGACATCACGCCGCTCCTTGGCAGCCCGTCGGAGTTCGCGATGGCAATCGTCGGCATGATCACGCCGTGGCGTGATTCAGGGATCACGCACGTCGTCGGAATGGAGAGCCGCGGCTTCATCTTTGCGGCGCCGGTGGCGTTGGGTCTCAGTGCCGGATTCGTTCCGGTGCGCAAGCCCGGCAAGCTCCCGCGCACGGTGCTGCGCGAAGCGTACGCACTGGAGTACGGCACCGATGCGCTCGAGATGCACAGCGACGCGCTGTCGCCGGGGGCACGGGTGTTGATCGTTGACGATGTGCTGGCGACTGGCGGCACCGCGCTTGCGGCAGCGCGACTGGTCCGCAATGCCGGTGGCATCGTCGCAGGCTACAACTTTCTGATCGAACTGCCGGATCTTGGTGCACGCAAGCTGTTCAACGGCGCGCGCATCGAGTCCTTGCTGACGTACTGAGGTCGATCGCCGTCATCGAGGTGGCGTGCAAGTGCTGGCGCGAGATCTCCGGGCGGGCGAGTGAGGACGGCGCGGTGCTCTATGAGGCTGCGAAGGCATCGGGAGTGCCCCGGTATTGGTCCAAGTTTCGTGACCGTCTCCAAGCCCGTATGGCAAGGCTGCCATCGTCCATGTGAGGATGCTGGCTCCGGCCTGACGGCACGGGCTGTTGCTAGTACTTTTTGAGGGTGGCCCCCGTAGCTCAGGTGGATAGAGCAGCAGTTTCCTAAACTGTTGGCCGCGCGTTCGAGTCGCGCCGGGGGCATCAGGCAGTCATTTTTTCGAAATGCGTTACGGTTTGGGTCCGGGTTATCAGAAGTGCGCCTGAACCGGAATCGTGAGTCGTTCCTGGGCATGCCCGGGAGTGGAGTTGCATGGGACAGACGCGTCGGCCGAATTGAAGGCGCGCCTGTTTTGTACGCGGTAGAGGCCCTGTGTGGCCAATGCGTATTGCAGTGCCGCGCAATTCGAGAGCGGGCACTGGTAGCGGGTATCGCGACACCTCACCGTACAAATCGAATCGCTGACGGCGACACGAACGATGCAACGCACCAGCGAATGCGTCGCCGTCGCGGCGCGGCATTTGCTGACGACGTCAGAATCTTTTGAACGCCAACTATCACCGCTGCGTGCGCAGAAGGCGCAGATCAATTGGCGCAGCATCGACTTCAAGGGGGGACCACTGTCTACGCCGACCGCCACTGATCCGCCGACGCTTGAACTGTGTCGGTGCTGATGTTGCATTCTGCGGTGGAGTGACCTCCGTCCTACGGACACTCTGCGGTCGACGATTTGAAGACTTTGACGTGAATGATCGGGAACATGGTTGACACTTTGGTCCGGCAGCATCCTTTACACGTGGGTCAGCTCTGAATGATGTAATCGCGTTCGTCGAACGTGGCCAGCAGGACCGTGTGGAAGTAGATCGACCACAGGCCGTCGTCGG
>JBBRLZ010000049.1:0-33621 GCA_038231095.1 Gemmatimonadales bacterium
GGGCATGTGCCTCAGCTGACTCATGGGCAGTGCCGGCGAGGAGCGTACCAGGCGCACCGGACGCTCGCTCGAGCACCGCATCATCAACACGACCAAGTCTGTCACGCACGGGCTCGCTTTCTGCCCAGCCCCGCAGCTCGCTGGGCATGATCGGGGCGACGCGGACCGAGACCACACGAGAGCGGATCGTTGGAAGCAGCGCGCCGGGCTCGCTGGTCGTGAGAATCAGCGTCGTGTCCGGCAGGGGTTCCTCGAGCAGCTTGAGCAGCGCGTTTGCTGCCTGATCGCTTCCCTCCTGAGCAATCATACGATCGGCGTCGCCGAGGATCATGATCTTCCGCTTCGCCATTGCCGGCGAGCTTGCGGCCGCACGAACGAGTGCCCGGATCATCTCGACGAACAACCCTTCACTGCCGCTGCTCGCTCCCCACAACCCACCGGCCTGCGCCCGGTCACGCATCGCGACCCGCATGAACGCCAGCGCCTCCTCAGGCGATGCATCCGAGATCTCCGCGCGTGGCACCGGGAAGAACCAGTACAGATCCGGGTGCGTCAGCTCGATCGCGTAGCGACAGGCCTGACAGGCGCCGCACGGAGTCGGTGAGCCGGAACAGAGCAGCGACTGCGCAAGCCAGAGCGCGAGCCGCTGCTTGCCAACACCGCGGCGACCGTGCAGGAGCAGGGAGCCGGGCATCGTGCCGCGCGCGATGGCACCAGACAACCGCTCGCGCAGCGCGTCGTGTCCCACCAGAGGAGAAAGAGGCATCGATGAAAGCTGGGGCGTCGGGTATCCCTCGGACAGTGTGACGTGTCGCAATTCGATCCTCGTGGCAATATTCGGATGACCCTTGAGATGGAGTCGTGCGCAATGACCGGGACCCTCGCGCTGCTGCTGACCGTGGTCGCTGGTGTGATCGCGGGCGTGACGGATGTCAGCTCGACGGAGGTGCAGGGGCCGGTTGCCGTGCTGTTCGCCGCCGCCTTCTTCCTCGCCGCGTGGCACCCGGATGGCGCCTGGCGTCGGGGGCTCATGCTCGGCGCGTCCGTCCCACTCGCGCACGTCATCGCGCAGCTCACGGGGCATACGCTGCCGTACACCGTCGATCACCCCGCCTCGACACTGCTTGCGATCATCCCGGCGATGCTCGGCACCGGCGTGGGTATGCTGGTGAGTCGGCTGCGTCAGCCGGATGCACCGTCCAAGAAGTTCGAGCCGCCGCGCTGACGTTCTCGGCGCCTGTCGCTGAGCGCTCCAGCCGTCCGCGTCACCGCAAGCAGTCGTGACTTCGTGGAGGGCGGGAGAACACCGAGAACACCGAGTAGCGTCGTGCTCGGAATTCTGTGTCGCGCGCGGCTTGGCGGATTGGTGACTTCGTTGGGGGCGGGAGCGCACGGAGAACACGGAGTGGCGTCGGACACGGAACGTCAGTGCCGCGCGCGTGATCGTTTTCTTTGTGGCGTTTTTTCCCGAAGAAAGTGATGCGCGCGGGAGCGGGTGATCGAGTCGGTATGCGATGGCACGGTTTGCGAAGACACACTCCCCCAAAATACGACGGCGGCGATATATGGACTCGCGGGCATGGCGCTACTCAGTGTTCTCCGTGTTCTCCCGCTCATCACCTCGTCGCGGAACTCCCGATTGGCGCGGAGTACTGTGGCGGTAATCGGGGGAAGGCGAATCAGCGCGGCAGCAGCCGGGCGTACGCGTCGAGAACGGTGTCGCGCGCGGCTTCAGGAGTGGGGCCGACCGCTGAGAGGTGCCCCATTTTGCGCCCGGGCTTCGCGAGTTTCTTGCCATACAGATGCAGCCGCACGCCATGCACCTGCAGCGCGCGCTCCCAGTTTGGGGCTTCGGTGTCGCTGCGCCAGAGATCGCCGAGCAGGTTGATGATCGCGCCGGCGGAGAGGAGGGCGGTGCTGCCGAGTGGGAGACCGCAGACCGCGCGCACCTGCTGCTCGAACTGACTGGTGAGGCAGGCGCGTTCGGTGGCGTGAAAGGTGTTGTGCGGGCGCGGTGCGAGTTCGTTCACCATCAGTGCGTCATCGGTGGTGACGAACAACTCGACGGCGAGCAGGCCGACGATGTCGAGTGCCTGCGCAATCGATGACGCGAGTACCACTGCAGCGTCGCTCGTTTCGTCGCTGACGGGCGCGGGCGTCATTGCCCAGGTGAGCACGCCGTTGTCGTGATGATTCCACGAGACCGGGAACGTCTTCACCTCACCGGTACTGCTACGCGCGACCATCACCGAGAGTTCGCCAGCGAGTTCGATCCACTGTTCGACGACGACCGTGCTGTGTACGGTCAGGGCGCCAGCGGCATCGAGATCATTCGCGGAACGGATGCGCGCCTGACCGCGGCCATCGTAGCCACCACTCGTGGTCTTGGCGATGCTGCGACCGAGTTCGTCGTACGCATCCGCGACTTCCGTCGGCGTGCGTGCGACGCGGAATGGCGCGACCGGAAAGCCGTGCTCGCGCAACCATTCCTTCTGTCGTCCACGATCCTGAATGATGTGAATCGGCGCGGCACCCGGGTGCACAGGCGCATGCAGCGACGCGGCCGCGATGCTGGTTGTCGCGACCTGTTCGATATCGAGCGTGATGACATCGCAGGTGCGCGCGAATGCCGTCGCGGCGTCGATGTCGTCATAGCGCGCGGTGACGACGTGCGTCGCAACGGCGGCTGCAGGACACTCGGGATCGGGATCGAGCACGTGCACGTCGTAGCCCATTGACCGGGCGGCGAGTGCCGACATGCGTGCCAACTGACCACCACCAAGAAAACCGATCGTACTACCCGGCAGAATCGTGCTCATGCCGCAGGGCGTGGATCGGGGTGATCGAGCACATCCTGCGTGCGTGCGGCGCGCCATGCCGTGAGCTTCGCGTGGAGTTCGGCATCAGTCGTGGCGAGCATCTGCATCGCGAGCAGGGCGGCATTGGCCGCACCCGGCTGGCCAATGGCGACCGTCGCGACGGGAACGCCCTTCGGCATCTGCACGATCGAGAGCAGCGCGTCGATGCCGGCCAGCGCGGTCGCCGCGACCGGCACGCCGATGACCGGCACGAGGGTCTTGGCGGCGAGCATGCCGGGCAGGTGTGCGGCACCGCCGGCGGCGGCGATGATCACGCACAACCCGCGATCCCGGGCTTGTTCAGCATAGGTGAACATCTGGTCGGGCGTGCGGTGCGCCGAGACGACGCGAACCTCGTGCGCGACACCAAACTCTTCGAGGAGGGCGACGGCGGGTGCGAGGACGGGGTAGTCGCTCGAGCTGCCCATGACGACGCCGATGCGCGGGGCGCGTGTGTCCGATGAAATTGTCACGACGCAAATATGGCGCGGTCCGGGCCGGTGCGCGGCTCAACCTTGGGTAACACCTGTTAGCGCACGCCAGGACAAGATAAGATTCTTCTAATCAATCACTCAACGATTCGGAGCGCCGGTACGTGGACACGACGACGATGCTGAGTGTGTTAACTGGAATCGGTCTCGCTGCGGCGTGCGGCTTCCGGGTGTTCGTGCCGTTGCTGGCCCTTGGTCTGGCGGGACGGGCGCATGTGCTGCCGCTGAATGAAAGCTTCGCGATGCTTGCCTCGCTCCCAGCGCTGATCGCACTTGGCACCGCGTCAGTGATCGAGGTAGCTGCGTACTACGTGCCGTGGCTCGACAACGCGCTGGACGTGGTGGCGGCACCGGCAGCGGTCATCGCCGGCATTCTCGCGAGCGCCGCGTCGATGACGTCGCTGCCGCCGGTGGTGGTGTGGGGCATTGCGCTGATCGGCGGTGGTGGCGCGGCCGGTGTGTTGCACGGTGCGACGTCGCTGTTGCGGCTGAAAAGCACGGCGCTCTCAGGCGGTGTGGCAAACCCCGTGCTGTCCACCGGTGAACTGGTCGGCGCGTTGGTCACGTCGGCGATCGCGCTGCTGGTGCCCGTGCTGTGTGCGGTGTTGCTGGTGCTCGTGATGGTGTGGCTCGTTCGTCAACATTTCCAGAAACCAGGGAAGTTCGTGAGATGAATCGTTCTTTCGTTTGTGCCGCTCTGATGTTCATCGCTGCGGCGTGCAGTGTGGCGGCGCAGGCACCGGCCGCGCCGGCGCCACCGAAGAAGCCGCCGTATGAATTCGTCGCCGACTTCTCACTCGCGTCGAGTCAGGGCAATCAGGAAGTGACCACGGTGTCACTCGGGCAACGCTACAGCTACGTGTTTCCCACGTGGAAGTTCTCGCAGATGGCAAGTGCGCTCCGCGGCACGGCGAATGGTGTGAAGAACGCCGAGCTGTATCAGGCTGGTGTGCGTGGCGACTACAACCTGACGAAGAAGCTCACGGCGTATCTGAGTCTCGACGGGTTGCGCAACACGCCCGCGGGACTGAACCGGCAGTTCGCGGAAGGCGTGGGCCTCGGGTATCAGTTCGTCGATACGGATGCAGACAAGCTGCGGTTGTCCGCCGGTGTCGGTGCGTTGCAGCGCTCGTTCGTCGGCGTCGGCGGTAATCAGAATGACTTCGTCGGCAACGCAGCCGGCTTGTACCGCCATCTGTTCTCGAAGGTGAGCTACTTCGAGCAAGCGGCGAGCTTCACACCGAACTTCACGACCAGCGATGCGTGGCTGTTCACCACGCAGTCGTCGCTCGTGGCACCGCTGTCGGCGCGACTCGGCATCAAGGTCGCGTACCTGATCAACTACAACAACGCGCCGCCGCTGAAGCCCAGCTCGACGGAGCGCTTCAAGAAGTTCGATGGCCTGCTCACGACCGGCGTGCAGTTCACGTATTGACGACGCTCGGTCGGATGATCAGCTGGTGCGCGGCTCGGGTGACCAGAGCGGCGTGAACGACGCACTGCTCGCATCGTAGAGCCGGATGGTTCCGGGCGCACGCCATTTGGCCAGCTGGATGATCTGGCCAGTGTGCATGCTGACGTGTTCGACGACGTGATAGATCGCGTTGAAGACCGTGGTGGAGGCGCCCTGAATCACGCGGGGCGCATCCAGCTCGGATGCAGGGACGGCGACGATAGCGGCGCCAATCAACTGAAATGACTGCGCCAGTCGATCGAGCAACTCTGTCTTCGACTGACCGCCGGTCGCGCTGAACTCCGCGTCGCGGTCACGCTCGTTCTCCTGCCTGGCGACGCCGCCGAGAATCCATTGGCGCGCATTGCCCTCGATGTGGAGCATGAGGTTGCCGATGCTGTTCGATCCGGCCGCCGGGCGCCACCAGATGTCTTCGTCCGTCAGCGGGGCGACGGCGAGACGGATCTTCGGCACGTAGTCGTCGAGCAGGTAGTTGCGCGACGCGTCGAGAAACTGGTGCGACATCGGTGACCTCAGGAGGAGCGCATCGCGGCGAGTGCCTCGGTGCGACGGTCTTCGTCGAACGCGTTTTCACTGCGCGAAATCACGAGCGTGGCGACGCCGTTGCCGATCAGATTCGTGATCGCGCGAGCCTCGGACATGAAGCGATCGACACCGAGCAGCAGTGCGATGCTCTCGATCGGAATCACTTTCATTGCGCTGAGTGTGCTGGCGAGGACGATGAAACCCGAGCCTGTCACACCGGCTGCGCCCTTCGACGTCACCATCAGCACGAGCAGAATGCTCAGCTGCTGCGACACACTCAGATCGATGCGATTGACCTGTGCGAGAAAAATCGTCGCCATCGCGAGGTAGATCGACGTGCCATCGAGATTGAACGAATAGCCGGCGGGAATCACCAGACCGACGACCGTCTTGTCGCACCCGAAGCGTTCCATCTTGATCAGCATGCGCGGCAGTGCGGCCTCGCTCGAACTGGTGCCGAGGACGAGCAGGATTTCATCCTTGATGAAGCGCAGGAATTCGAGGATGCGGAAGCCGTACATGCGGCAGATCGTCCCGAGCACCACGAAGATGAAGATCGCCATCGTCGCATAGACATCGAGCATCAACCGGCCGAGCGGGAGCAGCGTCTTGAGGCCGAACGAGCCGACGGTGAAGGCCATCGCGCCAAAGGCGCCGATCGGGGCCAGCTTCATCACCAGCGCGACGATGCGGAAGAAGACGTGCGAAATCCGATCGAGGACGTCGAGCAGTGGCTTGCCGCTGGCACCGAGCGACGTCATGGCGACACCGAAGAGCACCGCGAAGAACACGATCTGCAGGATCTCGCCTTTCGCGAATGCATCGACCACGCTGGCCGGCACGATGTTGGTGACGAAGTCCACGAACTTCATGCCCTCGCCTGCCTTGGCGTACTGCGAGATATCGCCCCTGGTGAGCGCCGTCACGTCCACGCCATCACCGGGGCGTGTGACATTGACGATGACCAATCCGATGGCGAGTGCGAACGTGGAGACGATCTCGAAGTAGAGGAACGCCTTCCCACCGACTTTGCCGACCTTCTTCAGGTCCACCATGTTCGCGATGCCGAGGACGATGGTCAGGAAGATGATCGGTCCGATCACCATCTTGACTAGCTTCACGAACGTGTCGCCGAGCGGTCGCATTGCCTTGCCGACATCAGGTGCGAGTGCGCCGAGGAGCACGCCCAGCGCGATCGCGGTGAGCACCTGGATGGTGAGGTTCGAGGCAAGACGCTTCATGCGGGAACGAATCGGGGAGACGAGCGATGGGCGAGACGAATGGGACAAGCGCCAATATAGGGAAGCGTCGTGATTGCTGATCTGCGGCAACTGGCCGGTGTGATGGCGGCGGCCGTGCTGGGTGGTGCGGCGAATTCGGTGGCGGGCGGTGGCACACTGCTCACATTTCCGGCGCTGATCGGTCTCGGCGTCCCGATGGTGGCGGCGAATGCGACATCGACGGTCGCGCTGTGGCCGGGTGGCATCAGTTCGATGTACGGTTATCGTCGCGCGCTGCGTGGCGTGCGCACATGGGCTGCGGTGCTGATCGCTCCCAGTCTGCTCGGTGGCCTGGTCGGTGCGTGGCTGCTGACGCGCACCAGCGATGCGCAGTTCAAGGCGATCGTTCCGTGGCTGGTGTTCGGTGCGACCGTGTTGTTCCTGATGCAGAAGCGTGTCGGGGCGTGGCTCCGGTCACGGGTGGGCATTGGATCGCAGACGCCGGAGTCGGACGACGAGTTGCCGGCACCTCCGGGGAAATGGGCAATCGCCGTGCAGTTCGCGGTGTCGATCTACGGCGGCTATTTCGGCGCCGGCGCCGGCATCGTGATGCTGGCGGCCTTCGGTCTGCTCGGCCTGACGAACGTGCATCAGATGAATGGGTTGAAGAACTTTCTCGCGATACTCTTCAACTTCGTGGCGATCGTGACGTTCGCGGTGTCGGGGCTGGTGCAGTGGCCGATCGCCGTGGTGATGGCAATCGGATCGATCATCGGCGGGCACTACGCGTCGCGGTTCGCGCAACGCACGAATCAGGATGTGATGCGGCAGCTGATCGGTGTGATCGGCATCGCGAGCGCGATCTGGTTGTTCATCACGCGCTGAGCGGGCCCGTCACGCGCGCGGTCAGAAACTCGACTGCGGCAGAAAGCCGGTTTGTGCGAACGTCATGATGCCGGCCCAGAACGTGCCGTCGGGGCGCACATGCCCATCCTCGTGCTTGTAGCCGTGCACGCGCACGAACGCTTTCGGATCGTTGGCGGCGGCGAAGATCCGGCGCGGCATCGACATCGGGAACAACTGGTCCTCGTCGCTGTGCACGATGAGCACTGGCGCGTGCACGGCCGCGATGTTCTCGACGGTGTTCCAGAGATCGGGAAGAATCGGCGCAGCCCAGGCGGGAATGGTGCCGAATGCCACGGCGGCTTCACGCGCCGACGAATACGATGCGACGAGCGCGAGCCCCTGTGGTTCCGGCGCGAGGGACGGGAACTCGTTGACGAGAAAGCCCGAGCCGAGCGAGTACGCGAGGGCGATGCGGCGCTGCGCGTAGGGATACTGAATCGCCGCGTCGCGCCAGGCTTCCTTGACATCGTCCGAGATCACGTCAGCCTTGCGTTCTCCGCCGCTGTTGCCGAAGCCGGAGTAGTCGAAAACGTAGCTCGAAATGCCGGCCTTGTAGAGCAGCGCCTGCACGTCAGCCCAGTACGAAACCGACTCGGCCGATCCGTGGAAAATCACGATCACTGGTGCGCGATCGCTGATCTTCGTCATCACGGCTTCGAGATGATACGAGCCGCGCGGAATGACGACGCGCGTGAACGGGACTCCGTAGGTGGCGGGCGTCTCCGGGCCGACGGGTCGCGAGATGAGGCCGTTCTTCTCCACCATCCGGTATGCGGTCTGTCGCGCCGCGAATGGCAGGAGTACGAACAGCAGCAGCGGGATGATCAGCCAGCGCCAGCGCACATTGCTGTTCATGACGGCGAGCCGTCGTCGCGTGTGCGCACCGATGGTGCGATCGACGCCGCGACTGGAGGTCGGATGCCCGGCGAGGGCGAGCTCAGTGGAGGAGGAGGCATCGAGCGGGACGGGGAGGCACGCAACGCGCGCTGGCAGGACGTGCCAGACGCTCGAACGAATTTGTGGCGGGGTCGAGCATGAAAACAACTGCGGGTAACAAGTACGTCGGGTAGCGGACGGCAAGTGCGTGTGCTGATCGCTTGAGCGGATCTGCGAATTCGGGTAACCTGCGCCCTGCGGAAGCGGCGTGTGGCACCGGAGAACGGACTCTCAAAAAAGGCAGACAGTTGGCGATGCAGCTCGGCATGATCGGACTCGGACGGATGTTCGCCAAGATGACCACCCGACTGCTCCGCAGCGGGCATTCGATGGTCGTCTTCGATCGCAATCCGGCTGCTGTGGCCACGTCGGTGAGCGAAGGCGCGAGCGGCGCTGACTCGCTCGAAGCACTCGTCCAACAGCTGAGTGCGCCACGCGGGGTGTGGGTGATGGTCCCGTCCGGCGAGCCGACAGAGGCGACGGTGCTGGCACTCGCTGCGCCGCGGTCGGCGATGCGCACGCATTTCGGCGGACACGCCATCGCAACGGAACCCACCACGTGAGCGACGGCACTCCGGGGCTGTCTCTGTTCGTGATCTTCGGCGCCTCGGGCGACCTCTCGCGCCGCAAGATTCTTCCGGCCCTCTTCCAGCTCCACGCACACGGCACGACCAAGGCCGGGTGCGTGATCCTCGGTCTCTCGCGCAAGCCGGATTTCGACGACGCGACGTTTCGCACCATCGGCAATGGTTCGATCAGCGACAAATTTGCGCCGGCCGCCGACGTGTCAGCGTGGACCGAGAAATACTTTCACGGCTTCTCCATCGGGGACGGCACGCCCGACGACTACACGACGCTCGGCGAGAAGATCGCGTCGCTGGAGGCGTCGTACGGTGCGTTCACGGTGCGCGTGTTCTACGTCGCGCTGCCACCGGAGAGCTTCCCGGCTGCAATCACCGGGCTCGGTGACGCTGGGCTCGCGGAACCGGCGGCGACGACACGCCTTGTGATCGAGAAGCCGTTCGGGCACGATCTGGCATCGTCGCGCGCGCTGAGCGGTGTCGTGCACAAGTTCTTCGTCGAAGATCAGGTGTATCGCATTGATCACTATCTCGGCAAGGAGACCGTGCAGAACATGATGGTGTTCCGGTTCGCGAATGCGATGTTCGAGAATCTCTGGAACCGGAATCACATCGAGAGTGTGCAGATCACAGTCTCGGAGGACCTCGGCGTGGAAGGACGCGCGGAGTACTACGAGCATGCGGGCGCACTGCGCGACATGGTGCAGAGTCATCTGACGCAGCTGCTGGCTCTGGTCGCGATGGAGGTGCCGGGCTCGATGGACGCGAGTGCGATCCGCGCCGAGAAGATCAAGGCGCTGCGCGCGATCGCACCGGTGTCGCCGTCGGATGCGGTACTCGGTCAATACTACGCCGGGCTGATCGACGGGAAGGATGTCGTCGGCTATCGCGAGGAGCCGGGAGTCGCGTCGAACTCGCGCACGGAGACGTTCGCGGCAATCCGGCTGCATATCGAAAACTGGCGATGGCAGGGCGTGCCGTTTTTTCTGCGCACAGGCAAGCGGCTCGGCAAGCGTGTGACGGAAATCGAGGTGAAGTTCCGACGCGCACCGGTGTGGATGTTCCGTTCGATGCATCAGGAGGCGTTGCACCGCAACACCCTGCTGCTCACGCTGCAGCCCAATGAAGGGTTCAGTCTGTACTTCGACGTGAAGGCACCGGGCGAGCCGTTCCGCGTGCAACGACTGCCGTTGCACTTCGACTACGCCGAGGCGTTCACGGCAATTCCGGAAGCGTATCAGACGTTGCTGCTGGATGTGCTGCGCGGCGATCAGACGCTGTTTGTACACGCCGACGAGGTCGAGGTGGCGTGGATGTTGTTCACGCCGCTGCTTGATGGGGCGGTGGGCGTGTTGCCGTATCCAGCGGGCAGCGAGGGGCCACTCGAAGCGGGTGTGTTGTCGTCACGATGAGTGGCACGGCGCGCGAGGTGCTGACGTTCGCGCTGGCAGAATTTGCTGAACGCACGGCGGCACTGATCGAGGAGACGATCCGTGCGAAGGCATCAGGGCGAAACCGATGTCGGATCGTACTCGCCGGTGCCCTTACACCGGCGAGCGGAATACGCGTTGCGGATTGCCGCACTGCCGGAGCCGACGTTCGATTTCGTGCTCGCCCGGCAGACTCGCACGATCCGGATCGTCGATCCGCACTGCGTTGACCCGGCTCGACGAATCGCCGTGGATCGCTATTCGTCGATTGCCAGCAGGGCGAAGGTCGCGAGCCAGTGTTCGCCCATGTAGTCGCCGGCGACGTGCGCGAAGCTGGCGTCGATGTGCCGGGCGGCGGCATCATGCGCTATCCGAAGGCGCGGATCATCATCAGACATGGTGGTCGCGAGATGACGCCAGCACCAGGCGCGGCTCAGATTGAGTCCGTCGAGGTGTGCAATCTTGCCATCGGTGCGGTCACTGACGGTGGCTGGCGTGAAGAGCGTGTGCGGCGCGCCACCTGCGAGACGCGGGAGGAACTTCGCCAACCACGATGCGAACACCGGCGCCGGCAGGACGCGCCGCATGCACTCCGCTTCCATCAGCGCCGATGAGAGAAATTCATCGCTTCCCGGCTCCCATGCCTGGCAGTCGGCATCGGTGCCGTACCAGCGCTCGGCGGCGTGCGACAGCGCGGTTGCAAGCCGCTCGTCGCCATGCGTGACCGCGTACGTATGACTGAGTACGATGGCGAACGCGGTATTGAAGTGTGTACCGACGCGAATCGGATACGTCGCCTTTGGCAGGAATGCGAGCCAGCGCGCGGTGAATGCATCAGCGAGAGGCTGCAGGACACTGCACCAGCGCCGACCGTCCGCCGTCTCGTGACCATGCAACTCGGCAACAAGCATGTGGGCCCAGGCCCAGCCGTACGGGCGCTCGAATGTACCGCGATTGGGCGCGTCGAGATACGCGACCTCACCCGCCACGCCGGCGGGTGTGAGGTGCGCATCGAACAGCGCGCGAATCGCTGGCGCTTCCGGGATCGTGGGCATGCGGCGCAACAGGCGCGCAAGAAGCCAGTAGGCGTGCACGCAGGAGTGCCAGTCGAAGCTGCCGTAGAAGATGGGATGCAGCGCGCGCGGTGAGAGGAGGTCCTCGGGACCCGTCAGGACATGCTCGAGTTTGTTCGGATACTCGCGCGTCACGTGCGACAGCGCGAGACCGGCGAACTTCGAGGCAAGCGCGGGGGTCAGTGCTGGCAGCATCACGCGTCAATGCGGGAAAGCGAGGAAATAAATCAGCGCCGAGTTCACGGCGAGGAGCAGCAGCGCCGTCGGGACCTGCACGCGGATCACCGCATAGCGATCCTGCAGATCGAGCAGCGCCACCGGCACGAGATTGAAGTTGGCGGCCATCGGCGTCATGAGTGTCCCGCAAAAGCCTGACAGCATGCCGATGGCGGCGATGATGGTCGGATTGCCGTGCAGGCTGTTGACGAGCAGGGGCAGCCCGATGCCGAGCATCATCACCGGGAACGCCGCGAAGGCGTTTCCCATCAGCATGGTCAGGAGCGCCATGCCGACGGTGAACGCGAGCACGGACAGCATCGGCGCGCCGCCTGGAATCCACGTCGAGGCGAGTGCGGACACCACCTTGCCGACGCCTGCCGCGGCGAACACCGCGCCGAGGGCCGCCAGCAGCTGTGGCAGCATCGCCGCCCATCCGACCGCGTCGAGCAGACGGCGCGCCTCGGCGAGTGGCGCGCGCATCGGCGGTCGCAGCATCAGCATCGCGATCGCGAGCGACACGAGCGTTGCGACTCCAAGTGCGACGAGCGTCACCTGCTTCGGTTCGACGAGCACATGGCCACCGATGACGATGTGTCCGATGGTGGCGTTCGCGAGGAGCGTCAGCAGCGGTACCGCCAGCGCTGGCAGGAAGAGACGATTGCCCCACCTCGCGGCACTGGTGACGCGTTCGGCGGACGATGTGCTGTCCGCGGAGGCGCTCTTGACGCCACGCACCGTCGCGACGGCGACCATGGCGAGAATGAGCGCGCCATTCGCGAGATCGGGAAGCCACGTGCCACAGAGAAACGAGACCGACCACAGCCCCCAGAACGCCGCATTGGCGAACCGATTTGGATTCGTGGTGTCGCGAACGTTGATGATCGCGGCACCCCCCGTCAGAATGCCCATCAAGCGATAGAGAAACTCGAGGGTAATCATGACGTGCGACCGCCACGCTGCGCCAGTCGACGATCGAGCAGCAGCAAACGCACTCCGTGAATCACGAATGCCGCGATCGCCGTCGGAATGGCCCACACCGCGAGCTCGGTCGGCAGCACGCGGATGCCGACCTGCTCGAGTACGCCCTTGATCAGCAGGATCGAGCCGATCGCGATGAAGATGTCCTCGCCGAAGAAGACGCCGATGTTGTCCACCGCGGCGGCGTGCGCGCGAATTTCCTGTCGCGTGGCATCGTCGAGATCGGGGACATCGCGTTCAGCAGCACCTTCAGCCATCGGCGCGATCAACGGGCGTACCATCTGCGGATGGCCGCCGAGGGACACGAGCCCGAGTGCCGCGGTGATCTGGCGCAGCGCGAGATACGCCAGCAGCACTCGGCCGGTGGTGGCGGCCTGCATGCGCATCACGACATCGCGCGCGCGCTCCTTGAGCCCGGCGCGTTCGAGCAGCCCGATCACCGGTAGCACGAGCCAGACGATGGCGACATAGCGGCTCTCGGTGAATGCGTGGCCGAGCGTGCCGAGCGTCTTCAAAAGGCCCAGGCCGCCGGCGAGTCCGGTCACGATGCCGGCAACGGTGACGACGAGCAGCGGATTGACGCGAAACGCAAAGCCAAGGACGACGACGAGCAATCCGCAGAGAACGAGCATCGGTAATCGGTCAGGCGTGAGACGAAGCGGCGAGCGCCATCACGGAAACGTGCGCCGCAGCGAGTGCGCTGCGAATCCGCTCCGCGAAAAGCGCCGCGCCGGGCGCATCGCCGTGAATGCAGATCGAATGTGCGACGACTGGCACGACCGTGCCATCGACGGCAGTGACCTCGTGCGCCCTCACCATGCCTACGACGTGGGCCACGGCCGCATCCGCGTCGTGGATCAGGGCGTTCGCCTGCGATCGCGGGACGAGCGTTCCATCCGCCTGATAGTTGCGGTCCGCAAAGACTTCGCTCGCGGTGCGCAGGCCGAGGGCCGAGCCGGCGGACAGCAGTGCACTGCCGGAGAGCCCGAGCAGGATCAGCCTCCGATCGACATCGCGCACGGCGCGCGCAATTGCGTCGGCGAGCGGTGGATTGATCGCCGCCATGTTGTAGAGCGCTCCGTGTGGCTTCACATGCTGCAGCGTTGTGCCTCCAGCCGTGGCGACGGCTTGCAATGCGCCGATCTGATAGACCGTCATGTCATAGACGTCCTGTGCCGTCACGGACATTTCACGGCGACCGAATCCGATCAGATCGGGAAGGCCGGGATGGGCGCCGATCGCCACGCCATGCGCGACTGCGGCGTGCACGGTGCGTTGCATGACGCCTGGATCACCACCGTGAAAGCCGCACGCGACGTTGATCGACGTGACGTGCGGCAACACTGCCGCATCATTCCCGATGACGTATGCGCCGTAGCTCTCCCCCATGTCGCAGTTGAGATCAACGCGCACGCTCGCCTCCATCGTCAAAACGGAGGTGGACCGCGCGCGACGCGGTCGCGAGATCGCGCTCGCGTGCGCGATACAGGGCGTGTGCCTGATCGAGCGTGACGCTGGCGAAGCGCAGGCTGTCGCCGGGCCGGAGCTGGGCGACCAGCGGCAGATCGACGGCAATCACCTCGCCGAGGCGTGGATAGCCCCCGGTCGTCTGCCGATCCGCCATCAGGATGATCGGGGCGCCGCCTGGCGGAAGCTGGATGGTGCCGGCGGTGACGCCAGAGGACAGCATGTCGCGCGTGACGGTGAGGGTGAGCGGTACGCCGCTGAACCGGAATCCCATGCGATCGGATTCCGGGGCGAGCCGAAAACTGTCCGCGTGCAACGCGTCACGCGATGCATCAGTGAGCAGCGCGTGCTCCGGGCCCGGTATGAATCGGACGGTTGGCGTGGCGCTGTAGCAGGGAAGCAGCGACAGGCTGGTCGCCCACTGCGCGCTGGTCCGTGACTGCAGCTCGAGTTCCGCCACGATGCGTTGTGATCGCCGCGAGGGCGTGGCGACCGACAGCACATCGTGCTTCTGCAGCGCGCGTCCGCAGAATCCACCGAACCCGGCGCGCAGCGACGTGCCGCGCGCATCCAGCACAATCGGCACATCGAGGCCGCCGCCGATTGCGATCGTTGTGCGGCATCCGTTGTGCAATGAGAGCAGCGCACCGGCATGCACGCGAACCGCGCGCCAAGCGGGGATCGGTGCACCGTCGAGCGACGCGGTGATGTCGCGACCGGTCAGCGCGACGACGGCCGGCGCATCGAACTGCAATGCGACGTGGCCGAGCGCGCATTCCAGTGCGGCCGCGTCATCCGCGTTGCCAACGAGCAGATTTGCGATGCGGTGCGCCTGCTCGTCCATCGCGCCGCCGACCGGCACACCAAGCTGCTGTGACGCAAGCCGGCCGAGGTCCTGCACGGTGGTCTGGATGCCCGGCTGTCGGACGGTGATGCTCACGAGGTGGCTGCGTAGCGACGCAGTTCGTAGTCCGTGACGGCGACGAAGCGCACCTGGTCACCTGCCTGCAGCAGCGTGGGTGGTGTGCGCTCCGGCGCGAACAGTGCGACCGGCGTGCGCCCGATGATCTGCCAACCCCCTGGCGAGGCGAATGGGTACACGCCGGTACTCGCACCACCGATGCCGACGCTGCCGGCGGGCACCGACGTCCGCGGCGTGGCGCGACGCGGCGTATGCAGTGCGGCGTCGAGGCCATCGAGATACGGGAATCCGGGAAGAAAGCCGAGCATCGCGACGGTGTAGTGGCCGGCGGTGTGCGCCTCAACGATGTCTGCCGGTGACGTGTCGTGCGCGGCCGCGACGTCGGTCAGGTCAGGGCCGAACTCACCACCGTAGCAGACCGGAATGACCACCGGATCGCGCGGGGCCCCCGGCACGACGGTGAGCCCGGCGAGCGTCGCGCTGATATAGGACTGCAGTGCGACATAGGAGGTGTGCGTCGGCTCGTAGTGCAGCGTCAGGGTGCGGATGGCCGGGACGCGCGCCGTGACACCGGTCGGCGCATCGGCGCCCACGCGCGCGTCGAGCATGCGCAGCAGATCGCGAATCGTCGCCGCATCGACCTCGGGAAAGTCGATGGTCAGCGCGCGATCGCCGAGCGGCGTGATGGTGTGTGGCCACACAATCATCGCCGCACGACAGTGTGATGGCGGACGCTCAAGGCCGCAGCGGCGCCAGCGCCTTGACGGTCCACGACACGTCACGGCGATTCGTGATGCGCACCTCGTCGACCAGCGCGAAGCGATCGGCGAGCCGGTCCCAGATGCCGGTGGTGCGCGTGGTCTCGTGCATGGAGACGATCAGCACCCCGTTCGACGCCAGCAGCGACACGTAGCGTGTCAGGCCCGCGAGCGGATCCTCGAAGTAGTAGAGGCTTTCGTTGAAGATGATGGCATCGAAGCGCTCGTGCGTCGTGAACTCGTGCATGTCTGCGACGGCGAATCGCGTGCTTGCGGTGACGCGCGGTTCGGCCAGCCGAATCGGTTCGGTGAAATCGATTCCCAGGTACGTGTGGCAGGCGTCACCGAGCGCATCGCGCAGCAGTCCCTCGCCGCACGCCACATCGAGGACGCTGCCGCCAGGCTTGAGCGTGCGCACGTACCCGGCGATCATCGCGTGGTGCGCGAGTTCATCGAGTGCGCGGAGCCGGTCCCAGACGCCCGTCGCGTACTGCGTATTCCAGCGACGCTCACGATCCAGATTGAAGAGACGGCGCACGGCGCGCGCCGCGCGGAACCGGAGAGTCGGAGAGAGCATGCCGCGGGACCAGTGACTGAGAGAGGGCATCACAACGCCGGTCATCACCTGTCGCGGAAACCTAGTGTGTGGCGGCGGATGGTCGGCGTGCGCGGCGCACGATCACCCGCGCGATGGCGTCACCAGAAGCTTCGCGAGCTTGAGACCGAGTTGCCACGCCGGCAGCGGTCCGCCAACGCTCATCCGACCGAGGCGCAATGGATTCGCGGCGCGCCCATTCGCCCAGCGCTTGAGGGTGCAGGCCGCGCGGTACCCGGCGTCGCGGACTTGCGCGAGCGATTGCCGATCATGCGTGCCGTACGGAAACGCGAAACTCGTGACCGTGGCACCGAGTTGCGATTCGAGCGCCTCGCGCGACGTCGCCAGTTCGGCGCGCGCATCGGCGTCGGTCAACCCGCGGATGCGGCGATGGCCTGCGGAATGCGAGCCGATCTCGTGCCCGGTGGCGGCGAGCGTACGCAGGGTGAGGGCATTCATCAGCCTCGCGCGCGGGGCGCTGGTGTCCCACGCATTCGTACCGCCGATCTGCGAGGTGACGACGAAAATGGTGCACGGCCAGCGCCGTGCATCGAGCAGCGGTATCGCGTGTTCGGGCACGCTGACGTAGGCATCGTCGAACGTGATCGCGACTGGTCGTGCGGGGAGCGCGCGTTCACCGCGCTGCCAGGCCGCGATGTCGCTGACCGTCACACCGGAAAACCCGAATGCCGACAGCGCCGCGAGGTGCGCAGCGAAGGTCGCTGGGGTGACGAAATTCGAGTCGTGTTCGAAACCGGGCGGCGGAGTTTCCACCCGGTGATAGCACAGCACCGGCACCCGCATCGAACTACGCGACGCCGGTCACGTGCTCGGCGGCGGCCAGACGATCCAGCGCGGCGGGCTCGAAGACGCCGGTCCAGGTCCGGACTGGAATCGTGGCACGTGAGCGGTCGGCGAATTCCCCAGCTGACGCGGCCTGCGCTTCCTGCTGCTGTCGCTCCAGATCCCAGAGCAGGGCGTACTTGGCGAAGCCGGACCAGGCGTCCACCGCGCTCAGGACGAGTCCGCGGGTGCCTTCACGCCACGCACCGCGGAGGACGTAGCACTTGAAGAACCGCCACGCCGGCCGGACGACGAGATGTGAGATGCCGACGCCCTTGCCACGCGACTTCAGGTCCTTGGCGCCCCAGAGCGAATAGGTGGTGACCTTGGTCAACTGGTGACCGAGGTCGCGGTAGGAGTCGTGATCCATGCGGCCGCGGAGGTCGGCGATCGGCCCGGTGACCTCGAGACTCTCGTGAACCTGCTTCACGCGCCAGCGCAGGTGCGTGCGGGTGAACCGGATGTGACGGTCATGCCCCCAGCCGCCTCGCTCCATCGGTGCCCCGAGGTAGCGGTTCCGGAAGTGAATCCGGTACGCTTCCGCAGTTGGCGCCGCGATGGCGTCGGCGATCGACGCGGCGAGCTCGGGCGTGACGCGCTCGTCGGCGTCCACGGCCAGAACCCACGGCTGCGAGGCGATGTCCATGGCGGCATTGCGCTGGCCGGCGATCGTCAGCCCTCGGACCTCGAGGACGCGGGCGCCAAGATGGCGGGCGATGGCGAGCGTGCCGTCAGTCGAGCCGGCGTCAGCCACGATCACTTCGGCGGCCCAACCGAGCGATGCCAGACATGCTGGCAATCGATCTGCCTCATTCAGCGTCGGAATGACGACGGTGACGGGGAGCTTGGAGGGCGTGGACATGGGCCGGAACTCGCGGGACGGACGAGAAAGGCGTAACAGACGGATGCGAGAGAGATATGTTAATCCGATACGCTACGGACAAGGCCGCCAGAACGGTCTTAACACATCGTAACATCCGCCCAGAACCGGAACTGACGACCACCCGCATGCCGTTCAGCCCAGTCCGAGACCCGGAAACCCAGTCGCTGCTCGTCGTGGAGGATGATGACGCCCTCCGCGCGGTACTGGTTGAGGCGCTCAAGGTCGTCTGTCCCACGGTGCGGGAAGAGACGAGTGTGGCGGGGGCGTTGCGGGCGTGCGCTGAGCGCGAGCCCGACCTGGTCTTGCTCGATCTGGGGCTCCCGGACGGTGACGGCTCCGAACTGCTGGTCCGGCTGCGGGCCGTGACGACGGTGCCGCTGATCGTGCTCTCCGGACGCGAGGGCGAGGAGGAGAAGGTCGCACTGCTGGACGCGGGTGCAGACGATTTCCTCACCAAGCCGTGTGGCGCGGCCGAGTTGCAGGCCCGGGTGCGCGGACAGCTGCGCCGGTCTGCGTTTTCCGCCTCGGCACGCTCGGCATCACACATGACGATCGACGGCATCGACATTGATCTGGCGGCACAGCGCGTCACACGCGAGGGCGTTCCGCAGCGACTCACGCCGACCGAATGGGCGTTGCTGCGCGCGCTGGCGCTGCATGCAGATCGCACCCTGACGCCGAAGCAGTTGTGGGATCTCGTGTGGGATCGGGAGTTCGGAGATTTCGCGGTGCACGTGCGTGTGCACATCACGCATCTGCGACGCAAGATCGAGCCGAATCCGGCGATTCCACGCCTGATCGTCACGGAAACGGGCGTCGGCTATCGTCTCGTGCTGCCGTGAAGCGAACGACGCTGATCTGGCTGCGCTGGCTGGCCGTGTTCGGCGTCACGACGGCCGCGGTCGGGCAGATCTCGTCGTTTCCCGAGCTGCGTATTGCGCACGGCGTGCTCGTGTACCTGCTGCTGATTGTCGGTGCGAGTCGTGATGGTGGGCGTGGTCTGGCGACGGTCATGGTAATCCTCAGCTATCTGGCGGTGGATTTCTATTTCGTTCCGCCGCGGCGCGCGATCGGCATGCCGAGCGAATTCGATCTCATCATTCTGGTCGGATTTGTGATCACGGCGGTGGTGATCGCCCAGCTGGTGATCAGTCTCCGGACCACCGCGACCGTGGCGACGGAACGGGCGGCGGAGATCGAGCGGCTCGGGCTCGAACGGATGCAGCTGGAGCGACAGGCGTCGCGCGCCGCGGTGCTCCAGGAAGCGGAGCGGTTGAAGGACGCGCTGCTGTCATCGCTTGCGCACGATCTGCGATCACCCCTGATGGCGATGACGCTGCTCGCCGATCCGGATTCCGGCATTCCGGCATCGAGCGCCATGCCGCGGATCCGTGAACAAGCGAAGCGGCTCGATGCGTTCCTCTCGACGATCGGTCGCGTCACCGCCTCGGGTGACGTGGGAGGCCTGCTGCATCTGGAATCGTATCCGGTCGCGGAACTGGTCAGTGCCGCGGTCGCCGCGTCATTCGCGCCGCTGGCCGACCGTCCCGTGCAGACGCACGTGTCGGAAGCGACGCCGGCGCTGCACGTGCGATGCGATTTCACGCTCTCCCTGCAGATCATCGGCAATCTGCTGCAGAACGCCGCGCGCTATTCGCCAGCGCACTCGCCGATCGACATTCACACGGTGTCGGAAATGGGTCGCGTGCGCATCACGGTCTCGGATCGCGGAGAGGGAATCGCGGAGGCCGACGTGGAACAGATATTCCGTCCGATGTGGCGCGGCCCGACTGTGGTCGAGCGCACACCCGGCACGGGGATGGGTCTGGCGATCGCGCGGACCTTTGCGCGGGCGCAGGGCGGGGACGTCACCTATCGCGCCCGAGTTGGTGGCGGATCGCACTTTGACGCGCTGCTGCCGATTGCGGCTGACGCACTGCAGCCGGTTGCCTGACGTAGACGGACGGACGTGACCCGCCGGTCACCGGTTCTGCGGCCGTTGTAACGATACCGACGACCCTCTCGTCCTTGCGAGCGGTGCCGCTACCCGGCTTGCTTTGGAGGTCCGCGCCGGGGTAGCCGTCGTGGTCGTTCGTGCAGTGCATCCTCTCGCCACCGCCCGGAGTAGCCGGCATGGCCGTAACGGCAGATCCCTCCCTCGTCTCACCGACGGGGCCACGCGTCGTGTCGCCCCCACAGGCGCACCGCAACCCGATCCGATCGCGCACCGACTGGGAGCGCATGCGAGCCGAGTGCCTCGCGGATCCGGGTCGGTTTCACGGAGACATTGCACAGCGCGAGCTGCATTGGTTCAATCCTGCGATCGGCGCGCACGGCGCCTGGATCTCGTGGGATGACGGTGCACAGCGCTGGACCGGCTGGGACGCAGTCAGCGGTGCGGTGGTGCACCCGGTGCTCGACGCGCAGTATGCGCCGTGGACACGCGCCTTCAACGGTGATGCGGCGCCCTACTGGAAGTGGTTCGACGGCGGACTGACGAATGCCGGCTTCAACGAAGTCGACCGTCATGTCCTGAGTGGCCATGGCGACGAGGCGGCGCTGATTTTCGAAGGCGATCGCTGGGACATGTCGGTCGATGGCGGGCGCGGCGGACCGGTGGACTGCTATGCCGTATCACGTCGTACGCTGCTGCTGGAATCGGCGAAATGCTCGATCGCGCTGCTGGCCCTCGGCCTCAAGCGTGGTGACCGTATTGCGCTGAACATGCCGAACATTCCGGCGCAGCTGTTCTGGACCGAGGGCGCGAAGCGCATCGGCGTCGTCTACACGCCGGTGTTCGGTGGCTTCAGCGACAAGACACTCAGCGATCGCATTCACGATGCCGGCGCGCGTGTCGTGATCACCTGTGATGGCGGCTATCGCAACGCGCAGATCGTGCCGTTCAAGACGGCGTACACCGATCCGGCGCTCGATGACTACGTGCCGCTTGCGTCAGCGCGTGTGGTGGTGAGCGATACCCTGCGTGCGCTCGAACTGACGGCGGAGCGCATCGAGACGCTGCTCGGCGCGATCGATGAGACGCTCGCGGGTGAGATCACGGTCCAGCGCAGTGATGTAATGCGCGGCGTCGGTCGTGCGCTCGCGAAGCTGTCGGCGGCGCACGATTTCACGGCCAGTGATGCGAGCCGCGTGCGCACGGCAATCGCCGCGGCGCTGGTGAGTGTGCCGGCGCGCGTGGATGCGGTGGTGGTGGTGAAGCACAGCGGTATCGACGACATCGTGTGGCGCGAGGAGCGCGACCGGTGGAGTCACGAGTTGACGGACGCCGCACTCGCGACACTGCTGGCGTCCGCGCGAAGGGTGGGGATTGCCGTGCATTCGGAAGCGGAGTTACTGGCGCTGTCCGACGCGGAGTTCGTGCGTGCGATCTGGAGCGAGAGCGCGCCGGCACCGCTGGATGCCGAGTTCCCGTTGTTCTTCATCTACACGTCGGGATCGACCGGCAAGCCGAAGGGTGTGGTGCACGTGCATGGCGGCTACACGGCCGGCATTGCGTACAGCATGCGGGTTGCGTTTGACGCACAGGCCGGCGACGTGATGTACGTCGTGGCGGACCCGGGGTGGATCACGGGTCAGAGCTACATGATCTCGGCCGCATTGACGACGCGTGTGACCAGCGTGTTCACCGAAGGGGCGCCGGTGTTTCCGCACGCGGGACGTTTCGCGTCGATCATCGAGCGGCACAAGGTCAGCATCTTCAAGGCCGGCGCGACGTTTCTGAAGAGTATCATGCAGGACGCGCAGAACGCGGAAGATGTGCGCCGCTACGACCTGTCGACGCTGCGGGTCTGCACCTTCTGCGCCGAGCCCGTGTCACCCGTGGTGCAGCAGTTCGCGATGGATCTGCTGTCGCCGTGGTACATCAATTCGTACTGGGCGACGGAGCATGGTGGCATTGCGTGGACGCATTTCTATGGCAACGGCGACTACCCGCTTCGGGCTGACGCGCACACGTATGCATTGCCGTGGATCGTGGGTGACGTGTGGACGGAGTCCTCTCCCGACGACGTGAACCCCGAAGCGCCGCTGGCGCTGTATCGTCGCACCGAGGACACCGGTGTGCCGTTCCGCCGCGCCGCGCTCGACGAGAAGGGCGAGATCGTGATCTCGGCGCCGTATCCGTATCTGGCGCGCACTGTGTGGGGCGACAGCGAAAATTTCCGCGTCGATGGCAATCGTGTGTCACCGGACTGGCAGGGTGATGTCGCGCGGTGGACGAGCACGTACTGGTCGCGCTGGAAGGGCGTGTGGGCGTACACGCAGGGCGACTTCGCGGTGCGCTACGACGATGGTTCATTCTCACTGCACGGCCGCAGTGATGACGTGATCAACGTGTCGGGGCATCGAATGGGCACGGAGGAGATCGAAGGCGCGATTCTGCGGCATCGGTCGCTCGATCCCGACTCACCGGTCGGCAATGTGATCGTGGTTGGGGCGCCGCATCGTGAGAAGGGCCTGACGCCACTCGCGTTCGTGAAGCCGACGGCCGGGCGCACGCTCACGCAGGATGACAAGCGGAAGCTGACGGAGCTGGTGCGCTTCGAGAAAGGCGCGGTGGCCGTGCCGAGCGACTTCATCGAGGTGACGCAGTTCCCGGAGACGCGCAGTGGCAAGTATGTGCGGCGCATGGTGCGCGCACTGGTGGAAGGCGCCGACATCGGTGACACCAGCACGCTGCGCAATCCGGAGTCGATCCCGGAACTGCGGCAGGCGATCGAAGTCTGGCAGCGGCGGCAGAAGCTGAGCGAAGAACAGGAGCTGTTCGAGCGCTATCGCTATTTCCGCGTCCAGTACAACACACTGGCGCGCGGTGCGAAGGTGGCGACGGTGTATGTCACCAATCCACCGGTGAATGCGCTGAATGAGCGGGCACTCGATGAGTTGAACATCGTCGTCGATCATCTGGCGCGGCGCGAGGACGTGAAGGCGGTCGTGTTCACAGGCGACGGCACATCGAGCTTCGTGGCTGGCGCCGACATCCGGCAGTTTCTCGAGGAGATTCACACGCTCGAGCAGGCGCGCGTGCTGCCGAACAACGCGCAACTGGCGTTTCAGCGCATCGAGCAGATGGGTAAGCCATGCATCGCCGCGATCCAGGGTGTGGCGCTTGGCGGTGGCATGGAGTTCGCGCTGGCGTGCCACTACCGCGTGGCGGAGCCATACTCGCAGTTCGGGCAGCCGGAAATCCGCCTGCGATTGTTGCCAGGGTACGGCGGCACGCAGCGATTACCGCGACTGCTGGCCGAGCGTCGCGGCGCGGAGGGTGTGCGGGACGCAATGGAGATGATTCTGAGCGGGCGGAATGTGGATGGTGCGCAGGCGCACGCCATCGGACTCGTGGACGAGTTGAGCGATGACGCCGGCAACGTGCTGTCGGCGGCGCATGCGCGCGTCCGTGAGTGGTATCGCAGCGGGGACGCGAGCGTGCTGGGCAAGGCGCATCACGACCGACTCACGCAGACGCAATCGTGGAACGAGCCCGGCAGCGTCGATCTCGAGATGGTGCTGACGGACACGCACCTGCAGCGCATTCTCGCACAGCTCGAATGGGCGGGTCGCGGTGTGGCGGGCGAACGGGTGCTCGATGCAGTGAAGACCGGGTGGTCGGAGGGGATGCCGGCCGGCCTGCGTCGCGAAGCGGAGCTGTTTGCCGAAGGCGTCGTCGATCCGAACGGTGGCAAGACCGGTATTCAGCAGTTCCTCGACAAGCAGAGCGCTCCGCTGCCGATCAAGCGCAATGGCGTGCGACTCGTGTCGGAGCAGACGGCGTTCATCACGCGGCAGCTCGACGATGCCGAGTTGCTGCCGGTCGGCGCGCCGTTCTATCCGGGCGTGACGCAGATTCCGAGCTGGCAATACGCGTTCGGTGTGCCGAAGGATCAGCGCACCGGTGCACCGATGTTCGGCGCGCCGAAGACGGCCGAGCAGCAACTCATCGTACCGGTTGGTGAACCGGGAGCGATGGAAGCGCTGGTCTATGTGCTGGCGTCGGAAGTGAACTTCAACGACATCTGGGCGATCACGGGTATCCCGGTGTCGAGTTTCGACAATCACGATCTCGACGTGCAGGTGACGGGGTCCGGCGGGCTTGGACTCGTGGCGGCACTGGGCGCTGATGCGAAGGCGGAAGGGCGACTGAAAGTCGGCGATCTGGTTGCGATCTACAGCGGGCAGAGTGACTTGCTCTCACCGCTGGCGGCGCGCGATCCGATGTACGCCGACTTCTCGATTCAAGGGTACGAGACCGACTTCGGCAGCCACGCGCAGTTTCTCGTCACGCAGGCGCCGCAGCTCCATCCTGTGCCCGGCGACCTGACACTCGAACAGGCCGGCTCCTACATCCTCAACCTCGGCACGATCGTCCGCGCGCTCTTCACGACGCTGAAGATCGAGTCGGGGAAGACGATGTTCGTGGAAGGGTCGGCGACCGGCACGGGCCTCGAGGCATTGAAGACCGCGATCAAGAGCGGAGTCGCGGTGACGGGACTCGTGTCGAGCATGGACCGCGCGTCGTCTGTGATGTCACTTGGTGCGACGGGCACGATCGATCGGCGCGACGCACGATTTGCGTCGTTGTTCACGATCGTGCCGGAGGATGAGGCGGCAGCGCAGCAGTGGCTCGCCGAGGGTGAGACGTTGTGCACGGAGTTCAGGGCGCAGAATGGCGGTCGCCTTGCTGACTACGTGGTGAGTCACGCGGGAGAGACGGCGTTCCCGCGCTCGTTTCAGCTGCTCGAGCAGCATGGTGCGTTGACATTCTACGGCGCGTCGAGTGGCTACCACTTCACGTTCGTCGGCAAGTCGGGCAGTGCGTCGCCGGAAGCCATGTTGCGGAAGGCCGATCTGCGCGCCGGTGAAGCGGTGCTGGTGTTCTACGGGCCACGCACGACGGAGCTGGTGGACACGATCGGTCTCGAGATGATCGAGGCGGTGCGTGCGCTGCATGGGCGCTGTGTGGTGGCGACGAGCACGGATGGTCAGCGCGAGTTCGTGCAGTCGCTCGGGTTCGAGGACGCGGTGGCTGGCGTGATTTCGCTCGAGGAGATCGGGCGGCGCAGTTCGGAGTTCGAGTGGCCGCGTACGATGCCGCGCCTGCCGGACGCAAAGCTGGCGACGGAGACATTCCGGCAGGCGGTGCGGGACTTCCAGGATCACACGATGAAGCCGTTCGGCGCCGCGATCGGCAAACTGTTGCGCTCACCGGATAACCCGCGCGGCGCACCCGACGTGATCATGGAACGGTCCGGCCACGATGCGCTCGGCGTGTCCACGTCGCTGGTGAAGCCGTTCACCGGGCGCGTCGTGTATTGCGAAGAGATGGCGGGGCGTCGGTATGCGTTCTATGCGCCGCAGGTCTGGACGCGTCAACGCAAGATCCTGATGCCGACGGCGTCGATCCTCGGCACACATCTCACGAATGCGTATGAAGTCACGCGCATGAATGACATGATCGCGGCCGGCCATCTCGACATCACGCCGCCGACGGTCGTGCCGTGGCACGAGCTGCCGGCGGCGCATCAGGCGATGTGGGAGAACAAGCATGCCGGGGCGAATTATCTCGTGAATCACGCGCTGCCGGCGCTCGGTTTGCGTGGCAAGGACGCACTGCTGGAAGCATGGGCGGCGACGGAGCAGGGCGCATGAGCGAGCAACCGAATCCAATCTCCTTTTCACCATTCACCAACGCCGACGTGACTGACACGATGCGCGCGATCGACTCGATTGTTCAACCTGCCGCGAACGCACAGCCTGGTTCCACAGGTCGCCTGAGTGGCAAGGTCGCGCTGGTGACGGGTGCGGCGGGGAATCTCGGTGGCGAGATCGTCCGGCACTTCCTGCATGCGGGCGCGACGGTCGTGCTGACAGGTCGCGAGCGGACGCGCATCGAAGCGGCGCGCGCGGCGGCGCTGCAGGCCACCGACTCGCCGTCGCACCGGGCATCGGTGGTGACGCTGGATGGTGCAGACCCGGAGTCGGTGCGGACGGCGATCGCCGAGGCGATGGCCGCGCACGGGCGGCTGGACATCGTGGTGAACAACGCCGGTTCGGCGGGCCCGCGGCAGCCGCTGCGCTCGGTTCCGCTGACGCGCGAGGAACTTGACGCGTCGCGCGCGGCCGGATCGACGGACAGCGAGACGGTCGGCGATGCCATGCGCAGCATCCTTGGTGTGGCGTGGCATGTCGCGAACGCGGCGGCCAAGGTGATGCAGCCGGGCGGATCGATCATCAACATTTCGACGATCTTTTCGCGCACCGAGTACTACGCCCGATCGCCATACGTGGTGCCGAAGGCGGCGTTGAATGCGCTTTCGCGCCAGTTGAGCTTCGAGCTTGGTGAGCGCGGTATTCGAGTGAACACGTTGTATCCGGGGCCGATCCGCTCCGAGCGGATCCAGACGGTGTTCGCCGCGATGGACAAGATGCGCGGCGATGACCCGGGCACGACGGCGAAGGATTTCACGGCGTTGATGAGCCTCAAGCGCGCCGGCGAGGATCCCGCGGCCGGTCGGACGTTCCCGACGCCGAAGGATGTCGCGAACACTTGCGTGTTTCTTGCCAGCGATGAATCGGCGGCGTTCAACGGCCACGATTTCGAAGTCACGCATGGGATGTGGGTGCGCAAGGAAAGCCGTTCCGAATTCGTCTCGCGCCCGACGATGCGCACGGTGGACGGCAGTGGCCTGTCGGTGCTCGTGGCGTGTGGCGACGTGCTCGAGGATGGTCTGGTCGTCGCACGCATGCAGGCCGAAGTCGGTGCCACGGTGCTCCTCGGCGTGCCCAAGGAGACGGATGTCGCGACGGTGCAGGTGCAGCTGTCCACGCGCGGCATCGACACGCAGATTCGCGTTGCGCGGTTCGATCGCACCGATCCCGTGACGATGGAGCAGGCACTGCTCGACGGGCCGGCCGGTGGTGGCCCGATTCATGGCGCGATCGTGCTGCCCGCGTTCGGGCCGCAACGATTCAAGGGCCTCGTCAGCGAATTGCCTGATGCCGACATCGACGCGTTCATCGACCATGAGCTGACCGGCGCGATCGCGCTGGCGCGCACGCTCAGTCGCTACTGGAGCGCGCGCACGGATCTGCCGCGCAATCCGCGGTTCGTGATGATGACGAACGGCTCGGATGACGCGTTCAACTCATACGCCGACATCCTGCGCGCCGCGATCGAGTCGCTGACGCGCGTGTGGCGTGACGAGACGAAGGTGGATGTGAAGCACGGTCGCCGGCAGTGGATTGAATGGGGCAACCAGATCATCCGCTACGGCAACAACGAGCCCGAGAATCGACGGTTCGCGGCGGGGCAGGCGGCGCGACTGATCTACACCGATCGGCGCATCCCGCAGGTGAACCTGTATATGCCGAAGTCGATCGTGAAGGCGACCGGTGCCAAGCGCGCAATGAGCGGCTACATGGACAACCTCACTGGCCTGCACCTCGGCAAGGTCGCACTGATCACCGGTGGGTCGGCCGGCATCGGTGGCCAGGTCGCGCGACTGCTGGCGATGGCTGGCGCGCGCGTGATGCTCGTGGCACGCCGCGAGAGTGAGCTGGAAGTGATGCGCGCGCAGATCGTCGGCGAACTCGAAGACGTGGGCTACAGCGGTGCCGAGCGTCGCGTGCGGACGATGGCGGGCATCGACGTGGGGGATGTGTCCACGTTGCGGCGCGCGGTGGAAGGGACCATCGAGGCATTCGGCCGGATCGACTATCTGATCAACAACGCCGGCGTCTCCGGTGCGGAAGAGATGGTGGTGGACATGTCGCTCGACGCATGGCGCTACACGCTCGACGCCAATCTCGTGTCGAACTATGCGCTGCTGAAGGAAGTGGTGCCGATCATGCGCAAGCAGGGCAGCGGCTACATCCTGAATGTGTCGAGCTACTTCGGCGGTGAAAAACATCTGGCGGTCGCGTATCCCAACCGCGCGGACTATGCGGTGTCGAAGGCCGGTCAGCGCGCGCTCGTCGAATCGCTGGCGCGGCACCTCGGACCGGAGATCCAGATCAATGCGATCGCGCCGGGGCCGGTGGATGGCGATCGTCTGCGCGGCCTCGGTGGCAAGCCGGGACTGTTCATGCGGCGTGGTCGGCTGATTCTCGAGAACAAGCGACTGAACGCCACGCACGCAGCCGTCGTGAAGGCGGTGCGCCGCGGGCTGCGCGTGGAGAAGCTGCTGCAGACGCTGGCCGAGAACGATGTCGCGGCGCTGGCCGGTGATCCGGATGTGCCGCACGAACTGCGTGATCTGGCGACGATGTGTCGTGGCGAGGCAGCCGACGGCACAACGTGGGGTGAGTACATCATGACGCCACCGATTGCGGCGCACCTGATCGCGCGCCTCGAACTCGGTGGACTGTTTCTCGACACCGGCGACTGGGCGGTGCCGGACAAGACCAGCTGGCTGCGCCGGAGTCCCCCGGATGATCTGCCATTCCTGCCGGCGGCGCAGATCGATCGCGAAGCGGAGAAGGTCAACCGCGGTGTGATGTCGCTGCTCCATCTGCGGCGTATGCCGACCGAAGGTGAAGTGGCGCTGGCGACAGTGTTCTTCCTTGCGGACCGCGCCGTCAGCGGTGAGACGTTCATGCCGTCCGGCGGGCTGAATCTCGAGCGGTCGATCACAGAGCGCGAACTGTTCGGCAGCGCAAAGCGCGAGCGCCTCGACCAGATGCGTGGCCGCACGGTGTGGCTGATCGGCGAGCATCTCGTGCCGCATCTTGGCGAGGCGGCGCGGCAGTTCGCAGAGCTCTGCAACGTCGGACGCATCGTGCTGCTGACGCGGACGATGGCGGGCGCAGATGCGATCGAAGCGGCGATTCCGCGCGAATTCCGCCGCATCCTCCTGAAGGTGCCGTGCGGCGACAGCATCGAGGCGGGCATGGACACGGCGTTGCAGCAGGCGGGAAAGCCGACGACAGTCGTGTCGACGCCGTTCGCGCCGTTGCCGGCGCAGCTGTTCGGCAAGGATGGCGAAGTGCTCGACGCCGCCGCCTTCCGCGAGTTGGTCGATGTCAACCTCACGCATCACTTCCGCGTCGCGCGGAAGGCGTCGATGCTCGATGACACGCAGCTGGTGCTCGTCTCGCCGGACGTGCCGGCGGGTGGAGATGTAGAGTCGTTCTCGCTGGCGAACTTCGTGAAGACCACGTTGCACGCCCTGACGGCGACGCTCGCCGTGGAGAACGAACGACTGGTGAACGACGTGCCGGTGAACCAGATCAACCTGACGCGTCGCGTGCGCAGTGAAGAACCGCGCAACGACGAGGAGACACTCGAAGAAGTGCGACGCTTCGCGCGTGCCGTGCTGCTGGCAGGTGCACCGCTGCCGGACGCGGAGGACTCCCGGTACCGGTCGCGCATCTATCGCGGCATGGCGATCACGGTCTGAGTCGAGAGTGCGGACGCAGCACGCGCCCCGGTCTGGATGACCGGGGCGCGTGCTGTTTTCACGACGGCGTCATCGCCGCCCCACTCAGCTGATGGGTGTGAGCGTGACCTCCGTCTGCGGCGCGAGCACGAAGGCACGCAGCGCGGACGCGTCGTACCCGCTGTGCAGATCCGACCAGCCATCGGTGCCGGTGAATGACACGCCGGCGTATTCGAGGAAGCCGGCGAGATTGCAGGGCCCGAGCAGCGTCGCCACCGACGCGGAGGGTGCCGCTGGCATCCCTGCCGGCGACGTGGCTGATGGCAGTGGCCCCTGTGCGATGAGGTTCGTCGTCCCCTCGCCACGACGCACGAAGAAGCTCGTCGTGGCGAAGCCGTTGCGATGCACTCCCGTGTACGGTGTCACCACCGTCTGGGTGTCGGCGATGTAGCGCATCACACCGCAATTGTCGCTGGCGGCCGAACCGTCGACGGTGGGCGCGCCGATGGATGCAAAGCACGGATTGTTGTCCACATGCACGGTGACCGTCATGCAGTTGCGCGCCGTGTCCACCAGACCGAGTGTCGCGGCATCGACGGTGTGAATCGTGCCGCTCAGATCGGTGTCGCCCGGAACGCGCCACGCGATACCGAGTGCCTCAGGATCGATCATCGCGCCATTGATGTCGAACAGCTCCACGCGAATCTGCATGCGACCACTGTGATCGGTGCCGATCGGGTTGCCGGCAGTGTCGTACCCCGCCGCCGGCATGAACGCCGTGGTCGGAATCTCCGCATTCTCCGTATCGGCGACGACGTTCGGCAGTGACCACTGTCCTTCGGGCGGCAAGGCCGGCGGAATCTCGTAGAGGTACGGCGTGCCGTTCACCGGATTGGGGCCGAGTGGATAGGGGGTGATGACGACGTCGGTGCCGGCGGTGTGGATGTAGTGACGGCCGACGTTCGCGGTACTGTATTGCCACGCTGTATCCGGATCCGTGGGTCGCTTGTACGAGATGCGGTAGTAGCGAACGCCGAGTGCACCGCGAAGCGCATTGTCGAACTCGAGACGTGGCAGCAGCGTGCCGCCGAACGGTCGTGTGCCACCAAGCAGGCCGTATCGGCCGAGATCGAAACCGGGCGCACCGATTTTCGTCGCGTCGTTCGCACCGTGGATGCCGGCAACGGACGTGTTGCCGATCGCCATGAACAGCACCCAGTTCGGTGGCGCGTCGATGGGGCGACAGGGCGGACAGGTGTGCGCGAACGGATTGGTCGTGATCAGCGTCACTTCGGTGCCGCACTGGTAGTCCCACCAGGTGTTGCAGGCAACCGGCGTCGGCTCGTAGATCGTGATCCAGAATCCGAAGAAGAAGCGCTGTCGCGCGGTGAAGTAGAGGTCCGGCACATCGGTGTTGAAGATCGAACGCCAGATCACGGTGCGGAAATGGCCGCACTCGTCGGTCATCACCGTGGCGATCTTCGTCCTGGTGACGCGACGCGGATACAGCCAGCAGAGAATCGGGCGCAGCAGGTCGATGTTCGCGATCACGGCGCGTTCGAATGACGCACGACCACCACGCGTCGCGATCTGCAGGTCGGCGGGCAGGTTGAGCTGTGCTGGCGCGACCAGATGCATCGCGGCGTTGGCTGGCGCTGCGCTGCGCATCGTCATGCTCTGCGCCGAGACGCTCTGCGCCGAGACGCTCGGCGTCGCGATGCTCTGCGCCGTGAAGCGTGGCGGCAGCGGCTGCGGATTGAGGGCGACCGGGCCGATGGGATCGACCACGCCAGGGTTCACGCCCGGATTGACGACGCGATAGTCATCGATCGGCGGACGCGGAGGAATCGGCCAGTTGATCGGCGGCCAGGGACCGTCGATCACGTCGCGCAATCGATTGATCTCGAGGTCGGGGAGCTGAAAGATGATCCGTGGCCATGGATCGACTTCCCAGATGTCCACCGTCGCGTTGCAGACGGGCAGATCGACGGTGATACCACCGGAAATCGTGCGCTTGAGCAGCGTGCCCTTCACGACACACCGGCGACCGAGCCACGGCCGGATCAGATCCGATGTGAGGTCGAATTGCACCGGATCGAGCCGCTCGATGTTCGGTCGCACCGCCACATGTGCGTCGAGGCCGCCGCGCCGCAGCAATTCACTCACGGTCAGCTCGTCCTTCTCCATCTGCGGGCCAAGCACGATACGCACCGCATCGCCGTCGCTCGATACGGGCAGTGCGAGGCGCGCGTTGCCTTTTTCGTCGATCGGTTGCACGTCGAGCAACGCGCCACCTGAACTGAACGCGTATGCGGCGATGGCCGGCATGTCGCTGACGGTGTCACTGCGCGTGGTGTTGATGTCGAGCGGAACGCTCCGATCGCCCTTGCTGGGACTGGTCATACAGGTCTCCTGTGTGTGGGCGCCATCGTCGCGCCCGGTGTCACGAGTAGCGTACTGGTGCTGACGACGTGTCGTCGGCGCATCGATGCAGTGCAGCGCGTGTGTGCGAGTGCGCCACGTGGGCGCTGCGCGATCGGTGCAACACGAGGAGTCGGTGCGGGAGCCTCGCGTCATGCGTATTCACGCGACGTGCGTGGATTCGTTCTCGCGCATCTTTCGCACTGCTCGGTTGTGCTTGCTCTACAGCATCCGGATGCAGCGGCGTACTCGTCCGCGTGAATTCCGCCGACGTGTCGGGTGCGACGCCGATGTCGCCTTGCTGACGCTGCTATCTTACGGTTCAGACTGATGTGATGCGCATGGTCGTGTCGAGCGTGTTCGGTTGTACGCATCCCATGATCAGTCTGCGTGCGCGACCACCATTCACTGCCTCGTCACATGTCCGGTCAAGTCGACGACCTGCTCCACCTGCTCGACCTCGAACCGCTCGAGGTCAACATCTATCGTGGCCAGAACCGCGACATCGGCACTGGACGCGTCTTCGGCGGTCAGGTGTTTGCGCAGGCGCTGGTTGCGGCGCGCCGCACAGTGGATGGTGCGCGCGAGGCGCACTCGGTGCATGGCTACTTCATACTGCCGGGTGACTTGAAGGCGCCGATCGTGTATTTCGTCGATCGCCTGCGCGATGGCTCGAGCTTCACCACGCGCCGTGTGACAGCGATCCAGCATGGTCAGGCCATTTTCAACCTATCGGTGTCGTTCCATATCGCCGAAGCTGGAATTGAGCATCAGGATTCGATGCCGACCGTACCGCCGGCGGAGGTGCTGACGCCCGAGCTGGAGTTGATTCGCGAGATGGCGTCGCGAATTCCGGAGCCGTTGCGACCGGTGCTCACGCAGGAGCGTCCGATCGACTTCCGCCCGGTTGCACCGCTCGACCCATTCGATCCGAAGCCGCACCCGCCGCTCCGGTACATGTGGTTCCGGTCACTTGGCCCATTGCCGGACGATCCGATTCTGCATCAGGCCGTTCTCGCGTATGCGTCCGATCACGGCCTCCTCGGGACGGCGCTGTTGCCGCACGGGTTGTCGTTCCGCTCACCGGGCATGCAGTTGGCGTCGTTGGATCATTCGTTGTGGATGCATCGGCCATTCCGTGTGGACGAGTGGTTGCTGTATGCGATGGACAGTCCGATTGCCGCAGGCGCACGCGGGTTCGTGCGCGGGAGCATCTACGCAACGGATGGATCGCTGGTCGCCTCGGTGGCACAGGAAGGGCTGGTTCGGCTGCGCACACCGGCGCCCTAAGCACGCGTGCTACAGCATTCGAGACAGCGACTCTGCTCGCATGGAGCCGCAGAATCACCGAGACAGGCAACAGCAACTGCGTGTCTCGCGCGGAGACGCGGGGAGCGCGGCGGACGGCGACAGCAGCGGCGTCGCTTGTCTGTCTACGCGCCGTATGCCAAGGCGACATGCCGACGGGGATGGCGAGAGGGTGATGCGAACTGATGCGGCGGGGGACAGATTGGAGCAACGAATCCATCCATGGAGCCCCCGAAATGCCGTCGTTGCTCTCGCGCCGCGTGCTGCGTGGTCTGGCAGGTCTGATACTGAGCCTGATGCCGCGCGTGAGCAGCGCGCAACAGCGGCCGATCGTGCACGA
>JBBRLZ010000050.1:0-33620 GCA_038231095.1 Gemmatimonadales bacterium
AGAAGCATCATGGCGGAAACAAGTGAAAGAGCTGCGCGACGACGCCCGCCGACACTGCGGCAAGCAGGAGCACCGTCGCGAGACCACGACGAACGAACAACAGCACCGCGGCCGCCAGACACACCAGCCACTGCCAGCCGCGCATCGGCGCACCGAATCCAACCACTGCGCGACCGAGCAGCGCGACGCTCGCGATCACCACGCCGTCCAGTAACGCGCGACTCACCGCCGAGCGCTGCACCAATCGCTTGAGGGGCGCGCTGACGGCCACGCTCACGAACGCCGGAGCAAAGATGCCGAGCGTGGCCACCAGCGCACCGGCATTGCCCGCGATCACATACCCAGCGGCCGTCGCGGTCGTGAAAAGCGGGCCCGGTGTCAGCTGCGCCAGCGCCGACGCCTGCGTCAACGCTGGCAACGACAGCCAGTGCCGCTGCTCCACCAGATCATGCTGCAGAATGCCCAGCAGCACATACCCGCTGCCGAACACGCTCGCCCCGGCCCGCAGAAAATACAGGAAGAGCGCGCGCAGATCTGGTGTCACGCCATCAAGGACCGCAGGCGCCTGCGCCACCAGCGTCCCGACACCCGCAAGCGAGATGAGGCCCAGCATCACCGCAGCACTGCCGGGCACCGCGCGGTCGCGCACGCCGCTCATCGCCACGGCGGCCACGCCTCCCGCAAGCAGCACCACCAGGTCCGACGGCAGGTATATCGCCGCGAGCACGGTCACCGGCATCACGATCAATGCGCCGGCACGCTCCGACGCCTGACGCCCGAAGCGCCACAACACCTCGCAGAGCACCGCAACCAGCACCGGCGTCAACCACCACACGACCGCGGCCAGCAGCGGCTGCGCGGCCGCTGCACCCGTCATACTCGCCAGCATCCAGACGAGTATGACACTCGGCAACACGAAGCAGAGCCCGGCCAGCATCCCGCCGCGCCACCCACCACGCGCTGAGCCGAGATGAATCGCCAATTCCGTTGAATTCGGCCCCGGCAGGAGTTGGACCATGCCAAGCAGGTCCAGAAACTCGGAGCGGCTGACCCACGCGCGCTGTGTGACGACCGCCGCTTCCATCACCGCGACGTGCGCCGCCGGACCACCGAAGGCGGTGCAGCCAAGGCGCAGAAAGAGCGCGGCGATCTCTTTCGCCGCGCCCCCGTTTCCGCTGCCCGCTGTGGCCGTTAGCCTTGGATGCACGATGTCGTCACTCACACACACACCTGGTTCGCGTCCGGCCGTCGTTCTGCTCAGCGGTGGGCTCGACTCCACCACCGTGCTCGCGCATGCTATCGCCGAGGGCTACGCCGCGCACGCGCTGACGTTCCGCTACGGGCAGCGCCACCAGCACGAAATCGTCGCCGCGCAGCGCATTGCGACCGCACTCGGCGCAGCCGGTCACGCGATCCTCGACATCAACCTGCGTGCATTCGGTGGCTCCGCTCTCACCGATGCCTCGATCGCCGTGCCGAAGGATCGCAGTGCCGATGATCTCACGCATGGCATCCCGGTCACGTATGTGCCGGCGCGCAACACGATCTTCCTCTCGTTCGCGCTCGCGTACGCCGAGGTGCTCGGCGCGAGCGATATCTTCATCGGCGTCAACGCGCTCGACTACTCGGGCTATCCCGACTGTCGCCCGGAATTCATTAGCGCGTTCGAGACGCTCGCAAATCTGGCGACCGCGTCGGCCGTCGAAGGACGCACACGCGTCGTCATCCGCGCACCACTGCAGCAGATGACGAAGAAGCAGATCGTCGAATTCGGCGTCACGCTCGGTGTGGACTATGGCGCAACGATCAGCTGCTACGATCCCACTTTGGATGGCGCGGCCTGCGGGCATTGCGACGCCTGTCAGCTGCGCCACAAGGGATTTCGTGAAGCCGGTGTGCCCGACCCGACACGCTACGCCGTCACGCCGGCCGAGTTGTACTGATGGCGTACGCGGTGAAGGAGTGCTTCTACACGCTGCAGGGTGAAGGGGCGCAGAGCGGTCGGCCGGCGGTGTTTCTGCGCTTCGCCGGCTGCAACCTGTGGACCGGTCGCGAAGCCGATCGCGCCACCGCGGTCTGCAAATTCTGCGATACGGATTTCGTCGGCATCGGTCCGGATGGCGGCAAGTTCATCGATGCCGCATCTCTCGCCGCGCACGTCGACGCGCGATGGCCCGCGAACAGTTCGCCGCGCGCGCGTAAGCTCGTCGTCTGCACGGGCGGTGAACCGCTGCTCCAGCTCGACGAAGCGGCGATCGACGCGCTGCACGCCCTCGGCTTCGAAGTTGCGGTCGAGACGAATGGTACGCAGCCCGCGCCGCGCGGTCTCGATCACATCTGCGTCAGCCCGAAGGCGAATGCGCCGCTGGTGCTGACGCACGGCTCGGAGCTGAAGCTGGTCTACCCGCAGGTCGAGCCGGATGCACAGCCGGAGCGATTCGCGGACCTCGAGTTCGACACGTTCTGTCTGCAGCCGATGGACGGTCGGAACGGCGCCGAGAACGTGCGCGCGGCGCTGGCGTATTGTCTGGCGCATCCGCAATGGCGCCTCAGTCTGCAGACGCACAAATGGCTGGAGATCCGATGAGCAGCACCTCACACATCGTCGAGTTGCATCGCGACGTCACGTTCGAAGCGGCCCATCGCCTGCCCAACGTGCCGCCCGGCCACAAGTGCGCGCGGCTGCACGGCCACTCGTTCCGCATCCGCCTCGTGGTCCGCGGGCCCGTCGATCCGCATACGGGGTGGCTGATGGACTTCGGCGACATCAAGGCCGCCTGGGCTCCGCTGGATGCGCAGCTCGACCACTTCTATCTGAACGACATCGCCGGCCTCGAGAATCCGACCAGCGAAGTGCTGGCAAAATGGATCTGGGATCGGCTGCGTCCAACGTTGCCACAATTGCACACGCTGCAGGTGCATGAGACCTGCACGTCGGGATGTGTGTACCGGGGCGAGTAGCCAGCGGCTGGTGGATGACGCGCTGACATCGCGCCCCGCAAGCTCGAGGGAGGCGATTGACCGCGACGCCGAACGCTCCCTGGCTGCGGGACGTAGCGAGGCAGGGGAGACTGGGTATGCCACTCCGGTGTCCCCCATCGCATCATTCCTGCCTGCGATTCGCTCCCGAATCGTGCCAGAACACCCGCCGGAGACTCCACCCATGCGTCGTACCACTCCCGTTCTTGCGACCGCCGCGCTGTTCGCGCTCGGCATTACCGCGCCACTCACGGCGCAACAGCCCGGCGCGCCGCCCGCAAGCAGCAGGATCACCGTCGCCGACTACCTCGAGTGGGAGGACGTCTCCGATCCGCAGCTGTCACCAGACGGCAAGCAGATCGCGTTCACGCGTCGCAGTGTGGACAAGGTGAATGACAAGTGGGACACGAGTGTGTGGGTGATGAACGCCGATGGATCACGCCAGCGCTCACTCGTCAGCGGGAACGCGCCACGCTGGTCGCCCGACGGCAGCAAGCTGCTGTACATCGCGACCGGCATGCCGAGTGGCATGCAGGTGTGGGTGCGCTTCATGGAAGGCGATGGCGGTGCGACACAGCTCACGCACGTGACCGAGGCGCCAACCGATCCGGAATGGGCACCGGACGGGGCACAGATCGCGTTCCGCATGAACGTGCCGACGAAGGAGACGTGGAACATCGCGCTGCCGGCCGCGCCGAAGGGTGCCAAGTGGACCGAGGCGCCGCGCATCGTGCAGCGCCTCAACTATCGCGCTGATCGCGTCGGCTTCACGGACGATGGCTATCAGCACCTGTTCGTGATGCCGGCCGACGGCGGCCAGGCGCGTCAGGTCACGAACGGCAACTGGAATCACAGTGCCGCACGATGGACACCGGACGGCAAGTCGCTGCTGTTCAGCAGTCTGCGCACGCCGGATTCCGAAGGCGCATGGCGCGAATCGGAGATCTATCGCGCCGATGTCAGTGCCGGCACGATCACCGCGCTCACGCGTCACAAGGGCCCGGACAACAATCCCGTTGCATCACCGGATGGCAAGGTGATCGCCTACACGTCGTACGATTCGACCGATGCGACGTGGAAGGATGCGAACATCTACCTGATGAATGCCGATGGGTCGAATGCGCACGCCATCAACGCCGCACTCGATCGCGCACCACAAGGCATGATGTGGGCGCCTGATGGCAGCGGCATCTACTACAACGTCGAAAATCAGGGCTACCGCAACCTGTACTTCACGTCGGTCGCCGGCGTGACCAAGCCGGTCACCACGGGCGCCAACGTGCTCAGCATCACCGATGTCGATCGCGCGGGCAACATGGTCGGCGTCAACAGCACCGCGATGGCGCCGAACGATATCGTGCGTCTCAACATCAAGACGCCCGCTACGATTACGCGCCTGACGCATGTGAACGACGACGTGCTCGCTGGCAAGAAGCTCGGCACGCAGGAAGAGATCTGGCTCACGAGCGTGGATGGCTACCGCATTCAAGGCTGGATCGTCAAGCCGCCCGACTTCGATCCGGCGAAGAAGTATCCGCTGATGCTCGAGATCCACGGCGGCCCGCACGCGATGTACAACGGCGCATTCAATCTCTCGCGGCAGGATCATGTGGCGAACGGCTACGTGCTGCTCTACACCAACCCGCGCGGCTCCACCGGCTACGGCAGCGCGTTCGGCAACGCGATCAAGAATGCGTATCCGGGCAAGGATTTCGATGACCTGATGGCCTCGGTCGATACGGTCGTCAATCGCGGCTACGTGGACACCAAGCGGATGTACGTCTTCGGCTGCTCGGGCGGTGGTGTACTCACGTCGTGGATCGTCGGACACACGAATCGCTTCGCCGCAGCCAGTGCCAACTGCCCCGTGATCGACTGGCTGAGCTTCGTGGGCACCACCGATGGCGCCAGCTGGTACCGCAACTTCGCCCAGCTGCCCTGGGTAGACCCGTCGGAACACCTGCGTCGCTCGCCGCTCATGTACGTCGGCAACGTGAAGACACCGACGATGCTGATGACCGGTGTGAATGACCTCCGCACGCCGATGCCGCAGACCGAAGAGTTCTACTCGGCGCTCAAGATGATGAAGGTGCCGACGGCGATGATCCGCTTCAACGAGGAGTGGCACGGCACGTCGTCCAAGCCGTCGAACTGGATGCGCACGCAGCTCTACATGCGCAGTTGGTTCGACAAGTGGCCGTCCACCACCACCACGTCGTCCACCAGCCCCGGCAGCACGGTCGTCGGTCACTGACGCGCAGTGGAAATTCGCTGTGGCGATTGCGGTAGCAGTCTCAGCCCGGACTCGACGTCCTGCCCGCAGTGCGGCAGGACGTTGGGATCGGCCCCGGCGACGACTGGGCGCCCGAAATTGCTGATCTGGGCCGCAGTCGCGGCGGCTGTCGAGGTCGCGCTGACGCTCGTCCTGATGCGCTCCTGCGGCTGACGCGCGGCGCGCGTGGGACGTCTGCAGGGATCGGATCGTCCATGTGGCAGGACCAGGTACGCTGACACCTTTTCCGTCGGCCAGCGTACCACTCCCGTCTCTCACATCCACGGAGTCCCGATGTCCCGTACTGCCATCCGCCGCTCGATCCTGACGGCGGCGCTGGTCATTCCGACCGCACTCTTTGCGCAGAAGCCAACCGCACAGTCGCTCTTCGACAAGCACGCCACCGCCGTTGGCGGCGTAGCCGCATTCAAGGCCGTGAGTGCGCGCACCGAAAGTGGTACCGCTGACATCACGTTCGCCGGCGTCAGCGCCGGCTACGAGCGCAAGGTCAGTGGTGGCAAGATGGTCATGACGATCGATGTCGCCGGCTTCGGCCAGGTGGTGCAGGGTTATGACGGCACGACCGCGTGGGCGATGGATCCGCAGCAGGGCGCACGCAAGATGGACCCCGCGACCGCCGCGGACGCTGCCTCGAGCACGTCACCGACCGCCGGCCTGTGGGAAGCCGGCAGCTACACCAGTGCGGAGGTACTCGAGGCTGCCGCGTTCGAAGGGAAGCAGTGCTGGCCTGTGAAGATCGTGTCCAAGAGCGGTAAGACGCGCACCGTCTATTACGAGCAGGCGACCGGTCTGAAGGTCGGCGAAGTGATTCAGCAGGACGGCGGTGAACAGAAGATCGTCTACGCCGACTACAAGCCGTTCGGCGCGCTCAAGGTCCCGACCAAGGTCACGCAGGGCACACCGAACGGCGACATCGTCCTGAATATCATCGCGGTGAAGTTCGACCCGATCGACGCCACCTCGTTTGCGCTGCCGGATGCCGTGAAGGCGCTGCCGTAGTCGCACCGCACGCGAGCACACGAGAATGGAAACGGGGGCGGCTCATCACGAGACGCCCCCGTTTTTCTCATCGGTCGTGTCGTCGTCCGACGGCCAATGCAGCGCGCCCATCTGCCGCAGCGTCGGTGAGAACGCCGTCATCGACGCGACCACCAGAATCGTCACGACACCGCCGAACAACACACTGTTCACCGCGCCGAATACTCGCGCCGTCACCCCGCTTTCGAACGCGCCGATTTCGTTTGCGCTGCCGATGAAGATCGAGTTCACCGCCATCACGCGCCCCATCACCTGCGGCGGTGTGCGCGCCTGCAGCAACGTGGATCGAATCACGACGCTGATGCTGTCCACCGCGCCGCCGAGCGCCAGCAGCGCGCAGCTCAGCCACACATCGCGCGACAGCGCGAAGCCAATGATGCTCAACCCCCATGCAAACACCGACGCGAGCAGGGTGCGCCCGGCGCGCTGCAACGGCGGCTGATGCGCGAGCACCAGCGCCATCAGCACCGCGCCCACGGCGGGCGCCGCACGCAGATAGCCGAGCCATTCCGGCGAGACCTTGAGGACGGTTTTCGTGAACACGGGCAGCAGCGCCGTCGCACCACCGAACAACACCGCGAACATGTCCAACGACAGCGCCGCAAGAACCAGCTTGTCACGGAGCACGAATCGCACGCCTTCGAAGATGCCGGCGCCCACGTCCGCCGCCGGCGCCTCTGCCGGATCACGGGCCGGCGCGCGCACCGCCGCCATGCCCCACCATGAGATCAGCAGCAGCCCGAAGGTCAGGGAGTACGTCACCACTGGTCCCGCGAACGCAAAGGTCAATCCGCCGATCGCTGGCCCGACGACTGATCCGAATTGCCAGATCGAGCTGCGCCATGTCGCGGCATTCGCGTACAGGGATGTCGGAACGATCATGGTGCCGAGCGCCTGTCGCGCCGGCTGCAGAATCGCGCGCGAGACACCCGACACCGCCAGCACGGCATAGATCAGCAGCGGCGATGACCAGGACGTCGAGCCGACCGCGCGCGCCGTATCTCCGCCAGTCGCATGCAGGCCGAGCGACATCGCGAGGAAGAGTGCCGCGCAGAGCACCAGCGCACCGATGCCGAGTAACGCCAGTCGTCTGCGATCGTGTCGATCCGCCCAGTGCCCCGCCGGTAACGCCAACGCGAGAAACGGCAGCACCTCGGCGAGGCCCGCGAGACCGAGTGCCAGCGGATCATTGGTCGCCGCATACAACTGCCACGACACGGCGATGCCCTGTATCTGCACACCGACCGTCATCGCAATCAGGCTGATGACGAACCAACGGAATGCCGGGACTCGCAGCGCAGCGTACGGATCGTGCGTCGCGTCCGTCGGCGACGAACCGTCCGCCGCGCGAGGATCGCTCACGACACGGTCGAACCGCGCAGCATCTCGAGTCGATCCTCGACCAGCCCCACGAGTTCGCGCATGCCATCCGCATCGAAGATCAGTCGCGCACCAGCCGCGGCATAGAGCGCCGGCAACGACTTCGTCCCACCGAGACGCAGCGCGGCTTTGTATCCAGCGAGCGCGCCTTCCGGATCCGTCAGGCTCTGCTTCCAGATCTGCAGCGCACCCAGCTGCGCGATGCCGTACTCGATGTAGTAGAACGGCAACTCGAAGATGTGCAGCTGGCGATACCAGCGCGCCGTGCGCTCGCGATCGAGACCGGACCAGTCCACACCGCTCTCGAAACGCGCACGCAGTTCCAGCCACGCCACATCGCGCGCGTCACGATCGTGCCCCTGGCCACTGGTGTAGATCCAGCGCTGGAACGCATCCACGCTCGCGATGTGCGGCAATGCGAGCAGCACGTCCTCGAGATGCGCCGCCTGCGCGCGACGCGCCTGATCCGGCGTGTAGTACCCCACCGGTAACGCGAAAAACGGCGACGCCAGCAGCTCCATCGACATGCTCGCCAGTTCCGCCGCTTCCGATCCGGTCCCGCGCTGCCAGATCAACTCCTTGTCCGACGCGAGATACGCGTGGAAGCAATGGCCCGCCTCATGCACGAGCGTCGTCACGTCATCCGAGACGCCAACCGCATTCATGAAGACGAACGGTTGCTTGCGGTAATGCAACGTCGTGCAGTAGCCGCCGGGCGCCTTGTTCTGACGACTCTCGAGATCGAGCAGGCCGTCGCGCGCCATGTCGGCGAAGCGCGCACCGAGTTCGCTGTCGAGCGCGGAGAATATGCGGCCGCTCGCCGCGACGAATTCGGTGGCGTTGCGGAACGGGCGCAGCGGCGCCAGACCATCGGGATCCACCGCCAGATCCCACGGACGCACCGCGTCCACACCGAGGCGCTCGCGACGGAACGCATGCACGCGCGCCGCCGCCGGCGTCACCACGTCGGCCACCGCATCATGAAAGCGCGCGACATCGTCGGCGGTGTAGTCGTACCGATGCTTGGACGCGAACGAGAACGCCTGAAAGTCGTCGAAGCCAGACGCACGCGCGACGTCCTGGCGCAACGCATACATCCGGTCGAACAGATCGGACATCTCGTCGCGATGGGCGAGATAGGCATCGGCACCCGCACGGAACGCGCGCTCGCGCGCCGCGCGATCGTCCGACTCGAGCAGCGGCTGCAACTGCGGAATCGTCAGCGTGCGCCCGTCGATGTCCACGCTCAAGCCGCCCGCCAGTTTCTGGTACGCCGCGCTCAGCTCTTCAATCTGCGCGAAACGCGCGACATTCTCGGCACGAAAAATCGACACCGTCGTGCGGAATTCCCGCAGCAGCGTGGCGATGTCGGCATCATCGATGCCGGTTGCGATCAGCAGCTCGGCGAGCCCCGTCTGCCGCGCTTCCACGTTCGGCTGGATTTCCGTCACGAAGCGCAGATAGCGCGCTTCGGCCGCACTGTCCGCCGTGTTGCCGGTGTAGGCGATCAGCGCCTGCGATGACGCCTCGTTCACCAGCTCCTCGAGCAGCGACCACTGCCGCAGCCACTCGCGGGCCGTGGCGCGTGTCGGACTCTGAGCAGCAAGGGCGTCGTAGAACTCGGCGATCTCGGGCCAGGTGGCGTCGGCGAGATCGGCCGGTGACTTCGGAAGTGCAGGCGGCATCACGGCGGGACGAGCAGAAGTGACACTGGGCTCAGGCGATTCTGCCGCTCAGAGACTCCGGATGGCCTCGGCTGCGTCGCCGTGCCTTACACAACGTGCATTCTACCCGTCCCAGTCTCAGGCGCGTACCCCCGCGCCGCCTGCGGAGGCCAGCCACGACGGCGTGCGTGCGACCACCGCGGCCAGACGATGGCGCAATTCTGACGGCAGCGATGCCGCTCCGCGTGCGTCCGCCTCCTGCACCAGCCGCAAGGCCCGGGACTGCGCCGCGAACGCCTCGAGCAGCGCTGTCGCAGCACCCGGCACTTCGAGAGCCTGACGCATCAGCAACTCGAGTGTCAGGTCTGCACCGGCGCCCACGACGGGGCGGTGTGCGCTCGCGCTCGCCGTCGGCGGCGCGTCGATCGCGGAGTCCTGCACGACTGCAAGCGGTAGTGCCACGTCACGTTCTCCAGACTGAGTGCGCCGCTCCCGTGTTGCCTGGAAGCACGACGCTGGGTTATATGTCGCCATACGAACATTCTTTACCGGCCTGCGACCTCACTGCGACGTGCACCACCAGCGCTCGCATGAACTTTGGTCCTGCGCCTGGAGGGCATGACGCCGTGACGCTCGCTTCACACGCGATCTTCCCCGCCCCGCCCGCGAGCGGAGCGGACCTCGTCGATCGGCACTGGGCGGTTGATGCCATGCCGACCGCGCAGCGCGTCGCGACTCTCGCCGCCGTCGAGAAGGCGACTGCCCCGCTCACCGATCCTCAGCTTCGCGAGACCGCGCACACGCTCGCGACCGCCTACGAACTCGCGGCGCTGCTTGGCCGCGATGCACTGCGCTCCGGCTCGACCGGCGCTACGCCGAGCCTCGAACGTACGGCTCTTCGCATCGGCGCCGAGCGGGCCAACCTCCTCCACCGCGCCCTCGGCCTGCACGCCGGGGCGGACGCCGAAGGACTCCTGCGCCACGCGGTGCGCCTGTGTGCTCTCGCCGCGGTGGCCGGCCCGACCTCCATCGCTCAGACGCGTGCCTGGCTGCAACAGCCCACGGTGGCCGAACGCCTCCATCAGGCTGAGCAAGCCCGACCAGATGCGGACGAGCATCCCGCCGCGCGCGCGGCCCCGCTGTGGACGATCTGGCGCACCCTGCTCCTCCATCCTGACGGCGCAACCCTCGAGGGCCTCATCGCTGGCCTGGCGGCGCTGCGTGAGCAGCGGCGCGGTGTGACTGACCTCGCGCCGAGCACCAATGAGTCGGAGTTGCGGCTGCGCTTCCAGCAATTCGTGCGAGAGCGTCTGGCCGACGCCGCCGGCCTGCTCGCGGTGGGGCTCCGCGGACGGCCGGATCCGCGCACCATCGCCACCGAGATCACCGCGCAGTGCACCGCGGCCAGGTCGGCGTCCACCGGTGACCCGAACCTCGACCTGCTCGCGGCGTGGCTCGAGCTCGCCGCGCTTACCACGATCGCCCCCCAGCTCGCGGCCGCGCGCTGAACGACCGCGCTGCACACCGGGCATCAACGTCAGATGTTCGACCCGCGGTGGTTGTGACGCTGACATTCCGACCATCCGTGACCCACGACGTTGCGTCCGCACACGCGACCAGCGCCGATCACGTGGGAACAAGCGTACACTCGGAAACCGCCTCTCACAATCCCGAACAAAAGCCACGTAAGTCGTTGTGGGAATTGTGGATACGTTATCCACTGCGATGTGGACAAACGCGGCAAGTGTTGATCTGACAAGCACTCCCGCTGATTCACGGATGTGGAAATCGCGGTCATGCTCTTGCAGTATTCTGAGGCTCGCCCGTACCCGCGCTGCTGACGCCGGGTCGGCCGACCATCCTTCCATCCGGCGCGCTGCTGCTGATGTCGACGCTCGACGTTCCTCGCCCTGACGCCCCAGTACCGGCCTTCCTGGTCACGCGCTTTGCGCGTGGACGGCTGGCGCTCTGGATCGTGCTCAGCGCCATTGCTGCACTGCTCGATCGCGAGCTGCTCCTGCAGCTGCCGCGCTGGGTCTTCGCGATCTGGGCATCGTGGATTGCCGTCAGCTCGCTGCTGGTCATCGCGCTCGAATACGTCCTCCAGCCGAAGCGGCGCCACTGGCTCGACGCCCTGCAGGCCTGCGTCGATCTGCCGGTCATCGCGCTTCTCACGTGGCACGCCGGCGCCGGCCCATACCTGCTGGCACCCTGCCTCGCGATACCGATGGCCTCGGCGATCGGCTGGCTGCCGAAGCGCCAGGCGATCGCCGTCGCAGGCGCGACGGAGCTCACGATGGCGATCGTCATAGCGCTCGTTGGCTCCGGCATGTCCGTGCCCCCGCCACTGGGCGCCTTCGATCAGTTCGAAGCACCACGCGCCTTTCTCGTCATGGTGCTCACCGTGCAGGCGGGCTCACTGGCGACGATCGCCTGGCTGCAGGCGTCCGCCGTGCGCGTCGCACGTGATCGCCGCGACCGGTGGCAGCGCCTGTTCGACGGCGCCCCCGACTCGATTTTTGTCCTCGACCGGAATGCGAACGTGGTCCGGATGAACGCAGCGGCACGCCGGATCACCGGATATTCCGATCTGCAGATGCACGATGGACGCCTCGGTGGCTTCACCGCGCCGGAGGATCGCGAGCGCGCCATGCTGCAGGTGAACCGCACGCTGAACGGAGAGCTGTCGTCGTACGAAGCGCGCGCCATCCGCGCGGACGGTTCGCTGGCCCATGTGCTGGTGTCGAACGCCCCGCTGCTGGAGGACGGCACCGTCACCGGCGTGCTGAGCATCATGCACGACATGACCGGTATCCGACGTGCCGAAGAGGAACGGCGACAGATGGAGCAGTCGCTGGACCAGCATCGGCGCTTGCTGCAAAGCATCGTCTCGACCGTGCCGACGTATCTGTACGTGCTCGACTTCCGGCTGCGGCACGTGACGTTCGCGAACGATGCCCTGCTGCAGATGCTTGGCTGGTCGCTCGAGCAGCTCGGTCAGATGTCGCGCGAGTCGCTGTTTGCGCTCTACCATCCCGACGATGTCGAGGCGTTGCGTCGTGCGACTCGCGCCATGCGGAATTCGTCCGACGTGAAGCTCGACATGACCTACCGCATCATGGGCGGCGATGGAGAGTGGCGCTGGCTCAGCGACCGCGTCACCGTCTTCGAGCGCGATGCCGACGGCACCGTCACGCGCCTGCTTGGCTCGGCCATCGACATCACGGAGCAGAAGCGCGTCAGTGCCCAGTTGCGCTTCAGCGACGAGCTCTATCGCACGCTGATCGAGAACTATCCTGGCGGCGCCGTGCTGCTCTTCGATCGCGATGCCAGACTGCTGCTCGCCGCCGGTCGCGGGTTGCGCGAAGCCGGCCTCGACCAGCAGGAGCTCATCGGACAGCCATTCGGGCACACGATGGATGCACATACGTCGGCGCTCGTCCAGCGGCGCTGCCGTGCTGCGCTGGATGGATCCGAGCAGCAGTTCGAACTGAAGCTCGGCGAGAAGACCTACGATGTACGGGCCGTGCCGGTACGCGACGCTGACGGCACCATCCGGTTCGGCATGGCACTCACACTCGATGTCACCGAGCGACGCCGACTCGAGGCCGATGTGCGCCAATCGCAGAAGATGGAAGCCGTCGGCACGCTCGCCGGTGGCATCGCTCACGACTTCAACAACATTCTTGCGAGTGTCATCGGCTATGCCGAACTGGCGATGCTCGACGCCGAGTCGGAGGAGTTGCAGTCCGATCTCTCGCAGGTGCTGACAGCGGCGGCACGTGGACGACAGATGGTGCAGCGGATTCTGGCGTTCAGCCGACGCAGCGGTGAAGAGCTGCACCCGGTGGAGGTCGAACCGATCGTCAGCGAGACGCTGCGGTTGCTGCTCCCGACGCTGCCGTCGGGCGTCACGATCGACTTCCACGATGAAGATCATGTGCCGGCAGTGCTGGGTGACGCAGGGCAGCTCCACCAGGTGATTCTCAATCTCTGCGGCAACGCCATCTACGCCATGCGAGAGACGGGTGGCACGCTCACCGTGCGTCTGCTGCGGAGCGACGTGCTCGGCCAGACGTATCTGCGCATCGAAGTGATCGATACTGGCACCGGCATGACGCCGCAGGTGCTCGAACGCGCGCTCGATCCGTTCTTCACCACCAAGCCTGCCGACGAGGGCACTGGTATGGGCCTGGCGATGGTGCACGGTATCATCACGGGTATCGGTGGCATCTTCCGCCTCGAGTCAGCGATCGGGCGCGGTACGACGGCGATCATCGAACTCCCTGCCGACATCGGGCGCCCATCGCCCAGCACTCCGCTCGGTGTGATCGGCGCAGTGCCCACCGGATCGGAGCGTGTGATGGTGGTGGACGACGAGCCGGCAGTTGCAACGTTCCTCGCCAATGCGCTCGCACGCTTCGGGTACCGCACGAGCACGTTCACCAGTGCCGAGGCGGCGCTGGAGAACCTGTCGGACGCCCTCGAGGAGTACGATCTGATCATCACCGACATGACAATGCCGCGCATGTCAGGCGAAGATCTGCTGCGCGAGGCGCACCGCGTGCGCCCGCAGGTGCCGGTCGTGATCTGCACCGGATTCAGCGCGAGCATGACGCCTGAGCGGGCCTACGAGCTTGGTGCAGCGGGGTACCTGAACAAGCCACTCAGCGTCAACGAACTCGCGTTGCAGGTGCGGCGCATCCTGGATCTTCACACCGCCGGCGCGCGCGACGTCTGAGAGCTGATCGGCGGCAGGGAATCAAGGACTCCATCTGACCGTCGCGAAAACACCGGCGCCCGCGCACGCGCAGTGATCGCCGACGGCTTTGACGCACAGGTGCCAGGACGCAGAACTGAACGACCGACGAGCTGCACGGGCGTCGCTGACGTCCGGCCTGTGAGAGCGGCTGTGGTGTTGTGGCAAGCAACTCGCGCACCGCCGCTTCGACTGCAAGGCAGTCAACAAAAAGTCTGTTGCGGTATTTGCGGCAGTCTGCTTCTTCGCGTTTTCGCGCCATTGCGTCAGCGCTGTTCGCTGTTCGCCGTCCACGGTCGTGACTCGATTCGAGGAAAACCAAAAGGGGCGCTCCCGTGTGGAAGCGCCCCCTTCAGACTCCTGCGACCAGACCCTTAGCGGATCGGCTTCAGTTCGGTGCGGCGGTTCAGACCGCGACCAGCCTTGGTCTTGTTGTCGGCTCGCGGCTCAGTCATGCCGTAGCCCTTCACTTCGAAGCGTGATGCATCGATACCTGCGGCAACCAGCGTCCTCTTGACCGTGGTGGCACGAGCCAGTGACAGGCGGAGGTTCGACTTGGCCGAGCCGACGTTATCGGTGTGACCACCGATTTCGACGCGAACGGATGGCGAAGCCTTCATCAGATCAACAGCGCGGAGCAGGCTCCTACGACCACTCGGCGTCAGCGAAGCAGAACCCGTATTGAAGTTCACGCCTTCGAGCACCAGCGTCTTGGCCGTATCGAGCACCGAGTTCACGATCGGGCAACCCGTGGCATCGACCTTGGTACCGGCTGGCGTGCCCGGGCACTTGTCGAGGTCATTGGTCACACCATCGCCGTCATCGTCCTTCGGCAGCGAGCAGCCATCCGCATTGACCTGATCACCACGCGGGGTGTTCGGGCACTTGTCGCGGAAGTCAGGCACACCGTCGCCGTCGCTATCGATCGGACAGCCCGTCGCGTCAACCTTCACGCCAGCCGGGGTGTTGGCGCACTTGTCGAGGTAGTCGGCGACGCCGTCCTTGTCGCTGTCCACCGGGCAACCGGTGCTGTCCACCGTCACGCCAGCAGGCGTGTTGGCGCACTTGTCCTGATAGTCTGCGACGCCGTCACGATCGCTGTCGAGCGGGCAGCCGGTTGCGTCAACCCGGACACCAGCCGGCGTGTTGGCGCACTTGTCGAGCTTGTCCGGCACACCGTCGCCGTCAGCATCCTTCGGCTTGGTGTTGAACAGGTAGCTGACGCCAAACTGGCCGCCGATGTTCGTGCTGCGCTTGCCTGCGAACAGGCGATTGGTCGTGCCGTCGAACTGCGAGCCGTCAACCGTGACGGCGGCGCGGAACGCCACATTGTCGGTCAGACCGAGGCGGGCGCCGATGAGCGTCGCCCAGCTGAATTCGTTGAACTTCTTCACGGTCTGCGGGGAGTTCGAACCAACAGGAATGTTCGGTTCGAGCCACCGCTGCTCGTTGCGTACAGCGCCAAGTCCGAGGAGGAGCTCAACCTGCTCCGCAATCGGAAGAGAGAAAACACCGCGGAGATGAATCGGCGTATATGACGAGAGCGAACGGGTCCCGGCGGGAACGTTCGTCACACGGCCATTCGCGGAAGAGATTTCAGCCTCGACCGCGAAGTTCCGATGCAAATACAGACCGAGCAGGCCAGTCGGCGAGGTCACGGACGAGAAGTTCTTGATGCCGACGTCCGACACGCGGACTCCAGCATTGACTTCGACCGTGCCCGCCTGGGGCGTCTGCGCAAACAGCGGCGCTGCGCTGATCGCAAGCGCGAACAGCGAGCCCGCCGAGCGCAGGCGAACAGATAGCGTCATGCCACCTCCGAAGGGGTGTTAAGTGCGAGATGCAGCAAAGATTCCGGAATAGTCACCAGCTAGGGCCGAATGCGCTAGCGGGCCGGAACTTATTGGTACCGCAAGGGATGGGCCCAGACCCGTGCATCGCTGCACAGTCTGGAAACACCTTGCGCCCAACGAACGGAATACTGCCGGTTTCGATTCGGTTCTGCCAGTGATCGGAAGCAAAAATATCGCGGGGATATAACAGAAGAGCCCGGCGAGAGCGGCCTTTCTCCGGATGATGCCCATTCACCGGCCGAGCGCAAATGGCGACGACGCCCGACGACGCGCTTCACGCCATCGGTCGGCCAGCGAACCACGTTCTCCTCGCACCCACCCGAGCCAGGCGATGAACATCGCCGCTGGCAACACGACAACAACGCCCCACGCCATATCAGCTGAACCCGCGCCGACAGTCACACTGCCCTGGATCCGCACGACTACCACCCAGCCCACGATGCACACGAGGTGCGCCGCCACCTTCTGCTGCACCACCACGTGCACCGCCAGAGCCACCAGCATCCAGGCGATGAATGGCACGAGCGCTGTCGCAAAGAGCCCGCCCACGAGGATGCCTGGTGCGACCGGCGAACCGCTGAACAGCATACCGGTCGCCGTCACGGCGGCGCCCATCATCATCACGAGCGTGCCCTGCGCCGCGACGACACCGACGATCCGGCCAATCACCGCGTCACCGTCGTGCGTCGGCAGCACATCGAGGAATGCGGCGGAGCGGTCCTCACGTTCACGCCAGACGACTTCACCGGCATAGATCGTGGCCAGCAGAATCAGGAAGAGCCGCGCGTGCTGCTCCAGCGCCGACACGACGAGCGTCGACAGCGCTGCGGGCGCCATGCCCCGCGTGACATCGAGCGCGACGTGCACCGCCACATTCAGCGTGCCGAGTACCGCCAGCACGCGCCAGCCTGTATCGCGCACCATCCAGCGCGTGACGTGTACCGCCCAGGCAAGGACGGCACGCCACGCCGGAAGCGTCAGGGTCGGCGACGCCAATGGCGGTGATGCCCCCGTGCTCGTTGCGGCCGACGTCGGGAGTTCAAGGACGTCATCGGCAGAGCCGGCGCCGCGGCGACCCGCACGCGCGGCATTCGGTGCCCGCACGACCGCAATGCCGGCAACGGCGGTCCCGAGCAGCAACCACAGCACGCGATTGAATACGAGCGCTGCGGTCACCGGCATCGCCAGCGTGGTGCGCTGCGCGTCAGTCCACGTTGCACTCGCGCGCAACAGTGGCGCGCTTGCGAACGGATCGAGCAGGACCAACAGATCACCGCCAGCGTGTGGCACGGCATTCACGGCACTGCTCCACAACCAGATCAGCAGCAGTCCCTGTCCGACGATCACCCAGAGGCGCCCGCTCAACGCACCGAGACCAAACTGAATTGCGCCGACCGCCAGCATCGTCGGCAATACCACGATCAGAAATGGCGGGGCAACGGCGAGCACCGCGTGCCAGGCCTTCCCGCCACCAATCACCGCACCGCACACGAGGCCTGCAGGAATCGCCGTGTAGATGAGACAGAGCAGGCCGAGGGCTGCGAACAGTTTCCCCGTCAGGTATTCGCGCGGCCGCAGCAGCGTCACTCGCAGCAGTTCATCGACGCGATCCGCGCGGTCGCGCAGCACCACGGTCGCCGCGACCATCGTCGTGATCACCTGACCGAAGGCCGTCAGCGCCGTGCTCGCGAGCATCAGCGACCAGGCGGCGTCTGGTGGTACGCTCCCGCGATCACGCACCAACTCCACCGGCCCTGCCGCCGCGAACGCCGCGGCGAGCAGAAAGAAGACGAGCATGTAGAGTGCCGTCAGCGGCTCGCGGCGCTGCGTGAGGAGCTCGAGTCGCACCACCGATCGGACCCGCTGCAGGCTCGCGTGCATCACGACGTCGCCTCGGCGTAGACATCGTCGAGCGTCGGCTCCGCCGCCGTGAAGCGCGCATCCGGCGGCACGTCCGCGATCACGGTCATCTGGATGGAGCCAGCGACCAGAAACTCCCGAACCACTCGATGCGCCGCGCGCACACCAGCCGCGTCAGTGCGCGACAGCTGTGCGCGGAACACCCGACTGCGCAGCGCCGCACACAGCGCCTGCGGCGCGCCGACACGTACCACGCGACCGCGATGCAGGATCATCGTCGCATGACAGAGCGCCTCGACATCCGACACCAGATGCGTGGACAGCACGACGGCACGTGTCTCGGCCAGTTCCATCAGCAGATCATGCACGCGATGGCGCTCTGCGGGATCGAGCGCCACGGTCGGTTCATCGACGATCAACACATCCGGGGCGGCGATCAGCGCGACAGCCAACCCAAGTCGTTGTTTCATCCCACCCGAGAGCGCCTTCACGGCCCGCGAGCGAACACCCCAGAGGTTGAGCCGCTCCAGCATTGCCTGTACGGCCTCGCGCCGCTCGGACGCGCGCGCAAACCCTTTCAGCAGCGCGAAGTGATCGAGCAGTTCGAGTGGCGTGAGTGCCGGGGGAAATCCAAACTCCTGCGGCAGAAAGCCGAGATGCGCACGTGCCCGCTCGGGATCGGCAAGTGCGTCGATACCGGCCAGTGTGACGCTGCCGGCGTCGGGCCGCTGGAGCGTCGCCAGCACGCGAAGCAACGTGGATTTACCGGCGCCGTTCGGACCGAGCAGACCGAAGACCGCGCCGCGCGGCACATCGACCGAGACATCGTCGAGCGCACGCACGCCACCCGGATACGCGACGGTGATGCCGCGCGCGGCAACCATCACGTCGGGCACAGGCGGCTCAATCGTCGCTATCGCGATTCGTCCCGATCACGAAATTGACCACTGTCGCCGTCACACTGACCACCAGCGAGCCGATGATCGCCGGGAGGATGCCCGCCACGTGGAAGCCGAGGCCGAGTCGCGAGGACAGATACGACGTCAGCATCAGCATCAGGCCATTGATCACGAACAGGAACAGGCCAAGCGTCAACAGCACAACGGGCAGCGAAAAGAGGCTCAGAATCGGCTTCACGACGACGTTCACGACGCCGAAGACGAGTGCGACACCGAGCAGCGCGGCGTAGTTGTCGCCCGCGAAGGAAATACCGGGAACGAACTTCGTCGCGACCCAGAGCGAGAGCGCGGTGACGAGCAGGCGCAGCAGGAGTTTCACGGGAATGACCTCAGGAGTAATCGGACGGTACTCAGGGCGCCGCGATCGTGCCGAGGAAATCGCGCAGCGTCTCGCCCCAGATCGCGGGCAGTGAGTGCGTGCCGTGCCCCCGCGTCTGATCGCTGATGGGCAGGAGAATGAACTTCGCATGCGGCATGCGCGAATCGAGCCGCTCGGCGAACCCGAGCTCCGGCGGATTCACTTCGTCGTCGGCCGAATTGATGTGGAGCACCGGCACCACGATCTGGGCCAGATGCGACGACGGATCGTAGTCGCTGCTGGCGTCGAACTGATACAGGAAATCATTCGCATCGGTGGCGCCGATTCGCCCATCCACATAGGCGCGAATCACGCTGTCCGCGGCGTCGCGCGTCGGCGCCTGGCGCTGCTGCACGAGCGGCGCGGTGCCCATCAGCCAGAGGATCTGCAGCGCGCCGCGAATGCCGGCCCGCGGCGGCGACGTGTATTCACCGCCCTTCCACTCCGGGTCCTGACGGATGGCATCCATGGCCAGCGTGCGCATCATGCGATTGCGACCGGCGATCTGCGTCGGCGCGCACGCCATCGGCGCCAGCGCATCGGAGAAACCGGGATACATCCAGCCCCATGTGAATGCGTGCATGCAGCCCATCGACGTGCCGACGACGACGCGCAGGTGACTCACGTTCAGCGCCTCGGTGAGCATGCGCTGCTGTGCGGCCACCATGTCGCGATAGCCGTAGTGCGGGAAGCGCGAGTGCAGCCCATCGCTCGGCTTGGACGAACCACCATGGCCGATGCCATCGGGCAGGACGATGAAATACTTCGTCGAGTCGAGTGGCTGGCCGGGACCGAACAACAGGCCCGCATACGTGTTGTTCAGGAACGAGCGTCCGGTGCCGCCGGTGCCGTGCAACACCAGCGCGGCATTGCGTACGCGACCGTCGGCACCACGACGCGCCGTGCCAAGCGTCGTGTAGTGCAGCTTCAGCGTATCGAGCCTGCCACCGGCGGCGAAGTCGAAGTTGCGGAGCAGCGCCGTGCCCTGCGTGCCAACCGTGGCCCACGGATTGGCCGCCGACTGCGCGACGACCTGTGAGCCGAGTGCAGCGAGCAGAGACAGGGAACGCAGTGTAGATCGGAGCACGAGAGTGACGCCTCGGAAAGAAGTAGCCGTTGCCCGGCCAGCGACGTCGCTCAGGGTGTGGCGATCGCGGCGCGCGCCTCACGTGCGGCCGCATGCCGGTCGAGTACCTGACGCACCATCGCCAGCAGATCCTGCGGAGTGAACGGCTTCTGCAGGAAGATGCCGGCGGACGGGTCGTCGCTGGGAAGCGGAAAACTGCCTGCGGTGTAGCCGGAAACGAAGAGCACGGCAGTCGACGGCAGGAACTGACGCGCCAGTTCGACCATCTCCTTGCCGCCCATTTCGGGCATCACGACGTCGGAGACGATCAGATCAATCGCATCGCGTTCGCGTCGCGCGACCTGCACGCCATCGCGACCGTTCGTGGCCTCGAGCACGCGATAGCCCGCCCCGCGCAGCGCACGGGCCGCGACAGCGCGCACCTGCGGCTCGTCTTCAACGAGGAGAATCGTCTCGGTGCCGCTCGCACTCGCAACCGGCGTTCGACTCGGCACGCGCTCCACGGGCACCGGCAGCGGCCCTTCGTATCGCGGCAGCAGGATGTTCACCGTCGTGCCGCGGCCGAGCGCAGACTCGATCCAGATCACGCCGTGATGCTGGCGGATGATGCCGTAACACATCGCGAGACCGAGGCCGGTGCCCTGTCCGACCGGCTTCGTGGTATAGAACGGCTCGAAGACATGCGCGAGTGTCTCCTCGTCCATACCAGAGCCGGTGTCGGTGACGACGATTTCGACATAGTCGCCCGCCGGCATCGGGCGGGGGAGCACGATGGCACCATCGGCAAGGCGGCGATTGCCGGTGCGGATCGTAAGGCCGCCACCGGACGGCATCGCGTCGCGCGCGTTCACGACGACGTTCACGAGGACCTGCTCGAGTTGCGGACCATCGGCGCGCACGTGCCAGACGCTGTCGCCGAGATTCACCTGCAGTGCGACGTCCGGCCCGACGAGGCGTGACAGCATGCGCTCCATCGTCGCGACGCGTTCGTTCAACTCGATCGGCTGCTGCGACACCGGCTGGCGACGTGCGAAGGCGAGCAATTGCTTCGTGAGTTGCGTCGCCCGTTCGCCGGCCAGCTGGACATCGGCCAGATCGGCCTGCACTTCGTGATCCGGCGGCAGACACTCACGCGCGACCGACGCGCTGCTGAGAATCGCGGTCAGCAGATTGTTGAAGTCGTGCGCGATGCCACCGGCCAGGCGCCCGACGGTGTCGAGGCGCTGCGCCTGCTGCAACTGTTGTTCGAGCTTGCGGCGCTCGGTCACGTCGCGCGCCACGATCACACCGCCGACGATCTCGGTCGCATCGCGGATCGGTCGCGCGCTGACATCGAAGAAATCCGGTGCCACATCGGCATGTTCGAACGAGGCGTCGAAGACCTGATCCTTGCCGTTCAGCAGCGCACCGATCCGTTCGCCCCAGTCCGCGGCGGCACTGCCGGGCATCGCGTCGATCACGGGCATGCCGACCACCGGTGAGTGTCCACCATGGTGATAGGCGAACGCTTCAAACGCGGGATTCCACGCGACGAGTCGCGCATCGACACCAATGACGGCCACGAGATCAGGCACGGCGGCGAGGGCCGAGACGAGGCTGGCGCCGGACGTGCGCGCACGGCGTTCGGCTTCCACCTGTCGCCGCGCGACTTCCCTGATACCGACTTGCTCGTCTTCCACCAGTGCGATGGCGGTGCCGATGCCGAGCGAGGCGGTGAGCAGCGTGCCGACGAGCGGCGTGATCTGCAGCAGGAGTGCGATTTCCTCGATCCCGTTCATGAATCGGAAGAACACGACGATGGCAATGAGCAGCATGTTCGTGCCCATCGCCATCAACGTCCACCACATCCAGCCGGCACCGAGTGACACGGCGCGGTCACTGCGCCAGCGGCGCGTGAGGTACGCAGCGGTGTACGCCGCGAAGCCGGCGCAAGCTGCCAGAACTCCGACACGCACGACGACACGCAGCGCCTGCGTGGACGGCAAGGCGTCAATCGGTACCGCGAGGGTCGTGACGAAGGCGGCGAGCGCCGCGCCGGTCAGCGCCACGATCCAGGCCTTCGTGCCAGGCTCCGTGTCCTTTTTCCCGAGCGCACAGGCGCCGAGGAGCAGGAGCGCGGCGTACGCGAACCCACCCGTCTGAGCAACCCAGATCGTGATCGTCGGCAGAATCCCGACCGACCTCGCTCCCGGCGCGCGGAGCAGCAGCGTGACGATTCCGACCAGCGTATGCACCGCCTCCGCCAGCCATGCCCCGGCCCACAATCGCAGGAAGGATCGGGGATAGAAGCGACTCAGCACATACAGCGCACATGCAAGCAGGAGTGCCGTGGCACCCTGGGTCGCCGTCGCTGAAAACTGTACGAAGGTTGACGGACGCATGCCTGCGAGACGGAGGAAGCCACATTTGCACCGTGGCGAAGGGCGACACGTGATGTGACTCTGCGCGTAACGTAATTGACATGCGACGCGCAACTCTTAGCGCGGACTCATCCAGAGACTTCAGCGACGCGGCGCGCGCGCCGCTGGTTGATCCGCGTACACGCCGACATTGTTGTCAGATGATCATTTACGAAGTCACCAGCGATGTTACTGCGGCCGGGATCGCAGCATACGAGACCTACATGCGCGAGACACACATCCCGGAGGTGCTGGCGTCGGGCTGCTTCGTGACTGCCACCATCGACCGATCGATGCCGGGCCGCTACCGCGTGCGGTACGTCGCGCGGAACATGGACATCCTTGATCGGTATCTGGCGACGTACGCTCCACAGCTCCGGGACGATTTTGCAGCACATCTTGGCGATCTCGTCCACGTGTCACGCGAAGTCTGGTCGGAGTTGCAGCACTGGACCGCGAATTCCCCGGCGACGGCCTGACATCCGGCGGGGGAGTCGGCGACATTTCGTTGTCCCGATCATGCGTCGGCGCTCCTTCCACATCGACCAACGCCCCATGCGCTTTCTGCCCCTGACCGTCTGCGCGATCGCGCTCACCGTCGCCGCTCCGACCATGCGTGCGCAGGCGGCGGCGACCGCTCCGGCCGCCGCACCAGCACCGATCATCGGGTTCCTGCTCCCGAACAACAACGCCACGGTCACCAGCCCGGTCACCATCCGCTTCCGCCTCGTGAACTACGGCGTTGCACCGGCCGGCATGCAGTTCGACAAGACGGGCCATTTCCACCTGCTGATCGACGCCGACGCAGGCGGTGCGGGCACCATCGTGCCTGCGGACAGCCAGCACATCCACTTCGGCAAGGGACAGATCGAGGTCACCGTGCCGCTGTCAGCCGGCAAGCACACGTTGCGCGCCGTCCTCGCGGACTACCAGCACAAGGAGATTGGTCCCGAATTGGTCTCCGCTCCAATCACGATCAAGGTCGTCGCCCGCAAGTGACCGCGCGAATGACGTGACCGACGGTGCCCGCGGCGCAGTCAGCTGCCCGCGGGCACCCAGATCTTTCCCTCGATCCGTGCAATCGGATCGGTCACGATCGACAGCGGTGCCCGCGCGATTGCAGCGCTCATCGCGATCGCCGAGAGCCCCGCATCGAACGCATCCTCCGATGCGACCATCGCATCGATGAACTCGGCGGCGATGCGCCCACCGACCCTCGCCAGTTGTTCCGCACGCGCGCCGGCATTGCTCTTGACCACCGGCCCGGTGAACATCCGCGGATAGATCTCCACCAGCGTGTGCGACGACGGCGCGTTGAACGGCCAGACGGCCCATCCGGCATCGCGCAGCGCGAGCAGCATCGGCATGCCACGCACCGAACCGGTGCCGACGGAGCCCGCGCCGCCGATCTGAAAAACCGACTTGGGTTTCTGCGATGCTGACCATGCGCGCTCCGTTTCGCGCAATCCGCGCGCCGCATCGTGCGGGCGACGCGTGCCCGGTCGTCCCCAGAATGGAGCGACACACGCTGCGAGCCACGCTTCGCCATCGTCGCGCGCTGCAGCCCAGAGCGCGCCGACGTCGCCCCATCCATGCGACGCGATGAACCAAGCCGGCATGCTGAACGCGAAATCGAGGCCGACCAGACACGGCTCCGCATCACGGCGTCGCGCGCGCAGCGCTTCACGCACCGCGTCGCGACTGCCCGGCGCGACGAGCGACGTCAGGACACCGTCGCACGCGCGCGCCATCCAGATGCGCGACGCCGCACCCGTCACTGCCCCCGACCAATCGACGGCGATGCACTCCACGTGCAGTTCCGCGGCGGCGCTCGCGCGAACTCAGCGGCGCTTCTTGCCGAGCAGCGCGCCGAGGACGGTGCGGGTGAGCGTGCCGGCGACCGTCACGGCAATCGTGCGCGCGACCGGAGACCGCAGGAACGCACCGAGTGCGCTTTCTTCTTCGCGCACGCCGCCCTTCCCCGCCGGCGCGTCAACCGCTGCCGCGGCGGCCGCCTGCTCCGCATCGGCGTGCCGCTTCTCGAGCACCTCGCGCGCAGATTCCCGGTCGATGGCGGTCGCGTATTTCTTTGCCTGCGGCGTCTGCAATCGCGGCGCGAGCTCTTCGGGCGTGAGGGGACCCATGCGCGACGACGGCGGCACGATGTGGCAGACGAATGGCATGGTCGGCGTGCCGCGCACGGTGAGCGTCGAGATCAGCGCCTGACCCGTCGCCAGCGACGTCAGCGTGGTCTCGATATCATAAAATTCGGTCTTCGGAATCGTGCGCGCCGTGGCCTTGAGCTGCTTCTCGTCATCCGGCGTGAAGGCACGCAGCGCATGCTGCACGCGATTGCCGAGCTGGCCGAGCACCGTGTCGGGAATGTCTCGCGGGTGCTGTGTGATGTAGAAGACGCCAATGCCCTTCGAGCGGATCAGGCGCGTGACCTTCTCGATCTCATCCCGCATCGCCTTGCTGGCGTCGTCGAACAGCAGGTGCGCTTCGTCGAAGAAGAAGACGAGCTTCGGTTTGGCCTGGTCGCCGACTTCCGGCAACGTCGCGTAAAGCTCCGCGAGCATCCAGAGCATGAAGGTCGAGAACAGTGCCGGCTTGTCCTGGACGTCGGACAACGCGAGCACCGAGATCAGGCCACGCCCGTCGCGTTCGATCGAGAACAGATCGGTGAGGTCGAACTCCGGCTCGCCGAAGAACTTGTCTGCGCCCTGCGCTTCGAGGCCGATGATGTTGCGGAGCAGCACGCCGACCGTGGCCTTGGACATGCCACCGTAGTCCTTCAACTCGGCCGAGCCCTCGTCACTCAGGTACTGCAGCACTTCGCGCAGATCGCTCAGGTCGAGGAGCAGCAATCCCTTGTCATCGCAGTACTTGAAGACGAGTGCCAGCACACTGCTCTGCGTGTCGTTCAGGCCGAGCACCTTGGACATCAACAGTGGGCCGAAGCCCGACACCGTGGCACGCAGCTGTCCGCCGGTCGCGCCCGTCAGCGAAAGCAGTTCGACCGGGAACGACGAGGCCTGCCAGCTGCAACCGATCGCCTTCGCGCGCTCCTCGATCTTCGGATTCGTTGTGCCGGCCATCGCAATCCCGCCAACGTCGCCCTTCACATCCGCGAGAAACACGGGCACGCCCTGCGCCGACAGCTGCTCGGCCATGAGCTGCAACGTCTTCGTTTTGCCCGTGCCCGTTGCGCCGGCGATGAGCCCGTGACGCGTCATCATCGAGAGCGGCAGGCGCACCAGCGGCTGTGGATCGATCTCGATGCCATCCACGACGGCGCCCAGCGTGATGCCCGGGATGTCGGTCGGGAAGGCGGACTTCGCGGCGGCGATGAGTGCGTCGTTCATGGCGCGGGCAGAGGGAGGATGACGCGTGCGGAGGGCCACTCGGCGGACCGACAATGATATAGAATTGCGTCATGACTCGCTCAGTTTCGACCCTCGTGATCGGGGGCGGTGTGATCGGCGCTTCCGTGGCCTGGCATCTGATGCGGCGCGGTGCGCGCGACGTGCTCGTGGTGGATGCGTCGCCGGAGCCCGGCATGGGCAGCACCGGCAAGGCGACCGGCGGCTATCGCGGGCAATTCGCGAATACCATCAACGTCCAGCTGTCGCTGCTCTCGCGCGCAAAGCTGCTGCGCTTTGCCGACGACACTGGCGTCGATCCGGAGTACCGGCCGGTCGGGTATCTGTTTCTGGCGGATGATCAGGCGATGCTCGACGCCTTCCGCGCCGCGCGTGACATTCAGCAGGCGGCCGGACTGACCGAGGCGGTGGAGCTGTCGCTCGACGAAGCACAGCGCATCAATCCGCGTGTCGAGATGGACGGCGTGATCGGTGCGGCATGGTGCCCGAGCGATGCGACGATCCGGCCGCTGAAGATTCTGCGCGGCTATCTCGATGCGGCGCAGCGCGGCGGCGTGACGGTGCAGTGGAACTCGCCGGTGCGCGGCATGACACGCGATGGATCGGGTCGCATCACGCATGTCGACGTGGCGGGTGAATCGATCGCCGTCGAGCGCGTCGTGAATGCGGCGGGTGCCTGGTCGGCGACGATCGCGCGGTACGCTGGCGTGGATCTCCCGGTCACGCCGACGCGCCGGCAGATCGCGTGCACGGTGCCGCTCACCACGCTCGACGACAGTTTCCCGATGACGATCTGGGCGCGCGACGCCTTTCATCTGCGCGTGCGCGATGGTCGCGCGCTGCTCAACTGGCCGATCGATACGCCGCGTGCCGATCCGTACGCGCTGGACGTCGATCAGCCGCTGATCGATCGCGTCTGGACGGTGGCGCAGGAGCGCGTCCCGGCGATGCGCACGACGTCACTCGATCCCGCAGCGCATTGGGTCGGCCTGTATGAAATGAGTCCCGACAAGACGGTGATCTTCGGACGCACGCCGGCGTGCGAGAACCTCTTCCTTGCGAACGGGTCGTCCGGGCACGGCGTGATGCACTCGCCGATCATCGGCCAGCTGATGGCCGAACTCCTCTGCGATGGCGCCACCAGCACGCTCGACGTGCATGCATTGCGCCTGTCGCGATTCGCCGACGGCGACGCGTTGCCGTTGAGCGGCATGCTCTGACGCGCAGGACGGCTCCAGGGGTGAGGAATGGCGAGTGGATTCGTGTGAGTCTGCGCCAATAAATCCGCGCACGGCAATTGCTTTTTGACGCAGGGCGTGACGGACCGCATGCGTGTCCGCCATGAGCGACCAACTCCTTCTGGCGCCCATTTCCGCTCTGCGATGCACACATATTCTCTCTCGGCTCGTCGGTTTCGCGACGTCGCCGCTCGGCACATTCTGACGGCAGTTGTTGCCGTCGCTGCACTTTCTTCCTGTTCCGGCGGCAAGAAGGATGGCCCAACGAGCGTGATCGAGCCGGCGCCGGCGCCGATTCCAGCAGCGACGACGATCGCGCTGACGGTCGCTGGCAGCGGGTCCGGGAGTGGGCGCGTGATGTCGTCGCCGACTGGAATCGACTGTGCACTGTCGGCCGGTGCGACGACCGGGGCGTGCACCGCACGCTTTCCGCAGGGCACCGTCGTCACGCTCCAGACGGAACCCGCCGCGACGTCTGTGTTTCTCGCGTTCAGCGGCGACTGCGCGCAGGTACCCTGTACGACCACGATGCAGGCACCGCGCTCGGTGACGGCGACGTTCGTGCCGAACTATCTGTCGATCGTGGCGAGTGCGGCGTCCGTCGGCAGCGGCCATATCGTCAGCACACCGGCGGGAATCGACTGCACGCTGAACGGCACCGCGGCCGGCACGGGCGCCTGCAGCACCAGCTTCCCGATTGGCACGGTCATCACGCTGACGCAGGAACCGATCGCAGGCGCGATCTTTTCGGCGTGGAGCTCGAACTGCGTCGGGAACCCGTGCGCAGTGACGATGAATGGTCAGCGCACCGTGGATGTGACGTATCGCACGGCGGCCGCAGCGGGGTCACTCACCGTCGGCACATACGGCGCCGGCAGCGGCGTGATCACGAGCGCACCGGACGGCATTTCCTGCACGATCACGAATGGTGTGGCGAGCGGCAGTTGCGCGGCGAATTTCGCGGCGGGCATCACGGTGTCGCTCACGGCCGTGAGTGCGATCGGTGGTTCCTTCAGCGGGTTCACTGGGGCGTGCGCGGGTTCGACGTGCAGCACGACGATCGTATCCGGCGCTGTGACATCCGTGAATGCCGGGTTCACCGCAGCGGCACAGGCCGCGACGCTCACGGTGGCGCCATCGCCCGCCTCGCGCGGCAGTGGCACGATCACGAGTGCGCCCGCGGGCCTCACCTGCACCGTGAATGACGGCGTGACCTCCGGCGTCTGCACGGTGACGTTTGCCAATGGCACCGTCGTCTCAGTGACCCAGATTCCGAACGCAGGTAGCGTCTTTCAAGGATGGAGCGGTGACTGTATCGGCAATCCTTGCCAGGTCACGATGTCGCAAGCCCGCGTCGCGGAAGTCACGTATCGCGTGCCGCCGGCCGGCATCGTTGCCGTCAGCGGCAACGGCACGGGCTCTGGCAGCGTGACGAGTTCGCCGTCCGGTATCGCGTGCACGATCACCGCCGGTGTCACGAGCGGGATCTGCAGCGCGACATTCGACGCCGGCGTGAGTGTCACGCTGATCGGCGGCAGTACGAACAACGGCAGCTTCGATGGATTCAGCGGCGCCTGCACCGGCGCGAATTGCGTGCTGCAATCGGCCAGCAGTGTCACCACGTCGGTGACGGCCGCATTCTCCGCCGCGCCGCAACGACTGACGGTCACCGCAGGTGGTGGATCGGCGGGTGGAGGCATCATCACCAGTCAGCCGGCGGGCATCAACTGCGTGTTGAGCGGCTCGACCACGAGTGGCACATGCACCGCGTATTTCGCTTTCAACACCGCCGTCACGCTGCAGGAGACCACCAGCGGCAACGCGGTCTTCAGTGCGTGGGGCGGCGATTGCACATCGAATCCGTGTCAGCTGATCATGTCACAGGGCCGCACGGCACTGGCGACGTTCCAGACGCAGGGCATCACCGTCACCGGCGGCGGCACGGGCAACGGCCTCGTGACCAGCAGCCCCGCGGGGATCAACTGCACGATCACTGCAGGCATCACCGGCGGCACCTGCACGACGACGTTTGCGCCGAATACGATCGTGACGCTGACCTCCACACCATCCGGCCTGTCGTCGTTCTCGGCGTATACCGGCGCCTGCTCCGGCACGACGTGTACGGTGCCGATGGCGACTGGAACGATGTCGAGTGTCACCGCGCAATTCGCCGCTCCACCGACACTCACGCTGAGTGCCGCCACCGGCTCGCAAGGCGGCGGTACTTTGACCAGCTCACCATCCGGACTCGCCTGCGCGCTGAGCACCACGTCCGTCACCGGGACGTGCACCAACGCATTCGCGCTGAACACGGCGATCACGGTGACACAGATGCCGACCAATGGCAGCGTGTTCATGAATTGGGTCGGCGCATGCACGGGGAGCGGCACCTGCCAGGTCGCGATGTCACAGTCGCGCACAGTGCAGGCGCTCTACCGTCTCGCTGTGCCGGGCTCGCTGACCATCATGTCGGGTACTGGGACGGGCAACGGCTCGGTCTCCAGCTCACCCGGGGGCGTCGCATGCTCGATCGCGAACGGCGTGAAGAGCGGCATCTGTCGCGCGATCTTCCCGGTCGGGTCGACCGTCTCGCTGATTCCGATCGCAAACACCGGTTTCACGTTCACCGGATTCACCGGGTCGTGCAGCGGCATGACGTGCACTGTGACGATCCCGGAGAATGGAGATCTGACGGTCTCCGCGAACTTCATCCCCTGATGTTCTGACCGCCACGCGACGGGCTGGCGTGCAGGCTGACGCCGGCACATCACACGCGAATGGCCGAAACCGGACCCAGCCCGCTTAGTTTCCGCGCAACGGCGGGCCAGCGTCCTGGTGCGCCGTCGCCCCCTGTCCACGCCGAGATGATCGCGAACGACTCCCTTTCGCACGACGACGCGGTGCGCCGCAGAGGCACGAATGCGCGTCGCACGATCGGGTCAGTTGGCATCACCACGCTACGCCTGTTCGCGATCGTCGCACTCTCGGTTCTGCTGTTGCCGTACGTCGTGGTGCCGGTGTACATGTTTCACGCGCGCACACCATTCACCGGGACGACACTCTTCAATCCGTACGACGGTGCCGGCCCGCAGTGGCAGCGCGCGAACTTTCACGCGCATTCACGTGCATGGGGTGGCCTGACGTCGGGCAAGCAGTCGGCAGACTCCGTGCGATCGGCGTACGTAAGCCGTGGCTACGACGTCATCGGCCTGTCGAATTATCACCAGATCGCGCGCGTCGCCGGTGACACCACATTTCTCCCGGTGTACGAGCACGGTTTCAGCATCCGCAAGACGCATCAGCTGATCATCGGTGCGACGCATGTCACCGCCCTCGATTTTCCGCTGTGGCAGACGACGCAGGCCAAGCAATACCTGCTGGCGCAGCTGCGAGACTCGGACGCATTGACGGCCATCGCGCATCCCTATCTGCGCACCGGCTACGACACGACCGAGATCGCCGTACTCTCCGGCTTCGATCTGCTGGAGGTCCGCAGTCACTGGAATGACGCCTCGCGCTGGTGGGACGCGGTGCTGACCGCCGGCAATCCAGTGTGGGCGATCGGCAACGACGACGTGCATGATGTGCGCAATCCGAATGAGATCGGTGTCGTGTGGACCATGGTCAATGCGCCGACGCGTCAGGCGAGCGACATCCTGGCCGCACTCCGTCACGGGCAGATGTACGTCGTCGCTGGAACCGTTGGCGGCACTCCGGCACGGTTGCGCGATGTCACCGTCCGTGGCGACACGATCACGACGCGCTTCGATCAGCGCATGCAGCATATCGAGATCATCACGGACGCAAGCGTGGTGCGCGGCAAGGCCAGCGACACCGACTCGATTGTCTATCTCATGCGCGACGCCGACCACTATGCCCGCGTCGTCGCGACGTCGGCGGGGGGCACGCTGTACGTGAATCCGGTCATCCGCGCGACTGGAATGCCCGCGGTGTGGGCGCTTCCGCCGCTGCGCACGCTTGCCAGCATCGTCACACGCCTCAGTGCGGTGCTGATCTGGCTCTGCGCGAGCATCGTCCTGATGCCCGGACGGTTCGCCTCGCGTCTTCGTCGTCGCCGTCGCTCAGCGCAGCGCCGCGGCGCACGTCGAGCAGCGGGACGCGTGTCAGCCACGCTGCTGCTCTGCGTCATGCCCGGCGCGCTGCACGCACAGACGATCGGGCAGAAGCTGCCGTTCAAAATCGGTGACTACGCCGAGTACGATCTGAAGTTCGGTGCGATTCAGGTGGGGAGCGGATCGCTGTCCGTGAGCGGACCGGATACACTGCGAGGCCGCGAAGTCCTCCGCCTGCGATATGAGATCAACGGCGGCATCCCGTTCTTCCGTGTGCACGACATCATGGAGAGCTGGTTCGACGCGAAGAGCATGCTCAGCCTCCGCTTCACGCAGGAACTCAACGAAGGGCCGAAGCACTACAATCGGTACTTCGACTTCTTCCCCGATGAACTGATCGTGCTCGAACGCGGCCAGGAACGCGCCCCGACGGTCGCCACGCCGCTGGATGACGCGGCTTTCATATTCTTTGTCCGGTCTTTGAACCTGCAGGTCGGCCAGACGCTGAGCTTTTCACGCTACTTCCGGCCTGATGCGAATCCGGTGACGATTCAGGTGCTGCGGAAGGAGACCATCACGGTGCCGGCCGGCACGTTCAACACCATCGTCGTGAAGCCGATCATCCGCACCGCCGGCATCTTCGGCGAAGGCGGGCAGGCGGAGCTCTGGTTCAGCGATGATTCAGCGCGCACGCTGATTCAGATGAAGGCCAAGCTGTCATTCGGATCGCTCAGCCTGTACCTGCGGCCGCCGAAAGGCCGCACGCGCTGATCAGCGCGACGCCGCGATCGCCGGCGTCCACGCGTGCCGCAGATGCACGGCGCGAAAAACTCCGACCGTCAGCGCCGTATCCGCACCACGCAGCACCGGCGTCGTGCCCATGAAGCGCAGCGAGTCGAACAGCGCGCGATACGGATCTGCCGTCACGTTCGCGCTGTCAGCCGTCATGCCGCGGTCGAGTTTCAGCAGCAGCAGGCCGTCGGTCCCGATCAGCGGCGCGATATCGGACGCGTACGGGAAGTGGTGCGCATCGTCATTCAACACCAGCGTGGGTCGCGCAGCACCGAGCGCATAGCCGAATTTCGCGCCGCGCAGCCAGTCGGTCGTCGCGATGAAACGCGCCGGTTGCAGCAATCCACGCGCTGTGAGCGTGTCACGCAGCGACCGATACTCGAGCAGTTCGAACGCCGGGTCCTTGCGGTGCAATGCCGGCACGAACGCCGCCACCCATCCCGTGGCCGCATGACTGACGACGATGGTGAGCAGCGTCGCGAAGACTGAACCGGCGATCGTCATGCGTCGTCGCGCCGTCTGCGGTGCACGGACTTCCCAGCGCGCGATCGCCGCACCGAGCAGCGGCAGCAGCATGAAGAACCCCGGCGCCGGCCAGTGCGGCAGCCCGGCACGACCGCCGAGCGACGCCAGCGTGAACACGATCACCGGCGGCGCGCCGAGACAGCAGCAGAACCAGACGGCTCGATCACGCACGCCACGGCGAAGGCCGCGTGCGAGCAGCACCACCAGCGGCACCCAGAACCAGGGCAGGATGTAGCCCGCCTGTCCCGCAATGTTCTGCAGCAGCGCGGTGATCGGATTGCCGTGACTTGCTGCGCGTCCGGCCTGAAAACGGAATGATGCCCAGTCGTGCTGTGCGTTCCAGAGGAAGACCGGCAGCACGCACAGCGCCGCGATCACGACTGCGACGTACGGCTGCGGCTTTGCCAGCCAGCGCCGCGCTGGAGCGTCGGAAATTACGAACACCGCGACGCCGACGCCGAACAACGCCGCGTGGTACTTCGACAGTCCGGCGCACCCGAGCGCGAGGCCGACTGCCAGCCATGCGCCCCACGGCGATGCATGCGATTCTGCAGTCAGCGCATCATTCGCCTCGACTGGAATCGCGTGCGCCAGCGCCAGCGCCGCCGCGATCGTCGCGCAGAGCAGCGGCCCATCCGGCAGCACCCAGCTGCCGCTGCTGAGGCTGAACACCGGGATGATCTGGGCCGCGATCAGAGCCCACACGCCGGCGCGCGATCCACAGAGCCGCGCCGTGAGCAGGTACAGCATCCAGCTGGTGAGCGCGAACATCAGGACGAACGGCCAGCGCTGCGCGATCGGTGATTCTCCGCCGAGTGCTGCGGCCGCGTGTGACACCCAGAACACGGCCGGCGGATGGTCGAAGTAGCTGAGCGTCAGTCGGCGCGCGACGACGACTTCGTACGACTCGTCGATGCCGAGTGGGAGCAGGGCGGCGACGACAAAACGCACGACGGTCGCGATCGCGATGACGCGCAGCG
>JBBRLZ010000051.1:0-31449 GCA_038231095.1 Gemmatimonadales bacterium
CGCACGGCATCAACCATCGGGGTGTGAATCAGCTGACTCAGCTCGACCGCGAAGCAGATCGCGAGCGCGACGGCGCCACGCTTCACCCTCGACGCTCGCGGCGTCACGACGCTCACCCACCACAGTATCATCGCGGCCCACAACGCGTCGCCGAGTACGTCACGCAGATCCCTCTGAAGCGACGCGCCGCGCAGATGCACTAGCAAACCAATCGCGATCGTGACCCCGGCGAGGCTGAGGTACGCCAGGCGTTGGCGTGCGACGGTATTCATACCGATTGCCGTGCGTTGGGCCTCATGTGCCACGCGAGCCCACTGCACCGCCGCACAGGCCCCACGTTCGACAGCCCGTTACTACGCCGGACGACCGAAGAAGAGGACATAGCCATCATGATCAGCGACCTCGAATCCGCGCAGGTTGTCGCCGTCGACACCGAGTGGCGTGCGCAAGGTGACGCCGCGCGCGATGAATTCGCAGGACAGTGCATCGGGATCGCCGGTGTTGATGAACGCGTCCCACCGCGCCCACGGATGACGCGCGTGGTTCGGCGTCGGAAGGACTTCCGGCAGAATCGCCTTCAGCATGATCTCGATGTCATCGCGGCGAACGATGGCGAAATACGGATCGTCGGGCGGTGTGATGCATGCGAGGTCGAAGCCGAGCCGGTCGCGATAGAACGCAATCGATGTGAGGAGCTCCCGAACGATGAAGAAGGGAACGATAGCGGTGAGCGATGGTGTGGCAGCTGCGTCCGGCATGGGGCAGTTCCTGGTGCGGTGGTGGACCCACTGCTCACAACATCGATTGCCGCAACCGTACTTACCAGACGTCGCCTGCGCGCCACTCGATTGACAGTGGCGCTTCGAGATCCAGTTGCGATGGAGTCTGCGGCAGGCGTCTGATCATCACGGATTCATCGTCGGGCGACGGCTCCATGCCTGTCGCCGTCCGCACCGACAGCGGGCCGCGCCACAGTTCCCAGCCGAACCGCGCATGGAACGCAGCATCAGACGGCGACAGTGCGCCAAGGTCAAAACCCTGCATCCGCCGTTCGAGTGCCCGCAGCAGCGTCGTTGCGTGTCCGTGTCGCTGGTGTGCAGGTGCCGTCGCCACCAACTCGACATATGCCGTGTGCATAAACGCGCCGTCGCGCATCTGCAACTGACGCGCTACGATCATCGCGTGCGTCACGAGAATGCCCGACATGCGCCCGAGTGCGTGTACGCCCGCGCCGACGTCGCGCAGGTCGCCCGACACATCTTCTTCATAGGCAGCCTCGCACAGCGAGAGAATCGCGCGCACATCGGGCGCGGAGAGCGCGTCGGTTGCGCAGTACTCGATGTGAAGTTCACTCAACATCATCACCGCGGTCGACGCGAGAGCCAGAGTGCCAACCGATTTCCCGCGACCGAATCACGCGCATTCGTCGAGTCGATCCAATCACGGTACTGTGGCAGCTTCTTCAGGTACGTGAGATACCGCGGATAACTGGCCGGATCCGTGCCGTCCAGAATCTCCACCGACGTTGCGATGGTCGCGTCGGCAAAGGCACGCCAGATACGCTGCCCGAACGCTGCGGTCGCGAGGTGCGGCGCGCCGAGGTAGCCGGGCCAGCCGGGTTGCTGCGCAACGGCGAAATCTTCGGCGTAATTCGCGCCGGAGACGACCGCCGCCGTCCGATAGTCTGGTGCGACGAGATCGGGCCGCAGAAAGAGCATCAGGCTGTGTTCATCCATTCCTGCATGCAACGACACGCCATCGGCACGCTTCTCGTCCGCGGTCATGTTGGTCATCGCACCACCCCATCCGCCGAGGACCGGCAGCAGGCCCCAGAGGTTGACCATCGTGCCACCGTACGTGTCGTGGAAAAAATCCGACGCGTCGTCGAGCGCACCGATGTGCAGCGGCGAGCCGTGCACGTGCACGAGCAGCACCCAGCGAAAGCCCTGTTCGCCCAACTCCGACGCGAGATCAACGAATGCCGCGCGCAGTGTTGAAGGGCGCAACGCATAGGTCCCCGCGAAGGAATACTGTCGCCCGATTTCGTTCGAGCCGCTCGCGCCGGCTGCGACCGGTGGAAACACGAGCACCGTCCAACCCGGGCGGCGTTTGACGATACCAGCCGCGAGTTCACTGGTCAGTCGGGCGCTCAACACGCCGTCGGTGAACGCAGGCAGGTATGGCCCATGCTCCTCGAGCATGCCACCTTGCAGGATGACGACTGTCTTCGCGCGATCGAGTGCGCGGATCTGGCGCGTATTCAGCTCACCAACCTGACGGACCTGCGCCGACAGCGCATACCCGATGACGAGCGTGGCCAGCAGTACCAGACCGTAGCGAAATTGCATGCGATGCTCCGGACGACGAGGGACAGGAGGGCGAATTGATATGCGACGGGTCGCGCGAGAATCACTGCAGCTGACGCTCCCGAAAGCACGCTTGTCGTTCAATGCATCTCATGCTCCCGCCGCAGCATCATTCTCGGCGTAGCCCGGATCAAGCACCTTAATGCCCGGTCAACCTCAGCCACACACCGTCGTCCCGATCAGACCGCGGTTCGAGGTTGCCACGCTGAAATCCCTGGGCCGTCGCGACCGCGCCGCCCGACTGCAACAAGTAATACACATCGGTGCGCAGCTTCGCCGGATCGTCGCTCCAGTGACCGTAGACCTCCCACGACGGCCCCGCGCGAATGCGATCGTGTGCACGACACCACGCGTGAATCGCCGCAGTTGCATCAGGCAATGCACGATAGTCGCCGTAGTGCGTGGTCATGACGGCGACGCCACGCGGTGTGAGCAATGGCTCTACCACACCGACCGCCGTGAACGGTGCCGTCGCACCAACGCAGAACTCGGCCGATAGATATCCTGATGTGACGTCGCGATAGATGAAGACGTTCTGTCCGTCCAGCGACACGGCGCCGGCGCGCGCCGCGGCGTACACCTGATTCAGGTACGGTCCGAACTCCTGTGCGACACGGCCAATTGCGACGCGCGCGCGCACACCGGCGACGAGTCGTGCCGGGACTGTGACTTCCACGACGTCGTAGTGCACGAGTGACATGCAATTCTCCGCTGGACCATGCGTCTGCCGATTCAGAATACCGATGATGCAACGAAGAGTCTGTATTGTGCAATCACGGCGACCTCCACGCACGGAATCGTGGGGAGATCGGTCTGTCGATTGCCGTGCGGAGCGTACTCACGGTTGCAATCGTCGTTGGAATTGCGAAACGGTTCACGCACACCTGCACCAATTACTCCCCGCGCTAATTGCAGAAGCGATGGATCCTCGCCGAATCGCCCGGAACCAGCAGCCCCTGATGGACGTGCGACGGACGTTGAGACTGTGCACCAGCGTGGATCCAATACGTGAAATACAGCGATCCGGGAGTGGCCACAGCTGCCTTCTCGAGCTCACGAAACCGTCCGACGTTCAGCGAGCCGCGCTGCGAAACGAGATTGATATCAGTACCACCGCCAAGCGTGTGCGGTATCGTATGGCCGCGGTGGAACGCCGGACCGTCGCTGAGTGGATGGCCACTCATTCGAGACGTCGGCCGCTTGCCGACGTGTTTGCCGTGGCTGATTCCCCATGCTGCCAGCAGCCGCTGCGCACGCACGTCGAAGAGATAGTGAAATCGCTCCGCGAGTGTCTCGACCACACTGTCAAGCCGGGAATGGCGCTCGTAGTCCCGCAACCAGCAGTCGGTGAGGTACGGGATCACCGCATCGATCAGCTTCCGCTCGCTGCTGCCATGCCGTAGTCCGTTCTGGAGTTCGTCGAGGCGATCGTAGCTGATCATTGCTCACTCAGGGCGAAGGGACGCTCGGGACGATACGTGATGACAGGCCGCCGCGCATCAGCATCGAGCGATCCGGCGAGCGGATCGACGCGACAGCCAATCGTTTCACGACTTGTGCTGCCCGCAGGGCGCGCCCGTGCGACCGAATGTAAATACCGGCTGCGGCCCCGCGGTCGGAAATGCTCTCACCCACCAGCACACATGCCACGCTCCCATCTGCACGCCCCATCCGCTCCCGCCGCGATCGGGCCGTACTCCCACGGCGTCTGGGCCGGCGAGCTGCTCTATCTCTCCGGACAGACACCAATCGATCCGGCGACTGGCGCCCTGATAGACGGTGACGTGCAGGCACAGACCCATCGCGTCTTCGACAACCTCGAAGCCGCACTGCGCGACGCTGGCCTGACGATGCACGACGTCATCAAGTGCAACGTGTACCTCACGAACATGGCGAACTTCTCCGAGATGAACGCCGCGTACGGCACGCGATTCGAATCGCCGTTCCCTGCCCGCACGACGGTTGCGGTGGCCGGCTTGCCGCTCGGCGCATCCGTCGAGATAGAATTGGTCGCGCGGCAGTCCGTACCCACAGCGAGGACGTGACCATGGGCATCAGTACCGGTATGCGCGGCAAGGACCTGCAGAAGTTCCTGATCGTCGCGCGCGACCTGAACGTCACGATCCTCGTCCGGCACACCAACGAGGATTCGTTGAAGTACGTCGGAGTTCCGGGCTACTATCCAAAGCCCGCCGCCGTCAAGGCGAAGACCGCCGATGTGAATCCACCAGCCACGACACGTCTCGAGCAGGGGCTCAAAGCGTCGCGCCAGTACGATGTGGCGGGGCTGGTCGTGCATCCGGGCTTCCAGCCCGAATGCTATCGTGGCGCGAAGATGGGCAAGGCGCTCGACTGCTGGAAACACACCATGGAAACGCTCGCGCCATCGCTCATGGATCGCATGGTGGATCTCAGCAAGCCCGAAACCTGGTCACTCTGGGGTGTGGAGCGACAGGCGGTCAACGCACCACGCTGGCAGTGGCGCGTGGATGTTGATCCACTGTCACGACACTTCGGCTGTATCCAGCTCAAGTCCAACGGGCAGGGCTGGTCGTACATCCACGGCGACTACGACTTGAAGGATGTCATCGTCTCCGGCCACGAAACCGAGAACAAGCGCAACGAGGGAAAACTCGACGGCGTCAAGAACTTCACACCGGTGCTCCACGACATCGAGTTCACACAAGTACAGGACAAGCTCAATGCGCTGATGGGTGTGGAGATGGTGCAGCACGGCGCGGAAGCACAGTTCGCCTGGCATGGCGACGAACCGATCACCGTTGCGTTGCCGGGCTGGAAACATCTGCTGCTGTACGACGCAGTCACGGTGCAGCAGTGGTACGAAAAACTGAATCGAGAGGTGATTGCGACACGCGGCATCGACTACGCGTCGGACCGCGCACGCATGTTTCAGTTCGGACCGAACGGAATTTTTGCGCCCGGGTCCATTCCATCCGGATCGTGGGGCTGATCGCACGGCGCTGATCCCGGTGCGCTGGCGTCCGACCGTTTGTCATCTACGTTCCACACATGTCCACCCTCGACCTCGTCCTCTGGTCCAAAGGAACGCTGCTCACGCCGCAGCACCTTCAGGCGCAGGACCGCTATCTCGACGAAATCGTCCGCATTCAGATCGGCGCCCTCACTGCGTACCCGTGGGGTCTGACGCGACTCGACATCGATCGCGAGGCGCTCGTCGGTGGCTCACTGGTCGTCCGTGCACTGTCGGGTCGTTTTCCTGACGGCCTGCTGTTCGATGCACCGATCTCCGATCCGCCGCCGCCACCGCGCCCGCTCGATGACGCCTGGAAGCAGGATCAGACGTCGATGCTCGTGTCGATCGCGATCGCCGAGTATCGACCGGGCGCCAGAAACGTCTCCGGGCGCACAGCATCAGGCACAGGGGCCGCCGCGACGGCGCGCTGGCGCGCCGAGGAACAACTGGCGCGTGACGAGACCACGGGACTGGCCGAGCGCCCGATCCAGATCGCGCGACCGAACCTGCGCCTGCTGCTCGAAGGTGAATCGGCGGAAGGGTTTGTGGTGATGCCCATCGCCCGACTCGTGCGCTCGCCGAGCGGCGAAGTGCTGATGGCGCCCGCATTCGTGCCACCGCTGCTCGATGTTGCGTCGAGCGCGGTGCTCACGGCCATGCTGCATCGCATCGTCGAACGTGTCGCGGCCAAGGCAGCCACGCTGTCCGGCGCACGACGCCAGCGCAATCAGGGACTGGCCGACTTCTCCGTCACCGATGTCGCGAGCTTCTGGCTGCTGTATACGCTGAGCGGACATCTGCCGAAGCTGCGCCACCTGCACGAAGTGCGCACTGGACATCCGTCGGAACTGTGGCAGACGCTCCTCGCGCTGGCCGGCGCGCTCACCACATTCTCCGCCACGGCGTCGCGGCTTCCGACGTACGAACACGCGCGCCTTGGTGATTGCTTCGGCGCACTCGAAATCGTGCTGCTCGACCTGCTCGAGACGGCGGTGCCGGAAACTGCAGTGTCACTGCCGCTGCGCCCCGTGCGGCCCGCGGTGCATGCGGTCGCGGTGGAGCAGGAAGCGTGGCTCAATGCACCGCAGTGGTATCTCGCCGTCAGTGCACAACACATCCGGCAGGCGGACCTCGTCACGAAAGTGCTGACGGGCTGCAAGGTCGGGTCTGCCGATGTCGTGGACACGCTGATCCGGCAGGCGCTCTCGGGACTCGAACTCACACACGTCGCCCAGCCGTCAGCGAGCGTGCCGGTGAAGCTCGACTTTCTCTATTTCGCACTCACGCGCGCCGGATCGGCGTGGGACGCGATTGCGCGCGCACGCAATCTTGCGGTCTACGTGCCAGCGGAATTGCGCGATGCACGCTTCGAACTGGTAATCGTGTTGCGCTGAGCGAAATACAACCTGAAGGCCGTCGAGTTCGACGGCCTTCAGCAGACTACGGCAGCTTGGGAATGGGGGGTGCCGTTGGTTTTGTGACCGTCGGCATTTTCGGTATGCCGGAGGCGCGGCCCGCAGATGATGCGGTGTCGCCACTCGTCGAATCGGCACTGGCACCCGCGGCGGCGGAATCGGTCGCCGGCCTGCTGGGCCGGAAGACGAAATACGAGATCAGCAGCAGTGTCAGGATCAGCACGGCGTTCAGCACGAGAATGAGTCCGAGTGGCATCGAACTCTTCTTGACGGGTGCCTCAGCCGCGCGCTTCGATTCGGCTGGCACCACGGGCGAAGGGGTCGCGGCGCGCTCGATCATTTCTGTATACATACCGCCCTTCGATACGGGCGTCGCGCGCCCCGAGCCAAGTGGCGAGAGTGGGCTGCCCGCCCCGCCGCCAGGGAAGACCGGCGCCGACATTGCTGGTGGAAGCGGCATGCCCAGCGGCGAGGCGCCGACCGGAGAACCTGGCGCGGCGGGAGGGCCAAGACCGAGCCCCGACGCCGGTGGCGACGACCGCGGCGGTTCAGCGCGCATCGCGTCCAGCGGCGAAGCCGAGTGTGAGGCGCCAATCGGCGACGATCCCAACGGAGCGGCGCTTCCCGAGAGGCCTCCGATCGGAGAGGACGCTGGCGTCGCAGCGGCCGGTCGTCCCGGCGGAAATACTGGCGGAAATGCTGGCGGAAATGCGGGCGGAAATGCGGGCGCGATCGGCGAGCGAGCTGGCAGTGGAGCCGGACGAGCCAGAGGCGCCAGTGGCGAGATCGGGGGCGGCAGCGGCGCGAACGCTGGCGGTGGCACGGCTGGAGCTGCTGAGGGTGGGGCGGCTACCGGCGGCGTGTTGTAGACGAAGGGCGACGCGACGTCGGGCGCAGGCGGCGGTGGCACACTTGGGCGCACCGGCACGTGCCCCTGGAACATCGCGGTGAACTCGCCGATCGCAGGCTGCGGCGGGGCGTTGGGCGGAACGACCGGTGTCGGCGGAACGACGGCCGCGCTTGGAGCCAGCGGCGGCAGGTCGAGCTTCGCCTCGGGAACCGGCGTGTCGCGTACCTGCGCGAGCTCGACTGGTACCGCAAAGCTCGGCCGAACGCTGGAGGCGGCAGGTGCTGGAATCGCTGGCGGCACGACAGGCGCAGCCGCCGGCGGTGGGGCGGGTCGCGCGGCGGGCGCGGGATTGGACGACACCGGCGTCATGGCGCCGAAGACGCGTGTGAACTCACCCGCAGCGGGCGGTGGTTCCGGTGCGCTGAGTGCGACGGCCGGAGGCTCGACCGACCGCGCCGGTACGGGCGGTGCCAAACCTGGCGGCGCCGGCGGTGGTTCAACGGCCTCGATCCGCGCCGTCGTGACTTCCTGCGTCGGAGCGTGACCGAACGACACCAGAAACGGATCGGCAGGCGTCGGAGTCGGCAGCGGCGCGACCGGTGGCTCCGGCTGGGCATCCTCAGGCGTACGATCCACAGGCGCACCATCCTCACGTGCACCATCCGCAGGTGCACCATCCGTCGGCGCGCGTACACGCCAGAGACTTCCGCCAGCCGCCTCGGATGACTCCGGTGCTTCCGGCAGCGCGCGCGCGCTCAGCCATTGCGGGAAACTCGTCATGCCCTGCAGAAACTCGGTGACCACGGCGAACCCCGCCGGCAACGTCGCGATTTCAAGCACGCGCGCCCGGTCCATCTGCGCCAGCCGACCGAGCTGACGTTGCAGGGCATCAACTTCGTCAGGTCCTGCCGCATCGAGCAGATGCACCATCACCACACGTCCAGTCACCACTTCCAGCGCGTTGTGCGTGCGGATTCCGTCATCAACCGCGACACACTTCAACAGCTGATACCGCGCATCGAAATTCTGGCTGGTCATCGGATCACGGTGTGCGGCAATGATGAATAGCATGCGCGTGACCATCCAGCCCCGCGCATGTGGCGTACGTCCCTAACGTATATTGCTGGCCGAGGACGCTCGAACGCAATCACGCGACGCAGTCGCCATTCAGACAGGTCTCCCAGATGGGGATTGCTCCGCGTCGGCAGAGTCGCGTGGTGTGGGAAGAGGGAATGTACCTCGCCCCGCATCACTTTCAGGCGCAACGTCGACATTGCGAAGACATGATCGCGACGACACTCGACGCGTTGTTTCCCTTCGCATACGGCGTGACGTCGGCGTCGCTCGACACTGAAGCACTGGCCTCCGGCACACTCGCACTGGCCTTCGCGCGCGGAATTCTGCCCGATGGAACGGTCGTCTCGGTGCCCGATGCCGATGCGGCCCCGGCGCCGACGCCACTCGCACCACGCTTTGCACCGGATCGCGAGTCTCATCTGGTGTATCTCGCCCTCCCCTCGTGGAGCGACACCACCGGCAACGTCCGATCGACCGACGGCGCCGCAGCAATGCGGGACGCCATCACCGACGCCGCGTCACCGATGCGCTACGTCGAGCGGATCGCCACCGTGCGCGACGAAACCGTCGGCGAAGAGAGCACCGAAGTCCACTTCGCCGCGAAACAGCTGCAGCTGGTGCTCGACACCGAGCTCGCGCCGAACGCCGTGTCGATTCCGCTGGCGCGTGTGCGTCGCAATGACATCGGCCAGTTCGTCACCGATCCTGATTTTGTACCGCCCTGCCTCAAAATCGGTGCCAGTGCGCGACTGGTCGAGATCCTGCGCCAGATCGTCGGCATGGCCGATGCCAAGGGACGCGCACTGAGTGCCTCCCTCGAAGCTCCGGTGCCGGGCGCGCGCGGCGGTGCACCGGCCGCATACCTCGGCAACGAACTGGCCACACGTTGGCTGCTCCACGCCGTGCGCTCCGCCGAAGCGCCGCTCCGCCATCTCCTCGCCTCACGCAGCGCACACCCCGAGCAGCTGTGGCTCGAACTGTCCCAACTCGCTGGCGCACTCTGCACCTTCTCGCTCTCCGTGCAGGCGCGCGATCTGCCCACATACGATCATGACGATCTCGCGACCTGTTTCGGCCTGCTCGAGCGCCATATCCGGTCGCATCTCGACGTCATCATCTCGGCCAACACCGTCGCCGTGCCGCTGACCCGTGTCTCGGACGTGCTCTTCGCGGCGACCGTCAGCGACCCGCGGTGTTACGAAGCCGGTGCACGCTGGTTCCTCGGCGTGCGCTCGAGTCTCTCAGCCGTGCAGACGCTGTCGCACGTGCAGCAGTTCCTCAAGGTGTGCGCCAGCAAGTTCGTCCTGGAACTCGTGCGGCGAGCCTATCCCGGCTTCACGCTCGAACATGTGCCGTCTCCGCCAGCCGCTCTCGCCCCTCGCGCCGACCTCGCGTATTTCGAGATTTCACTCTCGGGCCCGTGCGAAGTCGCACTCCGCGAGACGCGCGAATTGGGCGCCTACGTCCCCGACGCGCTGCCCGATGCCGTGCTCGAGGTCTCGGTCCTGATACCGGCGTAGCTGACCAGGCCGCACGTCGTGTTCGATCGTGTGGCAGCCGACGGGAGACTGCAAACCAAGCGCCGTGCGACTCGCGTTCGTGCGCGTCGGGTGCCAACGTTCCACCCCGAGGCGCCGACTACGGTGCCCGGTAAACGTTCCTCGTGAAACGGTGGCGACCCAACGATGACAACTGCCGCGTCAGCGGGCCCGACTCCCGCCTCCGTCACTCCGGTCGGCAGCGGACGGCTCGCACTGACCTTTCAGGAAGCGCTGACGGCCGTCACGCGACTCCGCGCCGATCGACAGCACGTCACCGATGCCTCGGCGTTCCGCGAGCACATGCTCCAATTGCTCAGCAGCGCCGACACGACTGGTCAGTCGCTGGGCTATGACGCCGCCGACTTGCAACTCTCCTCCTTTGCGATTGTTGCGCTGCTCGACGAAACCGTGCTGGCGTCGCCCGACGGCGCGTGGGCGGACTGGGCGCGCCGTCCGTTGCAGGATCAGCTGTTCGGTGGCCACATGGCGGGCGAATGGTTCTTCCAGCACATCGAGCGTCTGCTTGCGCGGCCCGATTCGCCGGCGCTCGCCGATGTTCTCGAGGTCCACGCGCTGTGCCTGCTGCTCGGATTTCGCGGGCGGTATGGCGCCGGTGACCGGGGCGCGCTGCACGCCGTGTCGGCGCAGATCGACGAACGCATTCGCCGCATTCGTGGCGCGCGTGGCGACTTCGTGTCGGGGTGGGCACCACATAACGACGCCATTGCGGCGACCGATCCGTGGATTCGCCGTCTCACCGTGACGCTCGGTGCTCTGGTTGCGGTCGGCATCGTGATGTGGGGTATCGCCACGTTCACGCTCGGCTCCGCCGTCACGTCCGTCGCCGCACTCACATCGACATCGCCCGTTGCCGCGGCGCGCGCGCCCACGACGCCGTAGTCACTCGCGGTCGCTGCGGTTTTCATTGCACCACGATCACGCTGTCACCTTTCGCCCGGCTTCTGGACCATGGCTCGAAATCCGTCCACACGTTGGTACAGCGCTCTCGTCGTGCTGCTCGTCTTCGTGCTGCTCGCGTGGCTGCTTGGCGCGATCCTGCCGCTCACCGGCGGTGAACGCGTGGGGCTGCAGGTTGCACTCCTCGTGCTCGGCCTGGTGGCGGCTGGCGCTGTGCTCTGGTATCTGCGGCCGAGAACAGAACCGGTCACGGTCGCCTCGGACACCCGCGACGCCGACGTCGGGTCGCTGGTCGCGGCCGCGCGCGCGGATGCCGCGCGGTGCGTTCGACTCGAAGCCGTTGCTGCTCGTGCTCGGGCCGGAAGGGTGCTGCAAGACGACCGTTGTGCTGCGCTCCGGCACTGATCCTGAACTGCTGGCCGGCGATGCACCGGCAGGCACGGACACACCACGCAAGACCGAGCTCGCGAACCTCTGGTTGGTGAAGGATGCCGTGCTTGCCGAGGCCGGCGGGCCAGTCTTCGCTGATCCCGCGCTCTGGCAGCGGCTGGTGAAGTCGTTGCGGTCCCCACGCATGGCCGCGGCGCTTGGCCGTGCACAGGCCGCACCACGCGCGGCCGTCGTCTGCGTCAGTTGCGATCTCCTGATGGGGAGCAACGCGCAAGGCAACATGGACATGCTGGCGAAGCTCACGCGTGAACGGCTCAACGACGCCGCGCGTGCGTGGGGGGTGGCCATGCCAGTCTACGTGCTGTTCACGAAGGCCGACAAGCTGCCGAATTTCGAGAACTGGGCCGCACCGCTCGACCGCGAGGACGTGCGCGCACCGGTTGGTGCGTCGCTGCCATTCGACATCTCGGCGCTGGCCACGGGTAAGCAGCGCGGCCAGGCGACCGGCACGTACGCCGAGCGCATGACTCCGCGCATCGAAACGGCACTCGCGCACGTGACGGCCGATCTCGCCGGCCAGCGCCTGTCGCTGTTCGGCCGGGAAAGTCAGCCGGAACGGCGGCTCGGCGCGTACGAACTGCCGCGTGAAGTGAGCAAGCTTTCGGCGCGGGCGAGTGCGTTCCTGCTCGAGATCTGCCGACCGGTGCATGTTGGCGTGAGCCCCCAGTTGCGTGGCTTCTACTTCGTTGGTGTGCGTCCCGTTGTCGCCGCGAACGCCGCGGTTCCGGTGCCGGCTGTTCCGGCACAACCCAAAGGCGAGCGGATTTCGAGTGCGACACAGGTGTTCCAGAAGACGCCTGTGGCAGCAATGGCGGCGATACCGTCCGCGCCAGGCGTTGCCGGACGTGTGCCGCAGTGGGTGTTCCTCGAACGCCTCTTTCCGGAAGTGTTCCTCGCCGATTCGGGTGCGGCTGCGATGGCGAGTGGTGGTGTGCGCGTGGCATTTGTCCGGCGTGCGCTGCTCGGCCTTGGCATCGCTGCCGCGCTCATCGTCGCGATCAGCGTCGCGCGTTCATGGAGCGGCAACAGCGCACTCGCCGATCGCGTCGCCGCTGCCTCACGCGACGTGAATGCGCTGCCGATCATCAGCGCCCCGGCCGGTTCGTTCGCCTTCCCGTCGGCTGATGCGCTGCGGCGCCTCGATGCGTTGCGCGGTGTGCTCGACACGCTGAAGCAATACTCCGACTCGGGCGTGCCGCAGCGACTGGGCTGGGGTCTGTGGAAGGGTGACAAGTTGCTCGCGGCCGCACGCGGCGTCTGGCTCGCCGGCTACGATCGCCAGCTGCACGCATCGGCGTATGGGGCGCTCGTCGATTCGCTCAAGGCGCTGCCTGAAACACCGCGCGCCAGCGACGACTACGGTGAGGACTACGCCAGGCTCAAGGCATACCTCATCATGACGAACGAGTCGCCGCGCAGCACGCCAGAGTTTCTCGCGCCCGTCCTCATCGGCAGTTGGAGTCGCGGCCAGGCGATCGATGCCGACGTGCTCGGAATGGCGCGGCGGCAGTTCGAGTTCTACGCGTCACTGCTCGCAAGCGAAAATCCGTGGCCGCAGGTGGCCGACGCACGCACGGTCGGTCACACGCGTGCATTTCTCAATCGCTTTTCAGGCGAAGAGCAGATCTACCAGAATCTGCTCGCGAAGACGAACAAGGTCGTACCTCCGACGCGCGTTGCCGAGAAAGTGCCGAATGCCGCCGGAATCGTGAGTGCGCAACCTGAAGTCGCTGGTGCGTACTCTGCGGAAGGGTGGAGTGCCATGCAAACGGCAATCAAGCGCGCGGATTTCGCTGGAGAGTCATGGGTTGTTGGTGACTCCACGGCGTCGCTGACGAGGGATCTGAATGCAGTGCTCGCGCGATTGCACACTCTCTACCGCAACGACTACGTGCAGCGCTGGCGGACTTTCGTGCGGACCATTGCGGTCGCGCGATCGGGCGGCGGCAGAGAAGCAGTCAAGGAAGCCGCCCGCAAACTCGGATTGATCGCCGGCGCGCAATCACCGCTGCTGGCGGTGCTCTCGCTGGTCTCGCGCAACACCGTGGTCGATTCGAGCGTTGCCGCAGCGTTCCAACCGGTACACGCCGTTGAACCGCCTGGTGGCACCGGCAGCTATATCAACGAGAAGAATCAATCGTATGTGAACGGTCTGGTCGCGGTGCAGGGCGCGCTCGAGCAGATGACCTATCTGGGTGACGCGCGCGACTCCGCGGGCGTGCTGCAACTGCAGCAGAAGGCAATTGAATCGCTCGCACAAGTCACGCTCGCCAAGGGCGCGGCGCGGCAGCTGGCGCTCAAGTTCAACAACGACTCCGCCGCCGTGCCGCTTGGCGCGCCGATGTCGGCGTTGCTCGAGGCGCCGATCAACGGAGCGGAAGGTCTTCTGAAGGGATTGGCCTCGACGCGCCTGCCTGCCGCACGCCCGGTCGTGGCCGCAGGCGGAGCGGCACCCCCACCGCCCAGTGGTGGGGGCGGTGGGGGTGGTGGCGACAAGAAGGCATCGGTGATCGCGGCCGAACTGAACGAGCGTGGCCGCAACATCTGCGCGGCGATGTCACCGATGCTCTCCAGGTTTCCGTTCAATCCCGACGCGACTGCCGAAGCGACCATCGCCGAAGTCGTCGGGCTGCTGGCGCCGAACTCCGGCCAGCTCGCGGCATTCCAGCAGGAACGCCTCGGCGACTACATGGACAACAAGGGCGGTAAGTGGGTGCCGAAGTCTGGCGCGGCCGTGGCTCTTTCGGCGCCGTTCCTCGAGTTTTTCAACAAGGCCATGCGCGTCTCCGATGCGTTGTTCAACGGAGGCGCTGCGCCACGCGTGGTCTTCCTTGCCAAGGGGGAAGTGTCTCCCCAGACGCCTACGATCACGTTGATGCAGGGCAGCCAGCGCGCGCGTTTCGATCAGAGCGCACCGCCGGCACAGTTCGTCTGGCCGTCGAGCTCGGGGCGCGAGGCCAGTCTCTCCGCGCAATTCGGTCGGGAGCGGGATCGGCCGGTTGCCAAGGCATCAGGCGAGTGGGCGATTTTCCGGCTCGTTGCGAACGCTGCCAAGGTGGACGGGTCGCGTGCCGAGTGGAGCGCGACGGGCAAGGACGCGCAGCCGGTGGCCGTACTGTTCACGCCAGAATCGGGTGCGCCGGTCTTCCAGCGTGGGTGGCTTGGCAACATGACGTGTGTACCGCAGGTGACCCGTTGATTGCCCATTGGTGGGCGTCGGATAGCATCTCCACCACCGCAGCAGGAGAACCATGACTGGCACCGCACCCGTGACCGACACCATTCCGCCGGCCAGACCGGAGACCAGTCTGATCACGCTCGAACCCGTGGCTGCGTTCGCGACACTTCGGCAGCTCTTTCGCGGCGCGGGCTACGACGAATCGACCGTGGCCAAACGGCTCGGTGGCCCGACGCTGGTCGGCGCGCCACGGCTTGCGAACGGCCGCAAGACACTGAGTGGCGAGGTGGCCGACACCAACGCCGCACTCGTGCGCCTGTTCTTCGACGGGCTGCCGCTGCCGGCTGCATTTGTGCGTGACATGTTCGGTGACGCGGGGTTCGATGCGTGCATCGCACTGCATCTGCTCGCGCCATCGCCGAACGACGACGCGATGGTGCAACCGACCGTGATGTTGATCCCGCTCGATGGGCTGTGGCTGGCGTCGGACATGGTACCGGACGTGAAGGACACGGACAGCATCAGGCAGGATTACGTATTCAGCGCAAACAACGAGCTGACCGCACACTTTCTCGCCGCGATTCCTGCGATGCCCGGCGCGCGCGTGCTCGAACTGTGCGCAGGCACGGGAATCGCAGCGTTGCGCGCGGTGGCCAAGGGCGCACGGTCGGCGGTGGCCGCCGACCTGATTCCGCGATGCGTGCACTTCGCACAGTTCAACGCGTTGCTGAACGACATGGCGGATCGTGTCGAGGTCGTCGAAAGCAATGCGTGGAGCGCGATTCCGACGCACGAGCCGTTCGATCTGGTGGTGGCACATCCACCGTATGTCCCTGCCCTCTCTCACCGGTTCGATTTCCGCGATGCCGGCGAGGATGGCGAGCATGTGGCGCGCGCCGTGTTCAGTGGGGCCGCAACGCACCTGCCGCGCGGCGGCCGGATGATCGTCCGCGCCGCGTTCAGCGATCGGACCAATCAGACGATCGCCGAACGCATCCGCGAGTGGCTGGGCAAACACGCCGACGAGTTCGATCTCGTGCAGCTCGAGGCGCTCGAGTACGACGCCATGGATGCGTACAAGAGTGTGACACACGGCGGGCGTGATTTCGTGGACTGCGAGCGTTGGCTGCGGCACTTTCAGGCGCTGGCGATCGAACGGTTTGTGATCTGCGTCATCGAGCTGCGCCGAGACGCGTTCGATCGGCCACCGATCACGGTGCGATGCGTGCTCGGCAAGGAGCTCAGTCCCGACGTGGCAGACTGGCAGCTGGAATACGCGCGCGTCTCTGCCGCTGCCGGCAGCAGTGCGGAGGCTCGTCTGGCGGGCCAGAAGCCGCGCATCGCGGCAGGGGTCCGGCTGGCCGTGCACCTCGACTCCGACGCTGAAGGTGCCTGGCGCACGGTGGCGGCGACGGTTGAGACGAACTGGCCGGCGAAGGCGTTGGTCAAGTCACCGCCGCTGATGCCGACGCTGCTGGAGTTGTGTGATGGGGCGCACGATCTGGACGACATTCTGGCCGGGTTGCGGGTTGCAGGGCTGGTGGACGACGACGTCGGTCGGACCGAGGTGGCGAATCTGGTGGACGTTCTGGTGGCGGCTGGCGCCGTGGAGTTGTCCTCCTGTCCGCTGCCGCCACGACCGGTGCATCCGGCGCGATCGGACGGTTAGAAGCGGAGGCAGAATGCACGGCACCCGGTCCGCGACTGTATCGCAGACCGGGCTCAGCCCCCATTTGACTTCGTCGTGTCCATCCGGCATGCTTGCGCGCTTTGCCATCAGAGAGAGAGATGTACTGGGAGGGTGCCCCATCGACGCTGCGATGGCGGCGCACGCCGTTTCATGTCAGCGCTCACGTTGCAGGAGGCACCGATGGCCGAGAGTACCCAGAAGAAGCTGGAACGCGTCCGTCCACCACGCGTCTCGATCGCGTATGAGGTCGAGACCGGTGGAGCGATCGAGAAGAAGGAGCTCCCGTTCCTGATGGGTGTGATGGGGGACTTCAGCGGACAGCCTGTGGATCCTCTCCCGCGCCTGAAGGAACGCAAGTTCGTCGAAGTCACGCCCGACAACTTCGACGACGTGCTTGCAAGCATGAAGCCGCACCTCGCCTTCTCCGTTGAGAACAAGCTCTCGGAAGATTCCGAGTCTCCGAAGCTGAAGGTCGATCTGAACTTTCGCAGCATGGACGACTTCTCGCCCGACGCCATTGCCCGTCAGGTGCCGCCGCTGAAGGCGCTGCTCGATCTGCGCACGCAGCTGGCCGACCTGCGCGGTTCCCTGCAGACGAACGAGAAGCTCGACGAAGTGCTGCAGGAAACGCTGGGCGACAAGGACAAGCTGGCGAAGCTGCGTGCAGAAATGGGACTGAAGGAGGGCGGCAATGGCTGAGGCGAAGGCCGGCGCACAGAGCGCGGCAACCGAAACCACCTCCGAATTTTCGCTGCTCGATCAGATCGTTGAAGAGGGCAAGATCGGCAAGGATGCGGAATCGCGTGAGCGCGGCAAGGATCTCGTCAAGCGTTTCGTGGAGGAAGTGCTTGAAGGCTCCATGACCATTGCGCGCGATACCGAAGCGATGATCAACGCGCGTATCGCACAGATCGACCACCTGCTGTCGCTCCAGCTGAACGAGATTCTGCACAACGCCGAGTTCCAGCGCCTCGAGGCATCGTGGCGCGGACTGCAGTTCCTGATGAAGCAGAGCGAGACGGGCACGATGCTCAAGATCAAGGTCCTCAACGTCTCGAAGAAGGACCTCCTTCGCGACCTGCAGCGGGCTGCGGAATTCGATCAGAGCGCGCTGTTCAAGAAGGTCTACGAAGAGGAATACGGCGTGTTCGGTGGCACACCGTTCGGCGCGATGGTCGGCGACTACTACTTCGACAAGAGCGGTCAGGATATCGAGCTGCTCGAGAAGATTTCGAACGTGGCGGCGGCGGCGCACGCGCCGTTCGTCTCGTCGGCGGCCGCGGATCTGTTCAGCCTCGAGAAGTTCACCGATCTCGACCAGCCGCGCGATCTCGCGAAGATCTTTGACACGACGGAATACGCACGCTGGAAGACGTTCCGCGCCAGCGAGGATTCACGCTACGTCGCGCTCACGGCACCTCGCGTGCTGATGCGCGAGCCCTACGGCAGCGCGACGGTGCCGATCGAAGCGTTCAACTACGAGGAGCGCGTCGATGGCACGGATCACGACGCCTATCTCTGGGGCAGTTCGGCGTGGACGATTGCCGCGAACATCAACAAGGCATTTGCCACGTATGGCTGGTGCGCCACGATTCGCGGCGTGGAAAGCGGCGGGCTGGTCGAAGGGTTGCCGGTGCACAACTTCCGCACGGAAGCAGGGGAGCTGGTCATGAAGTGCCCGACGGAAGTGCAGATCACGGACCGTCGCGAAAAGGAGCTCGCGGATCTCGGCTTTGCCGCACTCGTGCATCAGAAAGGCACTGCCAACGCGGCGTTCTTCAGTGTGCAGTCGTGTCAGAAGCCGAAGGTCTACGATTCGCCGCAAGCAACCGCCAGTGCGCGACTGTCCGCGCAGCTGCCGTACATCTTCGCCGTGTCACGCTTCGCGCACTATCTGAAGGTGATGATGCGGGACAAGATCGGCGGCTACACCTCGCGGGCGGAAGTCGATTCCTTCCTGAATCGGTGGATTCAGCAGTATGTCGTTGCATCCGACGCCGCGGCGTCGATCAAGGCGGAGCGTCCGCTGGCGGAAGCGCGCATCGACGTGGTCGAAGTGCCGGGCAAGCCTGGCGCCTACCGCGCGGTCGCGTTCCTGCGTCCGCATTTCCAGCTCGACGAGCTCGGGGTCGCCATGCGTCTGGTCGCGGAGCTTCCGCAGCCGGCGGCGTGATGAAGTTCCTCCGACCGCAGGCAGGTCGGGAGCAGGGCGGTACCGCTGCTCACGTGCACTGGACTTACCCGGTGCACGTCGAGCAGCGGAAGACATCTCACTCACTGAGGGCAGTGCACCATGGCATTCGATACTTATATGGACGTCGCTGGAATCCCCGGAGAATCGACGGCCAAGGGCTTCGAGAAGAAGATTGATATCTTCTCGTTCTCCTGGGGCGCCAGCTCGCCAGTCACCGTGGGCTCGGGATCGGGCGGCATGTCGGCATCCAAGGTCAGCATCTCATCGTTCAACGTGATGAAGAAGACCGACGCGGCCTCGCCGCTCCTGTTCGAGGCGTGCTGCACCGGGCAGCATATCAAGTCGCTGCTGATCACGATGCGAAAGCAGGGTGGTACTGCGTCAGGGCAGTTGCCCTTCCTCACCTACAAGTTCGACGAAGTCATGGTCGAGAGCGTTCAGTGGTCCGGCTCCTCGGGGGGCGACGACACGCCGACGGAGTCAGTTTCGCTCGCCTTCGCCAAGGTCACGGTCGAGTACAAGATTCAGAAGATCGATGGATCTGTCGTGGCGGGACCGAAGCCGGTCATGTGGGACCTCACGAAGGTCACGAACAAGTAAGGGATCATTCGCATATGCCATCCGCACGAGAGCACTTGGCCGACGGGCGGCTGGAGTCTGCGATTGACGCGCTGGGTGTCGAGCTCCGGAGCAATCCGACCGACACCCAGCGGCGCGTGTTTCTGTTCGAGTTGCTGACCTTCGCGGGGCAGTATGATCGCGCCGACAAGCAGCTCGACGTGCTGGCGCGGGGTGGGCCGGACAACGAATTGGCCGTCCTGCCCTATCGCGCCGCCATGCTCGGCGAACGCGTGCGCGAGCACATGTTTCTGACCGGCGATTTTCCGGGGGGCGCGGCACCATCCCCAGTTGCCGGCACGCTCAACGGCCGCCCGTTCTCGTCCATCGAGGATGCCGATCCGCGCATCGGCGCACGACTCGAGGTGATGGCCGGCGGCAAGTACATGTGGGTCCCGCTCGCGTATGTGCAGGCGCTGCACATCGATCCGCCGCAACATCTCCGCGACCTGCGCTGGATGCCGGCACGCCTCAGCACCAGCGCCGCATTGTCGGACACCGAACTTGGTGAAGTGCTGCTGCCGTCGCTCTCGCCGCTGGCGTGGAAGAGCACTGACGCCGAACTGCGTCTCGGTCGTGCCGCCGACTGGGAAGACCTCCCCGACGGCTCGTTCGCACCGGTGGGCCAGAAGCTGCTGCGCGTCGATGACGAGTTGATCCCGCTGCTCGACGTTCGCGATCTCGTGATCTCGACCGGTTCGAACGGCGCCGACGAATAGTCGGAGCGCGGTGCCCCAGTTGTTCAGGGCGCCCGCCGCCCGGCCGGGGCATCGCACGCACCAGTCCCCTGCCCGCCCTCTTCACCAACTGTTCGGATGCCCATCGATACCGCGTTGATCGAAGCTGTGCTCACTCCGATCGCTGGCGAGGCGCCGGCCGGCCGCGATCTGCGATACGACCCGCGGTACGAACAGGTCAAGGAAGCACGTCGCGAAGACCTCGAGCTGCCGCCAGGCGGCCTCGCCACGGATCGCAAGCTCGCGGACTACGGCGTCGTCCTCAAGCTCGGTCGCACGCTGCTCGAAACCGAGTCGAAGGATTTGCAGATCGCCGCCTGGCTCGCCGAGGCGCTGCTCAAGCGCGACGGGCTCAACGGCCTTGCGACCGGATTGCGGGTGGTGCACGGCATCCTCGACACGTTCTGGGACGGCTGCTTCCCGATGTGGGACGCTGACGATCCGGAGCTCCGCGCCGGCCCGCTCGAATGGATCGGAGGGAAGTTCGATCTGCCGGCGCGCCTGATCACATTTGCGCCGCCGGGATTCACGTTCCTCGACTATCAGGTGTCGCGCACCGTGCCGTCGGAAGCCGACGCGGAAGGCAATCACGAAAAGAAGGAGCTGCGCGACACGGCACTTGCGGAAAAAAAGACGCCGCCGGAAGTGATCGACCGCGCAATCGGCGACGCAAAGAAAGGGGTGTATCGCGCCATCGTCACCGATTGTGATGCGGCCATCGCGGCACTCGCGTCCGTCGAGAAGCTGGCGGACGAAAAGTTCGGTCGTGATGCGCCGTCGTTCCTCAAGCTGCGAGGATCACTCGACGATTTGCGGCGCACGGCCGGTGGCATTCTCTCGCAGAAGCTGATCGACGATCCCGATCCGATCGTCGAAGACGCGGTGGGCGATGTATCGCTCGACGTCGACCTCGGCGACGGGTCGATGTCCGTGGAGCCGGTCAGCGCAGCCGACGCCGCTCGACGGATTGCGATTTCATCGGCCTGGCTGCGCAAGGCCGATGCGACGAACCCGGGACCGTACCTCACGCTGCGTGGGCTGCGGTGGGGTGAATTGCGCGCCGCCATGCAGACCGGTGAACTGAATCCTCGCCTGCTGGAAGCGCCGCCGACCGTCATTCGCGCACGCCTCAAGACGCTGCTGCTCGACGGCAAGTGGCCGGAGTTGCTCGAACAGTGCGAAGGGGTCATGGCCACCGCACAGGGCCGCGGCTGGCTCGATCTGCAGCGCTACGCCATGACCGCGTGCGCCCAACTCGGCGGGGGCTACGATGGCGTTGCCGCAGCGGTCCGCGACGCATTGCGCGTGTTGCTGGCTGCAATTCCACAGTTGCCGGAGATGACGCTGATGGACGATACGCCGACGGCAAATGCCGAAACACGCGCCTGGCTGGCTGCCGAACATCTCGTGCCGGATGACGCGACGAGCGTCGTGGAGTCGGAGGCGCCACTCGGCGACGACTCCGACAGTGGTTCGACCGAAGTCAGTGGCGCACTCGAGATGGATGCGATGACCAGTCGTCACGGCGGCATGGGAACGCCGCGTCGCGCACGGCCCACTCGCGACGTGTACGAACAGGCACGCGGAGAGATGCAGCAGGGGCGCACGAAGCGTGGCATCGAGATGCTGCTCGAAGAAATCGCGCGGGAGCAGTCGGCGCGTGGCCGCTTCCTGCGGAAAACGCAGCTGGCGAGCATCATGGTGGAGAGCGGCCTTGATGCGGTGGCCCGCCCGATCCTCGAGCGATTGATTCAGACGATCGACGAACGCAAGCTCGACGAGTGGGAGTCGGGGCCGCTCGTTGCGCAGCCGATGTCGCTGATGTGCCGCGTGCTTGATCGTGCCGACGAAGGGAGCTCGCCGGAGCGTCACGATCTGTATCTTCGGGTGTGCCGGCTGGACGCCATGCAGGCGATGGCGCTCACGAATGGTTGACCTCTTTCGCCGGGATGTTTCATGGCACGCACTGAAATCGAGCATGTCGTCACGCCGTCGCTGTGGGATCGCCTGACCGACGAATCACCGCTCACGAGCATCGACCTGCCGATCAGCCGTGCCGAATCGGAGCGTGCGTTCCGACGCTCCGTCGAGCGCGACGTCGAAGATCTGCTGAACACGCGCCGCACCATGTTCCCTGCGCCGGATGCGCTGAGCGCGGTTCACAACTCCGTGTACGAGTACGGCCTGGTGGACACGACCGGAATTCCCGTCGGTACGACCGGCGGGCGTGAGCGTCTGCTGGTCGCGCTGCGCGATGCGATCGTGCGCTTCGAGCCGCGCCTCTCGGACACGCGCGTGCGCATCATCGATGAAGATCAGGGCAAGGCACCGCAGGTACGCTTTGTGGTGGAAGCGGTGCTGCTGATGGACCGGCAGCGCGAACAGGTGGTGTTCGACACGGTACTGGAAGTGGCCAGCGGCGAGTACGACGTGCATGCGGGCGCGCCGTCAGACGGTGGTACGTGATGACACGCTTTCCCGTCGGAGTCGCACGGTGAACGACGATCTGCTGCTGTACTACGATCGCGAGTTGACGTATCTCCGTCGCATGGGCGCGGAGTTCGCCGCGCGCTACCCGAAGGTTGCGTCACGCCTGCAACTCGAAGCCAACAAGTGCGAAGACCCGCACGTGGAACGGCTGCTCGAGGGCTTTGCATTTCTCGCTGCGCGCGTGCATCACCGCCTCGATGATGATCTGCCGGAAGTGTCGGAAGCGTTGCTCGATGTGTTGCACCCGCAACACGTGCGCCCGATCCCGTCACTCTCGATGGTCGAGATCGAACTCGATCCCGGGCTCGGCGCCCTGCCGGCCGGCCATGTCGTTCCGCGCGGCAGCGAAGTGCTGACACACGCGGTGGGCGGTATGCAGTGCCGCTTTCGGACAGCGTATCAGACGACGCTCTGGCCCGTGTCGATCACGGCCGGCGAATGGACGAGTGCCGAGCGAGCGGGCAGCGGCGCACGCACCGGAACCGCAGTCGGAGCGTTCCGCATCGAACTGCGCGCGTTCGATGGCCTGAAGCTGGGCAAGCTCACTGTTGCCGACACCGACGCCCAGGTCGATCGCGCCATCGCGCCGGTCGGTCTCGACGCATTGCGCCTGTACATCTCTGGTGAAGCGAACGTTGCCGACGCCGTGTATGAGCTGCTCGTCAACAATTGTGCGTCGGTCGTCGTGCGCGACCCCGATCGCCCGTCACGCGCACCGATCGTCCTCGATGCGACGTGTGTCACGCCGGTGGGTTTCGCCGACGACGAGATGTTGCTGCCGTACCCGCGTCGTATGCTGGCAGGACATGCGCTGCTGCAGGAGCTGTTCTGCTTCCCGCAGAAGTTCATGTTCGTGGACGTGCAGGGTATCGCACGCGCGCTGCGCAGCCTCGACGCCGGGCCGCGCGCCGAGGTGTACTTCGTGATTTCGCCGTTCGAGCGTGCGGAGCGACGACAGATCGTGGAGTTCGGCGTGAACGCTCGCACATTCCGGCTCGGCTGCACGCCGATCGTGAATCTGTTCGAGCAGTCCGGTGAACCGATTCTGCTCACGCAGCACAGCGCTGAGTATCCGGTGGTGCCCGACGCACGGCGCCGGCTGGAAATCGAGAGCTGGTCGGTGAATGCAGTCACCGGCATCACGCCAGGCGAAGGCGAGCCGCGGTCGATCGAGCCACTCTACGGCTTCCGGCACGGGCGTGGTGACGTGACCGGTGTGTTCTGGCATGCGGTGCGGCGTTCGAGCAGCTGGCGTACGGATCGCGGGACCGAGCTCTCGATCGCCTTTGCGGATCTGTCGGGCCGCAGTCGGCCGCCGAACGCCGAAGTGGCCTCGTTGCGGCTCACCTGTTTCAACGGCGACCTGCCGAGTCGCCTGCCGATCGGCATCGACGAGAAGGGGGATTTCGACCTGCTCGCCGGCGGGCCGGTGCGTCGCGTGCTGTGCCTCGTGAAGCCGACGGCAGTGATCCAGCCACCGCTCGGCAAACCGCTGATGTGGCGTCTGGTCTCGTCGCTTTCACTGAACCACCTTTCCCTCATCGAGGACGGACGTGGGGCACTGTGCGAGTTGCTGCGGCTGCACAACGCCGGCGACTCGGCATCGGGCGACCGACAGATTCAGGGCGTCACAGCGATTTCGAGTGCGCCCGCATTCGCCCGCGTCCCCACCGAACACGGCCTCGCGTTCGCGCGCGGTCGTCGCGTTGCGCTGGAGATCGACGAAGAGTTCTTCCCCGGGGGCGGCATGTTCCTGTTTGCCAGCGTGATCGAGCGCTTCCTCGGATTGCACGCCACCATGAACAGTTTCGTACAGCTGAGCGTGACGTCGAAGCAGCGCAAGAAAGTGGTGCGCGAATGGCTGCCACGCGCCGGTGCGAGGCCGTTGCTGTGACGGACACGATGTCGGATGCCGACGCCGATGCAGTGATGCTGCGCGCGATTGCGGCATCACCGACGTCGTTCGGCTTCTATCAGCTGGTGCGACTGCTGTCGCGTCTGCAGCCGGAGCGCGCGCGCGTCGGCGGCTGGTCGGATCCGGCCGATGAGGTCGCGCGGTTCCGGGCCAGCACATCGCTCGGTTTTCCGGCCTGCGAGGTGCAGGAGTTCACGCTGTCGACCGATGCCGATGCGCCGCCATCGGACATGCTCGTGAATTTCTTCGGCCTCACCGGACCGCAGGGTGTGATGCCGCATGTGTACACCGAGCATGCGTCGTCCCGAGCGCGCGCACGCGACACAGCGTTTCGAGATTTCCTCGACATCTTCAATCACCGCGCAATCTCGCTGCTGTTCCGCGCGTGGGAGAAGAGCCGTCCGATTGTCGCACACGAATCGCGATCGGAAGATCGTTTCTTTGATCACCTGATGGACCTCGCAGGGCTGGGGACCAAGGGGCTTCGCAACCGCCTCCCAGTGCGTGACGAAGTGCCCGCGTTCTTCGCCGGGCTGCTGGCGAGCCGCACTCGGCCGGCCGACGGTCTGGCACGGCTGATCGGCGACTACTTCGGTGTCCGGGCCACCGTTGAACAGTTCGTTGGCGACTGGCAGCAACTGGACGCCGGCGGCCAATGCGTCCTCGAGGACGGCACGGACGGCGGCCGGCTGGGGTTCGGCGTGCTGGGTGACGCCATCTGGGAGCCGCACTCCCGAGTCCGGCTGCGGCTCGGACCGCTGACCCGCGAACAGTTCGACTCGCTCGTCCCTGGCGGATCGGCGCACGAGACCCTGCGCAGCCTGGCTCGGCTCTACGCCGATGACGCCGTCGGTGTCGACGCCCAACTTGTCCTCGCGCGCGGCGAAGTGCGGCCGTGCATACTCGATGTCGTCGGCAGTACTCATACCGGGCCACGCGGGCCGGGCCTCGGCCGCGGGACCTGGCTCGCCAGTCGGCCGCTCACCCGCGACCCCGATGAGACGACGTTGCGGCTCTGTTGAACACTGCTGAATGCGATCATTTCCCGTAGGCGCGCGACCCCTTTCGAGGCACTCATGAGCGTGAACCTGAAGGCGCTGATTCTGAAGCTGAACTCCACCACGCGCGCTGCCGTGGATGGAGCCGCCGGTCTCTGCCTGTCGCGCACACACTACGACGTCGAGATCGAGCACTTTCTGACCAAGGTGCTCGATTCCAACGACAACGATCTGGCGCAGATCGTGAAGCACTTCGGCCTCAATCGGTCGCGACTCGCCGATGATCTGGCACGCAGCCTCGATCGACTGAAGAGCGGCAACGCACGCACGCCGTCCATCAGTCCGACGCTCGTCAAGATGCTGACCGAAGGATGGACGCTCGGTTCGCTCGAATTCGGCGCGCCGCAGATCCGTTCGGGTCACTGCATTCTCGCACTGGTCAGCAACGTCGAGCTGTCGCGACTGGCGAACGAAGTCAGCCGCGAATTCGAGAAGATCGCGGCCGAAGTGCTGCGCAAGGAATTCCTGTCGATCACGGTCCCCTCACCCGAATCGACGGCCGAGTCGCGCGCAATGAGTCCGGCGAGCGGTGGCGCGAAGGGATCGGACGGTGGTGGTGTGCCGACCGGCGGCAAGGGCACGGCACTTGGCCAGTTCACGGTGGATCTCACGGCGAAAGCACGCGAAGGCAAGATCGATCCCGTGCTCGGCCGTGACTTCGAAGTGCGTCAGCTGATCGACATTCTGACGCGTCGTCGTCAGAACAATCCGATCCTCGTTGGCGAAGCGGGTGTCGGCAAGTCAGCGGTCGTCGAAGGCTTTGCACGACGTGTGGTGGCCGGTGATGTGCCGGAGCCGCTCAAGAACGTGACGATTCGCACGCTCGACCTGGCGCTGCTTCAGGCGGGCGCTGGCGTGAAGGGCGAGTTCGAGAATCGCCTCAAGGGCTTGATCGAAGAAGTGAAGAATTCGCCGTCGCCGATCATTCTGTTCATCGACGAAGCACACACGATGATCGGCGCGGGCGGCGCCGCCGGCCAGGGCGACGCGGCGAATCTGCTCAAGCCGGCGCTGGCGCGTGGTGAACTGCGCACGATCGCCGCCACGACATGGGCGGAATACAAGAAGTTCTTCGAGAAGGACCCTGCCCTCTCGCGCCGCTTCCAGCTCGTGAAGGTTGAAGAGCCCACCGAAGATCAGTGTCTGATCATGATGCGCGGCGTGGTGCCGGCGCTCGAAGCGCATCACAACGTTCGCATCACGGACGACGGTCTCGATGCGGCGGTGCGTCTGTCGCACCGCTACCTCCCCGACCGCCAGTTGCCGGACAAGGCCGTGAGTGTGCTGGATACGGCCTGCGCGCGACTGGCACTCGGTCAGCAGGCGACGCCTGCCGCGGTTGAAGACCTGACGCGTCGGCTCGACGACCTCGCCGTGCAGACGCGTGTACTCGAGCGTGAATCGGCGATCGGTGCCGATCATCGTGAGCGCCTTGCCAACATCGCCGAGGCACGCGCGGCGGCGGAATCGGAGCTCGAAAAACTCACGGCACGCTGGAATGCCGAGAAGGTGCTGGTCGACGAGATCCGCGAGCTGCGTGGCCGGATCGAAGCCGCGCACGCTGCGGTCAACGCGCCGGGCGACGTCGCAACCAGTGCCGACGAGCTGCACGCGCTGCGCACCACACTCACCGAGCGCACCGCGGCACTCGACGCACTGCAGGGTGAGACGCCACTGATGCGCGTGTCGGTGGACGCGTCGATCGTGGGAGAAGTGATTTCGGGCTGGACCGGTGTACCGGTGGGCAAGATGCTGCGCGATCAACTGTCGATGGTGCTGCACCTCGAGAAGCTGATGGGCGCGCGCATCATCGGTCAGGACGCCGGCATCGAGACGATCAGCCGTCGCATGCGCACGTCGGCGGCGAAGATCGAAGATCCGAACAAGCCGAAGGGTGTGTTCATGCTCGTCGGACCGTCCGGCGTCGGCAAGACGGAAACGGCGCTCGCGATGGGTGACTTGTTGTTCGGCGGTGAGCACAACATCATCACGATCAACATGAGCGAGTTTCAGGAGTCGCACACCGTCTCCACCCTCAAGGGATCGCCGCCGGGCTACGTGGGCTACGGCGAAGGCGGTGTGCTCACGGAAGCGGTACGGCGACGCCCGTATTCCGTGGTGCTGCTCGACGAAGTCGAGAAGGCGCACCCTGATGTGCTCGAACTCTTTTTCCAGGTGTTCGACAAGGGCGTGATGGAAGATGGCGAAGGTCGCCAGATCGACTTCAAGAACGCGATCATTCTCCTCACCACGAACGCCGGGACGGACACCATCATGACGCTCACGGCCGATCCCGAGACCATGCCTGACTCGGCGGGTCTTGTGATGGCGCTCAAGCCGGAGTTGAACAAGGTGTTCAAGCCCGCCTTCCTCGGGCGCATGGTGATCGTGCCGTACTTCCCGGTGCGGGACGAGAACCTGAAGAAGATCGTGCGCCTCAAGCTGGCGAAGATTCAGCGGCGCCTGCGCGAGATCCACAAGATGTCGCTCGAGTTCGACGATGCGCTGGTCGAGGCGGTGAAGGCACGCTGCACCGAAGTCGAGAGCGGCGCGCGCAACGTGGACAACATCCTCACCAACACGATGCTGCCGGAAATTTCGAAGCTGCTGCTCGAGTCGCTCGCCAGCGGCGTGCGGCCGAGCCTCGTGCGCGTGTCGGTGTCGCCTGACGGTGAATTCGAGTACAGCGTGTCCAGTGCGCCCAGCGTGTTGCAGGCTGCAGAGCACGCCGAGCCTGCCTTCGCGATGCCGGTGGCCTGACCGTGCCACTCCAGCTCACTCAGGACAAGCGCCGGCTCCGCGCCACGACGCCACTTGGCGGCGACGTCCTCGTTCCCACCTCGATGAGGGGGACCGAGGCCCTGTCGCGGCCGTTCGAGTTCACGATCGAGTTCGTGTCCGAGAATCCGGCGGTCGCCCCGGGAGATCTGCTGGGCAAGGCCATCACGCTGCACGTCGAACGATCGACGGGTGAGATGCGCGACATCCACGGACTGGTGCGGTCGTTTTCATCGCTCGGCACGACGAACTATCTGACGTCGTATCGTGCGGTGATTGTGCCGAGCCTGTGGTTCCTGTCGTTGTCCACGGACTGCCGAACGTTCGAGAACATGTCGCTGACCGACATTGTGGAAAAAGTGTGCAAGGATGCCGGCGTCACGGACATCAAGAAGCGCATTGTCGCTGCCAGTACCGCAGTGCCGTATGTGGTGCAGTATCGCGAAACCAACCTGGACTTCATCACCCGCCTGCTCGAAGATGCGGGGTTGTACTACACGTTCGAGCATACGGCGTCGAAACACACGCTGATTCTCTCCGACTCCGTCGCCAAGTCGGTCCCACCGATCGCCGGCGACGAGGCGTACCTCAAGAACTCGTCCGGTACGGAACAGCCGGAGAATACGGTCTATCAGTTCGTGCGCGAGCGCACCGTGCATTCCGCCTCGATCGCGCTCGCCGATCACGAATTGCATCGGCCGGACAGCGCCGGTACGGCGTCGAGCAAAGGCGATGGCGCACGCGGTGAGCGCTACGACTACCTCGGCGACATCGGTCCGAATCAGTTGCCGGCGGAAGCGAAGCGACTGATCGAGACCGAGGAGCGCACGCGTGACGTGCTCGAGGGTGAAAGCACCAGCCACGCGTTTGGTGCGGGTCTCCGCGTGAAGATCAAAGGTGGACCGTCGGGCATTGATGGCGCGGAGTTTCACCTTGTTGAAGTGTCGCACGAGCTGGACGCCGGCGACGTGCACGGAGGAAGCGATCAGAAGGCGTCGTATCACAACCGTTTCGTGGCGATTCCTGCCGCAACGTTGTGGCGTCCGCCGCGCGTGACGCAACGCCCGCACATCCTTGGCACACAAACGGCCAAGGTCATCGGTGCCGGTGGCGACGGCAACATCGACGTGGATGACAAGGGACGCGTACTGCTGGAGTTCTCGTGGGACCGCGGCGCGGGGAAAGGCGCCAAGTCGAAGAATCGCGTCCACGTCGCAAGCGTCTGGGCCGGTCAGTCGTGGGGCTTCGTTCAGCTGCCGCGTATCGGGCAGGAAGTGCTCGTCGAATATCTGGACGGCGATGTGGACCGTCCGCTGATCACCGGTCGCGTATTCAACTCGTCACACCCGCTGCCGTACGACCTGCCGGCGAAGAAGACGCAAAGCGGATGGAAGTCGCGCACGCTCGATGGCGGAAGCGACAACTTCAACGAAATCCGCTTCGACGACGTGAAGGGCGCGGAGCAGATCTTCGTGCAGGCCGAGTACGACATGGAACTCAAGATCAAGCACGACCGCACGACCAAGATCAAGAACCATGACACGCGCACGCTCGAGGAAGGCGACGACACGCACACGGTCAGCCAGGGCAAGCAGACGATCACCATCAAGGGCGATCAGGCGCTGACGGTGCAATCGGGAAATCGATCCGCCGAAGTCAAGAGCGGCAACGATTCGCTCAAGGTGTCGTCCGGCAACATGAGCGTCGACGTCGCGGCCGGGAACATCTCGATCAAGGCCGACGCCGGCAAGATCGCGATCGAGGCTGCACAGGAGATTTCCCTGAAGGTGGGGCCAAGCACGATCGTCATGAGCCCGTCTGGGATCACGATCAAAGGCCTGCAGATCAAGATCGAAGGCAGTGCGCAGGCTGAGATGAAATCACCGATGACGAAAGTCGAAGGCAGCGGCATGATGGAAGTGAAGGGCGGGATGACGCAGGTGAAGGGCGATGCGATGTTGATCGCGAAGGGTGGCATCACCATGATCAACTGACGGAGGCACGATGACCGCACCCTCACACGTGCCCGCCGATGTCGCCGCGATGCCTCCGCTGCGCTGGCTCGTGCACCGCGCAAAACTGTCGAAGCCCGGCCTGGCTTCGCTGGCGACTGCCGTGGATGGCGACACACTGCTGTCGTCGTTGCTCGCCGCCGGGCATGTGGTGGACGCCGCGAAGCTGGTTGCATCGGCGCTGCCGCCGCGCGAAGGCGTGTGGTGGGCGTGGACGGCTGCGACGCACGCCACCAAGGCTGCCGCAGCGACGTCGCCGATCACACCCGAAGTCGAACTGGCGCTGGGCGCGACGGAACGCTGGATCGCACAACCCGACGATGAACATCGCCGCGCCGTGTGGGAGGCGAGTCAGGCCGCCGGTATGGAAACGGCAGCCGGCAGCGCCGCCGGCGCTGCGTATTTCACCGGCGGAAGCATCGCACCGCAGGACGTCATGCAGATACCGCCACCGGCTGGCATTCACGCCATGATGACCTTCGTCGCCGTCGTGTCCGCATCAGCCACCGATGCCGATCACTTCGACGCGCAGATGCGCACCTATATCGCGCAGGGTTCGGATCTGGTGCGGCAACTCGGTGGATGGGAAACGAGTGTCGGGCATGCGCGTACGCATCACGATGCCATGCACGAGCAGCATCACGTCGTTGCGTCACCGCCGGCAGCCGCCGACGGACCCGCTGCCAGCTGATTCGAGCCGACCATGGGAATGCCCGCCGCGCGACTCACCGACATGCACGTCTGCCCGATGGTGACGCCTGGGTTGCCGCCGATTCCACACGTCGGCGGGCCGATCGTCTCACCCGGAGCGCCAACCGTGATCATCGCTGGCATGCCTGCGGCGACGATCGGCAGCATGTGTGTCTGCGTCGGACCACCCGATTCGGTGATCCTCGGTTCATTCACGACGATGATGTGTTCAAAGCCAAGCGCACGCCTCGGTGATTCGACGGCCCACGGCGGCGCAATCGTGCTCGGCGCGCCGACCGTTCTGGTCGGCTGATCAGCGCGCCGGCGGCGTGATCAGTTCGGACGACAGCGCTTGTCGTCCCAGCCCAGCTTGCAGGCGCGCGTCAACAGTAGATCGGCCTTGACCGGATCCTGCGCCACACCGCGTCCGTCCTTGAACACTCGCGCCAGTTCTACGCAGCCACCCACATCGCGCGC
>JBBRLZ010000052.1:0-30543 GCA_038231095.1 Gemmatimonadales bacterium
CGACAGGCCTTTCTCGAATGATGGACGCCAGACGACGCTGAGCCCGGCGAGGGTGCGGGCCGAGTCCTCGGGCTCCCGGAAGAAGAACGGGGAGAACGACAGGCCGCCGAGGAAGTACCGGATGTCGATTTCGCCGGCGGCGTGTATTGGTTTCGATGTGCGCACATAGACGCGTGGTGCACCGGCGGCCTGTGAACTGAGCAGCAGCGCGTTGTACTGCCCCGGCCCCCACCACTCGGCTTCCGTCGTGAAGCCGACCTCAACGCGCGGTGCGCGGTACCAGAAGGCAAGCGCGCCAGGTTCGAAGCGACGCAGTGCTGCATCCCCAAAGCGGCGCGGCGCATCGAGTGAGCGCGGGATGTAGTGATACGGCGACGCCCAAGGGCTGTAGTCCGATCGCAGGGGCGGGACGATCTGCGGATCGATGGGCAGATCGAACGGCGCATTCTCGGTATACCAATAGGTCGGCGCGATGATCGCGCCCCAGCGTGCGTGCGCGCCGCAGATCGCGATGCCGCCGGTGATGCTGTACGACAGTCCCTTCCCTGCCCACATCGGGCCGTCGTTGGCCGGCATCGGGAAGGACTGCTGTGTGGTGATCAGCAGTTCAGGAAGTACGGCCGCGATCCGAAACTGGGCGGCAGAACTGTCCGCGCGCATGCGTGCTCGTGCGGGATCGGTCTGGCCGCGCTGCACGGACCAGGCGTCGCGTGCGCGGATGCCGTTGGCGCGCGTGTTCTCGTCAACGAGACCACCGGGGAGCGTCGTCGTGACGGCACCGCCAGCGCATTGCGCGGAGGGCTTCACGAGTTGCGCGGCGAGCGGAGCCACGAGGAACGGCAGCGCGATCAGCGCGCGAAAATATGTGTGCATGAGGTGATGCTGCTAAGATATACCGATGCTTCGTTCCTCACGATGGGTTGTCGCGACGCTCTGCGCGGCTGTGCATGCGAGCGCTGTGATGTGTCACGCGCAATGGCAGTCGAACACCGGGCCGTCAGGTGCGGCGCTGGGTGCGGTGGTGGGTGGTGATGTGGAGCGGTACGTGCGGGCGTTGGCGATGGCGGGGTTGGTGAAGCCAGTGGCGTGGGGGGCGCGACCGTTCGGGGCCGATGAGCTGTCGGAACTGTTGCGTGATACATCGGCTGGCGCGCATCCGTGGAAGACGGCGATGCAGAAGGCATTGGCGCCGCGGGCATCGCTTGGCGGGATGGTGTTCACGAGTGTGAACACGGGATTTCCGTGGGGGGCGAATGATGGAGCGATGTGGCAGGGGCGTGGGGTGACGAGTGCAGCGGGTGGTGCGGCGACGTTCCGGTGGGGGCCACTCAGCGGCGTTCTGGCCCCGGTTCTGTACATCGCTCAGAATGCGAGTTTTCCGCTGATGCCGTCCACAGAGAGTGGCGGCTCGCCATACGCCGAACCACTGTATCCTGGCGTCGTCGATTTTCCACAACGAATGGGTGACGCGGCGCGCGCGCGCCTGGATGCGGGTGAGAGTTCAATCCGCATCGCCGGCTCCGGAATGGTTGGTGGCATTTCCACTGCAAGCCAAGGATGGGGAACGGGCGAATCATTCCCCGCGATTCTTGGCGCCAATGCCGGCGGCTTCCCGCATCTGTTCGTCGGCACGCGCGCGCGCGGCCTGCGCATACCGTTCGTGGGCCGAGTGAGTGGCACGTATGTGCTCGGTACGCTTGGTCAGAGTGCATGGTCGCCAGTGCAAGGCAGTGAGACATTCATCGATCGCGCGCAGCCCGGTACGACGAGGACGGCGGTCGGTCTCTCCGTGAGCTTCATGCCAGCGGCGCTCGACCATCTGGAACTCGGGCTGAGTCGGTTCTACCACAGCCCGTACCTGTCGGGTGGTAACCGGTGGGATGCGTGGTCGAAGCCGTTCGAAGGCATCCTCAAAAAGGGATTTGGTTCGAGGAGCACCGGCGCCGGCGACCTTGGCGGCGGTAACGACAATCAGCTCGCGGCCTTCTTCGCGCGATGGTCGTTCCCCGCCCGTGGCGTCGAAGCGACGTTTGAATATCTGCGCGATGACTACTCATGGGATTCGCGCGACTTTGCGCAGGAGCCGGACAACAATGGTGCCGTAATGGCGTCCATTCGCGTGACAACGGAGCGGACCGCAACGCACCTCGCGGCGCTCACGTTCGAGTTCTTTGACGGCGATGTATCCCCGATTGCGCAGGTTCGCCAGCAGAACTTTCTCTATGCAAATACGATCATGCGGCAGGGGCACACCCTGAACGGTCAACTCCTCGGCACACCGATCGGTGTCGGCGCCATGACCGGCCAGCGCGTCGCATGGGAGCGATTCGATCCGCGAGGATCATGGCGTGTGAACGTTCAGCGGTGGCGAACGCGTTCGCTTGGCTCGACCGATCCGGAGCTGCTGTTCCGCCCACCGGCTGCGCCGCTTCCGAACAACCACGATTGGATCATGGATGGCAGCCTGGCAAGGGCACGAGTCCACGGGTCGTCCACCGCTACGATCGAAGCGGGCATTGCGTGGGCCGGAACCTGGCAATTAAGCGCCAGTCGAACGAACATGTACGCACGTGCGAGCTGGAGCCTCTTCTGATTCGCCAACGGTGTGCGATCCTATTGCGCGAAATGCTGCGATAGCGCCGTGAAGACACGATCGAAGTCTGCATCCGTGAGATTCGAGCCGCTCGGCAAGCACAGCCCTTGATCGAACAGCGACTCGGAAAGCCGATCACCGAAGTACGGACAGTCTGCAAAGACCGGTTGCATATGCATCGGTTTCCACAGTGGGCGGGCTTCGATGTTCGCCGCGGTGAGCGCCAGTCGGATCGACTCCCTCGTCACGCCGCCAGTACGCGACGGATCCACGAGAATCGTCGTGAGCCAGCGATTCGAGAAGTTGGCGGTCGGCTCCTCGAGCAGGCTGACGCCGTCATACGATGCAAAGAAGCGGTTGTAGCGATCATAGTTCGCGCGACGTGCGGCAACGCGGTCACGCAGCACTGCCAGCTGTCCACGCCCGATGGCGGCGAGGACATTGCTGAGTCGGTAGTTGTAGCCGATGCGGGAGTGCTGGTAGTGTGGCGCCGCATCGCGAGCCTGCGCTGCAAGAAAGCGGGCATCGTCGATCCACTCCCTGCGATTCGAAATCAGCGCGCCGCCCCCGGACGTTGTGATGATCTTGTTGCCGTTGAAGCTCAGCGCCGCGAGACTTCCGAAACTCCCGCATGGCTGTCCGTCGATCGACGAGCCAAGTGACTCGGCGGCATCCTCAAGCACAGGGATTCGGTATTCGGCGGCAACAGCCATCAGTTCGGGCATCCGCGCGGGCATCCCATAGAGATGCACCGGCATGATCGCTTTCGGCGCAATTCCCCGTGCGAGACCTGCTTCGATCGCGGCGCGCAGTGCGACAGGGTCCATGTTCCATGTCGTCGGCTCGGAATCGACCATGATCGGTGTTGCACCGAGGTACGCTACCGGGTTCACCGTGCCCGCGAATGTGAAGCTCTGGCAGATCACCCAGTCGCCACTACGCACGTCGAGTTCGATCAGTCCGAGGTGGATCGCGGCCGTACCCGAGGAGAGTGCGACGGCGTGCGCGGTTCCGGTGACGTCCGCCAGCTCAGCCTCGAACGCATCGACGTGCGGGCCGAGCGGCGCGATCCAGTTGGTGACGAACGCGTCGTGAACGAGGCGTTCTTCAGCCGCACCAATATGCGGGGAGGAGAGCCAGATTTTTGGGAGGGTCATGCGGAGCCGTGAAGAGAACGTGGACGAGCAGGCACTCCAACTGACACGTGGCCGTCCGGTACATCAGCGACAACGGCGGCACCTGCACCAACAACAGCGTGCGAGCCGATCGTGATCAGCTGCCGCACGGCAGCACCAATACCAATCCACGATGCCTCACCAACGGTGACGTTACCACCCAGGTGCGCACCAGGACTGACGTGTACGCCGTTCGCCAGACGACAATGATGATCCACTGTCGCGCCGGTATTCACGATTGCGGCGTGGCCGACGGTCGCGAACGGACCAATGACGGCCTGGGCCGCAATCGTACACGCATCACCGATCGAGGCGAACGGGCTGATCACGGCCGTCGGGTGCACGATGCTGACGAGGACAGCCCCGTGCAGCATCAGTTCCGAGAACCACCGAAGACGGACGACGTTGTCGCCAATCGCTACTATTACGCCATCGAGCTCCGATGCCTGCGACAGCAGCACAGTTGAATCGCCGACGACCGGCCACGCGCCGACCATCTGCAGTGTCGGCCAGTTGTCGTCATAGAACCGGACCGCAGACCATCCTGACAGGAGGGCTGCGTCAGCGACGACGCACCCATGCCCACTCGCGCCGAGGATGCCGAGTGTCGTCATGATCGCGGCCCGGTGAACTTCGACATGGTGACTTCGCCTGGCGCCGAAATGCCGTGTCGCTGCAGCACCAGCGCGACTGTTGCGAACAGGATTTTCACATCGAGCACCCAGCCGTGGTGGTCGACGTACCAGACATCGAGTGTGAATCGTTCGTCCCAGCTGATTGCGTTTCGTCCGTTCACCTGAGCCCACCCGGTGATACCGGGACGGACATCGTGGCGCCGGGCCTGCTCCGCGGAGTACAGTGGTATGTACTCCAGCAGGAGCGGGCGGGGGCCGACGAGGCTCATCTCACCGCGCAGCACGTTCCAGAATTCCGGCAGTTCATCGAGGCTCGAACTGCGGAGCCAGCGTCCAAACGGCGGAAGGCGCTCCCGATCGGGGCGCAGCGCGCCCGACGCGTCCCGCGCATCGGTCATCGTCCGGAATTTCACCAGCTTGAATGGCCGACCGTGTCGACCGGGGCGCACCTGCGTGAACAGCACCGGGCCTCCGAGCTTCATACGCACGAGCATCGCGATGATCATCGTCAGCGGAAGCCAGAGCGGGGCGAGGAGCAGTACGAGGGCGAGATCAAGGATGCGCTTCATGTCACTCGTGCGGCATCGAGCCAGTCGACGAATCGGTCGGCGAGCACGCGCCGATCGAATTGTGCGCGAGCCAGCGTGAGGGAGTTCGCGCCCATACGCGGCAGGTCACTGCGATGATCGGCCGCATGGATGAGGGCAAGTGCGAAGGCCTCGGCATCGTCGGGCGGCACAGCGTAGCCGCACGAATGCGATTCGACGAGTTCCGCGAGCCAGCCGGGATAGTTGATCAGCACGGGACGGCCCGACGCGATATAGTCGAAGAACTTGTTCGGTGATGTCCCGAAATAGAACGCAGGCACATTGGCAAGAATCTGCAGACCGACATCGGTTGATGCCATCAGGCCAGCCAGGCGTTCCTTGTTGACTGGTGCATGGAACACCACGTTCGTCAGCGCTTCATCCGCAACCGCACGCTGGAGCGACGCCTTCAGCTTTCCTTCGCCGATCAGGAGGATCTTGATATCACTCCGGCCGCGCGCCTTGAGCACGCGCGCCGCGGCCACGACCGCATCCAGTCCGTTCGCCATGCCGTGTGCCCCTGCAAAGACCGCCAGCAAGTCGGTCGACGCAATGCCCTCCGGGCGCCATGCGACCACACCCCGCGCATCGAAGATGCCAAGGTCGCACCCGTTCGGGATCAGGGCCACGCGTTCGGGCGATACACCGCGGCGCACAACGCCGGCGACGATTCCTGGCGACAGTCCAATCAGCCTGACTGCCGATCGGTAACTCATCCATTCCAGCGCGGACATCGCACTCAGGATGAGCGGATTGGTGATGACACCCATCGCCTTCGGCAGTTCAGGCCACAGGTCGCGGACTTCGAACACGAAGCGTCGCCCGCGCAGCCAACGCGCTGCAATACCAGGAATACCCGCTGTCAGCGGCGTCGTTGTCGCAAAAACGAGATCAGCCGGCTCCCGAAGCGCGACACCGATACTCCGCAGGGCAAATTGGAGAAATGCGACTGTCCGTTTCAGGAAGCTGTCACGATTCGAGTAGCCAAGGTCGAATTCAAGGACGTCGATTCCGTCAACGATGCCGCGTCGGCGCCCCGCTACGAACTCCATCTCGAGCCCCGTCTGGCCACGCTCCGCGCTGCCGCAGACCATCACCACCTGATGCCCGCGTTCGACAAGCCGACGGGCCATCTCGTACGATCGGATTCCAGCGGCGCCGCGTGGCGTGGAGAAATACTGATGAAAGTAAAGAACCTTCATGGCAACCAGTCGAACTCCGAGACGATGGTACCTTCCTTCAGAACTTCAATTTCCAGAACTGGCAGCACCGACTTGACGCCGTAGTGCGATGACTCCCACGCGTCCGTCAGCGTGATGCCGGCAATCGGAACATCCGCATGAACCGAGATGCGCACACGTGTCGAGCTGACGTGATGACCGTCCAGTTGCCATGCACCAGGTTCAAGCCTCCAACGCACAACCGCCCGATCATCAAACGACGACACCGCGTCGGCCACGCGCATCCGATTCGCGGCGAGTTCGACGGACCGCTGGTGACGTGATCCGTACGCATCAATATAGGACGCAACGAAGGAGCTCGACTCGTCCGTCGTCACGATCGCGCTGCGAGCCTCTGTCATCACCCAATCTCCCCAGAGGAACCGACCGAGCCGTGGCATCTGCTGCCGCCTGTCGAACTGCACGGTGTTGTGTCCGAGCGCGCCAGCAAAAACATCGAGAGCGGCGTCAGTGCCTGCATACGAACACGTGCCGGCGTCGCGAAGCACGCACGTGCCTGCGACCCAGAGATCGACATGCAGCGCGTCGGCATGCGCCGGACGAAAGTGGAATCTGGGATAGCGGACCAGCGCCATACCGGTGCCACGCCGCAGGATTGCGACGCCACCATCGTCGTACAGCGCACTCACCTGTGTGCGCCGATGCTCGCGTCCCGCGGGCACGTCGAGCCACGCAAGATGGGTAGCGGCCACTGCGTTGCCGGGATACGCAACCCGATCCGCGAACAGTGCCTCGGCGAGGTGCACGCTCGGACGAAAGTCCCGATATGCCGCGTCCGTCAGTCGCAACAGGTTGGCACCGTCGTTCGCGCCAAGGTTTGGAACGTCTCCGGTCCTCTCGTCGACAATCGCGTAGAGCCACTCCGATGCGCACCGCGCGCGCACCACGAACTCCGCACCGAATTCCGGCAGCGCGTGGACGCGGCGCCAGACCTCGGCGAGACTCAGGGTGTCGAGCACGAGGCGGTGATAGTTGGATGAGTACTGGCTGAAGCTGCCATCCGCCTGGATGAGGTGCGCAGCACGCTCACACAACAAGGCTCGACCAGCACGCGCCCATGCTGCGCCGTTCGGGTCACCCTGTGCGTCGAGCCAGGTGCCACCAATAAAAAGCGCCGCTGCTTCCGACGTACCATGATTGTTCTGCTGGCCAATTGCGTATGCTACGGTCGGTGCAATGCGCGCGAGGTGCATTCGCACGAGATCGCGCAGGCCGACCGCGGCCTGACCGACTTGCTCGAGCACGAGCGCCGCGAGTGCCAGATGCAGCACGCGCATCGACGCCTCCTGCGCGCACTTCCAGTTGCGGCCGAGATAGGCGGGGTTCTCGGCAATCCACGACGCGATCCACGCATTGAGTTGCTCACAGGCAGCGGTGTCGCCAGTTGCCGCGAGTTGCGCGAGCGTCACAACCCAGTCGAATCGCGAGAGTTCCCAGACACCCTTGATGTCACCGACCACCGGATCGAAGTCTGCGAGCTTCCACCATGCGTCGTGCTGTCCACCGCTACGCTCCCCGGTGAGGACGCTGCGATGCCAGTCAGGGATCGTGTGCTGCGGTACGGGGATCCAGCCGAATGCGAGGCCACCGGTTGACGCCCACGCCGGCGCCATCAATGCACGCGGCTGCAGCGGTGTCACGAAGAATGGCCCGACCGGTTCGAGAAGTGGCTTGATGCGCTGGGCCGGGTGCATGCCGGCGCGCAACAGCAGCCGGTACGTCGCGACTCGCGCGATGTTGGCAATGCCGAGCGCGAGAGCGGTGTGCACCTGCGTCAGCCAGCGGCGTCGCGCCATCTACGCGGTCCGCAACAGTAGCGACTCAAGGATGCTCACGATCCGGCCACCCGTTCTCCCATCCCACTTCTCCGGAATCGCACCGCGCTTCCACGCTCCGGCAAACAAACGATCGCAGGCGGGACCGATCGCCACAGGATCGACGCCGAGCAACTCGTTGCTGCCGATCGTCACCGTCTCCGGCCGCTCAGTCGTCGTGCGCAACGTCATGCACGGGACACCCATCACGGTGGTCTCCTCTGTGATCCCACCAGAGTCCGTGATGACAGCGGCGGCGTGCTTCACAAGGAAGTTGAATTCCAGATACGGCTGCGGATCGACGAGATGCAGTTGCGGGAAGTCGGCCGTCATGGCGCCGAGCGTCTTGGCCGTGCGCGGATGGACGGGAAAGATCACCGGCAAGTCGCGCGCGCCATGCACGATGGCCGACAGCAGAGACGACAGAGTGTCACGCTCATCGACATTTGCCGGCCGATGCAGCGTGAGGACGAAGTAGCGGCCCGGCGCAAGTGCCAGCTCAGTCCAGAAGTCCGGTGCACGCAACCGATCCATGTTCGCCAGAAGCGTGTCGATCATGGTGTTGCCGACGAAGAAAATACGCTCCTCTCCGACGCCGGATCGACGGAGATTTGCGTTCGCGACTTCGGACGTCGTGAAGAAATAGTTCGTGATCGCGTCCGTGACCAACCGATTGATCTCCTCAGGCATCGTCCAATCGCCAGATCGGATTCCTGCCTCGACGTGCGCCACGGGCACGCCAAGTTTCTGCGCCACGATGGCGCACGCCATGGTCGAGGTGACATCACCGACGACGAGGCAGAGGTCGGATCGTGCCTCGCTCAGGAGCCGTTCGTAGCGCGTCATGATGAGCGCGGTCTGCTCCGCTTGCGTGCCCGATCCAACGTCAAGGTTGGCGTGCGGTGCCGGAATCCCGAGTTGCACGAAGAAGTCGCCGGACATCCGTGCGTCGTAGTGCTGGCCCGTGTGCACGAGACGGTAGCGCAGATGCCCTCCGGCCTGCGCGCTCGATTCGAGTGCCCGAATGATCGGCGCGATCTTCATGAAGTTTGGTCGCGCGCCGGCGATGATGTCAATCAGTGTGGTGCTCACGCGCGGCTCGATTCGATCGCGACTCGACTGATCTCAAAAATTTCGTCAAGCGGAATCGGCGTCGGTGCGCCTGCGCGCACGGCGTCGAGATACGCCTGCGCGCAGGCCTGCTGCCCTTTATCCTGCCGCCACAGCTTCTCCCGTGAAAAATCCTTCCAGCCGTAACCGGTCAGCACACGGTAGTTGTCCAGTTGCAACACGCGGCCGGCAGCAAACACCTCGAGTCGCTCTTTGGGAAAGGCCTTACTGCCGTTGGTGAAGTAATGGATGGTTCCGAGCGACCCATCTGCGAAACCGATGGTGATCGTGACTGTATCGTGCGAATTCCCGCGCATCACGTGCGTTGCAGTGTCGGTGATGGAGTGCCCAGCGAGGAAGCGCAGGAGATCGAGAAAATGGCACGCTTCTCCAATGATGCGGCCGCCGCCGATGGCGGGATCGAGCGTCCAATGATCCGGCGGTAACGCACCGGCGTTCACCGTCATGACGAAGGCTTTCGGCCCCGCCACACCGGCAAGCAAACGCATCACGGTCCTGACCTGCGGCGCGAACCGACGGTTGAATCCCACCATCAGACGCGGCAACCGATTCTCAGCTGCGAGCGTCGCGCAGACCTCTTCGATCTGCGCCAATTGCTGCAGCGTCAGGCAGAGCGGCTTCTCGACGAACACGTTCCGTCCGGCGGACAGCGCCTCAATCACCAATGCGGCATGCGAGTCGTGTCGAGTCGTGATGACCACCGTGTCCACGTCTCGATCGCGAAGGACAGAGCCGGTATCCGTCGTGGTCTGTGCAAACCCGAACTTACGGCCGGCGTGCAGGCCCGACACGCCCGAACTCGAGGCGACGCTTCGGAGGTTCGCGCCAGCCGTCTTGAACGCCGGAATCAGGATCGCCGTGGCGTAGTTGCCCGAGCCGATGAAGCTCACTGAAACTGCGGTGCGCGCGGGCGTCACCGCCGCAGGTGGATTGAGAACAACAGTACGCCTCGCGGCATCGTCTTCGCGCTCGGGATAGCTGAGGACAATGCCGAGCGACGGTCCGTCACCACTGATGACAGCGTAGGCATCCGCCGCAGCCGTGATGGGCAGTCGATGCGAGATCAGCGGCCCAGTATCTACGCGACCGTCCGCAAGCATATCGAGCACGGCCTCGAAATTCCGCTGCTCCGTCCACCTCACAAACCCAACCGGATAGTCCTGCCCTTTCTCTTCGTAGTTCGTGTCGTAGCGGCCGGGCCCATACGACGACGAGACCTGAAACGACAGCTCCTTCCGGTAGAAGTCATCACGGGAGAGCTCGAGGCCAGTGACACCGACCAGCACGATGCGACCACGCTGACGACACATCAGCGCAGCTTGATGCACCGGCTCACTGCTCGACGTCGATGCGGTGATGAGTACCGCGTCCACACCGCGACCGCGCGAGAAACGGGCCGCGGCGGCGACGGGATCCTGCCCAGCGGACAGATCCACCGTCTCGGCCCCACATTGCCGCGCGAGCGCGAGCTTCGCAGGGTCGAAGTCGATGCCCAGCACTCGGCATCCATTCGCCCGGAGCAACTGCACCGCCAACTGTCCGACGAGGCCGAGGCCCGTCACGACGATCGCCTCGCCAAGCGTCGGCTGCGCAAGGCGGATGCCCTGCAAGGCGATCGCACCCAGCACCGTGAAGGTTGCGCCTTCATCGCTGACCGTGTCCGGCACGCGCGCGCACAGATTCGTCGGCACACACACGACTTCTGCGTGCTTCCCGTTCGACGCCACGCGATCACCGACGGCGAAACCGGTGACACCGGCGCCGACTTCTATCACGACGCCCACGTTGCAGTATCCGAGCGCCAACGGCTGATCGAGCTTGTTGCGCACGGCATCGATAGTGGGAAGGAGCCCGTCGGTACGGACTTTCTCGACCACCATCGTGACCCGCTCCGGCTGCTGTCGCGCCTTGTCCAACAAGCTGGCCTTGCCAAAGTCGACCAGCATGCGCTCCGTGCCCGCGGAGATCAGCGTGTGTGACGTCCGGATCAGGAGCGATCCGCGCGCGCAGGCCGGCGCGGGAACGTCCGCCACTTCAGTGACACCCGTCTTCAGCGACTGCAGAATCTGCCTCACGGCCGGCTCCCGACGACCGCGTCGATGATGGTCTGCTTCTGCACGCGGCTGGGATAGTTGATGAGCACTGCCTTGTACACACCCTTGAAGACGAAAAGGCTGCCGGCTGCCGCACCGATGATGCCGAACTCGCGCACCAGTGACTCGATGTCGGTCAGGCTGCCGCAACCCCCGAGCACTGTCATCGGCACACTCACAGCGCTCCGGACGCGGCGCGCGACATTCACATCATATCCCGTCATGACACCATCCTGGTCGATGGCATTGACCGTGATCTCGCCCGCGCCGAGGAAAGCGACTTCATGCGCGAGCTCGACGGCATCGCGGCCAGTATTGCGCGTGCCATTGTGTGTCCACACCTCGTACCGCGCGGCCTTCGGATTCAGTCGTACGTCCAGCACGACGACCACACTCTGTCGTCCGACAAACTCTGCGATCTGAGAAATCAATTCCGGGTTCTCGACCGCCGCGGAACTGATTGCGACCTTTTCCACCCCGAGCTTGATGATCTTCACTGCCTGTTCGAGCGTCTTCACACCCCCGCCGTAACACAGCGGCATCCGACACTCCGCCGCCAGATTCCGGATCATCGCATAGTCCGGCGCCGTGTGCGTCACGGTGGCATCGATGTCGAGTACGATCAGCTCGTCGACTTCCTTCTCGTTGAAAATCTTCACGGCGTTGATCGGATCACCGACGTACTTCGGATTGGCGAAGTTCACCGTCTTGACAAGTCCTTTGTTGTGCACGAGGAGGCACGGGATGATTCTTGGGCGCAGCATGGGCCGGAGCGTCTGAAAGGGGTGGATCAGCCGCGCATCACGGCGTCAGCAGCGCGAAGTTCTTCAACAGCTGCACACCTGCGCGATGACTCTTTTCCGGATGGAACTGCACCCCTGAAATATGGTCGCGCTGCACGGCGGAGGTGAACGGAGCCCCGTACTCGGTGCGAGCGAGTTCATCGACCGGCTGTTCACATGCGAAGTAGTACGAGTGCAGGAAATAGTATCCGGTCGTCAGATCCACCTCCCTGAAGAGCGGGCTCTCACGCACGGGCGTGACCGTGTTCCATCCCATGTGCGGGAGGTGCGTCGCCTGATGAAACTGCGCCTCGTCGAACCGCCGCACGACACCGTCGATCCAGCCAAGGCCAGGCAGCTCGCCTTCTTCGCTCCGTTTCGCGAGCAGCTGCATGCCGACGCAGATGCCGAGGATTGGAACGCCGTCATCGAGGACCTTGCGATCGAGCGCGGTGCGCAGTCCGGACGCCTCCAGCTCGCGCATCGCCTGATCGAAGGCACCGACGCCGGGCAGCAGGATGCGATCAGCCGCGTCCAGCTCGGCCGGCGTCGAAGCGATCGCGTACGGTACGTTGAGCCGCGAATAGATGTTCGCGATGGCCTGAATGTTTCCCGAGCCATAGTTGACGATTGCGATCATCGCTTGACGGCCGTTTCGAGGCCAAGGAGTTTCATCGCCTGCGCTCCGACTGCAAACAGGCCCTTCTGCGACTTGTAGTCCCGGTACGACTTGTTCGGCGCGTCGAAGTACGACTGCAGCTCCGCGACCGAGATCCCGAGCTTCGTCGCGATGTACTCGAAATCCTGCACGATGGTCTGCGCATCGAAGGCCGGGCTCGCGAGCCTGCGGAGGGCGTCATCGCGCGTCATCTGCCCGGTGAGAATGAGGCTCGAGAATTGGACCTTGCGCGTGTCGAATCCGAACTTCTGCGGAAGCCAGTAGCCTTCGTAGAAGCGCGTGAAGCGGGACTCGAAGTGCTTCTGCGGATAGCGTTGCCAGCCGAACTTGTCCACCAGCAGCGCAATCGCTTCCTCCTTGATGTACGGCACGTAGTTGAGCGGCATCACGACTTCGATGCCGCGCAGGTATCGGAGGTAGACCTTGTGCCGCAGGATGTTGCTGAGCGGGAAGTTGCGGAGCGGGCGCTGACCGAATTGCGCGTGGATGTCGAGGATCTGGCGGACATCCGTGCCGAAGTAGATCCATTCCTTCGGGTTCTTGACGCACTCGGTCGAATAGTTCGCGCCGGTCAGGATGTGCTTGATCCGATGCTTCTCCGCAAAGTTGTACATCGTTGCAAAGAACGCATGATCCTGCGGTACGTCGATGTGCGGGACGCCGGCTTTGAAGAACGCCAACTGCAGATCGCGCATCTCTTCCCAATCGATGACCTCGGTGAACAGGTCGAGACCAAGTTTGTCGACCAGCGTCTCGATGTTGTTCACAGCCTCCTGCGAGTTCCAGCCCGCGTCGACGTGGAACACGAGGGGTCGCAGTCCGAGCTCGACCTTCGCCACATACGTCAGATAGGAGCTGTCCACCCCACCGCTCATGCCCATGATGCAGTCGAAGTCCTTGCCCTTCCCGTCGGCCCGGATCTTCTCGACGATCTGCTCGAGTGCATCGCGCCCGCGCTGGTCCGTGTGCCAGTTGGGCTCCGTCTTCGCATGAAAATTCCGGCAATGGTCGCAGACGCCATCGGCATCGAACGCGATTGCCGAATCCGTGGTATCCATTACGCAGTTCGAGCACACCTGATAGGCACGCATAGTCAGTTGACGCTACGGGTTGAGTCGGTCGTGGCGGCGCCCGCAGGCAGTCCGACAGCGTTGGCGATGCGCCGCCGCTGCTCGCCCGCAGGAAGGCGCCGGAACGCGTTGTAGATGACGTGAGCGTCACGTGCGAGTTCCCAGTGACGACGGCTGGGAATCAGCCCCATCGTCGCATGGCCGCGGTGCCGTACCACCACGCGCGGATCGTAGTACGTCAGCTGGGCGATCGACTGGAGTTGTTCGAAGAGAAAGTACTCTTCCTGCATCAGGAACGTCGGAGCATAGAAGCCCGTGAAGCTCTGAAAAAATCTGGGGCCAAGCAGGTAGCAGGCGCCGTATCCCTGTTCGACCGGTCCCGGCGTGCGCCAGAGCTCACTGCCGAGCGCGTTTTCCGCCCGGACCGTGAACGATCGCGTGAGCCGCGCGGCGAGTCGCACCAGCGACGCCAATGCAACGTTGGTGTAGTAGACGTCCCAGACGAACCGGCGCAGGCTGCTGATGGGGCGAATGACGTGCGGATTCTGGTGCACGCCATCGGGCGTCATGAGGTCGGGCGCGAGGACTGCCCAGTGCGTGAGCTGCGCATACACCGCGCGCACCTCGTCGAGGAAGGCGGGCGGAAACTCGAGGTCGTTGTTGCCGACCACCATCGTCGCCACGTCCGGAAACCGTGCGCGCATGCAGCGGATCCCGAGATTCAACCCCGGGAAATACCCCACATTCGTGTCGTTCAACAGCAGAACGATCTCGGGGTATTCCTGCTGGAGATCGCGCAGCGCTGCCACGTCGTCCTCCCGCGAGCAGTTGTCGACAATGACGACGCGGACGGCGTCCCACCCACCGACGCTGCTCAGCGTTTCGACCGCGCGCCGTGTGAACGCCGAGTTGTTGTAGTTCGTGCACACGAATCCGATCGGCACCGTCATCGCTGCCCAGCCAGTTCCGGGCCGGTCCGGCGCGCCACGTAGTCCCGAATGCCTCGAATCACCGCGGCATAGCTTGCAGCTGGCTTGGCATCGTACGCGGCGATCAATACCGTCTGCGCAAGCTGCAACAGGCCCAGCTTCAGCACGAAACCTGGAAACGCCGTCACATACCTCTCTGCCAGGTAGAGGTAGTTCCGGTACATGTAGTAGCGGCGGCCCGGCGAATGTCGTGCGAACACGCGGCCAACCCATCGTGGCAGTGGCACCGCATCGCCAAGCTGGTGGCGCAATGTGGCCTCCCCGACGCGAGTGATGCCGATGCCAGCGCGCCGCAGGCGGAGTGAAAAATCAAAATCCACACAGTCGATGAAGAACCCTTCGTCGTAGGGCCCAATTGCGTCGAAGACACTCAGTGCGACCAGGTTGCCTGACGTGATGGCGTACGAGACCGCGGAGTTCCCAGTCACGGCTGGCGAGGTGTCGGCGGCTGCGCGGATTGCCGCCGCGAGGCACCGGCGTGATGGATCCTCGGTCACCGCCGCCGCGCATGCTGCGAGGAATTGTGGTCCGACGACGCTGTCCTGATCCATCGTCAGAAGCCATGCGCACTCGAGTTCGCGCGCCCGCGCGACGCCGAGATTGAGCGCGGCCCCGATCCCGCGATTGTCATCCAGCCAGAGCGTTTCGACGTGCAGGCTCTGCGCAAACGCGCGCAGTGCATCGCGAGACGCCGACGACGAGCCGTTGTCGACAACGAGGACATGCGCACACTGCGCGCGCAGCGCCGCAATCGTTGCACCGATTCCGTCGCCGCCATTGAAGCTGACAACCACCGCCAGCACGCTCGCCGACCTGATCATGCGCGATCCGACGCGAAGGGGCTCTGCCGCAGCACATCCTCGAGTGCCGTATCGGACAGTACGCCCTGATTCGCGTCCGGTTCGCGCGTCGCCAGAACGATGATGTGATACGGGAGCAGTGCCTCCGCCAACACTACCGTGAACCCCGCTTCGCGAACGGCGGCCACGGCGAGCGGCACGTTGAACACGTGGTGATGCAGACTGCGCACTTCAACGTTGCGCAGAATGCGCGCCCGAAACGCCTCGGCATTCTCCACGCCAGGATCACGACTCATGTCGTGCATGGCGAGTGCCTCTTCCGCGTGCGTCTGATCGTCTTCGCCAGTGCCTTCAATGAAGTCCGCGCGAAGATGCTCGATCGTCGTCAGGGCGCGGCGATGATCGAACGTGCCATCGCGGTGCGGAAGGATCATGACCAGCGTGCCGCCAGGGCGCAGGACGCGACGCCACTCAGCGAGCGTGCGCAGTGGGTCGGCGGTGTGCTCGAGCATGTGCGAAGAGAGGACGAAGTCGTACATGCCGTCGGCCACCAGCGGGAGATGCCCGCCTTCCGCGATGTACTGTCGTCCCGGCGTGCGCGCGACCCGGAAACTCAGCGCCTCGCTCGCGACGATGTCGCCTTCCCAGATCGTCCGCGCTGCGAAGTTGCAATTGTCGATGCGTTCTGCGTGCGGGTACAGCGGCAGGAGCCCGCCACGCGCGAAGATCGGACTCGGGCCGCCGATCTCGAGGCCGTGCTTCGCCTGAACGGCGTCACGCGCACGGTTGAAGCTTCGCGCGTGCGGCATCCGGAGGCGCCGCACGATCGCGTCCACCACGGCCCCCGCACCGCCGTCACGAAACACACTCACCAGACGCTTGACGATCACGCAAGGATTCCGTTATTGGGCAAGCGCCCTGACGGCGTGCCGCGACCCAACCGCAGAGCAGCTGTGCCGCCGAGCAGCCCGATGAGATAGGGCAGCGCCAGTGCGTCTGGGCGCTGGTAGATGGACGCGAGGAATACGACGAGCAGCGTCAATGCCGCACGCGTCCGCAGGTCCGAGAGCGTGCCAACCGTGAGATACGCCAGCAACAGCGCGAAACCAAAAACGCCGTAGGCGTAGATGATGACCTTGTAAGAAAAGCTTCCGGTATTCACGAGAATGGTCACGTCGTGCGACGCACCAAAGAGGCGGGTCACGAGATCCGCATTCCAGAAATCCTCGTAAAGCGCCGTGAACAGGCTGCTGACGCGGTTGTCGGCAAGCAGTCGTCCACCACTCATCGTAAATCGACTGAGGACGTAGAGTTGCACCACTGAAGCGTTCGCAAGCGCCGTGCTGAGAATCAGAGCGAGGGCGGAGGCCGCTGCAGCAATCGTGATGAGCGGACGACGCAACACGCCATAGATCAGCATGAGCGCGTAGAAGGCAGCGGAGAAAGACAGTGCGCCCGCGATCAGCAGGACCTTGTTGACCATGTCTCCGCGGAGCCGAACGCCTCTGGCGATCAGCAGCAGCGCCGTCGACGTTCCGACAACCCCAGGTTCGTCGTAGACGCCCTGCAGTCGGAAGATCGATCCGGGACCGACAGGGATGACCTGATCGTTCAGCACGACGGCACCGGGATATGCGCGATAGAACCCTGGCTCATTCCCAAGCAGGATGTCCGAGTCGAATCGACTGGTCGACAGTGCCCGGTAGGGGACATTCACTCCGATCGCCGAAAGGGCCAGAATGATCAAGCTCGGGATCAGCGTAATCGCGAGCATCAGCGCGAAGTAATCCAGGGTGCGACTCTTGATGTCGTCGTCGACCAGAACGAACACCAGCAAGACTAGCCAGCCTGTCGACAGGACGAATGGACCGCCGAACCGATGCGCGCCGTAGTAGGTGAAGAGCAACAACAACCCGAACGCCAGCGCGACGTTTCTGGGCACGAAATCCGTGCGTGCCACGACGAGCATCAGCGCAAAACAGAGCCCGACGCACGCCACCGACACCCGGAAGTAGAGCGGGTTGTCCCAGACCCATGACGGCCCGAGCCACAGGATTCCGGACAGCGCAAGAACGAACGGCAACGCGCGTGCGCGGACGAAGTGGGTGTGAGAGTTCGCCGTGCCGAATGGGCGAACAGACAGCTCCGTGAGATCAGGGGCGCCCCCCAGCAAGGCAGAAGTCACGCGCGCGTCACTGCGCAGCGAGATCGGGCGACAGCCCGAGGCTCACATACAGCCGCTTGAGCGACACTATCATGCGGCGGCAGACATCCGTGCCGTAAAACCAGGTAAATGCGCTGCCGTAGCCGTATTCGCCCAACACCACGCACACTTCGCTGATCTCACGCGGCGTGATGATGCGCCGAAGCTTCAAGAGGCCGCGTACCGGATGGGACCGGCGCATCACGCGATGCATGCCGGTAAGCAAAGCCGGGTCCTGCTTCCAATGCTCATTGGCGATCATGCGATAGCCTTCAAAGTTCAGCAGCATCCGTCGCACCGACTGTGCATCCCCCGGATTGAAGGTGTCATTATCCAGACGCGCGAGGACAAGCGGTGCCGGGACATACCGGAGAGTGCCGCCGCCGCCGAACATCGCCCACATCCGGATCGCGTGCGGGAAGAAACACTCAAGCCACGCCGGTTTGAGACCGACGCCGTCCCACTCAGCCCGACGAAAGACCACCGAACTGATGAACGAGAACAGCGACGCGATTGAACGGCTGTGCTCGAAGTACCTGAGCAGTTCCGCTCGATCGCCAAGCACGAACTGCCGTTGCGACGTGCGTTCGTCGAGCACGGTGTCCACTTGACGCGGATTCAGCTCGACGTCCGTTTCGGTCCGGTCGTAGATGTACAGCACGTCGCCAGACGAGAGCTCGCCGACGGCTCGCTGGAGCATCCCGTCGCACAGCACGTCGTCGCTGCCGAGCAACCACGCGTACGCGCCACGCGAGAGATCAACGGCACGCATGAAATTCGCGGCGAAGCCGACATTGGTTTCGGAGCGGGAATACACGAGATTGGGAATACGGTCGCGGAACGATTCGACGATCTCAGCCGTGTCATCCGTGGAGGCATTGTCGCTGACCACGACTTCGACATCCTGCCGTGCCTGCCGCGCAATGCTCTCCAGCGTCGCGCCAATGAAGGCGGCGCGATTGTACGTCGGAATACAAATCGACAGGTGGAGCGAATTCGTAACCGTCATCGGATTACCACGGGCAGCGGCGCTCGAGGAGGCAGTGCGTCGACACGACCAATTCGAAGGGCCGGCCAACGGCGTGGGAAGTGACGCAAGTCCAACAAAGACAATGTACTGGATCAGGTCGAGGTGCGAGATCCCACGTCGACGGATGGAGCCGATCATTGCCCGGACGGTCGCAGCCCGCGAGTTCACTCGGTTAGCTTAGAGTGGCTTCTCAGCCTGTTTGCTTGCCCGACCTGTTTCACCGCGACTGCGGGCCCGCCGCACTCCAAGCACACATCCATGGCGTACTCATCTATTCAATCCTCACCATCCGCATGACGTCGGCGTCCATTGGCGGCGGTGGCCCATGTTCTGCTCGCGGCACGCCCACCGCTTCCGTGCGTCCGCATGGATAGCGCAACCGACGCGGCACGAAGCGACACCTCCGCCCCGACGCCTGCGGGCCTGTCGGTCGTTGGTGCGCTCAACCTCATGCTGCAGAGCCGTGTACTGATCCTCGGCTGCATGCTTGGTGCGTTCTCTGCGGTCGTCGGCGTAGTGCTGCTGCTTCCCCGCACCTACTCGACGACCTCATCATTTCTGCCGCAGTCGAAGAAGAGTCCAGCGAATCTGGCGGGTATCGCGGCGCAGTTTGGCATTGCGGTGCCCGGTGCCGAGCCCGGGCAATCGCCGGCGTTTTACGCGGAGCTCGTCAAGTCACGCGAGATCATGGGTGCGGTTGTTGATACGAAGTATGTCGATCCTCGCACAGGGGCTTCGGGCAGCGCATCACTGGTCGATATTCTTGGCGAGGACCGCGCGGAATCTGCGCCGCTCCGACGTGAATGGGTGCTCAACAAGCTTCGGCGCGAGGTCTCGGCCGATGTCTCGCTGAAAGCCGGCACCGTGGATGTCACCGTGCGCACTCGGTTCCCTACTCTGTCGATGCAGGTCAACCAGCGAATCCTCGACGTCCTCAACCAGTTCAATCTCGAGAAGCGCCAGACGCAGGCCGCCGCCGAGCGACGATTCGTGGCGCGGCGGCTCGAAGAGGTTCGCACCGAGTTACGCAGCGCTGAGGATCGCGTGCAGCGCTTCATGCAGGGCGATCGTGATTATCGGAATTCGCCAGGGTTGAACTTCGAATACCAGCGCCTCGATCGCGAGGTGTCGATGCGGCAGACCGTTTTCACTTCGCTCGCGCAGGCGTATGAGCAGGCGAGAATCGACGAGGTGCGCGACAGCCCCTTGATCACCGTCATCGAGCAACCTGTGGTGCCGGTGTTGCCGGATGCGCGCCAGTTGATTGTGCGCGGCGCCATTGCACTCCTTGCAGGCGCCCTGTTTGGCATGTGCATCGCATTCACCCGGTACGCCGTCCGGCTTGGCCGGGCCGGTGACAGGGATGAGTTGACGCGCCTGCGAAGTCTCGCAAGCGAAACGGCTCGCGGATTTCTCAAACCGTGGAGCCGCGCTCCCCGCGCCGACAAAGGCGACCGAAAAGCCTCCTAGAGGCCGATTCCCTCATAGACGCATGGAATGTCTTTCGGCAGCATGCGGCGGCCGTCGATCACCAGCTGGTTTCGCGACACGAGCCGTGGCAATTCGGCAAACTCATTCCATCGTGTCACGAGCATGATCACCGTCGCGTCCCGCACGGCCTCCGCCAGCGATTCGTACACGCGGAGGTCGGACCAACCGCGCTCTTCGACTAGCCGCGCCGACGCGATCGGGTCGTAAACCCCGACACTGGCACCACGCTGACGCAACGCGTCAATGATGGGAATTGCGGGTGACTCGCGAATATCGTCTGTGCCCGGCTTGAACGCCACACCCAGTACCGCAACGCGAACGCCGATGCACGACGGGTAGTGTCGCGCCAGACGAGAGAGCATCTGGGCGGGTTGCTGACGGTTTACTTCGACGACGTCGGACAGCAGCGACATTGGTACCTGGCGTTCTTCGCCGAATGCGATCAGAGCCTTCACATCCTTGGGAAAGCAGCTGCCACCGAAACCGCACCCCGGGCTCAGGTAGGACAGCAGGCCGGGAACCACGCGTGAGCCGTCCGCCATCACTGGCGACAGACGGCGATCGAGATGCAAGCCGTGCATGACATCCATCGCGTCGACGCCGACCGCCGCCGAAAGATTCGCAATTTCATTCGCGAACGAAATCGTTGTCGCAAGAAATGCATTGCTGGCATACTTGATCATCTCCGCAGTTCGGTTCGGCGTCCGGATTTTCGGTACGTTGAACGTGTCATACACGCGCGAGAGAACGTCCTGCGTGCGCGCGTCGATTCCGCCGATGACGATGCGATCCGGAAACATGAAATCAGCGATGGCCTCACCTTCGCGCAGGAACTCCGGATTCATACCCACGCCGAAGTCGGCCCCCGCTGTCTTCCCCGATGCCGACTCGAGCAACGGCAGAACAATATCGTCGGTCGTCCCCGGTACGACCGTGCTCTTCACAACGACGACGTGGTAGTGGTCCACACCACCGAGTGCCTCGCCAATCTGCGTCGATACGTTCCTGATGTACGACAGATCGATGGTCTCGCCGTTGAACGGCGTGCCAACGGCAATGATCGTCACCTCGCTGTCGCGAATCGCTCCGCGCAGATCCGTCGTGGCGCGCAAGCGGACACCGATATTGCCGCGGAGCAGCTCGTCGAGGCGGGCCTCCACGATCGGCGCCTCGCCACGCGCGATGCGCGCGACCTTGTCCGCGTCCACGTCGACGCACGTCACTTCGTGCCCGATCTCGGCGAGGCAGACGCCGGAAACGAGGCCGACATAGCCGGTGCCGATGATTGATATCTTCACGTCAGGCGTCCTCGGCCATGTGGTTTTCCCTGTACCAGCAGAACGCGCGCTCGAGGCCGGTCGCGATGTCGACCTTCGGATCGTAGCCGAGGTCGGCTCGCGCCTTGGCGATCACGGGGCTACGACGGTTCGGATTGTCGGTGAGATACGCACGATCGTCGCTGGCCGCATACACGATCTTGCCGCCGTAGGAAAACATGTCGCGACCGATCGCCACGACTCTCTCCGCCAGCTCAGCCATCGAGATCTCCGGCGTCTCCACACCGATGTTGTACGCCTCGCCACTGCGTCCCTTCACGAGAATCTTCAGATAGCCGGCGATGGCGTCGGAGATATAGCAGAAGGTTCGCGTCGGCGATCCATCAGACAACATCGTGATGTCCCGCCCTGCCATGATATCGCGCACAAAATCGGGAAGAACGCGACGATCCGTGATCTTCAGTCCTGGCCCATAGTTGTTGAAGGGTCGCGCGACCCGGACCGGGATGCCATACTCGGAGGCGAAGTTGACGCACAGCGTCTCACCGTAGCGCTTCGACTCGTCGTAGCACGCGCGCGGCCCGGTGCACGACACGTTGCCGCGATACTCTTCCGGCGTTGGAATCCACTCCGGCTGCGGATCGCCATAAATTTCGCTTGTCGAGAAGAACAGAAAACCACTGACTGTGGCACCGCGCTCGCCCTCGGCGACCGCGTAGTCGAGCAGGTGCCGCAAACCATTCACGTTCGCGTCCATCGTCTGTATCGGATATCGCCGGTAGTAGATGGGCGATGCGATTGACGCGGCATGCACCACGAAGTCGAAGTGCCCTGCATCGGAGGGCATTGGCTGCGTGATGTCGTGCACGACAACTTCGAAGCGATGTGCCGTCTGCAATGCTGTCAACCAGAGCGGCGTGCCGCGGATAAAATTCTCGTAGATCGTCAGACCGATCGGCGGACGCCCTGGGTGCGTGATGTTCCAGTGGCAGATCGCATGCACGAGATAGTAGCCGAGAAACCCGGCGCCACCCGTCAGCAGAACGCGCCTGCCCTCGAGTGCGCGAAACTCCTGCGCACAATCGCTCGCAATCTGAGCGAGGTCAGTCGCGATGACGTCGGCTGCGGTCGGAAAGATACGGGGCATACGAAGAGGACGGAGGCGATGGGAAGCTGTCGAGTCGGTACGATGCCGGGCATCCGAGGTGCGCATGACACGGAAGCCCGACTGACGGGGAACGCCGTGATGCCGCTAAGCCGGCTGGCGGAAACGTGCCTGCAGCGCCGCCACCAAACGCACCGGCCAGTCGCGGTCCATGCAGGGACGTTCGATCAACATGAAGAAAATAGCAGAAAACGCGAGCGCGAAAGCCAGCAGCATCGGTGCCTGCACCAGGAAATCCGTGAGCAGCGTACCAGTGGATGGCAGCCGAGCGAAGATCACACGACCGATGACACCGATCAGCATGAAATGCAGCAGGTAGATGCTGTAGCACATCCCGCCGAGAGTGGTGACGATCTTGGCGCGGAAGAATCGATTCGTGACCGTCCCGCGGAATGCAGCAATGAACAACGCGACACACGTGACGGGAAATAGCACCGCAGTCCACGGACTGGCTCGGGGCATCAGGAGCAGCGCCGGCCAGCCGATCAATGCGACGGCGTCCCACCAGCGCGTTGTTGTGGCGTCGTCGAAGAGTGCATCGACTACTGACACGTCAGCGAGCAGAAGGCCCAGCACGAACAGGTGTAAGCTGCCAGCGACGCTGTATGCCCACCGGTTCGGGACTGCACCGAAGCGATACTGCAGCGCCACTGACAGCAGCGCGAGAGACACCAGAATGAGCCGCCGTGTTGTGGCCGTGCGAATCATGAAGATGCGCGCGAGCAGCGGCATGAGCAGATAAAATTGAATCTCCACTTCGAGCGACCATGCCACGCCGTTGATCGTACTCGGCACACCATACACCATGTTGTGCAGGTAAACAGCACTGGCGAAGAAGTGCCTGATCAACTCGGGAACGCCTTCGGTGCCAACGGTCTGCCCCGCAGCGCGACCGGCGATCTTGATGAACAGGAATAGCAGCAGCACCAGCATGTACGGCGGTTCGAGACGTGTGACCCGCCGCAGGAAGTACTCGCTGAGACGCACCGGCGGTCCATTGGCGCAGTGCATGCGCACAAACGGCAGCGCAAGCACGTAACCGCTGATGATGAAAAACAGGAACACGCCCTTTCCTGACTGATCGATGGGCCATTGCAACAGTGATTCGAGGGGCGTTCGGGCGCGCGGATACGCGCTCACCTCATGGAAGTACGCGCATAGGTGCCCGATTACCACGATCGTGATTGCCGGAAAGCGCAGGCCATCGATCTCGGGAATGAATCGTCCGCCGTGCGTCTTCCGGCTGAGCGCCCGCTGCAGCCTCGCGGACAGCGGCAGTGCGACACCTCCGGGCGCCGCCGCGTTCAGGGCGGTCACCCGCGCAACTCGCCGGGCGCCGCCGCAATCGCCGACCTGACACGTCCATCCGTCACCGATCGCTCACCAAGTGCCGCGTGAACCAACTCCTCAATACGCAGCGCGGACTGTTCCCACGTCCAGTGCGCGAGCACGTGTTCCCGACCAGCCTCACCCAGACGACGCGCGTAGTCCCGATCGCGCAGCACTTGGGCAAGCGCCTGACCGTATGCCTCGGCATTGCGCTCTGCCAGCAGTCCCGTGCGACCATGCACGATTGTCTCGCGCACTCCACCTTCTGCCACACCGACCACGGCAGCGCCGCACGCCATCGCTTCGAGTGGCACGAAACCGAACGGCTCCATCGAGCTCGGAAACGCGACTACCGCGGCGCGATTGTACGCGGCCACGAGGTCCTCCTCACCGACGAGCTGACTGAACGTGACCGTCACACCGCAGCGCGCCGCCACGGCGATCAGATGCTCCTTGTAGCCGCGCGCACTCGAGTTGTGAACGAAATGCAGCGGTGGCGGTGCGCTGAGCGTGCCGAGTGCTTCGATAATCAGATCCTGCGCCTTCACAGGATGGAGCGCGCCGACGGAGAGCACGCTTGATTCGCGCGAAAGTCCAAGTGGCCGGAAGGTCGCGGTGTCGACGCCGAGTTGGCAGTAACGCGCGTATCTGCCGTAGGCATGGTAGATGCTCTCGACGGAAAATCGGGAATTCGCGCAGATCATGGTGGCATGTTGCGCGTTCATCCGATCAATCGCGACATTGATGCCGACGACGCCGCGCTTCAGGCGGCGCATGCGCTGTGCGCGCCAGAAGTGTTCCTCGAGTGTCCGCTCAAGGGGCTCGTGACAGTAGTAGAGCGATGGGATGGTCAGATGGCGCAGCACGGCCGGCGTGTTCGTCATCCTGCACTGCATCACGAACGCGAGGTCATAGCCGCCGACGTTGACCTGCGTCGCGATACGCCGATAGGCGCGTGCCGCGGACAGTTGGTTGGTAAGCACGCCGAGACCACCACGCGGCACCGGCCCTGGCACCAGCACCGAACGACCAGTCATTGGACGCAGATCGAGATAGTTCTCGCTGCCCGCCTCAATATGGAAGAGATCCACGGCATGTCGGCGAGAGAGAGATCGCACAAACTCGAACGCGGACCGCTTGCCGCCACCTGAAGGCAGGTTGTGAATGAATGCAATCTTCACGGCATTTCCCTGTGGGCCGGATCCGTCGTCATTCCCTTCGTCAATCTCCGCAACTCGCTGTAGAAGCGTCGAGGAAAGAGCCACGCGGCGGTCAGCATGAAGCCCGACAACAGACCGAAGATAACACCCTCCGCGCCCCAGATTCTGCCGAACGCGTACTCCAGCGGAGCCGTGATTGCCGCCTGCAGGATGGCGAACATGGTGGCGGTCCCGACGCGGTTGCCTGCCATCAACGCAGAAGAATGCACATCCGTCCAGATGCGAACCGCCAGATAGGCGATGAAGGCGACGATCAGTGTCGCTGACGGAACCACCGTGACATCATCCAGCCATAAATGAATCGCGCGTGGCACGAAAGCGACGGCCAGCGCGGCGGCCGGAATGCAGACCGCAACTCCGATGCACGCCAGTCGCAGTACCCTCGAGCCGAGCATGCGGTACTGCCTCAACTCCCATGCGCGCGTCCACTCAGGCCAGACGACAGCGATCACCGTCGTGAACATCACCAGTCCGACCGTCACCACCTTCATCATGATCGTATACACGACGATGTCGTGGGCCACCAGAATCTGGCTGATGACAAAGCCGTCAACGAGAAGGATCAGGTTCGAGAGCACCGCAAACCCCCAGAACCGGAGCGCAAGCGCCCTCAAACGTTCGACCTCCGCGCTGATCGGAAATCGGAATCGGAACGTCAGTAGCCGCGCCGTCAGCAACGTGACGATCGACGACACCGCTGGTGGACCAAGCGTCACGGCGAGCACAATCAGGATCAGCATCGGCTCCGATCGATCTACGAGCCTGAGCACCCAGAGGGCGACAACGGTCATCACCGACGTCACGATCGAGATCGTATAGACCCGCGCGGCACCATCATCAGCGTACAGCACCTCCGTCCCCACCTGCCCGAGCGCTGCAACCACGCTCAGCACGCCGCCCACGGCGAACGCACGCCACGCCCAGACGCTGTCATGCGACAGCCGGCGAAGGAGCAGATCGGTGACGAGTGGCGAGCACAGGACGAGCACAACGGCCGACGCCGCAAACGCGAGAAGAATGACCGTGCCCGCGCTCTCCCGGAGCGTGTCGTCAGGCTCGGCACGCGTTCGAAACTCGGACACAACATTCTTCAGGGCGGGACCGAGGCCGAATGAGAGAAGACTCGTCCACGCCAACGCACTCACCATGACCTGAAACACGGCGAACTGGCCGGCACCAAGCAGCCTAAGCGCAATACGGATCATGGCGAGTGACACCGCCATGGCGAGCAGGCGCGAGGCCCAGCCGTACGCAATCAGCCACGCGCGGCGACGCACATCGTTCACGCCGGAACGGAAGGCTGCGGGACGACGACGCGAACTCCCTGCTGCGCCGATGTGACGGCGGCGGCCAGGAGGCGTTGCACCCGTACTCCATCCGTGAACGATGGCCGCGCCGGATCGCCCGTCGTGATCCAGTCGAGGAAACGTGACGTCAGGCGCGACACCGGCTGCACGCGCGCGTCGACGCTCGACGCGAGTGAACGGGTCGGAGGCACTGGCACGTCGACGACGGTGCCCGCACGCCGCGTTCCCACGCTGAGCCTGAAGCCGCGCACGTGATCGGTGCCTGCATTGCCGAGCGCGAGGACTCCTTCGCTGCCATAGATCTCCACATGATGGCCTGAGCCGAGTGGCGCGGCGGTCGACAGCGTCGCAGCGGCGGTCATCGATGACGTGAACGTCAGCGCCAGTGTTACCGACGTGTCACCAGGACGAGCGGAGTCGCCGGCACGACCGAGTGTCGCGGACAGGTGCGCGATCGGACCAAAAAGCCACTCCAGATAGTGGAACAGGTGCGGGCCGAAATGCAGGAGCGCTCCCCCGCCGAGCGCATCGTCGGTTTTCCACGACGTCAGTCCGAGACGGTTGTCGTGACTTTCGAGCAGCCATCGAATCACGGCATGACGTGGCTCGCCGATTTCGCCCCGCGCGAGGCGCGCCCGGCACTCGCGCCACGTATCGATCTCAGGAAAGATGTAGTCCACCATCGCGGCCACGCCGGCGGCGCGTGCGTGCGCCTCAAGCTGCTCAGCTTCGATGGCGGACCCGGCCAGCAGTTTCTCGACGAACACCGGAAGTCCGCGGTCGAGCACCGCGCGAGTGATGGACGGCTGAATGTGCGGCGGCGACGCGATTGCGACAGCGTCAAGTGCCCCCGCGTCGAGCATCGCATCGACACTCGCGTACGCCCGTGCCAGCTGCAGCTCATCGCGCGCCCGGGCGGCGGATGCCGCCGATCCTGTGCAGATAGCGACGAGCTGACACCGCGGATCGAGTCGAAACGCCGGCGCAAGTGCGTAGCGGCCAAACCCCGCTCCGACAATGCCGACGCGCACAGGCGGCGAAGCCGGAGCCGACGGCGTCACGCCCCCGCAGCGGCCGGTGCCGCCTTGAAGTCGTTTGCGTCCACGACGTCGATCACATGACCATGAAACCCGGCCGACGACAGGTACGCTCTGATTTCCCGGGGAATGTGCCACGCAAGGTTCAGCAGCGGCGCGTTGTAGTCCGTTACCGCGAGCAGCTCGTCATCCGATACGATCGGGATTCGCGTACCCGGCACATAGTGACCGATCTTGAGCGAACCCGGTTTCTCGTGTACGGCCTGGATCGAGGAAATATCAAGACCGAGGAGGCGGATGAGGATTGCCGCGCGGGCTGGAAAGGCCTTCGCGCGCAGCGGTCCATGCTCAGCAACGAGCGCCGCCAGCTCGAGCGCCTTCGAAGCCTTCCAACGATCGACGCTCTGGCGCAACGTTGCGAAATCGTCGAGGAACCGGCTTTCGCGTGCGGCCAGCAGATCACGATCCACGCCGGGACTGGCGGGTGCCGACATCGCATTTCCAAGAAACACACGAATGTTTCCGCCGTAACGTGACGGAAACTCCACGTCCATCAGCTGCACGCCCAGCGACTGTGCGATGTGGACGAATGATGTGAAGCTGTAGGTCCGTGGATGTTCGTGATAGAATGTATCAAACTGATTGCCGTCGAGAACGGAACCGAGATAGTGATTCTCGATGACAATGACGGTCGTTGGTGCCATCAGTACCCGCAACGCCCGCAGGACAGCACCGAGGTCCTCGATGTGCGCGAAGACGTTGGTGAACGTGATGATGTCGGGAAGCCCATGTTCGGCCACGATCGTGGCGGCCGTCTCTTCGGTGAAGAAGTCGGCATACACCGCATGCCCTTTGGCCGAGGCATCCGTGGCAGCGCCGGTCGGTTCGATTCCGACAGTGCGCGCACCACTCCTCCGGAAAAAATCGAGCAGGCTGCCGTCGTTGCACCCGACATCCAACACCAATCGGTCCGTGAGACTCCCGAACCGCGTCACGCACGAATCCACGAGACCTGCCATGCCGGTCAGCACGTCCGCCGTGAAGCGTGACCGGTAGTGATACTCGACAGGGAACAAGTCGCGCTTGGGCACCTGGTAGCGCTGGTGTGCCGTCCGACACGTCGTGCAGAACAGGATCTCGATGGGATACTCGTGACACGTGCGCTCCTGACCGAGCGGCACCAGGTCGTCGCACATCGGATGGCGGCCGAGATCGAGCACCGTCGACACCGCCTCGTTCCCGCAGACCTCACAGGTTTGAACATGCTGCGTTTCGCCGCCCACGGCTGCTGCTGCAGAAGTTGTCACGCCCACACTCTCCACGGTGCGTTGCCGGACTGCCAGAGTCGTTCCAGCAGATGTTTGTCGCGCAATGTGTCCATGCACTGCCAGAAACCGTCGTGTCGGTACGCGGCGAGTTGCCGCTCGGTCGCGAGCTGCTCGAGAACGTCCACCTCGAGGACGGTCGAATCACCCTTCAGATAGCCAAGCACGGCTGGCTCCAGAACCATGAACCCCCCGTTGATCCAGCCCTCGCCGATCTGCGGCTTTTCCGTGAACTCGGAAACGAGATCACCATCGAAGAGGATGCCGCCGAATCGCGCCGGCGGACGCACGGCCGTTACGGTCGCGAGCTTCCCATGAGACTTATGGAATCGAAGCAGGTCAGCGACATCGACGTTGCACACCCCGTCACCGTACGTGACCATGAAAGTCTCGTCCTTGAGCAGGTGCTCGAGCCGCTTGATCCGACCGCCGGTGTTCGAGTCCTTCCCTGTATCGACGAGGTGCAGGAGCCAGTCCTCCTGTTCAACATCGCGCTTCGTGACGGCTCCCGTAGTCAGATCGACGGTCATGCTGCCGGCGAGTGCCTGATAATCAACGAAGTACCGCTTGATGACATCACCGCGATACCCGAGCGCCACAACGAACTCATTGAAGCCAAAGTGGCGGTAGTGCTTCATGATGTGCCAGAGAATCGGCTGCTCGCCGATGGCGACCATTGGCTTCGGCTTGACATCGGTCTCCTCGGCGAGTCGAGTGCCAAGGCCACCAGCAAGCAGGACGACTTTCATGACAGTCGGGATGGAAAAGGCGAAAGAGTCGGCTCAGTTGGCTGCGATCTGATTCCTGGCAGAGGCTGGCCAGCTCAACCAGCGAGCACTGTGAATATAGCGAGCAAGTCCGCTGGGTCTGGCCGCGCGATGAATTCATCAGAAGTTTCTCACTCATCGCGGCTCCCGAGCTGCGTTCTCTGCTGCAGAGCTTACCGTCGCACAATAGGCCGAACGCGCTACGACTGCCGTGGTCACGCCACCCTGACAACGTATTGTCGGGCGACCTATATTGATCGCATTGACGCCACATCGGGCTGGCGTTGCCATGTGACCGAATAACGGATCAGCAAGTACATGCAGCAAAGTGCTTTCGCGCGCTCTGTTTTGGCGCAGCGTTGTCGCTCCTCATAGCCAAATTCCATGCAGGGTGTGACAACACCCCAATCCCTGACTCGAGTCACAACCGGCCGGACGCGTGTCCTGGTCGCGGCCGACGTGACGATCAGTCTTTTCGCCACCTTGCTGGCGTTCGTAGCACGCTTCGAAGTCTGGCCGCTACCCTCACCGTACGACGCGGTGGTGGCACGCTACCTCTTTCTGGCCTGCGCGCTGCGTGTCACGGTGTTCTTCGCCACCGGCGCATATTCACAGGCTTGGCGGTACGCGAGCGTCCGTGAAGCCGTCCTGCTCGTCTACAGCGGTATCACCACGACGCTCCTCACGGTCGTCGCCGGACGTGCGTTAGCCGCAGTCACTGGCACCGCAGTCCCCTGGTCGGTCCTCCTCCTCGACGCGACGCTGTTCATGGGGGGAGCCGTCTGTCTGCGCCTTCTTGCCCG
>JBBRLZ010000053.1:0-29226 GCA_038231095.1 Gemmatimonadales bacterium
ACGCTACCGCGTAGACGCTACCGCGTAGACGCTACCGCGCGGGCATCGTGGTCTCGAGCAGCCGCGCCCGCAGATTGACGCGATGTGTCAGGGCGCTCGACGTGATGATACGCGCGTACGCCGTGCCATCATAGCTCACGGCTGCGTGCTGGATCAGTGGCGGTGTTACGCGCGGTGTCGGCCCGACGACATCGGAGAGTTCGAGCGAGACGAGGCCGGTGATCGGATACTGATACGTCGGGTCTGTGATCAGGTACCGCACGTCGCTGTAGTGACGCACGCGCGTCACTCGCGATCCGTCGGCGGCCGATGTCGCGTGCGTGACCGTGACGATGGAGTCGGTGCCCTGCATCACGATGCGACCCTGCACGTCCTTCACGTACCGGCGTACCGATGTGCGCTCCTCGTCGGCCCCTGTCGCGGTCGCGGTGCGCTGCCGCCGCACCTGCTCGATTGTCGTCGCCGGTGTCTCGACATACGCGGCCACTGCGCGGCCGTCGGCATCCAGGAAGCGCACGCGCGAACTGTCGCTTGCGCCGCACTGCGCCACCGCCTGACACGATACGAGCGTCGCGATCGAGGGACGCTCGTACGCGACATCGAGCGCGAAGTAGTCGATCATCGCCGGAGTCAGTTTCGTGGACATCGGCATCGTGTCCTGCGCCTGCACCGGCTTCGCCGGCGGCGTCGCGACAATCACGAAGCCCGCGACCGCGACGATCGCGAGGAGGAACAGGAACGGCTTGCTGGGCTTCATCGCCAGGGTGACAGGGGAAAGGGACCTCAGCGGGAGACGAAGGCCGTGGAAGTGTCGTCACAACAGCTCGGCCGCTGAAACCTCCCCGTGGCGGTCCGCATTACAATCCAGCATGACATCCCGCCCATCTGCTCTCGTCACCGGTGCCTCCCGCGGCATCGGTCGCGCCATCGCACTCGCGCTGGCACCCACGCACGACCTCGTGCTCACCGCCCGTTCGACCGAGGCGCTGCTGACCGTCGCCGCTGACGCTACCGCACTTGGCGCCGCCGTGCGAACCATCCCGTTCGATGTCGCGAATCCTGCGGCTGTCAGTGCCGCTCTGAGTGGTGTGCAGGTCGATGTTCTGGTCAATAACGCTGGCGTCGCGAGGTTGAAGTCGTTCTTATCACTCACGCCAGCGGAATGGCACCGGATGATCGATGTGAACATCAACGCGCTCTATCACGTCACGCGTGCAGTGCTTCCGGGTATGGTCGAGCGGAACCGTGGTCACGTGATCACGATCGGGTCCACCGCCGGCCGCAACACATTCGTCAACGGCACCTGCTATGCCGGCACAAAGCATTTCGTAATGGGCTTCTGTGAATCGCTGATGCTCGAAGTGCGCGATGCGGGCGTCAAGGTGAGTATCGTGATGCCGGGTAGTGTCGAGACGACGCTGTTTCCGGTGGGCACGGATACGAGCTGGATGTGCACGCCCGAGGATGTGGCGAGTGCGGTGCGGCAGATGGTCGATACGCCGCCGCATACGCTGCAATTCATCGTCGAAGTGCGGCCGTTGTCGCCGAAGCGGCGACGGGATGGGAGTCCGCGGGGATAGTCGTCATTTCACTTGCCTCAACGGAACGCGCTGGCCGGACGTCGACTCAACGCACCGCAGCGGCGCGACCCAGCTGATCAACACCGAGCGCATAACAAGCGCCGATCGCACCGCTCACGAGCGATGTGACTGCCATGAAGGTCGGCCGCGACGGCAGCTCGCGCGCATACGGACCGCCGACCAGCAGCACGACCGGAATTCCGCCGACTCCGCGGATCAGGAACACGACGGCGCTCAACACGAGTACAGGGCGCAGCAGCGGAAGCTGTGGGATGAGTCCTGCTCCCGAGACAGCGTACGCCGATGAAATTGCAATGGCGCAGGCGATGCCGCTGGTCATCACGGCAGGGATCGGCGACCCTCGTGCGGCAAGTCGTGCCATCCGATCGCCTGCGCCGAAGAACCGGTACAAAGCCGGGCCGCCGACGATGATCGCGATGTGAAGCACGGACAGCACAGCCGTGAGCAGCGCGCCGCACAGTAACAGATTGCGTCCTGATGGCACGTAAGCTCCGATTGCGCCTGCGGTGAGTTGCGCGTCAAAGGACTGATTTCCACGAAGCTGCGGTGCGTCCCGGCGCAGTCGGGGGCGTCACGGACAGAGGTGACATCCGCCTGCCGGCAACGCGCTTGCCAGCATCCGGTCCTCCGCACTGCTGAATCCTTCGAAGAACATGGCCGACGTCAGCGCCTTCCGGGCTGGAGCGACGGCCTATGCGAGCAATTCGCCACAGGCTTCAAGATCAGCATTGAGTAACACGAGATCACGTTTCATGCGCCGACTCATTTCGATTGCGGTGCGGTTGGCGCTTGCAATTCCGCTGGGCTCCTTCGCTGTCTCGAACATCTCGAGAACGCTGATGCTGGCATTGATGACTGCCATGCCGCGTGTCACGACCCTGGCGCCCTTCGACTTACCCTCAGTCTCGAGAGCCCACGCCAACAACTCTGCATTCTTGGCAAGACCGTATTGCGCGATCTTCCTGGTCGTCATCTCATTTCGCGCGGCCTCAATCCCTGCGTTGGCCGTTCTGGTGCCCATTCGAAGGAGGGGCTGTCCGACGCCCGGAACGAATTCTGCCGCCCCGTCGAGCGCGCGCGTCGTCACCATCGCGGCGTCGAACTTACCGACCGTTGCATCTGCCAGCGTGTCTTTCTGCGCATAGATGACTTTGATGATCTTACCCGCTGGCCCCGCAGCCTCGGCAATCTCCATGAACAGGTTGCAACCCACGACGACGAGTTCGAGGACTGTGATGATCCGACCGAACGTCTGCTCGTCGCTTTCCGCCCGCTCCGCTTCTCGTATGCTCTGATCGAGCGATGCGATGAGACTCGTGAGGTTCCGGATCTTGCCTAGAATGGCCTGTTGCGTCAGCCCGCTCGCCCCGCAGACGCGCTGCACGTGTCGACTGCCGTTGGTGATCGATTGAAAGAGCTCGTTGCTGGGTCGCACGATCTGTCTCCATGAATTGAAGGAGTACTTCCAGCGCTCGCTGTCGAAGCAGACGGAATGGCGCTGACTCCAACGGCCACGTCGGAGGCGCCAACATTGTTACACTGAATCGGCCGCAGACAGATTCTACCGCAATTTCCGCCAGGCGCTACATGCTGCGGCGTGGTCTCGTGAACAGTATCCTGCGCAGCGGGTTCGACGAACGCGATTGAATAATTCAGAGCGAGCGAACGTATGAAGCATCCTGCCTGACCACAGCCTCGAGGAGGCTCCCGATCATTCAGGCACTGCGTCGGCATCGTCGCGTATTCGCGCATAAAGCCACTGATCACGGACGACGCCTGCCTTCAGGGCACTATGGCGCATCCGGCCCTCACAACGATATCCCGCTCGTTCCAGCACCCGGAGGGACGCTCGATTCTCCGCGAACGGCATCGCAAACACGCGATCGAGCGCCAGCGTCGCAAACGCGTATGTCGTCACGGCGCGGACCGCAGCGGTCGTGATCCCGCGCCCCCAGTGCGCCCGCCCGAGCCAGTAGCCGATTTCTGCGGTCCGCCGCGCAATGTCTTCGCCAAGCATCAACGACACGGTGCCGACCGCCTCACCAGCAACGTCGATCCCGAAGCTGACCTGCGTCGCCCGCGCCGCGACTGAAGAGATGTACACATCCGCATCGGACACGCTGTACGGATGCGGAAATCGGTCGCGCAGGTTGAGCCAGATTTCTCGATCATCTGCATGTCGCGCCAGAGCTGGCGCGTCACTGGCGACCAATGGCCGCAACAGACACACTGAGCATTGTAGTTCCATCTGCGGCACCTCGAGTCGGTCAGCTCACGCAAATTGGGCGGAAAGGAACCCTATGTCCCGCATTGTAAAGAGACGTCCGTCGAATATCACCGGCGACGAACGGCGCGTCCCCTCCGCCGCTTCCTCCTGCCTGATTCCCGTAGGTCGCGGCGTTCCAATGGCCTCCAGCGCATCGCACACTGCGAGTTCATCCGGATTGGATGCATGGCAAACCACTGCGCTGCGCATTCACGGCGCGACGATCCGAAGTGTGCGACGAGCGGAAAAACAGAAACCGCCTGCCAGCAACCTTCTGCCAGCAGGCGGAATCCCGCGATGCGAACCTCTTCGAGAAAGAGCGCCTACTTCTTTGCCTTCCCGGCGGGAGCTGCGGCCGGAGCCGGCGCAGCACTGGACGTCCCCAACGGAATCGCCGTCGGCACACCGGTATCGGCGGCACCCGCCCCCGCGCCCGCTCCCTGCGGCTGCCCCAGAATCCCCGCCTCCCCACCAAACCAATTCAGCGTCCGGCTCGCCGCCGCGATGTTCTTCGCCGTCATCACCACCGCCTGCGCATCCGCTGTCTTCCCGGTTGCCCGCAACGCATCCGACAGCACGATCCCCGCGCTCACGTACAGCGCCGGAATACCCGCCGACGGCTTGTCCACCCAGTCGCCGCGCGCGATGATCGACTTCTGGCCGACGAACACCGTGTTCCACAGCGCCAGACTGCGCTTCACATCCACGAAGCCTTCGCCCTGAATCGCCACCGTGTCCGCACTCACGCCCGGGGGATTTGGGAGCAGTTTGCGCGCAAGCCCTTGCGTGAGCAGGTACTGACCGAGGCCGAGGCTCATGCCGTAACCGCCGGAGGTGCGCGAGAAATACATCGAGCGCTTGCCCCAATTGTCACGGATCATGTACAGCGTCAGGATGTCGGCGCGCTCGAGCACACCCTGGCTCAGGTTCTTCGGATCGATGATCGCCTGCAGGCTCTGGTGTGTGAACACCATCGCCGAGTCGAGCTGCACGTACAGCGGCACACTGTCGGCCTGCGCGAGCGTCAGGTTCAACGGCTTCGTCGTCGGCTTCACCCACGTGCCGTTCCTGTACAACGCCGGGCCCTTCGCCGCATCGTAGTCGTAGATCGGACGACGGATCATCTGACGCGTGTACCAATCCGTGTTCATCAAGCTGGTGTTGGCGACCAGCACGTCCTTGCGGATGCCTTCGACTTCCTGCGCATACCAGAGCGGGAAGGTGTCGTTGTCGCCGACAGTGATCAGGATGCCGTACGGCTCGACGCTGTTGAGCAGGTCGTACGCAAAGTCGCGCGTGTCACGCTGCCCGGCGCGACTCGCCTGGCTCCAGTTGCCGATCATCGGGATCAGCGCCAGACCGAGCACCGGCGCACTGATGCGCCACGCACGCTGGTTCGGTGAGCTGAAGCGCTGCTTGCCCATCTCGATAGTCTCCGTGCCCATGAAGCCGGCGACGGTCTCCCACAGATAGATCAGCCCGAGCCCGGCCCAGACGCTCCAGGCGCTGAAGCTCCACAGATAGAAATAGTCGCGATCTCTGACCTCGCGCACGACACTGTCGCCGAGTTCAGGGTCCTGCGAATAGCCGTACTTGAAATTCAAATAGACGATCAGCCCAATGGTGAGCGTGCCGATCAGCGGACCGAAAAACAGAAAACTTCGTCGGTCGCGTTTGTAGTGCACCCAGCCGCCAATCAGGCCCAGACCGAGGAACACGACGGCGAGCGCATTCTGCATGCCGGCCTGATCGTTGTGCGCATCGCGCAACCACTGCCACTTGAAGTACAGCCACCACATCCCGACCTGCGCCGTGATCGGGGCCTGACGCTCAGTGAGCTTCGGCTTCCCGTACTGACCGCGATCGAAGTTGTACTTGAAGCGCTCCCATGTCACGGCGCTGAAGGTGCAATCGAGTGCGATGGCATTGGCGCACGCCGTCGGCTCACCTTCGTTGATGGCAGGGAAGTGCGCTGCGCGTATGGGCTGTGTCGCGAACGGCGACAGGCCGAGGATCACCGCCGCAATGCAGGCGAGGATCAGCTTCCACTTGAGAACGGTCTTCGGCGCGCGGAACAGGATCGCGAGTCCCACGGCCGGCGCCGGCAACATGCCTGCGGGGTGGTTCGCATAGCCAAGGCCGAGCAGGAACGCGATCAGAATCAGGAGCTTGTCGCCACGCTTGCCTTCGGGCTCATCGCACCACGTCACCGTGAGCCATGCCACGATCGCAAAGATCGCCAGCGACACGGTGTAGACCTTCTCGTTCACGACACTCTGATTCCACACTGTGAACGCCGTCGCACCGATCAGCGTCGCAACCGATGCACCAGTCAATCGCATCCACTTCTGCGGCAACCAGCTGACGAGCACGCGCTCCGTGATCAGGAACCACGCTCCCGCTGCGATCGCGCTCGACAGCGCCGCGAGCATGTTCAGCTTCACGGCCACCGACACGCCGGGAATGGGCAGGTGCGCGAACACATTGCCGATCAGCACGAAGAACGGGTTGCCCGGCGGATGCGGAATGCCAAGCACGTAGGCGGCCGCGATGTACTCGCTGGCGTCCCACATCGCCGTGGAAGGGGCAAGCGTGATCAGGTAGAGCACGAAGACCGCCAGCGTGGCGATCCCCGCGGCCAGATACGACGGCCGGTAGTCGAGGTCGGTATGGACGACGGCCGAGGAGCCGGTGCTGGACCGGACGGCCGAAATCGGGGCTGCAGAGGAGGCCATCAGCTGCTGGAAGAGGTCGGTGCTGCGTGATACAACCACCAAAAATCGCCTACCCCGGGGGGCAGGGGTAGTGCCAGCCGGAAGCTTCTACTCAGGACCTGCAAACTGCCGACCGCGACCGGCCTCTGCCTCGACGGACATGCGCGCAGCCGTTGCAGTCACTGCAGCCAGCTAGTGTCGGAACAACCGAGTCCCTGTAAAGACCATCGCAATGCCGTGTTCGTCCGCCGCCTGGATCACCTCGGCGTCACGCACCGAACCGCCGGGTTGGACAATCGCGGTCACCCCGGCGGTTGCCGCGTAGTCCACACCGTCACGGAATGGAAAGAAGGCGTCTGAGGCGAGCGCCGAGCCGGCGGTGTCGTGGCCGGCCTGCTTCGCCTTGTGGCTGGCGAGGTAGCTGGCGTCCACGCGCGACATCTGACCGGCGCCGATACCGATCGTCGCACCACTCTTCGTGAGCACGATCGCGTTGGACTTCACTGCCGCCGAGGCACGCCACGCGAACGCCAGGTCCACCAGTTCCTCGGCGCTCGGTGCTCGCTTCGTCACGACTTTCCAGGGGATATCGCCCGTTGGTACATGCATGCGGTCCTGGAGCAGCACGCCGCCGCGCACACGCTTGATGTCCATACCGCCTGCATCAGCCGCGGGCAACGAACCGATCAACACGCGCAGGTTTTTTTTCTTGCCGAGCAGTTCAGCCGCGGTGTCCGTGATGCCCGGAGCGACGATGCACTCGAGAAAAAGGGTGCTCATCGCTTCCGCCGTCGCGTCGTCGATCGGTACACTGAACGCGACCACACCACCGAACGCCGAGGTCGGGTCGCAGGCGAGTGCCTTCTGATACGCCTCGAGCGGTGTCGCACCGATCGCGAGCCCGCACGGCGTCGTGTGCTTGATGATCGCGCAGGCGACCTGCTCGGCGAATGGCGCGATCGCCATCAGTGCGCCATCGACATCGAGCAGATTGTTGAAGCTCAGTTCCTTACCACCCAACTGCTTCAGCGACGCGAGACCGGCACCGGCACGTTCGACATAAAAGGCGGCGCGCTGTTCCGGATTCTCGCCATAGCGCAGGCCCTGCGCCTTCTCGAATGCGAGTGGGAGCGTGGCCGGGAACGGATCGTCCGGTGCAACCTGATGCTGCAGCCAGCCCGCGATCGCGCTGTCATACGCAGCGGTGTGCGCGAATACCTTGGCGGCCAGATCGCGGCGCAGGATCAAGCCACCTTCTTCATCCTTCGAATCCAATTCCACGATCACGCGACTGTAGTCGCTCGGATCACAGACGACCGTCACGGCACTGAAGTTCTTCGCGGCCGAACGGAGCATCGAGGGGCCGCCGATATCGATCTGCTCGATGACATCGTGCGGGAGGACGCCCGGTCGCGCGGCCGTCTGTCGGAACGGATAGAGGTTCACGACGACGAGGTCGATGGGCTTGATGTTGTGTGCTTCGACCGCGGCCACATGCTCCGGCAGATCGCGGCGGTAGAGCAATCCGCCGTGCACGACGGGATGGAGCGTCTTCACGCGGCCGTCGAGCATCTCGGGGAAGCCCGTGACGTCGCTGATGTCGGCGACGGTGAGGCCTGCATCGCGCAGCGCCTTGGCGGTGCCGCCGGTGGAGATCAATTCCCAGTGTCGCGCGATCAACTCACGCGCGAAGTCAACGAGGCCGGATTTGTCAGAAACGCTCAATAGTGCGCGGGGCATGTCACTCAGCTCGTATGCGTGGATTCTTCGTGGAATGCGGGCAACTACACGACAGTAGGGGGCGGGAGAACACGGAGAACACTGAGGGCGCCATTTCCGCGGGCTCTCTCATCGCGCGCCATTTTCTTCTGTGTTAACGGCTCATGAGGCGAGGGCGCGGTCCAGGTCTGCGGCGAGTGATGAGCCATCGAGCAGCGAGAACACATCCGACTGCGTGCCGGTCAGGAACGCACCGTGCACGGTGCCGTCGTCATCCAACGCGAGGGACTCAGCGCAGAGCAGTTCGACCACGCGGGGGAGCAGGGCGTGTTCGACGCGCAACACGCGGGCAGCGAGCGTCTCGGGTGAATCCTCTTCAAAGACCGGTACTGGCCACTGCGCGATGATGGCGCCGCGGTCATAGACCTCGTCCACGAAGTGCACGGTGGCGCCACTGATGCGGGCGCCGGTCGTCAGCACGGCGTTGTGCACATGCCTGCCGTACATACCTTGGCCGCCGAAGGCCGGAAGCAGCGATGGGTGCACGTTCACGATCCTGCCGCGATAGGCACGCGTGACGGCGGGCGGCACGAGGGCGAGGTAGCCGGCGAGGACCAACACGTCGATCCGATGCTCGTGCAGCAGTGCGAGCAAGGCGTCGCCGTCCCTCGCGTTCACGAGCACGACGCTCGTGATGCCACGCTCGATGGCGCGCGCAAGGGCGCTGCAGCCGGACTTGTTCGACACAACCAGCGCCACTTCACCGGCTGCCTGCTCGCCGCGCGCGCGCTGATACTCATGCACTGCGACGAAGTTCGAGCCGCCTCCGGAGACGAAGGCCGCGATACGGGTGCGCGGTTGCGTCGGCATGTCGTGCGCTCTCAGCCGCGCTGCGCGTGTGTGCGCAGGATACGATCGACCGCGACACTCAAAGTCGTGGCGACGAGCGCATCGTCCTTCGCCTTCGCGAGATCGCGGAACGGGGTGTCGGGCGTCGGCACCAGAATGCCGGTGGCTTCGTGCGTCACTGCTGGTGCGACATCGCGCCACTTGTCGCCGACGTAGAAGCAGCGCTTGAGATCCAGCCCGTGCTCGAGCGCGGCGCGCAGATGCATCTTGTCGCCCGGCTTGCGACATGACATGTCAATCGGAACGTCCGGCGCGTCAGGACAGTGATACGTCGCCGTCAGCGTGACGCCGTGTGCAGCAAGCAGGTCGTCCACACGCTGTGCGACGCGCTGATACTCTGCCTCGCCGAACATGCCACGCCCGATGCCGGATTGGTTCGTGATCACGATCAGCAGCAGGCCCGCCGCACTCAATCGTGCGAGCGATTCCGGCGCATCGGCGATCAGCTGAACCTGTGCGGGATCGGAGAGATATTCACGGTCGTGAATGATCGTCCCGTCACGATCAAGAAAGACGGCGGCGCGAGCGCTCACGCGGACGCCTGACAAGCAGTGAAGTGCATCATCGGGGCGGTCGAGTGGGTGGCGTTGGCGGCTTGACTGGTGGCGCGCCCTTCGTGGAATCGCGTGGCGGCACGGTACCCGGAGGCATCCTTCCCGGCGGCCCACCGGGGCGCTGCGACGCTGGTCGTGGTGTCTTCGTCGTGTCGATCGGCGTGGCCTTCGGAATGATCAGCAGTCGCGACGCACTGCCTTCATAGCCGAGCAGGTTTCGCAGGCCGGTGACACTGACGCGATAGGTCGAACCGGGCGCGAGGGGGCTGCCGAGTTTGAGCACCAATTCAGTCGCGGGCGGCTTGCGTGCGGCGACCGGAGCCGGCAGCGTCGCCACGGTATCGCGACGGCGCGTCGGATCGATCGTACGCTTCGGCGGCGCATTCGGATCGGCGGGCTTCACCTTCGTCGTATCCGTCAAGCGTGCAAGACTGTCGAGCCGCGCCTGCTCCGCGCGTTCCTCCTCGGCGGTGCGGATGCTGAGCACCGGTACGACCGACGAATCCGACATGACGACACGCACATTCGCAACAGGAATCGCGACGCCGGGCTTCAGTGGCTTGTCGAGCATCAGCGAGATGGTGACGCTGTCGGTCGAGCGGATTTCGCTGAAGCGCGGGGCAATCGTGTCATGCACGAACAGATACAGATCGGCGCGCGTCGAGTCCGTCAGTGTGACGGTCGCACTGTCCCACGATTCGCGCGGTTCGAGCGTGCGATTGGGCTGCTTCTCGTCGATCGCGCGGATCAGATAGGTGCCCGGCGGCACCGCGCCGAGTTCGTAGCGACCCGTGGAGTCGGCGACGGTGAGGTAGACGAGCGTCGTGTCCTTCGCATCGATGGCGAGAATCGTCGTCCTCGGCAGCGGACGCGCCTGCACCCAGTCGAACGCGACGCCGCGCATGGCCGTCTTCGGAATCGTCGGCCCGGTGCTGAAGCGCATCACATAGCCAAATGGGCTCGCCTTGCCTTTGAAGTCGGCGATGCCTGGCAGAATCGTGATCGTGTACGCCGTATTCACGCGCCAGCCCTTCCGTGCGCGGATTGCCATGCCGGTGCGCTTCCAATCCACGCTTGGCTCGCCATCCCACGGCGAGATGAGCACGCTCTTCGAGAGATCGGCGCCGTTCGACTGTTCACCGATCACATCGTCGTAGCGGATCAACACCTTGCCTGGCTTGACGTTGACGGCGCTCGTCTCCGGCAGCGTCGCGATCACGCGCGGGAACGCCGACACCGACGGGCCACCCGGCGGCGTGCCGGGCGACGCGCAGGCGGCGATCACGGCGCATGCGACAATCGCGGTCAGCGCGTGCCGCACAGTGCCTCGATCTTCCGCGTGAGCGCGTCCACTTTCTGCGACAGATCGCGTTCCTGCGCACGTGCGCCGTCGACCACTTCAGGCTTGGCCCGTGACGTGAACGATTCGTTGCCAAGTTTCGACTGCACGCCAGCAAGAATCTTCTGCGTCGCATCGAGCTCAGTCTTCAGGCGCGCGCATTCCTTTGCGGTGTCGGCCGCTGAAATCTCCTGTCCGAAAGACGACACCGGTGCGATGATCTCGCCGCCGCCGCTCACGACGACCGTCACCGCGCCGACGGAACCAGTTGTGCTCGCACCGTTGAGCAGCACCGTCACATCAGCGCGCACCAGATCACCAATCACCGCTGACAGGGACTGAACGGCACGCGCGTCGGGGCCAGTCGGAAGCAGCTCCACCGTGATACGCTGCGAGGGCTTCACCTTGTTGTCGGAGCGCAGCTGTCGGCCGGCAAGAACGTACTTGCGGCCAATCTCGAAATCGTCGCCGCCGGCGAGGGGTGTCGCACGCACGTCCGGCCACGCCGATGTGCAGAGGAACGAACCTCCGCGCGCCGCGCCATTGGTCAGCGGCGGCAGCTTCGCCCACAGCGTCTCCGCGATGAATGGAATGATCGGCTGCAGCAGGCGCAGCGCATTGTCGAACGTATGCACCAGCACCGCACGTGCGACGTCCGCATCCGCACCGCCCGCCGCCAGTCGCGGCTTCACGGTTTCGAGATACCAGTCCGCGAGCTCATTCCAGACGAACCGGCGCGCCGTGTCGGCATACGCATCGAGTCGCATGCCGGCCGTCCGTTCCGCCTCCGTCCACCTACCGCTCGCTCCCGGACGCACCGGACCGAGCGATGCGTTCGACTCGGCGATCGCCGCATCGAGGCGATCCAGAATCCAGCGGTCGGCAATCGTCAGCGATTCCGGTGCAATCACGCTCAATGGCTGCACCGGTTCCGTGCCCACCTTCGTGAGCAGGAATCGACCGATGTTCCAGAGCTTTGTCAGGAAGTTGCGGCCAGGCGCGAAGCTCTTCTCGAGATCCGTCGGATCGAGCAGCACGTCCACACCGAGGCCCATGCCGGCGATCATCGTCCAGCGCAATGCATCCGCGCCGTAGAGCCGCACGACGTCCATCGGGTCGATGCCATTGCCGAGTGACTTGGACATCTTGCGATGCTGCATGTCACGCACGGTACCGTGCAGATACACAGTGTGGTACGGCACGTCGCCCATGAAGTGCATGCCACTCATGATCATCCGCGAGACCCAGAAGAACAGGATCTCCGGCGCCGTCACCAGCACATCACCCGGGTAGAACGCTTTCAGGTCCGGCGACGCTTCGTTGGGCCAGCCGAGTGTCGAAATCGGCCAGAGCCAGCTCGAGAACCAGGTGTCGAGCACGTCCTCGTCCTGACGCAGCGTGCCGCCGCACTGCGCACAGGTCGTGATCGCGGTGCGCGACGCAATTGGTGGCGTTCCGCACCCATCGCAGTAGTACACGGGGATGCGATGGCCCCACCAGAGCTGTCGCGAGATGTTCCAGTCGCGGATCCCTTCGAGCCAGTTGACGTAGACCGCTTCCCATCGTTCCGGCATGATGCGAATGCGGCCGGTCCGCACCGCGTCGAGTGCGGGAGCCGCGAGCGGGGCCATCTTCACGAACCACTGATCGCTGAGGCGTGGCTCCACCACCGTTCCGCAGCGGTAGCAGTGGCGCACCGAGTGCTGATGCTGCACGATCTTCACCAGCGCCCCGGTGTCGCGGAGCATGCTCACGATGCGTTCGCGCGCCTCGAAACGATCGATGCCGCGCAGCTCCGCCGGCACGCGCTTGAGCGCGTCACCGAGCCCGTTCATGCGCGCTTCCGCGTCCATGATGATCGGCGCATCGAGCGTGTGGCGCATGCCCACTTCGAAGTCGTTCGGATCGTGCGCCGGCGTGATCTTGACGGCGCCGCTGCCGAATTCAGCGTCGGTGTAGTCGTCGGCAATGACCGGGATGCGGAAGCCGTTGATCGGCAGCACGAGCAGCTTGCCGACCAGCGCGGCATAGCGCTCGTCGGTCGGATTCACGGCCACGGCCACATCACCCAGCAGCGTTTCCGGACGCGTGGTGGCCACCACGATGCTCTGCGACGGATCGTCAGCGAGCGTGTAGCGGATGTGGTACATGCCTCCCTGCGTCTCCTCGAACTCCGCCTCTTCATCGCTGAGCGACGTCATGCAACGTGGGCACCAGTGGATCACGCGATGGCCGCGATACACCAGGCCTTCCTCGAAGAGGCGCACGAACGCTTCCGTCACCGCGGTTGAGAGCGGGGCGGCAAGCGTGTATGCGGTGCGCGACCAGTCGGCGCTGGAGCCGATGGCCTTCAGCTGATTCAGGATCTCCCCGCCCGTGGTCTCCACGAACTGCGCGGTGCGGGCCACGAATGCCTCGCGGCCGAGCGCCTGACGCGACGAGCCTTCGGCGGCGAGCTGCTTTTCCACGACGTTTTGCGTCGCGATGCCGGCGTGGTCGGTGCCCGGCACCCAGAGCGCTTCGTCGCCCGCCATGCGGCGCCAGCGGATCAGCACATCCTGCACGGCGTTATTGAGCCCATGCCCAACGTGCAGGATCGCGGTCACGTTCGGCGGCGGCATCACGATTGTGTACGGCGCGCGAGTCCCGCCCGAGCGCGTCACGCGCTCTGCGTGTGCGACGTCCGTCGCGGCCGCCTGCCAGCGCGCATACAGCGCGGCCTCGATCTCGGCGGCGCGATAGGTCGTCGGCAGCTCGTCCGGGTCTGGTGCCGTGTCGTTTGGTGGTGTCGTAGTCATGAGAACCCTGAAACTAACGCCTCCGGCTTCACTCCCGCTTTCGCCGTCACATGCCGGGAACGGCTCGCCTGCCGGCATTTGTGACTTCGTGGGGGGCGGGAGAACACGGAGGGCCGCCGGTAAGTGGAACCCATCCAAAAATCATGTCAGGCGGTCGCGTTTCACGGGACGGTGCGACTTGCGCCACTCCGTGTTCTCCGTGCGCTCCCGCCCCCCTTGACGTCACCGAACGTCGCGACTCAGACCAAGCCGGCAGATGACGCCACTCAGTGCTCTCGGTGTTCTCGCGCCGCCCAACACGACGGTACTGACGCCCGCGGGTCAGGGATCAGGACGCGGGCGCCCCACCCTTGACCAGCAGGCGATTCACCACGGTCGTCACACCGATCGTGCCACGAGTGAGCGTCGTCGCGTGACGAACCTCTTCGGCCCGGTCCACCCAGCCCGTGAGCTCGATGATGCCGGTCCCGATCGCGCCGATGTCGATGGGGCGATCGACCAGGATCGGATCGTTGCGGAAGGTCTCGAGCACGCGCGCCTCGAGTTCCGCCTCATCGCTGATCGAGCGGCGCAATGTGCGCTCCGTCTTGAGCGGCCGAGTATTCTCGGCAGGCGGCGTGCGACGCGGTTGTACCGGTTCCGTACCACCGCGGTTCTTGCGTCGGCGCATGAGGCCCGAGAGCATGCCGCGATCGGCCAGCAGAATCCCCACGGCCATCCCGGCGAGCGCGCCGAGGACGACCGCACCAATCCGGTTGGTGGACGATGCTTCAGAACGATTTCGACGACGCATCACGCGCATGTGCTTTTTCGCAGGAGGTTAGTGTTTAGTATATCCCATCGGATCCGACTGAGCGACGTGCAGGATGTGCGCCGCGGGACCGAGACCGTGAAGCGCAGGACTCTGACGGCCGGCATCCTGCGGCTGCGTGCGCTTCGCCACGCCCTCCATGCTGAATGCCTGACATCGCGTCCGCACCGCTCCGCCTGACCCTCCCTGATGGCGCCGTCCGTGAGGTGCCCGTCGGCACGCTCCCGACCGAAGTCGTCGCCAGCATCGGTGAACGTCTGCTCAACGCCGCCGTCGCGGTCAGCGTGGATGGGGCGGTGCAGGACCTGCGCACGCCGCTCCGCGCGAGCGGAGCATTCCGAGTCTACACCGATAAGGACGTCGAGTCCCTGCCGGTGCTCCGGCACTCGGCCGCGCACATTCTCGCGACGGCCGTCCGTCGGCTGCGACCGGACGCACACATCGGCTTCGGCCCGGCGATCGACGAGGGCTTCTACTACGACTTCGAAGTCGCCACGCCGTTCACCCCGGACGATCTCGACGCATTCGAAGCCGAGATGAAGAAGGTGATGGCGGAGAAGCTGCCGTTCACGCGTGCGGAAGTGTCGCGCGACGAGGCGAAGGCCATCTTCACCGACGATCCGCTCAAGCTGGAACGCATCGACGACCTCGGGCCGGACGAGATCATTTCGACCTACACCGACGGCCCGTTCACCGATCTCTGTCGCGGCCCGCACGTGCCGCACACCGGCTGGCTCAAGCACTTCAAACTGCAGAGCGTGGCGGCGGCATACTGGCGCGGCGATTCCAATCGTCAGACTCTGCAGCGCATCTACGGCACCGCGTTCTGGAAGAAGGACGAGCTCGAACAGCATCTCCACCGCCTCGAGGAAGCGAAGAAGCGCGACCATCGCAAGCTCGGCAAGGAACTCGATCTGTTCATGTTCCATCCGTTTTCGCCGGGCGCCGCATTCTGGACGGAACGCGGCACGTCGATGATCAACTCGCTGCACACGTATCTGCGCGAGATGCAGCGCGACGGCTACAAGGAGATCAAGACGCCGCTCCTGTTCAACAAGGGCCTCTGGGAGATCTCGGGACACTGGGGCAAGTATCGCGAGAACATGTTCCTCGTCCTCGACAATGAGACGGGTGAGCACGATCTGTCGTTGAAGCCCATGAACTGCCCGTCGCACCACCTGATGTTCGCTTCGAAGAAGCATTCGTATCGCGATCTGCCGCTGCGCTACTCGACGTACGATGTGCTGCACCGCAATGAGTTGTCGGGCGCTTTGTCGGGCCTGACACGCGTGCGACAGTTCCAGCAGGACGATTGTCACATCTACCTGATGGAGAATCAGATCGCCGACGAAGTGCATCGCCTGGTGGATATGATTCTTGGCTATTACCGCACGTTCGGTCTGACGGCGCGTCTCAAGTTCGCGACGCGCCCGGAACAGCGGATCGGCAGTGATGACATGTGGGACAGCGCGGAAGCGGCACTGCGCGGTGCACTCGAAAGCACCGGGCTACCATATGAATTGAAGGTCGGCGACGGTGCCTTCTACGGGCCGAAGATCGACTTCGACGTGATGGATTCGATCGGCCGTGCATGGCAGCTGGGCACCATTCAGCTCGACTACGCGGCCCCCGAGCGCTTTGACCTGACCTACACCGGCGAGGACAACACGTCGCATCGTCCGGTCGTCATCCACCGCGCCATCAGCGGATCGTTCGAACGGTTCATGGGCATTCTGATCGAGCATTTCGCTGGGGCGTTCCCGGTCTGGTTGGCGCCGGAGCAGGTGCGCGTGGTGCCGATCGTCGATGATTACGCCGCCGAAGCACGAGCGGCCGTGGCGAAACTGCGGGACGCTGGTATCCGGGCCACTTGCGACGACCGGAACGAAACTTTGAATTACCGGATCAGAGAAAGCGAGCTGATGAAAATTCCGTACACCGCCGTCGTCGGAAAGCGTGAGGCGGCCGACGGAACACTCGCAGTCCGGGCGCGCGGAGCCGACGGCAAGAAGCAGGAGGTACTGGCTCTGGATGCGTTCCTCCAGCGCATTCTCGATGAAGTGAAGACGCGCGCCCTCCCCGATCTCGCCTCGATTCCCGATGCTGCCGCTGGTTGATTGATGTCGTCCAGTACTCCCTCGACGACCGTCCGGGTCTCTGATCGGCTGACGCCGCTGCGTGGCATTGCCGCCATCGACGATCAGGGGTCGGAGATGCCGCTCGGTCCGGGGGAGAGACGCTCGTCGGCCTGGTCGCGGTTCTGGCGCGTGACCGACCCGGCACTCCGTGATGCCGGATTCAAGGGAGAACGTCTCATCGCGCGGTACCGACTCGGTGCCGCGCTCCTGCTGTTCGGCGTGCCGGTGCGCGCCGTGCTTTCGCACCCGGAGCTGCGTCAGAACTGGGTCGGACTCAGCATTTCCACCGCCGGCCTGCTCGCCGGAGTGTTCTTTCTCTGGCTGACGCATCGCGACTCGGTGCGATCGTGGATCGGCTTCGCAGCCTCACTGCTCGACGTCACGTTCGTCAGCGCCGGGCTGGCCGCGTTCGTCGCGCTCGGCGTCCCGCAGATCGCCGTCAATTCGCGCGTCGTGTTCGAGGTGTATTTCCTCTGCCTCGCCGTCACCTGCCTGCGCTACGATCGACGGATCTGTCTACTCACGGGTATCACGGCCGTCGTGCAGTACGGCGCGATCATCTGGTGGGCGAATGCGACGCTCGCCAGTAGTCCGACGTGGGCGGATGCCTCGTACGGACGCTTCGACATCGACGATCAGGTCGGCCGACTCGTCATGCTCAGCGTTGCAACCGTGATCAGCCTCACGATCGTATCGCGTGTGCAGCAGCTGCGCGTGCTCTCCGTCCGGGACCGACTCACCGGTCTGATGATCCGCGGCTACTTCGACGAACGCTTGAGCGAGGCGTTCGATCGCGCGCAGAAGAGCGGCGAATCGCTGGCCGTCGCGATGATCGATCTGGACTACTTCAAGTCGTTCAACGATCGGTTCGGGCATGCGGTCGGCGATTTGGTGCTCGCATCCGTGTCACGTGCCATCAAGGGCCTGGTCCGCGCCGAGGATGTGGTGGGGCGGTATGGTGGGGAGGAGCTGATCGTGATGCTGCCTGGCCTGGATCGCGCGAAGGCGACCGAGCGCATGGAGCGCATCCGCCGCGCGGTGAGTCAGGTGCGAGTGGAGCTGGATACGCATCCCATCGTGAAGCAGCCTCATCAGCCTGACCTGTTCACGGACGACCCTACCGAGCTCGGCAAGGCCGTGCTCACAGCGAGCATTGGAGTCGCGTCCTGGCCGGAGGATCGCGCGGAAACCGTCGAAGCGCTGGTGTATCGCGCGGATTCGCGACTCTTGAGCGCCAAGTCCACCGGACGCAACCGCGTCGTGTCGTCAGCCGGCATCACCGACGAATTTGCGGTGCTGAACGCGTCGTAGCCCGGGCGTGATGACGGCCGCGATACTCTCGGCGTTCCCCCCTGTGATAGGCGTGATACATTCGCAGGAGACCCCGGTGGCCCATTGCCATGACGCGACGACGCGCCGGCAGCCGCGCACAGCGGCCGGGGGAGGGCACTGCGCCCTCAGGTCACCCGGCTTATCTGTGGAGTGAACGCATGTCACTGTCCAGTTCGATTCGGCGCCGCGTCAGCTTCGTGCTTGCAGCGTCGCTCTCTGTGGCGTCGTCCCTGTGCGCGCAAAGCGTGGGGCGCGTGGTCGGCAAGGTCACGAGCAACGATGGTGGCGCTTCGATTCTCGGTGCGACCGTGCAGCTCGTCGGCACGCCGTTTGGCACCATCACCAAGGCTGACGGCAGCTATGCGATCGCACTGCGAGCAGGCGCGTACACGCTGCGTGTGCGGCAGATCGGTTTTGCCAGCTCGACGCAGGCGATCACGATCGTCGCTGGCCAGACGCTGACGCGCGACGTGCGTTTGGAACGCACGGCCACCAATCTCGAAGCGGTGGCCGTCACCGGTACGCGCGCGCGGGAGCGCACCGTGACGAAGTCTCCGGTGCCGGTGGATGTGTTCACTGCGCTTGATCTGAAGGCGACCGGTCGCACCGAAACGGCGCAGATGATTCAGGCACTCGCGCCGAGCGTGAACTTTCCGCGCAGCGCGATCTCCGACGGCACGGACGCCGTTCGCCCGGCGACGTTGCGTGGGCTTGGCGCGGATCAGGTGCTCGTGCTCGTGAACGGCAAGCGCCGTCATACCGCAGCGCTGGTCAACGTGAACGGCAACGTCGGTCGTGGCCAGTCGGCGGTGGATCTGAATGCGATCCCGGCCAGCATGATCGATCACATCGAAATTCTGCGCGATGGCGCGGCGGCGCAGTACGGCTCCGATGCCATCGCCGGCGTGATCAACATCGTGCTCAAGAGCGTGGCGCCGAGCGAGGTGAACCTGCAGTCCGGCGTCACCGCGTCCGGTGACGGGCGTGTCGTGCAGAGCTCGGCCAACGCGGGTATCGCGAACAGTATCGGGTCCTTCTTTCACGCCGGTCTCGAAGTGCGCGATCGTCAGCGGACGGATCGGTCGCTGGCGGATCCACGCCTGCAGTACTTCGCCGGCGACGCGCGCGAAGCGACGATCAATCGCATCAACAACACCTACGGCGATGCGCAGACGAGTGACCTGGTCGGTATGTATTCCGCCGGAACGGCGGTGGGCGGTGGCGTGGATTTCTACAGCTTCGGTGCGCTGAGTCGCCGACAGGCGACGGCGCCGGGCTTCTGGCGTCGCCCGAACGATGATCGCACGGTACGCTCGCTGTATCCGAATGGCTTCCTGCCGCTGATCAACAGCACGCTCTGGGATGCGTCAAACGCCTTCGGCGTGAAGGGATCGGTCGCCGGATGGAAGTGGGACCTGAGCCAGACGTTGGGCCGCAATTCGCACAACTTCTTCATCAGCAACACCAACAACGCCTCGTTCGGCAACGCCAGCAAGCGGGCGTTCAACGCGGGCACGCTGACCTTCAGTGAGGCGACCTCGAACCTCGATCTCTCGCGTGAAGTGAAAGCCGGTGATCTGCCGGTGCGACTGGCGGCCGGCGCCGAGTGGCGTCGCGACCAGTTCCAGATCACGCAGGGTGAGCCGGGATCGTGGCAGGATGGCAAGGTGCCGGTGCTCGATGCGAACGGTGCGCCGACGACGCGTGTGGCGGCGGCCGGATCGCAGGTATTCCCTGGATTCCGTCCGACCGACGAAACGAATGCGGCCCGCAGCAACACGTCGCTGTATGCCGACGTCGAATCCGACCTGACGAAGATGCTGCTGGTCGGCGGTGCGGTGCGCTACGAGAACTACACCGACTTCGGCAGCCAGGCGACGGGCAAGATCACGGCGCGGTTTGCGCCGGTACCGGAGTTCGCATTCCGTGGTGGCTATTCCACCGGCTTCCGCGCGCCGTCGCTGCAGCAGAGTTACTTCACGGCAACGTCCACCAACTTCATCAACGGCGTTCCGTTCGAGATCCGCACCTTCCCGGTGTCGAGCGCTCCGGCGCAGCTGCTCGGTGCGAAGCCGCTCACGCCAGAGAAGAGCAAGAACATCAGCGCCGGTATCACGATGCAGCCGATTCCGGCATTGAGCATCACGGCGGACTACTACAAGATCGACATTGCCGATCGCGTGGTGCTGTCGGAGAATCTGACGCAGGCGGCGGTCCGTGACTTCCTCGCTGCCAACGGGCAGCCGGGCATCGGCGGCGGGCGTTTCTTCACGAACGCCATCGACACGCGCACGACCGGCGTCGATGTGGTCGCGAACTACGGCTTGAATTTCGGCCGCAACGGCATTCTGCGCCTGACGGCGGGTGCCAGCACGAACGACACGAAGATCACCGCGCAGAAGCAGGTCACGCCGCCCGCACTTGCGGCGCTCAACGATGCGCTCTTCTCACGCGTCGAACGCGGTCGCATCGAGCGCGGTCAGCCGCGCAACAACTTCGTCTTCAGCGCCACGCACGAGGTCAGCAAGTTCACGCTCAGCGCGCGCGCGCAGCGTTTCGGCCGAGTGTCGTCATTCGGCACGACGTCCGCCAACGACCAGACGTTCGGCGCGAAGTGGATCACCGACGCGTCCGTCGGTCTGGCCCTGCGGGAGAACGTGAAGTTCACGTTTGGTGCGGACAACCTGTTCAACACCTACCCCGACGCGACGCTCGTCCTCAACAACAACAACGGCATCTTCCCGTATCCGGCATCGGCGCCGTTCGGTATCAACGGCCGTTTCGCGTATGCGCGGTTGAACTACCGGTTCTAGTTGTCCGGAGATTTTTGTGACTTCTGTCGCGGCGCATCGGGTTCCCGGTGCGCCGCGACGTCGTTCTGTGCCCTGGGAACGGGGTAGGGTCAGCTCGCGCGGGGACCGAGGCAACGACAAACGCAACGCCAACGCCAACGCCAACGCGCGAGGCCGCCTGTCTGGCCGAGGGCCGGCCATCAAAGGGCATGGTCCGCTGGCTAGCTTTCGAGTCTGCCCAAAGGTCTGGGCAGCACCAGACTCAGCCTCACACGCCGTTTTCACATATGCCCGCCGCTGAACTCACCCCCGTCATCGTTTCCGCGCGTCGTACGCCAATCGGCAAATACCTCGGCGGACTCGGCGCTCTCACCGCCCCGCAGCTCGGCGGACACGCGATCGCTGCCGCGCTCGCCGCCAGCGGCGTGCCGGCTGAACTGATCGAGGAAGTGATCATGGGCCACGTCCTCCAGGCCGGCACCGGACAGGCGCCCGCCCGTCAGGCCGCCCTGCTCGGCGGTGTCCCGGTGACCGCGTCGGCGCTGGCCGTCAACAAGGTCTGCGGGTCGGGCCTCAAGGCCGTCATGCTCGCGGCACAGGCGATCAAGGCGGGCGACCGCGCCGTGCTCATCGCCGGCGGTCAGGAAAGCATGTCCAACGCGCCGCACTACATGTACGGCATTCGCGGCGGCATCCGCATTGGCGACCAGAACCTCGTCGACGGCATGATCCGCGATGGCCTCTACTGCGCCACCTATCACTGCCACATGGGCGGTCACGCCGAGCACACCGCGCAGAAGGGCGGCGCGACGCGTGCCGAACAGGATCAGTTCGCCGCCGACAGCCACAGGAAGGCGATCGCCGCACAGGCCGCCGGAAAGTTCACGACAGAGATCGCGCCGGTAAGCATCGCCGGTCGCAAGGGTGCGACCGTCGTCAGCGCCGATGAAGGTCCGCGTGCCGACACCACCTTCGAATCCCTGTCAGCGCTCCGGCCCGCGTTTTCAAAGGACGCGCCGAAGGAAGTGACGGCCGCTGAACTCTCGGTGACCGCTGGCAATGCCTCGTCGCTGAACGACGGAGCGGCTGCACTCGTCGTCACCAGTGAGGCCGTGGCACGCGCGCACGGCCTGCCGATCCTCGCACGGATCACCGGATACGCCACGGGTGCCGTCGATCCGAAGGAGTTGTTCTTCGCGCCGATCACCGCCGTCACGAACCTGATGAAGAAGCAGGGCACGACGATCGGCGACTACGGCCTGATCGAAGCGAACGAGGCGTTCGCATCGCAGTCGATTGCCGACGGTCGTGGGCTGGGCTGGGATTTCGATCGCGTCAACGTGAACGGTGGCGCGATTGCCCTCGGTCATCCGATCGGCGCCAGCGGCGCGCGCGTGCTCGTGACGCTGCTGCACGCGATGATGGATCGCGACGTGGCCACCGGTCTGGCGACGCTCTGTCTCGGCGGTGGTGATGCCGTCGCGCTGTCCGTCGAACGGGTCTGACCCGCAGCGTTCGTCACGTCTCGCTACCCGTCGTTTGCGACGTGAGCCAATCGCTGCTCGACCGCATCGCGTACGTCGCCCCGGATCGCCTGCGAGCCGGCTGGCGGATTGCGATCTTTCTGCTGGCCGGACTCGCGGCGTCGAACGTGGCGGTGCCGCTGATTGCGATGGGCGTGCCCGCCGCCGCTATGCCGTGGATGCGCCCGTCGCTCGAGTGTGGCGCCGTGTTGTTCGCGACGCGCTATGCGAGCTTCACGATCGATCGCAACGGATGGGAGTCTGTCGCACTCGGTCCCGAGGCGTGGAAGCCGCGTTGGTTACTGCTTGGCGCGCTGGCGGGCTCGCTCGCGATCGCGGCGCCGACGGGTGTGCTGATTGCGCTTGGCGATCTGACGTTTGTGCCCGATACGTCAGGTGAGGCGCTGCGAGCGCTGCTGCTGTCGGTCGCCGTATTGGCGCCGGCCGCCTTGACGGAAGAGCTGTTGATGCGCGGGTATCCGTTCGCGGTGCTCGCAGGAGCGTGGGGCTGGCCAGTCGCGATGGGCGTGACGTCCATCGTCTTCGGGGTGCTGCACCTCGGCAATCCTGGTGCGACACCGATCGCGATCGCGAACGTGATGGCGGCGGGAGTTTTTCTTGCCGGCGTGCGGATCGTCACCGGCAGTCTGGCCGCGGCGTGGGCTGCGCACTTCGCATGGAACTGGACGATGTCTGCCGGCTTCCATACAGCAGTGAGTGGTCTGCCCTTCGGCACGCCGAGGTACCGGTTGATCGATTCCGGTCCCGATTGGCTGTCGGGCGGTGCGTGGGGGCCAGAAGGGGGCGTGGTGGCAGCGGTTGGAATGATCGGCGCGTTCGCCGGATTGTCGTGGGCAGCGAGCCGCAGGCGGTACACGGGGGCATTGCCCGGTGTGCCTCAGGAAGTTTCCATGAATTCGGGTGGTCGGTCCGACCCCCAGGAGCACGAAGTATGAGCGACCGCATCGCGGTCATCGGCGCAGGACAGATGGGCAACGGTATCGCTCACGTCTTCGCGCAGGCAGGCTTTCCCGTCACGATGATCGACGTCTCCGCTGCGGCGCTGGACAAAGGCGTGGCGACGGTGACGAAGAATCTCGAGCGACAGGTGAAGAAGGGCACCCTCGATGGTGCCGCGCAGGCGGCCACCCTCGCGCGCCTGACGACGAACACCGAGCTCGCGGCCGCGGCCGACAGCACGGTGATCATCGAAGCGGCGACGGAGAACGTCGCACTCAAGTTCGACATCTTCTCGAAGCTCGATGCGATCGCGGCGAAAGGCGCGATCCTCGCGAGCAACACCAGCTCCATCTCGATCACGCAGATCGGCGCGCGCACCCGGCGTCCGGCCGACGTGATCGGCATGCATTTCATGAATCCGGTGCCGGTCATGCAGCTCGTCGAAGTGATTCGCGGCATCGCCACCAGCGACGCGGTCACCGAGCGTACCGTCGCCCTCGCGAAAGCGGTCGGCAAGACGCCGTGCGAGGCGAACGACTTCCCCGGCTTCATCGCGAATCGCATTCTGATGCCGATGATCAACGAGGCGTTCTTCTGCCTGATGGAAGGTGTCGGCACCGCGGAATCGATCGACACCGTGATGAAGCTCGGCATGAATCACCCGATGGGCCCGCTCACGCTCGCCGACTTCATCGGCCTCGATACCTGCGTCGCGATTCTCGACGTGCTTCACAAAGGACTCGGTGATCCGAAATACCGCGCGTGCCCGTTGCTCAGAAAGTACGTCGACGCCGGCTGGCTCGGCAAGAAGACCGGTCGCGGTGTGTACACCTACCCGAGCGCCTGAGCATGCATCCGTCAGAATCGATCTTTCCGCTCACGGAAGAACAGCGCGAGATCCAGCGCACCGTGCGTGAGTTTGCTGCAGCGGAGGTCACGCCGTTCACGGCGCAGTGGGACCGCGACAGCCACTTCGAACCATCACTGGTGAAGAAGCTCGGCGATCTGGGGCTCCTCGGTATGCTCATTCCGGAGCAGTACGACGGACTCGGACTCGACGCGCTGACGTACCTGATCGCGCTCGAGGAGATGTCCACGCACGACGCGTCCGTGGGTGTGATGATGAGTGTGCACAACTCATTGCCGACACAGATGATCCTGAATTACGGCACCGAGGCGCAGAAGCAGCGCTGGCTGCCACCGATGGCACGCGGCGAGATTCTTGGCGCCTTCGCGCTGTCTGAGCCGGGCAGCGGCAGTGACGCGAGTTCGCTGACGGCACAGGCGGTTCGTGATGGCGACGACTGGATCATCACCGGCACGAAGAGCTGGGTCACGCACGGCACGCATGCCGGCGTGATCCTCGCGATGGCGCGCACCGACACGTCGGATGCGCGAAAGGGCAGCAAGGGCATCTCGACGTTCATCATCACGCCGGACCTGCCCGGATTCAGCATCGGCAAAAAGGAAGACAAGCTCGGGCTCCGCGCGAGCCCGACGGTGATGCTCAACTTCGACGAGATGCGCGTGCCGGCGGATCGTATGCTCGGCGCTGAGGGTATGGGGTTCATCTACGCCATGCAGTCGCTCGATCATGGTCGGCTCGGTATCGCGGCGCAGGCGATCGGTATTGCGACGGCCGCAGCGGAGGCCGCGCGGGAATACGCCGCGGAGCGGAAGCAGTTCGGTCAGGCGATCAAGGATTTTCAGGCGGTGCAGTTCAAGCTCGCCGACATGGCGAGCCGGATCACCGCGGCGCGCGCGTTGCTGCATGCGACCGCACGTGCCAAGGACGCAGGACAGACCATCACGCAGTTCGGCGCGATGTGCAAACTGCTCGCCAGTGAAACCGCAATGTGGACGACCACCAACGCCATCCAGATTTTCGGTGGATACGGCTACGTGACCGAGTACCCGGTGGAGCGGCTCTTTCGCGACGCCAAGGTCACGGAGATCTACGAAGGCACGTCGGAAGTGCAGCGCATCGTCATTGCCCGCGAACTCTATCCCCGCAGCTGAACGACACGGCGCTGCGATGGTGCAGCGTCCCTGTCCTTTCCATCATACATGAAGCTCTTCGATACGATGTCCACGTTCGGGCACGAGCAGCTCGTGCTCTGCCACGACGAGTCCAGTGGCTACCGCGGCATCATTGCGATCCACGACACGACCCTTGGCCCCGCGCTCGGCGGCACGCGATTCTGGCACTACGCGTCGGATGAGGAAGCGATCACCGATGCCTTGCGACTGGCGCGCGGCATGACATACAAGAATGCCGTCGCCGGCCTCAATCTCGGCGGTGGCAAGAGCGTGATCATCGGCGACAATCGCGTGACGAATCGCGAAATGATTTTCCGCGCGCACGGCCGTTTCGTGGATTCACTCGGGGGCCGGTATGTGACGGCCGAGGATGTCGGGACGAGCACGATCGACATGGACTTCGTCCACATGGAGACCAACTACTGCGCCGGCCTGCAGGGCGCCTCGGGTGATCCGTCGCCGGTGACGGCACGGGGGGTGTTCCGGGCCATGCAGGGGACGTCGAAGTTCCGCTGGGGCACCGATGATCTGAGTGGGCGGACGGTGGCCATTCAGGGCTGTGGCAACGTCGGCTTCAATCTGGCCCGCGAGCTGGCAGCGGTCGGCGCGACGCTGATCGTGGCCGACATCGACGCCGAGCGGGTGAAGCGGGTGGCGTCGGAGACGGGCGCCCGCGCGGTGTCGGTGGACGAAATCCTCGATCACCCGGCCGACATCCTGGCGCCGTGCGCGCTCGGTGGCGGCCTCAATGATGAGACCATTCCGCGCCTGCGGGTGGAGCTGGTCGTCGGCGCCGCGAACAACCAGCTGCTCGAGGACCGCCATGGCGACATGCTCGAGGAGCGGGGCATCACCTACGCGCCGGACTACGTCGTGAACGCCGGTGGCGTGATCAACGTCTACAGCGAGCTGGCTGGCTGGGACCGCACCCGGTCCCTGCGGAAGGCGGATGAGATCTACCAGACTATCCTTGGAGTGTTCGATATTGCGCGGGCCGATGGCGTGACGCCCCACGTCGCGGCCGATCGACTGGCAGAGCGCCGCATTCAGGCCGTCCGCGGCATGGTGCGCACGTGGCCTCCGTTTCCCAACAAGTCCCAGGCCTGACCATGGCAGAACACATTCCCATCGGCTCCGATCACGCCGGCTTCGAGATGAAGGAGCACCTCGCCAAGGTGCTCGCGACCCTTGGCTACGAGGTGGAGGACCTGGGCACGCACAGCGCCGATTCGACCGATTACGCCGACTTCGCCCATCCCGTGGCCCGCGAGGTGTCGTCCGGTGAAGCCCGTCGCGGTATTCTGCTCTGCGGCACGGGGCTCGGCATGAGTTACGCGGCCAACCGGTGGCCGCATGTGCGGGCAGCCGTGGCGTGGACGCCGGAAGTCGCGAAGCTCTCGCGCGAACACAACGATGCGAACATTCTTGTCCTGCCGGCGCGATTGATCAGCGACGAGGAAGGGGTGCGAATCATGGAAGAGTGGCTCAACACGCCGTTCGATGGCGGCCGGCACGAACGCCGGATCGCCAAGATCGAACTGGCCGCAGGGGAGGGGACCGCATGATGCAGCAGTGGAATGACTGGGATCGTTGCCCGCCGGGTGCCGCATTGCGCGCCGCCGATCCCGAAATCGCGTCGCTTGTCGAGGCGGAAATCGCGCGCCAGAACGACGGCATCGAGCTGATCGCGAGCGAGAACTTCGTCTCGCCCGCCGTGATGGAAGCGATGGGCTCTCCGCTCACGAACAAGTATGCCGAAGGCTTGCCGGGCAAGCGCTACTACGGTGGCTGCGAGGTCGTGGACAAGGTCGAGCAACTCGCGATCGATCGCGTGAAGCAGCTCTTCGGCGCCGATCACGCGAACGTGCAGCCGCACTCTGGTGCGAGCGCGAACGCGGCGGTCTTTCTCGCGTTCCTGAAGCCGGGCGACACGATCGTCGGACTCGATCTGTCGCAGGGCGGGCATCTCACGCACGGCTCGCCGGTGAACTTCTCGGGCCTCAACTACAACGCGAAGCACTACGGCGTAACTGATGATGGCATCATCGATTACGCGATGATGCGTGATGTGGTGCGTGCCGAGAAGCCGAAGCTGTTGATCGCCGGCTACAGTGCGTACTCACGGGTAATCGACTACCAGGCGTTCCGTGATGCGGCGGACGAAGTCGGTGCGATCTTCATGGTGGACATGGCCCATTTCGCCGGCCTTGCCGCGACGGGTGTCTATCCGAATCCCGTGCCCTTCGCCGATGTCGTCACGACCACCACGCACAAAACGCTGCGCGGTCCGCGCGGTGGCCTGATCCTCTGCAAGGCCCAGCATGCGAAGGCGATCGACAAGGCGATGTTCCCCGGCACGCAGGGCGGTCCGCTCGAGCATGTGATCGCGGCCAAGGCCGTCGCGTTCCGCGAGGCGCTGCAGCCGGCGTTCACCGAGTACTGTCAGCAGGTCGTGAGCAACGCGCGGACGCTCGCGAAGGAACTGGTCTCGCTCGGCGGTTCGATCGTGTCCGGCGGTACCGACAATCACCTGATGCTGATGGATTTGCGCTCACGCGGCTCCGAGACGCTCACCGGCAAGCTGGCCGAAAACGCGTTGAACGACGCGGGCATCACGGTGAACAAAAACACGGTGCCGAAGGAGACACGCTCGCCGTTCGTGACGAGCGGTATCCGCATCGGTACGCCGGCGGTCACGACGCGTGGTATGAAGGAAGCGGAGATGGTGCGCATCGCGAGCCTCATCGATCGTGTGCTGCAGGCGCCGGACGACGCGGCGAACCTGCGCGCGGTGCACGCCGACGTGAAGGATCTTGCCTCGGGTTTTCCGCTGTATCCGGCGCCGGTCGGCGCGGAAGTCTGATCGCGTGTCTGCTTTTTCAGTGAGGTAGGGCGACGTGGCCGAGTTGGCGTTCAAGGACGGCATCATGGAGCAGATTCGCTTGCGCGAACCGCGGTTCCATGAACACGCATTTCTCTTCGTGCTGGCGGCACTCGAGCAGTGTCAGCAGCGCCTCGGGGAGCGTCGGCACATCTCAGGCCGTGAGCTGGCGGAGACCTGTCGTGACCTCGCGATCGAGCGCTACGGCGTGATGTCACGCCTGGTGCTCGATCACTGGGGCATCCGCGAATCGGCGCACTTCGGTGACATCGTCTTCGCGCTGGTGGACCTCGGCATGCTGATCAAGCAACCGCACGACCAGCGGGAGGATTTTGCGGATGCATACGACTTCAGTCTCGCCTTCGAAAAGAACTACCCGTGGCGCAACGTGCCGCAGGGCTGACGCCTCTTCCGTTCGGCGCGCAACAGCGGCTCGCGCGGAGACGCGGGGAGCGCGGAGGACTGCAAGCGCGGCCGCAATGCGTGACGCTGAACGGCAGACTCACGCCTGTCGCTTCCGCTTGGGGCCTGATGCGGGTGGTGTGTCTTCAACTGACGCCTCTCGAATTTCTGTCAGACCCCGAACGCTGTCGTGCTGCGCGAGTGGTCGGGCCGTTTCAGTTCTCCGCGCTCCCCGCGCCTCCGCGCGAGCAAAGCTTTACGATCTTCAAGACCAAGTGAGCACGCGTGACGCGCATCGCAGTTGTGACAGCGGACGGCGCCCGCGATCTGGACGAGCAGACGATCGCGATGCTGCCAGATTCGTACACCCTGATGCACCGTGCGGCGAGCGCGGCGGCAGAGTGCCTGCACGCGCGCACTGAACGGAGCGCGGCCGTGTACGTCGGC